>JADFYE010000010.1:0-497 GCA_015233195.1 Candidatus Omnitrophota bacterium
TTTTGCAACCGGAGCCGGTTGAGCATCAGGTTCTACCTTTGCTGCCGGTTCCTCTTCAGTCGTCATATCCGCTTTGGATATCATTTTAACTATTTTTTTTCCATCAACTTCCTGATAAACCACTTCCACCACATCGCCTTGTTTTAAACCCGCAATGCTATCTACACCTTCATAAGAGGTTTCTTTATCAATAACACACGCTGTATCTGTGGTCTGACCAGACACATCATCCTGCTCTGTAACCACAATGTCAGTAGCACTGACTGATTTTAAATTTCCAAACGCGAATCCCAGATTTTCATCCATTGCGTCCTGACCTGCAGTATCAGTATTATCTGTAGCTGCCATGGTTTCTTCTTGTGGCGCTACTACCGCATTCTGAACCGGAGCAGTTTGCGCGTATAACACTGAACTGACCATACACAGCCCAACTACGACCAGAACTAATAAACATAATTTACGCATTACTATCTCCTTTTTCATTGTTTACAACCAAA
>JADFYE010000010.1:535-74622 GCA_015233195.1 Candidatus Omnitrophota bacterium
CCTTTAAGCCTATTTCGCTTCACTATAGGGTTAATAACTTTACAAAACCGAAATGCGTTAAACTTTCTTTCCTCGTCAGTCCCCAATATTTGTTTGGTCTGATACTAAGAATTACATCTTAGATTTTTCGGGAATTTCGCTCCTTCTTCACCTTTATGATGTTATTAAACCAAAACTACACCTAATGTCAAAAAGAAATATGATTATTTTTTAAATATTTAAAACTTAAAAAACTCTTCTATAAGTGTTACGAAGTATAGCATATATTTTTAAAAAAACATCTTTTTTTAACAAACTTTTTTATGAAAAAAATTCCCTTGCGAAACGCGTGGCTTTATCGTAAAATTTCAGCCTATTGAAAAATATTTATGGCGGGGTAGCTCAGTTGGTAGAGCATACGGTTCATACCCGTAGTGTCGACAGTTCGATCCTGTCTCCCGCTATTTTTTTATACCATCCCCTGATCCGCGAAACTGAAATATTTCTCGCCGGCAACAATAATATGGTCCAACACTTTTACTTGCAATGAATTTCCAGCTATTTTTAATTTTTCAGTAAATGCTTTATCTTGCGGGCTGGGTGCTGGATCGCCGGATGGATGGTTATGGGCGCAAATTATAGACACCGCATAAAACTCTATAGCTTTTTTGAATATCTCTCTAATTATTGGGTTAACTTGATTAACTGTCCCACTATGATCTTCACTAATATGCACAATGTGGTTCTGCCCGTCTAAAAATATAATTTTAAACACTTCAATATTTAAATGGCATAACTGCGGATAAATGATCTCATAAATTTGTGCGGAAGATTTTATCTTAATTTTTTCAGTATCATTTTTTACTTCTTTGAACCTACGACCGATTTCAATCGCAGCCTTGATCTGAGCTAACTTCGCACTGCCTACACCTTTAATACTTAACCATTCGGTTTTATTAGCAGAATACATATTGCTAAAAGAACCAAATGTTTCGACGATTTTTCGTCCAAGGTCTAACGCAGACCGCCCCTTTACTCCGGTTCGTAATATAATAGCCAACAATTCAGAATCAGTTAAGGCTTTTTCGCCATACTTAATTAATTTTTCCCGAGGACGGTCGTCCACAGGCCACTGACAGATCGGATAAGATGACATACTTCTCCTCTTTATGGGAAGTATATCCTGGGATTTGAAAGGAATTGAATTATAACAAATGGATATAAATAAGGCTATTTTTATTTTGCCGCATTACGGATCTGTTCAGAAAGTTTTTCAAAAAACTTCTTCATTTCAGGAGAGATATTAGATTTTTTAGGCGCAGAATTTTTAGAAGTATCCAATTCTGCATGTGGTTTTAATACTTTATTAGAAACCATTTGCTGACGTTTTTTATGCCAGACAAATTCTTTGATTTTACCCATATTAAGTCATAAAGATTATATACAATAAAACAACAATAACTCCGCCCATAAACATATAAAAACTATTGTAGTAAAAAAAATCTTGCATACGTTCTGCAGCTGAATACGCATACTGAACCGTCTCAACTTTAACTTCACCCGCGTCTTTAATTGCCATTACTTCACTATGTTTTAAACGTAAAAATTTATTCGCGATCTTGTACGCTTGTAATTTACGTTCTTCTATAAGATCCATGACCTTACGTTCACTCACCCCCAAAATCTGCGCGCTTTCCCGTACTGAAATATATTGAGGTGCATTCATTATCAAGAAACTTTCGCTGACCCTGCCCAAATATCAATTTTCTGTTTTTCAAACAGCCAGACATTACCGCTTTTTATCCCTGGTATCTCGCCGCTATTTGCCATACGCTCGATCTCTGCAGTATCGATTTCCAAATAATGCGCAACTTCTTGCAAAGAGATCAATCCTTCTGCCATCTGGCATTTACCATTAAATATCGCGCCTTCGACGATATTGAGTTTAGGAGATATTATATTACCGAGCAAGACTGCGGTAGGTAAAATCACTAACATTTTATGAGCGATAACGTCCCCAGTAACCTTACCGGCTATGATAACATTATCGCCTGAAATATTAGCCTCGACTTCAGAATTCTCTCCGATAGCCAATGATCCATGTGTATCCAAACTACCTTTGAAATTCCCATTAATCTTTAAATTAACCGGATCTTTAAATACTAAATTTCCCTGCATTCCAGCATTGATCTCGATATTTCGATCCATATCATTTGAATTATGTTTATCATCACGACGCGGACGCAACCCCATACTTCACTTCCTTCTATATCTTTTTATTAATAAATTTTTCTTTTACTTTTTGCTCAATGGGTTTAACAAATATTAAAACCACACAAGCCGCTATAGTAATCAATGCTGCGGTCTGATACATGCCGCAGCCAACTGTGATCCCAATACCAGCTACGATCCACATTGAAGCTGCAGTAGTCAATCCCATCACATGTGAATCTCCCCTAAATATTGCGCCACCGCAAAGAAACCCTATACCAGTAATGATGCCTGTAATTATCCGAGCAGGATCGCCCTTGGTAGTTCCACTGTATATATCAGAAAGGTAAAAAGAAGTCAATACGAGCAGAGTCGTACTCATGCCTAATAAAATATGAGTACGCAATCCAGCATCTTTAAATTTAACTTCGCGTTCCAAGCCTATAAGACCAGAAAGAAAAACAACAATCACAATTTTCTCTACGGTATCAAATAAAGGCAAATCCACCATATAAACTCCTTTCTAAAAATGGTATGCAAGCCCTGCCACCATTGCCGCGTTGTCTGTACACAAAACCATAGGCGGAAAAAATACTTTAATATCCTGCCGCGCCGCATCATTTACTAAATGTTTGCGTAAACACGAATTGGCTGCTACTCCTCCGCCGACTATAACACTTTTATTCTTAGTCGTTAAACAAGCTGCAATAGTTTTACGACTTATCTCTTCAATAATACTTTCCTGAAACGAAAAAGCAAGGTCTGCTTTATTAAAATCTTTATCCGTTCCATGGTCTTTCAAATAATACAATACCGCAGTCTTGATGCCGCTGAAACTAAAATCAAAAGAATCTGGAAAAGCCGAACATTTAAGTGGAATTCGTTTGCCAGTTGATTGTTGTGCCAATTTATCTATCAATGGTCCACCCGGATAACCCAAACCTAAAATTTTGGCAACCTTATCAAAAGCCTCACCTACAGCGTCATCTCTGGTCTGACCTAACAATTTAAAATTCTCAAAACTTTTTATATGATAAATATTAGAGTGCCCTCCAGAAACCACTAATCCTATACACGGTAATTTTACTTCGAGAGTTTCATTTACGTTTGAGGTCAAAAAATTAGAATATAAATGCGCGCGGATATGATCAATCGGAATAAGCGGTTTGTTCAATGCCAAACTTAAACCTTGAGCAAAAGATATACCAACCAAAAGCGATCCGATCAAACCCGGATTTTGAGTGACAGCAAACGCGTCAATATCATCCAAACTTAGCTTAGCCTGATCCAAACTTTCCTGGACCACAACATTAATAAATTCTAATTGCCGGCGCGAAGCGATTTCCGGTATAACTCCACCGTAACGCGAATGATCTTTAAGACTGGACGCAATTATATTCGAAAGGATGGTACGACCATTCTCGACGATTGCACACCCTGTCTCATCACACGAAGTTTCTATTCCCAAAATCAACATAAAAAAAACCAAATATAACTTTTATAATATCCCCTCACCCTATCCCTCTCCCCAGAGGCTGGAGAGGGGACTTTTTAATCTAACTTCTTCACTATATCTCTTACCTCTTTACCTCTGGTTCAAATTTCTTATAAACCTTTATTCCATTAAGCACATTGATCGCGCTTTGAATCTGGTTATCTTTTAAAAGTTCCTCTTTCACCTCTGCTTCATGTTTCTTAACCGGATCAGTTTCAGGTACTGGAACAGCAGTTTTTGTATTTTTCTTAACATTATCAAAAACTTCGTCTACATCTTTCTCGTTAGGATCTTTTTTCTTTGTATCCTCATCATCTTTTTTAGGATATATACGGTCTACTACTACATCCGGAATAATACCTTTTTCATGTATTGAAACTCCTGACGGAGTAAAGTACTTCGCAGTAGTCAATCTAAGACCAGACCCATCCGGCATCGGAATAACCGATTGCACTGAACCTTTTCCAAATGATTTAGTTCCTAACAATACTGCCCGTTTATTATCTTTTAACGCGCCTGCTAAAATTTCACTGCCTGATGCGCTTCCCTGATTAATCATAACCACTGTCGGCCAATCAATAACATGATCTTTATTTGCTGAAATGGCTACAGAATTCTGGCTTTCCCGACGGCCTTTAGTCGAAACTATGGTCTGCCCTTCAGGTAAAAATTGTTCAGTTATATCAATCGCGACATTCAACAATCCGCCCGGATTATTCCGCAAATCCAAAATCAAACTATCAGCGCCTTGCGCTTTTAATTGCTCTATACCCTTACGGAATTCCTTAGCAGATTCTTCCCTGAACTCAGTCAAACGTATATATCCAATTTTATCTTTCAATATCTGGACATTTTTTACGTCTTGAATATGAATAATTTCCCGAGTGATCGTAAACTCAAGAATCTTAGAATCACTTTCGCGTAAAACTGTAATCGTAACTTTAGTGTTAGGTTCGCCGCGCAATCTTTTTACTGCATCATTTAAAGTCATATCCCGGGTCAACTCATCGCCGATCTTAACTATCCGGTCTCCAGCTTTCACTCCAGCTCTCCACGCTGGTGTATCTTCAATCGGCGTGATGATCGTTAATAACCCATCTTTAACTGATATTTCAATACCTAATCCGCCAAACTTTCCTTCAGTTTCAGTTTTTAATTCTTTATATTCTTCCGGATCCATAAATTGACTATGCGGGTCGAGCGAAGATAATAAACCGCGCAAAGAACCATAAATAAGATCTTTTGGTTTTATATCGTCAACATATTCAGTCTTAACCGTAGTTAACGCGTAACTGAACAACTCAATTTGAGTAAACAGATCATCTTTTATAGAACGATCCATTTGTGAAACTGCCAAAGTTGCGATCGATAAGACCCCTATGATACCGACCACTGCAATAAAAATCTTTTTACGCATCAACTATTCTCCTTTTTATGATCTCCCCGATCATTTTAGGGTTAGCCTTCCCTTGAGTCTTTTTCATGGCTTGTCCGACCAGAAAACCTATAATATTTTCTTTTCCCGATTTAAATTCTGTTACAGCTTTAGGATTGTCTTTTATGATCTCATCTACCACTGCAGTCAAAGCGCTTTGGTCAGAAACCTGAGCCAAGCCTTTTTCATTTATAATTTGGCTTGCAGTTTTACCGGTATCAAGCATATCCTTTAAAACTTCTTTCCCTGCCAGATTACTAACTACTCCATCCTCGACATTTTTTATCAATTCAGCCAATGCTACTGGCGTGATTTTAATTTGCGTTATCGGAATCTTACGATCATTCAATTCCTGCAATACCGCGCCGTTTAACCAATTCGCCACCTTCTTAGCGTCAGAAAAAATCATCACGCATTCTTCAAAGAACGCGGCAACATTTTGATCTTGAACCAAAATAGTAGCATCATATTCGTTAAGTTTATACTGCTGCTTAAATCGTTCTAATTTTTTAAAAGGCGATTCAGGCAAAGAATTCCGGATCTCCTCGATCTTTTGCTGATCAACAACAAATGGAACCAAATCCGGATCCGGAAAATAACGATAATCATGCGCTTCTTCTTTACTTCGCATAGAAAAAGTCGTTTGTTTATTGTCGTCCCACAAGCGAGTTTCCTGAACGATTTTTTCACCCGACATAATTACTTGCGTGTGACGGATAACTTCATATTCAAGCGCAGCTTTAACCGCCTTAAATGAATTCATATTCTTAATCTCAGATTTCGTTCCAAGTTTTGTCTCGCCCATAGGACGGATCGAAACATTCGCATCACAACGCAAACTGCCTTTTTCCATATCGCAATCCGACACATTTAAATACTGCAAAGCTAATTTTAAAACCTGTAAATAATCATACGCTTCTTGCGGAGAACGCAGATCCGCTTCAGTTACAATCTCTAATAATGGTGTGCCAGTTCGATTATAATCGACCAGAGTTCCTACAGCATCGTGAGTCAACTTACCAGCATCTTCCTCAAGGTGTGCACGATTAATCCGGATTTTTTTCTGCTCCCCTTTTTCTTTAGGGATCATGACAAAACCATTTTTTGCTACTGGAAAATCATATTGAGAAATTTGATAGGCTTTTGGCAAATCAGGATAATAATAATTTTTACGGTCAAACTTTATAAATGGATTTATCTCACAACCCAAAGCCAGACCAACTTTAATACCATATTCCAAAACCTGACGGTTAAGTACCGGCAAAGTGCCGGGGAGTCCCAAGCACACCGGACAAGTCAATGAATTCGGCTGCTCACCAAATTGGTTAGCACAAGCGCAAAAAATCTTCGTCGCTGTTTTCAATTGAAGATGCACTTCCAACCCAATAACTGTTTCAAATTTTTGTGACATAATTAAACTTTATTCTTTTCGTATGTGTAAGCAATTCTAAATAACATTTCTTCAGCAAACGGTTTAGCCATTATTTGTAAACCTATCGGCAAATTTTCTTTTGAATTGCCGCATGGTACAGATATTGCGGGTATACCGCTCAAATTTGCAGGGGTTGTAAATATATCATTCAAATACATGCTTATCGGATCATTCATTTTTGCGCCTAATTTAAACGCTGTGGTCGGAGCAGTCGGTGTGATAATAGCATCAACGTCTTCAAACGCGCGGTCAAAATCATTCTTTATCATAGTCCGGACTTTCAAACCCTTCAAATAATACGCATCATAATATCCAGACGATAAAGAATACGTACCAAGCATAATCCGACGTTTTGCTTCAGCACCAAACCCTTGATCTCGGGTTTCTTCATACATATCTACTATATTAGTTTTTCTAGTTTTAGACGGTTGAACGCGTAAACCATATTGAACACCGTCGAAACGACCCAAATTTGAACTTGCCTCTGCAGTTGCCACAATATAATAACAAGCAATGGCATATTTACTGTGCGGCAAAGAAATTTCTTTAAATTCAGCGCCCAAAGATTTAAGCAAAGCTACAGCGTCCATTACTTTAGCCTTTACTTCCGCGTCTAAACCTTCAATAAAATATTCTTTAGGCAAACCGATTTTAAGCCCTTTAACATTATTTATCAGCGACTTAGTATAATCTGGAACCAACACATTCGCAGAAGTTGAATCTTTGGGATCATGCCCCGCAATAATATTTAAAAGTAACGCTGAATCAGTAACATCTTTTGTGACCGGTCCGATCTGGTCTAAACTTGACGCAAATGCTATCAAACCATAACGCGATACCCGTCCATAAGTAGGTTTCAAACCCACAACCCCGCAATATGCTGCAGGCTGACGAATAGACCCGCCAGTATCAGACCCTAACGACCAAATAGCCTCATTACCTGCTACTGCTGCCACAGACCCGCCGCTTGACCCGCCTGGAACGCGGGACAGATCACACGGATTTCTGGTCGGTCCATAACACGACGTCTCAGTCGAAGAACCAAAAGCAAATTCATCCATATTTGCATGACCCACAAATATCGCGCTGCTATTTTTCAATTTTTCAATTACTGTAGCGTCATAAGGTGCCACAAAACCTTTTAATATTTTTGAACAACAAGTTGTAGCTTTACTAGCAATACAAATATTATCTTTTATCGCAACGGGAATCGGACAATTATTTCCATCATAATTTATAATTGCAGACTCTTTTGGAAAGACTTCAGCATAGGCATGAATATCTTTTTCTTTCTGGTCGATCTCCTGCCAAACTGCATCACAAACTGACGCAGACGATAATTTCTTCGCCGAGTACTGTTCTAATATTTCATGTGCTGTAAGCTGCGAGGTTTTCATTACTCAATAACTTTCGGTACTTTATAACATCCTTTATATTTATCAACCGCGAATTGCAAAGCCTGCTCCTGTGTAAACGAAGGCTTTACTACATCCTCCCTAAATACATTCTGTAAAGGTAAAGCATGACTGGTAGGCTTAACACCTGATACATCAACCTCATTTAACTGGTCGATATATTTCAAAATACATTCAAGATCAGAAGCTAAAGACTCTGCCTCAGCCTCTTTCAGGTGTATTCTGGATAAACTCGCAATTTTTAAAGCTTGTTCTTTAGTTATCATAATTTAATCCATTTATTAGTACGGGGACACGAAGCAAGTTCATGTCGCCGTAATTTAGGCAATATAATAACATCGAGCATAATTATTTACAAGTGGCAAGTAAGGTAAGTTTATTCACCATAATGAGACTTTGCTCTCTCAATATAAACCATCTTCATATCCTGATCTATAGAATAGACTATCCTATCTTTGATGTTCAATCTTAAAGAATAACTTCCCGCAAGATCTCCGATCAACTTCTTTCCAACATAAGGATCTTTTGAAATTAAATTAATTAAAATATCTTTTAATTTATCTTTTAACTTAGGAGATAATTTCTCAATATCTTTTTTCGCCTGATGAGTAATTCGTATCGTATACATTAATTATCGTTGAATACTTCATCCATTGAATAAGTTTTTCCATTCTTAATTTCCCGCTTAGCTTGGCGCACACTATCAAGAAAACCTTTTTCCGATAATAATTCCAAAGTTTCAATCAAACTTTCATAATCAGTTCCAGATAATAAAACAGCATTTCCCTCTTTAGATGTTATATACACTGGATTATGCCCTTTTACAGTTTTTTTTAAAAGATCAAACCAGCCACTTCGAGCATTAGTAGCAGTTATCATATTCATAATCGCCTCCTCATGTTACTATTTACGTACGTACATAATATAGTACATATCTATAACTTTGTCAATAACCTACCCCTAACTTCATCTGGAATAACCGCAGGCTTAAAATCACGGGTTAAGCAAACTAAAGTAACTTCCGCTTCGACTAAAAGCTTACCATCAGCTTTATTAATTATGTTCTGCTGAAAAAATATTTGAGCAGCCGAGATCTTTTTAATTTCAGAAGAACATTTAATAATATCGCCATATCGTGCCGGTGAGCGATATCTTAAATTGCACTCACGTACCGCGTACAAAAACATATCTAACGCGATTCCCCGATCCAATAAATATTGAGTCCTCGCTTCTTCCATATATTTCAAATAATTCGCGTAATAAACCACACCACCAGCGTCTGTATCGTGATAATAAATCCGTTTTTCCATATTATCCTTTCATTAATAAAAATATTAAAAATTCTACCACAACCTTTGCCACATTTACCACCTTTATCACATTTATCACTTTTCTAAAAAATTTCCCTAAAATCCTATTGCATTAGTCTATGTCCAGTGCTATAGTCGAAATAGCCACGGAGACTTTTAAATTTGTAAAGTTAATGTGGCTTTTTTGTAAAGTTATATTAACTCGAACCATTGATTGAGGGGGGTCATGACATGGACAGAGAAAAACAACAGACAAGCAGTGTCCGCGAATCCGACGACCGCTATTTACCGCGCTGGGAAGTCGAGAATAAAGTACTTTTTCAACTCGACGACAGTATAGGTATACATGAGGCCGCTACTAAAGATTTAAATTGCTCCGGTGCTTGTATACGCTCAGACAGCGATTTTCATGCAGACCAAAAAGTAAAACTTACCATATATCTCGATGATAATACTCCGGTAACTGTACACGGTAATATCCGCTGGATAAAAAATTCAAACCGTAACCGGGTAAATGAAAAAGAAATTGGGATAAGTTTTTACAACACTCCAGAATCAGCTCAAGATCTGATATTGCAATACGCTTTTGAATTAAATGAAAGAAAATTGGCTAATTATTGGTTCAAAGATTGGCCGAGTGACAAATAACATCCAGCTCCCCTGCTATTTTAATGTATTGTCCAAGACTTAAACTTTCCGCTCTATCTTGCGAATCAATCCCTAACTTCACAAATATTTTTTCTAAACTTGCCTTATCCGCAAAACCATTCAAAGAATTAAGAATAGTTTTTCGCCGCTGCTGAAAAGCTGTTCTTATAATCATAAATAATCTTTCTTCTATGTGAAATTCTTGAGGAAGTTTTTTAAACAAGTCATACTTTATAAAACATGATTGAACTTTAGGCATAGGTTGAAAAGCTCCCCGCCCGATTTTAAATAATATTTCAGGCAAACCATAATACTGAACAAAACAACTGAAAGACCCATAAGTTTTATTTCCTGGCACCGCGCACATTCTTTGCCCATATTCCAACTGTACCATCATAAAAAACTGATTAAATTTTCTTCGATGCGCTATGACTTTTTCAATTATAGGCGTGGCAATATTGTATGGAAGATTACTTATGAGCTTGATGTTATCCGGTAGTTTTTCAAAATCAAATTTTAATATGTCTTCTGAAAACACCGTTATATTTGTGCCTGTGAATTTTTCATGAAGATATTTAGCCAATGTATGGTCAGCTTCTACCGCCAATACTTGTTTGACTCTCGAGGCGATCCCTTCAGTTATAGCCCCTTTACCTGGTCCAATTTCTAAAACCACATCATCTTTTTTAAGATCACAAACTTCAATTATTTTTTTAATAATGGCAGAATTGGTCAGAAAATTTTGCCCTAAGGATTTTTTTGCTCTATGATTTTGTATCATGCGGATAACTCAAAAGCTAATTTTATGGCTTCAATCATAGACGATGGATCAGCGACATTTTTTCCAGCAATTCCAAACGCAGTACCATGAGCAGTTGAAGTTCGTATAAACGGAAGCCCAATAGTCACATTAACTAAATTAGGAAAAAATAAAGCTTTTATAGGACCTAACCCTTGGTCATGATACATCGAAATAATTGCATCATATTTTTCCCCATTTACAGGAACAAACAAGGTATCTGCTGCAAATGGACCATATATTTTCATTTTGCGGTCTTGCGCGGCATCTACAGCTTTTGATACTACTTCTTTCTCTTCCATTCCAATCTTGCCACCTTCACCAGCGTGAGGATTCAAACCACATACCGCGATCTTAGGCTTTTTTATCTTAAACATTTTTTGCAAAACACTATGCGTAAGCTCTATAGTCTGACTTAACCCTTTTACCGTAATCGCTGACGACACCTGGTTAAGCGGAATATGCCGAGTAGCTATTATCACCTTCCATTTTCCAGCCACGAATAACATTTCTACATTTTTAACGTTAAACGCTTCTGCTAAATATTCCGTATGCCCATGAAAACCCGGACAACTCAAAGAAACTAATTCTTTACTCAAAGGTCCGGTTACCAAAGCATCAATCTTTTTCTGCTTAATTAACTCGATACCGGTATTCAAATATTCCAAGGAAGCTTTTCCGCTCTGGGCTGAAGGCTTTCCTAATTTCCATTTTAAATCATCGCCTATAATAACAAACTTGCCTAGTTTTTTTATATCCGGTCGGCGCAATGCTTTTGCAATTATTTCAGGACCCACACCACAAGGATCTCCCAGCGTAATACCTATAACTTTATTTTTTAATCTCGACATAAGTTTCCGATTTTAATTTACTTAACCACTTATCAAACTTCTCTTTAAATTTATTCCTATACACAACTTCCGAGACAAAATTCTTAACCTCTTCAAAGGTCGCTTCTTTTTCCGGAGTATGCCCTAATAATTTAAAAATAAAATATCCAGTAGTTACTTCAAAAATATCTGAAACTTCATCGGTTTTTAAAGACGCTATCTTTTTTTCTATATCATCTCTTAATTGCCCCTTTTCTACTTTACCTAAAGATGGGGTATCCGAATAATCCATAGCAACTTTTTTAAAATCATCGCCCTTTTTAATTTTCTCCAACGCAGTTGCTATCTTAGCGTGTGCCGCTAACTTATTAGAACCAAAAGCAACATATATCGACTCTAAACTAAAAGATTCTTTAAGTTTAAATTCATTTTTATTTGCTAAATAAAAATCTTCAGCTTCTTTTGGGTTTATATTAATTTTAGAACGGATCTCTTGATCGATAATATATTTTATTTTTAACTGATCACGAATTTTATTCCGCAAATCAGTTATAGTGGCTCCGTTGCTTACCAAATCATTCATAAAATCCACTTCAGAGGTATACTGTGCTTTTAATTGATTTACCCTCGCATCAACCGCAGATTCACGGATTTCCATTTTTAAGTTATTAGCATAACTAAGAATTATTTTATCCTCGATCATTTTCTCTACGCCATTAACCTCTAAATCCTTCATAATAGCGTCGATCTGTCTCGGGTCAACCCCATCTGCGACCAAACTAACATAAGTAGAATGCAAGTAATCTTTAAGATCTTTAAGCGTGATCAATTCTTTATTGACCACTGCCACAATAGCGTCATCAAATGCCTGCACGCTAATTATAAAAAAACCGCCGAATAGAATTAAACAAATTAAAAAACATTTTATAAATTTCATAAAAATCCTTTTTGTATTTTAATGATATTTAAATTTTTATATGGGCACGAAGTATCGTGCCCCTACGCATATCAATACTCTATACTATTTACTAAGCAATTTTAACGTTTTTTTTCAAGTTCTCAACGGATTCTTTTAATAAACGACAATACAGATCAAACCCTATACTTGCGATATAACCATGCTGTTCCTGTCCTAAAAGATTACCTGCCCCACGCAATTGCATATCCTCAAACGCGATTTTAAAACCAGCACCCAGCTCGCAATATTTTTCAATTGCTTCAATCCTCGCTTCAGCTTCCTGACTCAGTGATCGATGTGGCGGAATCAGAAAATAAGCATACGCTTCTCTAGTAAACCGCCCGACCCTGCCGCGCAATTGATGCAAATCCGCTAAACCAAAATGATCAGCGCGGTTAATTATCAAAGTATTAGCATTAGGAATATCAATACCAGACTCAATGATTGTGGTCGAGATTAAAACATCAACCGAACCTTCCAGCACCTGAATCATAATATGCTCAAGTTCTTTAGCAGACATTTGACCATGCCCAATAGCTATTCTCGCTTGCGGAACTAAACGTTTAATAATCGCTCCAATATGACTAATATCTTCGACACGGTTATGTATAAAGAACACTTGACCATGCCGCTTCACTTCCCGCTCGATCGCCTCTTTTATCAGATCCTCGTCGAATTCTTTAACAAAAGTTTTTACCGGTAACCTTTGCTGCGGCGGCGTACTGATTACTGACATATCCCTCGCCCCAACCAAAGACATATGCAAAGTGCGCGGTATAGGCGTCGCGCTCATTGTTAAAACATCTGCCAACAAACGAAAATGTTTTAATTTTTCTTTTGCCTTAACCCCAAACCGCTGTTCCTCATCAATAATAATCAGCCCTAAATCTTTAAACGAAATATCTTTTGATAAAAGCCGATGCGTTCCAATTACCAAATCCACTTTACCATCCGCGAGGTCAACCACAATTTTTTGTTGTTCAGCTTTTGTTTTAAACCGGCTTAACATTGCTACCTTAACCGGAAAATTATCCATGCGTCTTGTAAAATTGTAATAATGCTGTTCTGCCAAAATCGTAGTCGGAACCAACACTGCCACTTGTTTATGGTCCATAACTGCTTTAAATACCGCGCGCATCGCCACTTCAGTTTTACCAAACCCTACGTCGCCGCACAATAAACGATCCATTGGATAAATGGATTCCATATCACGCTTAACATCTTCAATCGCCTTGATTTGATCTAAAGTTTCTTCAAAAGGAAACCCCTTTTCAAATTCTTTTTGCCAATCAGTATCAACGCTAAATGCATGTCCACGTAAACTCGCCCGTACTGCCTGAGTATGCAACAACTCTGCAGCCATACGCTGCAATCTTTTTTGAATTTGCTGTTTAACCCTTTTCCATTCTGGACTGCCTAACTTATAAACTCGAGGAGGACGCTTAGTAAAACTTACATACTTTTGTATCAAGTGGATATCATGTTTAGGCACAAACAATTTATCCCCGCCCTGATACTCAATAACAAAATGTTCTTTTACTTCTTTCTGAACCTCAATGGTTTGTAGCCCAATAAACTTACCAATACCATGATAATTATGGACTACATAATCACCCTGCTGTATATCAACAAAATTATTTAAAGGAATATCTTCAGAAAATACGACCTTCTTATCAGTCCGTGCATGCGGTAAGACCATTACTATCTTATGTTCCCAAATAGCTTTACCAGAACGGATATTAACACTCGCGATGCGGGAAATTTTTTCATCATCAAAATCAATGCGGATGGGACCGTCAAAATTCACAGGATATATTTCAATGATCTCTCCCCTGTGGGCATACTCTCCCTCTTGCAAAGCGTGACGGACGTTTTGATATTTTAATGCGGATAAATTGTTCAAGACCACATCTAAAGCTATGGTCTGACCAACAAATAACTCAAGCGACTGGAACATATGTTTATAAAAAAGGACAGCGCCCTAGTTAAAAATAGGACGCTGTCTCTTCTTTAAAAAAATTATTTCTTCTTTTTTGCAGTATAATCTTCCCAAGCTATAACAATCGAAGATGCCACGAAAATGCTGGAATAAGTACCAAATATAAAACCTACCAATAAACAAAAAGCGAAAGAATTTAAAACTTCCCCGCCTTTAAAAAACAATGCCAAAACTACTAACGTAGTTGCAACTGATGTCAAAATCGTCCGGCTCAAGGTTTCATTAACGCTGACATTAACTAACTGCGCTAAAGGCATTTTTTGTTTCTTAACCATGTTCTCCCGAATACGATCATAGACCACAATAGTATCATTGATCGAATAACCTGCAATGGTCATAAGCGCGGTAACGACCAAAAGATCGATCTGGCGACCGCTCATCAACAACACCCCAAATGCCACGATAACGTCGTGGAACAAAGCAATAACACCGGCTGTAGCAAAATCAAAATGTTTAAATCTAAACCCGATGTAAATCAGAATGCCGACCATGGCAAGGACTATCGCCCAGACTGCAGCTTGACGTAAAGCTTTACCAACTACTGGTCCAACTTTTTCAATACGCATAACTTCAAATTTATTATCACTGAAATCTTTTTTAAATATTCCTGACACTAAATTAAAAGTATCATCAGCAGTACGGATCATGACTGTTTCCGGATTCTTAGCAAATTGCTGAATTACCGCATCCTTAATATTAGCGTCTTTCAATGCTTTACGTACCTGATCCGCATTCACTGCTTTTTCAAAACGATATTGCTGGATCTGTCCACCTGAAAAATCAATACCATAAGCAGCGTCACCTTTTTTGAATAACACGACCAGACTGGTTATAACCAATATGGCGGAAAAACAAATCATAATATAACGAAGCCCGACGAAATTAAAATTCGTATGCTTGAAAAAATTACGCATTTTCAAAGCTTTGATCCAACCGTTTTCCAAAGCCAAAGAGAATAAATCGCGGCTGACCAAAACTGAAGTGAACAAACTTGCAGCCAACCCGATCGACAAAGTAACTGCGAAACCTTTGATTGGTCCAGAACCGAACTGGAATAACATAAAAGCAGCAATAAAATTAGTAACGTGAGTATCAATGATGGTCGTCAAAGCGCGTTTAAACCCCGCAGTAATCGCGGCGGGTAAAGGTCTGCCATTACTAATCTCCTCGCGAATACGTTCGTTAATAAGGATATTACCGTCAACTGCCATACCTAAAGTCAAAATAACACCAGCTATACCAGGTAAAGTTAAAGTTAATGGCGAGCCTGGCATTAATTTATTAACTAAACCCATAATCCCAAATAACATTACCAAATTTATCAATAAAGCAATGTTAGCAATGATACCTGATTCCCAATAATAAAATAACATGAACAAAAATACTAAAACCCCGCCGATAACTGTAGCAGTGATCCCGTCACGAATCGAATCTTTTCCAAGTAAAGGTCCGATAGTGCGTTCTTCTTCGATTTTCATAGGCGCTGGTAAAGCACCAGAACGAAGCGCTAAACTCAAAACTGACGCTTCTTCAAAAGTAAAATTACCAGATATACTGGCAGTCCCGCCTAATATCGCTTCTTTAATATTAGGAGCTGAAAGAACTTCACCGTCCATAACAATTGCTAATCTGCGGTTAACATTATTCTGAGTCAATATTCCGAAATTCTTTGCGCCTTCAGCATTAAATTTAAGCGAGATACTCGGCTGTCCAAAACTTTGTGAATTATAATCAACCCTGGCATCAGCTACAGTGTCGCCTTTTAAAGCTACAGCTTTATCTATCAAAACTGGAGGAGCTCCGCCTTCTTTTTTAACATACTTAATTTCATAACCTTCAGGGATGTTACCTTTTAATGCGTCACTTACTTTGGTAGGATCATCATTTACCAAATGAAATTCCAATTGCGCTACCCGTCCAATAATTGATAAAGCTTTTTCACGGTCAGTTACGCCAGGCAACTGAACTAATATTTCATCTTCGCCCTGTCTTTGAATAACTGTTTCACCAACTCCCATACCATCAATACGATTACGCAAAATTTCAATCGCCCGTAACACTGCGTCATTTTTTGCATTACCCTCTATCTTAGTAGTATCGACCTGCAAAACTAAATGCATACCACCTTTAAGGTCTAAACCTAAGTTAATATGATCTTTTATCGGGAAAGTAAACAATAAAGATACAACAATTATGGCGCCTACCCATAAAAGCCGAACACGTAAATTCTTCATATTAAAACTCCTTTTGCCTATTTCTTAACTACACTAATTATTGCTTCTTTTTCAAATTCGATTTTTACTTTTTCATCCACCCTAAGCACCACCGTCTTATCCTTGATCAAAGTTACAACGCCGTGAATACCAGACGAAGTAATGACCTCATCATCTTTTTGCAAATTTTTACGACGAGCTTCTAATTCTTTTTGTTGTTTATTCTGCGGACGGATCACCAAAAAATAAAATATAAAAAACACAACTACAAACGGGAACATCTGTATTAAAGCATTTCCTGCAGGTTGAGTAGGCATAACTGCTCCTTAATAAAACAAATTTAGTACTGTCTTACGCTGCGACAGCTTTTTTATTTTTGTTGACCAGGGCTTTAACAGTATTCGTCATTCTAGCACCCTTTTTAAGCCATTTTTCAATCTTTTCATGACGAATAAGAACTTCTGCCGGCTTCTTGGTTGGATTATAATGCCCGAGGATTTCTAAATTTTTTGAATCACGGCTCTGATTCTTGCTCATTGCCACGATACGAAAACAATTAGATAATTTTGTGATTTTACCGATTTTTTGTAAACGAATACTTACTTCCATTAACTATTTCTCCTGTTTAATTTATATTGGTGATAAATAAGGTCTAAATAATATATTATATATAAGCCATTGTCAATTTTTAATTTTTAACGTTTTTACTTTCTTCATTAAATCCAGTAATTCCGAATTATTCGGGTTCATTTTCAAGCCCTGATCAATAGCTTTTAAAGCTTCATCAAAATTGCCAATATGACCCATTAATTTACCTATACCAACATAAGCAGGTACAAACGAAGCATCGACTTTAAGTGCTTTATAATAAAAATCAAAAGCTGGCATTAGCATTTTATGAAAAGCACAAATATTACCAGCTTTTACTAAAATATCTTTATCCGCAGATTCTTTACTTAGTTTCTCAATCCAAAAATTAATTTTATCCTGCTCATGATTTAAAAAAACCATACGAAATATATCAAATTTTATATTTTCATCAGTGGGTTCTATTTCTGAAGCCTTTTCATAAAATTTTTGCGCATTAATAAAATCTTTATTTTTTTCATAAGCAAGCGCTAAATTCATAGCCAATATTTTATTTTGCTGACCTAATGCATAAGCCCTGAAAAATTCTTTCACAGCTTCTTCAAATTTACCAGATTCACTATAAGCATTAGCAAGATTATTCAAGATATCAGGCTGATTAGGAGACAACTCCAAAGCTTTTTTAAAATATTCAACCGCTAAGTTTAAATTGTTTTCTTTCGCAGCTAATACTCCTAAATTAGATAAATCTTTCCATCGATCAGATAATTTTACCTTAGCAGCCTTTTGAAATAAATCCTGAGCTTTAGAATAATTTTTTTCTTTAAAATAGGCTGCAGCCTGAAACGAATCTATTAGCTTAAATTTAGCAGTTGCAATTGTATTTCTCCAAAAATCACAATATACAACTTCATCACCCCATATAGCATTCATAACAATGGACTGAGTTATTAATGCAAATATTATGCTTAATATCAAGCCGCCAACTAATATTTTTGAATATCGTCTAAACAAATACAACAAAACCCAAGCTACAAAAACAAAAAAACCTATAGAATTAAAACAAAACCAATGCGGTTCCGTAACAATACCAAAACTACTGAATGATAAAGAAGCTAAACCCGCAATAACAATTCCAAAAATAAAAACTACTGACAAAACCGCATATATTCTTTTATCATTAACTATAAATTTAAAAATAACTAAACATGCAATTAAAATAAAAACCAATAAAACACTTATCAATAACCAAATATCTTGCTTTACTACATCCGTCGCCCATATCAATACAACACCTTTAGGATCCAACAACTGCCCCAAATACCAAAACCACGCCTTCGATACAGAAGCTAACCACTGATACGGCGATATACCCATATTCTTATACGAACCTAATATCGAACCGCCTACGTTTGAAAATTTAGCCCGGAATAATAAAAGTATGCCTAATATTAAAAATAAAACAACCGTGTATTTTATGGTTTGTCGAATAGATAAACGATGAGCGATTAAACAAAGACCTGCCGCATAGAAAGGTAAAAAATATGCAGTTTCATGACATAAACAAGAAATTAAATACAACAACCCTGCACCTAATATTGAAACACGTTTTATGAATTTATCAGAAGTTAATATGCTGCGATGGATTAACCATAAAGAAACTACCATTAATATAAACTGCAATATAAGAACATTAGCAGTTATATAATTCACAAAAATTCCGTTAATCGGATGGATACAAAACAAAACCGTGCTCAAAACTGCAAGCCAATAATCTTTGAGCAAATCAAATAAAAAAAAGAATATAAAAACACAGAGAAGAAAAAACAGCAGACAGTTTGTTATATGGTAACCTAGCGGATTATATTGAAACGCATTAAAATATAAAACCTGCATCACACTTCTAATCGGACGAAAATGAGCAGAAACATTATCCTCTGATAACCCATTCCCCGACGAAAAAGCAAAAAATAAATTCTTTATATTATGTGTGTTGTAATTCGAAACAAAATGATTCGCGTCATCCATCATGAACGCATTATTTAAACTATTAAAATAAGTCAAGAACACTAAAAAAAATAATACCACTAAAAAAAATATTTTATTTTTAGTTTCGATCATTAAATTACCTTTTTAATTCTTTAGCCTGCTTAATCAACAATTCAAACTCTTGGAGATTATTCGTAAATTTTTCTCCCTCACGCCAAACTTTGATCGCATCATCAAAACGATTCATATTACCAAGTAACTTTCCTAATTCCATATACACTCTAAAAAACTTTGGATCAACAGTAATAGCTTTATGATAAAAATCTAAAGCATCCACAACATAACCAGACTTAGCCAACAGACTGCCAACTGATGTAAGTACGTCAGCAGAACGAAGCTTACTCAATTGAAGCATAAAACTTTTTGCTTTCTGACTATATCCATCAACTCTTAAATAACAATCCAATAAATTTATTTTGACTTTATCTTGTGATGGATCAACATCAATAACCACCTCATAAAGCGAGGCTGCCTCAAAAAAATTTTTTTCATTATAATAAACTTGGGCAAGTAATATTTTAGGTTGAATCCAAAAAGGATTAAAATGAATAGCTTCTAAACAGTATTTTTCCGCTTTTATCAAATCATTCTTTTTGAAATATAAATATCCTATATTTGTATTAATTATTGAAGACTGGGGATTAACCGCATTTGCTTTTTCAAAAAATTCTCCAGCCTTATCAAATTCATTCCGTTTAATATTAATCAAACCAAGGTTATTATATACCTGCCAATCAACACGGGAACCGTGTAATGACGCAAAATAAAATTTTTCTGCGTTTTCTATATCATTTTTATCTTGATATACTAATGCCTTATAAAAATCTATTGAAGCTATATTTTTATCTATATTTTGTGACCAATAATCCAAATATCTTAAGGGATCTCCCCAAAAATAATTATTTATATGGGCTGCCCACATAAGGCTAAATATAATTGTTAAAATCAACCCTGAAACAACATATTTATTTGATTTTTCAAATAATCCACATAAAAATAATGCCAATAAAAAGAAAAACCCTAACGAATTAAAAATTATCCAATGCGGTTCAATCATTACACCATCAATAGGATTATAAAATGCCGGTAGTAAAATTACACAAATACTGAACAAAAAAATAAAACCTGCCCATGCAGCTATAAAGTTTTTACGCTTATAAAACCCAAAACATATTAATACAACCGCAAAAATGAAAATTATAAATAATAAACTTCTTAACTCTAAATAATTTGTTACAGCTCTTGTATTCCAGATAAGTACAATACCTTGAGGATTACACAACTTACTCAAATACCAAAACCAAACCTTTGATAAAACCGCCACATAAGAAAGAAAACCTATTCCTTGATTAGCAACTTTATCTAACACGCTTATTTTCAAGTCCGCATAAAAAAATCTAAAAAGAATAAATATTGATAAAACAATCCATAAACCTAAAGTTATTTTAAAAGCACTCCCAAAACTTTTCCTTCGTACAATGATTAAAAATCCTATAATATAAAATGGTAAGAAATAACTTGTTTCATGACACAAGCATGTAAAAATAAACAAAATTACTCCACAAATATGCCAAAGCCAAGTATTACTTTTTTCGTCCTTATTCGCAAAACATAACATGGTCAATATCATTAAAATGATTTGAACAGTATACACGTTAGCCGTTAAATAATTGACCAATAATCCATTTATTGGGTGAATAATAAAAATGATAGCGGTTAAAAACGAAACTACCTTATTTTTACTTAAATAGAACCAAAAATAAAATATAATTAGTGCACATAACCAGAGCAAAACCATATTAAAAATTCGCAAACTTTCTTTATTCAAATGAAATAATTGGTAAGCTACTGCTGGAGTTAAATGCGCAAGCGGACGATAATAAACCGCCCTTGACCGATCATCAAGATTCAAATTTTTATTTATATCAGGAATAAACTGTAAATAAAAATTTTGAACATTACGTATCTGATAATTATCAGTTATCAGAGTATCATCAATCAAAAACTCATTATGAATACTATTAAAATAAGTAGCAAATACAAATCCCAATAATACCAAAGCTGAATATATTTTATTTCGAATAATAGCTGATACTAAATTTTGAATAAATATCATATTAAGCTATACCGGAATAGTTCTATAAAAACACGATCTTTGGTTAGTGTGGCATGCAGCATCAACTTGTTCTACTTTAATTAAAAGACAGTCGCAGTCACAATCAAAACGCACTTCTTTGACATACTGAAAATGTCCGGAAGTCATACCCTTTACCCAAAATTCTTGTCTGGATCTCGACCAGTAACAGGCTTTTTTATCCGTTAAAGTTCGGCGCAAAGATTCCTGATTCATCCATGCCATCATCAACACTTCATTATTCTGCACATCCTGCACAATAACAGGAATAAGACCATCTTTACCATATTTAAGTTGATCAATATTATTTATAGTAACTTGTATTTCTTCAGGTTTCATGCGCGTATCCCAATCCCTTCTTTTTTTAAATATTGTTTCACCTGCCCAATCGTTAATTCTCCATAATGAAAAACTGAAGCAGCCAAAGCCGCGTCAGCACTAGTAAGTTTAAACACTTGGGCAAAATCATCTAACTTACCTGCCCCGCCTGAAGCGATAACTGGAATATTTACTGCCCGGCAAACTGCGTCAGTTAAAGCAATATCATACCCATCTTTAGTTCCGTCAGCATCCATACTAGTCAATAAAATCTCACCTGCGCCTAATTCTTCAACCTGCTTTGCCCACATAACCGCGTTTTTTCCAGTAGGTATGCGACCGCCATTAATAAATACTTCCCATTTATCACCCACCCTTTTGCCGTCTATAGCGACCACAATACACTGACTTCCAAATTTCTCAGCAGCTTGGCGAACTAATTCAGGATTTTTTATTGCAGCAGAATTGATAGAAACTTTATCAGTTCCCGCATTTAAAAGTCTGCGTATATCTTCAAGTGTATTTATCCCCCCACCTACAGTGAGCGGCATAAATACTTTTTCTGCAGTACGATTAACCACATCAATAATAATCGAACGTTTTTCATGGCTGGCTGTAATATCCAAGAATACTATCTCATCAGCACCTGCGCGGTCATAACCTTCTGCCACGTCTACAGGATCTCCAGCGTCGCGTAAATTAACAAAATTAACGCCCTTAACCACTCGTCCGTCTTTAACATCCAAACATGGAATTATTCTTTTAGTTAACATATTATTTTAAAATATCAAACAGCCATTCTTGTTTATTATTATGAAGATAATTCATAAATTTTTCATCAGTTTTAGTGTCTGTCCACACAATTTTTTTAAACACCTCATCGGATAAAATAAATTTAGCTAGAAAACTTAATTTACGAACCGAATATCGCAATACCCTCGCTTCGCCATAAATATTATTATCTTTTATATCTATTGGTATACCTTTATACGCGTGATTAACATAAGCTGAAACATTTTTATTTAAACTCACAAATAATATTTGAAGCTCTTTACTTTCTGCATGTATAGCAACGGCATTGTCATATCTATCCAACGCGCCTATTGCAACCATAACAAAACACAACATCACAACTACCATTGTTTTAGTTTTTTCTACAAACTGATTTGATTCTTTCAAATATACATCAGCAAAAAACGCGTAACAAACAGCTAATAACATAACTGGAAAAACATAATACCTGGGCAACCATAAACGATGTTCTCCCCAAGAAGTTCTAAATATAAATATAATTAGCGTACTGAATAATCCTACAAAGACAAAAAACCAAATTTTATTCCAATCAATTTTATTAGAATAATTTTTTATTATAAATATAGCTCCGTAAAAATAACCAAACGAAAAATACTGAAAAGATAACAACATTGGGATAACACTAAAAAGAAGAAATCTGCATAAATAATAAAAAGACTGAGAATAATTAGCTATTTTATCTAAAGACCCTCCTCTGCCGATATAGTGTTCTGAAAAAAATATATTATGCACATTCATAGCATACACCACGATTCCAATCAAAGAACCCATAACATAATATACGAGCAATGACTTATCATTTTTCCTAACATCTTTCGGAATACAAAGAAAATGAAACGCTATAACATAAAAAATCATAAACATGCCTAACGCGAAAGTAAGCATACTGAGTAAAAATGACAGCATCCAAACCACACGCCAAATCCAATTAGGACGTAAAGCATTTTTATATTGAGCAAAAAATACTAATAAAACGCCTAATAGACAATATAAAATATGCGCGTCAGTAAAAATAAAAACCGCTCTATCAAAAAGATTTGAAGCTGCAAATATTGAACATCCCAACAGCGCCCCATTTGATGAAACCTTTAGTAGCTTTAACAAATGATATAAAACAACAATTACCCCAATCGTAACCAAAAATGTTAGTAAATGAAAAAATTCAGTGTAAAGCCAAAAATTTTTGTAAGAAAAAAGATATAAATACTTCATTATTGGTATTACATGTTCATTGTGCGCGCTGAATATCCACCCCCATTCAGTATTATCCCGTATAGAGCTAACCATTTTGTCTAAATAGTCGATATCATCAACCATATAAGGAATATGAATGGCTGGTAAAACTGAGTAAAGGTAAACTGAAGATATAATTAACAACATAAATGTATAAATGCGTTCAGTATTTTGCTTTGCCATTAAAAATACTAAAACACCAATCAGCGAGAAAACACAAAAATTCATATTAAATTTCCTTTAATTTTTTCAAATCAATCTTGCCTTCATAAATCGCTTTGCCGGTAATAACCCCGACCACACCTTTTGATTCCAAAGTTTTGATCTGCTTTATATCGTCTATACATGACACCCCACCTGAAGCAATAATATTTACTCCTTGCACGCTTTCTGCCAATGCTTTCAAAGCCGCAATGTTCGGACCAGTCAGCATACCGTCACGAGCAATATCAGTAAAAATAATCCATTTAACGCCTATCGTCTGCAATTTTTTCACAAAATCTGTTGCAATTATATCTGAGGTTTCTGCCCAGCCATGCTTAGCCACCATGCCATTATGACAATCTAAACTGACTGCGATTTTGTCGCCCCAAATAGCAATTATCTCCCGTAAAAAATCCAGATCTTGAATAACTTTAGTCCCTAAAATAACCCGGCTAATACCACCGTCAATCAAACTCTTTATATCATCTTTGGTCCGTATCCCGCCGCCCATCTCAATTGGGATCTTAACTGTCTTTGCAATATCAAGAATGACCTTTTTATTACGCATCACTCCGTATTTAGCGCCGTCAAGATCAACTACATGCAGCCACTTGGCGCCTTCTTTTTCCAAATACTGTGCCATAACCAATGGGTCGCGGCTGTATTCAGTGACCTGGTCGAATTTGCCTTGAGTAAGGCGTACGACTTTGCCGTCTTTAATATCTATCGCTGGGAAAATTATCATGCATATCCTATCTTATATACATTTTTCAATTTGATCCCTTCTACCCTTTGGGGAGAAGGTTAGGATGAGGGGATAATTTCTTCAATTTTATTTTCAATAACTTCGTAAACCCCATCCATGTTTATCAGAACATCGTTATTTGCAAACCGCAAAATTTTTATGCCTTGAGATTCTAAATATTTACTTCGAGTTTTATCTTTACGCTCACCAATATCTTCATAATGCTGACCCCCATCTATTTCAATTGCTAATTTAATTGATGGAGCATAAAAATCGATTATGTAATTCCCGATTGAAAATTGTCTCCTAAATTTAATATTTTTAATTTGTTGATTTCTAACATACAACCAAATTAATTTTTCAGCGTCTGTTTGCTCTTTACGAAGATCTCGACAATAATCAATATTCGGTCTTTTTGGCATTACCCCTCACCCTAACCCTCTCCCCAGAGGCTGGAGAGGGGACTTTCCCATCTATCTATACTCTCTACTCTATACTAATAAAGTTTTTAATTATTTCCAACCCTACTTCCTGGCTTTTTTCTGGGTGGAATTGGACTCCAAAAATATTATTCGAACATATCGACGAGCAATAATCTATACCATAATTAGTGGTTGTTGCAATAATACTCTGATCCTTAGGTTTTACATAATACGAATGACAAAAATATACATTCGACTGATCTGGAATATTTTTAAAAATAGCGCAATTCTTATTAGAAATATTTAACTGATTCCATCCCATTTGCGGCACTTTTAATTTAGTAAATTTTTCAACGCTACCTTTTAATATTCCCAGCCCCTCAACTTTACCGCCTTCATAACCAACTTCAAACAATATCTGAAATCCCAAGCATATACCAAAAAACGGTTTATTCTCGTTGACCACATTTTTTATCACAGGAATAAGCCCGAGTTCAGTTAATTTTTCCATAGCTGGACGCATCGCGCCTACCCCGGGAAGCACGATTTTTTGAGCAGCTTTAATATCACTGGCTTTTTGCGTAACTACAGTTTCTGCTCCGGCTTTTTCAAAAGCCTTTTGCACGCTGCGTAAATTACCCATGCCATAGTCGATGATTGCAATCATGTGTTAATCAATTATACCTTTTGTCGATGGAACAGAATCTGGTCTTGCTGGATTGATCCGGGTTGCTTCATGCAAAGCCAAACCCAAGGCTTTAAACGCAGCCTCTAAGTTGGTATGCAGATCTTCGCTAGTTCCCTCGATCTTTACGTTAACAGTAGCGCCGATATTATGCGCGAAAGATTCAAGGAAATGTTCAAGGTAAGCCATAGTATAGCCATCTTCATTTTTAATATTCACTTTATCCATATTTTCAATGGTCAAAGTCAAATAACCCCGACCGCTAATATCAACCACTGCCCGTCCTAAAGTAGACTCCATCGGAGCATATGCAGAACCAAAACGTTTAATCCCTTGCATTTCACCCAAAGCTTTTTTAAACAATTTGCCTAACACTATACCAATATCTTCATTAGTATGATGGATATCAATTTCCAAATCAGCTTTCTTCACTGCCAATTCCAAATCAAAACAAGCATGGAACGCGAACAGATCCAACATATGGTCGAGCAAACCAATATTAGTCTTGATCTTACTCTTGCCCCGCCCATCAATATTTATTGACGCGGTAATTTCAGTTTCTTTACTTTTTCGCTCCAGCTGCGCTTTTCGTTCCATATTTCCCCTCACCCTTGCCCTCTCCCCAGAGGCTGGAGAGGGAATCACTTTAATTTATTATTTAAAAACAAATTTTTAAAAATTAAAAGGCGCAGGTATTTAAGCGGACGTTGATAATTCGAGCGGGCACGGTTTGGACGAGTTTTATCGTCCAAGAGCGAGAATTATCTTCGAGCGTAGTTTAGTCTCGCAGGGACTAGCAAGCGTTCCGCGAAATACCGAAGACTTTTATCTAAAAATTTGTTAATTATATCACTTTTTACTTAAATCTAACCTTGACCGATTCAGAATGTTTCTCCAATCCTTCCAAACTCGCAATCTGAATTATAGCATCTTTTACCTTTTCCAAAGCCTTTTTTGAATACGAAATAACATGACTCTTTTTCATAAAATGATCAGTGCCTAGACCAGAAAAATACTTTGCAGATCCTAAAGTCGGCAGAACATGACTGGGTCCTGCAGCATAATCCCCTAAAGCTGTTGGACTGTACGGTCCCAAAAATATCGCCCCAGCATTTATTATACGTTTAGCAATAACATTTGGATTATTAGTCATAATTTCTAAATGTTCAGGCGCTATTTTATTAGCAATATCAGCAGCTTCCTCAATATTTTTCGCTAATACACCATATCCAGCCGGCACACGATTACGCATTTGTTTCAATAATTGTTTTGAAGTTGAAATCAAAATTGCTAATCCACCCAAATGCTCTATCTGCCCTTCCATATCTGCAGCAATAAAATCCGGATTAGAATGACGGTTAGCAATGATCGCTAACTCCGACGGTCCAGCTAACATATCAATATCCACAAACCCAAAAACCTGACGTTTCGCTTCAGTAACATACATATTACCCGGACCAACAATTTTATGCACCCTAGGTATAGTCTTAGTACCTAAAGCCAAAGCCGCGATCGCTTGCGCTCCTCCAACTTTATAAATTTCATTCACCTTTAATAAATTCGCAACAGCCAATACATAAGGATTAACATGACCATTTTTATTCGGTGGAGTCATGATAACAATACGTTTAACACCTGCGACTTTAGCTGGGATTACTGTCATATATACCGTCGACACTAACGGAGCAGTGCCTGCTGGAATATAAATACCAACCGCGTCCAAAGGTAAAATTGTTTCTCTTAATATAACCCCTTCTTCAGCTTTAACAAAACATGGACTCTGTTTATGAGTCTTGTAGAACGTAGTCACGTTCTTAATTATCATTTTTAAATTTTCAACAAAATCAGTCGTGATATTCTGGAACGCAGCGCTTATCTCGCTTTCAGGCACCCGCAAATCTTTGGCTGTCAGCTTAACTCCGTCGAACTTACGAGTATATTTAATCACCGCGTCATCGCCCTGCAAACGCACATCTTCGATTATTTGACGGACTTTCTCGCCCAAGCTTCTTTTATGTACTTGAACATCACGGTTATAAATATCTTGTAAACTTTTTCCGGTTTGAGTCAGAATTTTCATATATTTGCTCGTTTAATTTTATTTGGGCACGAAGTATCGTGCCCCTACGAATTTTTTCTATCGTCTATCTTCTTCTTTGTTATTTGATAAGCAGCGTCAACAGCTCTATCTAAATTTTTTGTATCCTTGCTTCCAGCCTGCGCCATTTGTGGTCTGCCGCCGCCTTTACCACTAAATAAATCAGCTGCGTCTTTAATAAGCTCATTCGCATTTAAGCCTTGTTTCACCAGATCATCTGAAACTGTTATCAAAATTGTAGCACTATCTACTGATCTGGCTCCTAAAATCGATACTGACGACTTAACTTTTTGTTTTATCAAATCTGATAACTTACGTAGAATATTTATATCAACGTCTTCTAAAACCTGCACAACAATCTTACTGTCTTTAACCTGCGTTCCTTTTTGAATAATCTGATCTATGCCAGATTTTACCGCCTCAAACTTAAATTGTTCTAACTGTTTTTCAAGATCCTTAACCCGAGCGGATTGAGCAATAGTTTTATCTGCCAATTCTGTTACCGGACATTTAAATAAATCAGCCAATTTATCTAACGTGCTTTCCTGCTCTTCAACAAACATAACTGCGTCCATACCAGTCTTAGCTTCAATCCGACGGATGCCCTGTGCGATCGCACTCTCTCCCACAATTTTAAATAAACCAATTTCACCTGTTGAATCCAAATGTGTACCACCGCAAAATTCTTTTGAATAATCACCAATAGAAATAACTCTGACTACATCGCCGTATTTTTCCGCAAAAAATGCTAAAGCACCAGTTGATTTAGCCTCTGTAATAGGCAAGAATTCTTTGGTAACGCAGTCACAAGCTAAAATATATTCATTCACTCTGCGTTCAACTTTAAGTAAGTCAGCTCTTGTAATAGCTTGGTGATGTGTAAAATCCAAACGTAAACGATCATCGGAAACATACGAACCTTGCTGTTGAACATGCGTGCCTAAAATTTCCCTCAAAGCAGCTTGCAAAAGATGAGTTGCAGTATGATTACGCATAACTGCCCAGCGTCGATCAATATCAATTTCAGCTGCCACTAAATCACCAACCTCGAACTTTCCTTTTTCTACCACACCCAAATGCAAAAACACTTCTGAAATTTTCTGAGTATCAGTGATCTTTAAAATATTTTCGCCTTTACTAATATATCCAACATCGCCAATCTGCCCGCCGGATTCAGCATAAAAAGGTGATCGATCTAAAACTATTTTTGCCTGATCCCCTTGTTTAATTTCATGAACTGGTTTATTATCCTTAAATATTCTCAAAATCGAATCTGTGGTCTTAAAATGTTTATAACCAGTAAAATCCGTCTTAGGAATATTTAGCTCTAAAGTATTATTAGTAAATACATCGCCAGTCATTTTGCTCGATGCCCTGGATTTTTCCTGCTGCTCTGCCATTAAATGATCAAACTCGTTTTTTACCGAAGAAAAAAATGAGCTGTCATTTCCAAACACTTTAATCAAAGGCTCTTTCATGGTCTCTAAAGTCAAACCATACGTGTCACGGAAATTAAACAATATTACTCCTACTTCTTTGTGCGCCAAATTTACAGCTAATCCCTTTTCTTTAATTTTAACCAATTCTTTTTCAAATTCCGGTATGCGTTCTTTCCTTAACTTTATATAACCAGCCTCAATATTTTTAACTAAATTCTCAATGTCTTTATGCTTAGCTTTTATCTCAGGATATTGATCTGCCATAGCTTCGATCACAGAAGGTATTAATTTATAAACACAAGGTTCATGCTTACCGCTGCGGATTGCTATATCAGAGATAGTGATAATCAATTTTTTCATGATATAACCACGTCCTTCATTAGAAGGAATTACCCCGTCTGAAATACCAAAAGTAACTGCCCGGATATGATCAGCCATAACCCGTTTTTCCCGCAAAGACAATTTCGCGTTTACATTCTGATCAATTGATTTTAAAATCGGTTCAAACAAAGTAGTATCAAAATTATTATGTTTACCCTGCATTAAAGCAGTTAAACGTTCCAAGCCCATACCTGTATCAATGTTCTTATTGGGTAATGGTTCCAAAACCCCTCCGTCTTTACGCTCAAACTGTGTAAATACCAAATTCCAAATTTCACAAAAACGTCCCATTTCATCGTCTGGGTCTTTGGGCGCGTTTTTAATTCCTTTTGTTTCCCATTCATAATCAAAAAATATTTCAGAACAAGGACCACACGGACCATTCGGACCATTAAGCCTAGCATTAGACGGCCAAAAATTACTTTTATCGCCTAAACGAAAAAGTTTTATATCTTTAATACCTACTTCTTTAAGCCAAATTTGTTCAGCTTCTTTGTCTTCTTTATTTACTGATACCCATAATTTTTCCGAAGGAATGCCTAATTCTTTGGTCAAGAATTCCCACGCCCAGAAAATCGCCTCGCGTTTAAAATAATCTCCAAAAGAAAAATTACCCAACATCTCGAAAAAAGTATGATGAAAGTCGGTCTTACCTACCTCGTCCAGATCATCAGTACGCAAACATTTTTGAGCAGTAGCTGCTCGTCTGAAATCAGTAATATCCCCTAGAAATTGGCGTTTGAATTGCTGCATACCTGCAGTAGTGAACAAAACAGTTGGGTCATCTTTAGGCACTAATGAATCGCTTGCAATAACCTTATGCCCTTTAGAAGCAAAAAAATTCAAATATTTTCTGCGGATTTCGCTAGTCGTCATATTTGGTCAATTACTTTCTTGATCGACGAGAAACCAAAACCCCGTCGTAATAAAAAATTATAAATACGTTGTTTGAATTTATCATTATCGGAGTGAACGCCATGCTGCAGTTTACGGTCTACTAATGAACGGATCATTGCAAGTTCATCGTATTCCTCGCTGGCAAAGCCTAAAGTCTTTTTTAAAATTTCTTTATCAATACCCTTATCGAGCAATTCTCGTCTGATCCGGTTTATGCCAAAAGGCTTATTTAAACGCGAATTCACCCATGCCTTAGCAAAATCCTCATCATTGACCAAACCGGTGTTCTTAAAATATTCAATAGTCTGGTCTATAACTGATAGATCAAATTTTTTCTCTTTAAGTTTTGCCTTTAACTCGTATTCACTCCGCGGCCGATAATTCAAGAGCCGGTAAACTGCGTTTTTTGCTGACGATAAATCATTTTTCATTTTTATCTCTTCTCCCCTCCGGGGAGAAGATTAAGATGAGGGGTTTTAATAATTTTTATTTTTTAATTCCCCTCACCCTGCCCTCTCCCCATAGGTTGGAGAGGGTTTATTTCAACCCTAACTTCGTCTTAATTTCTTTTTCAATCTTCGCTAAAATTTTTGGATTCTCTTTTAAAAATTTGCGAGAATTTTCTTTTCCCTGCCCAATCTTTTCATTTTCAAAAGCAAACCAAGCACCAGATTTTACTACCACATTATTCTTAGCGCCTAATTCCAAAATATCCGCTTCCTTGGAAATACCTTCTGAAAAATACGTCTCAAATTCAGCTTCTTTAAAAGGCGCAGCAACTTTATTCTTAACAATCTTGGCTTTTACCAAATTGCCTATAAATTCATCGCCTTGTTTCAAGCTCTCGATCTTGCGCAACTCAATACGTACTGAAGAATAAAATTTTAAAGCGCGTCCACCGGTAGTAGTTTCAGGATTGCCAAACATAACCCCGATCTTCATGCGGATCTGATTAATAAAAATGATGCAAGTATTGGATTTATTGATCGCTGCAGTCAATTTTCTTAATGCTTGCGACATCAAACGGGCATGTAAACCCATATGCGAATCACCCATTTCACCTTCAATCTCTGCCCGAGGAGTTAAGGCAGCGACTGAATCAATGACTACCAAATCAACTGCGCTGGAACGAACCAAAGTCTCAGCGATTTCAAGTGCCTGTTCTCCGGTATCAGGTTGAGAAATCAAAAGATCCTCAAGTTTAATCCCTAATTTTTTTGCATAATTCGCGTCAAACGCATGTTCAGCGTCTATAAAAGCAGCAGTACCGCCCATTTTTTGTACTTGTTTAATAATACTTAAAGTCAGAGTAGTTTTTCCTGAAGACTCCTGCCCAAATATCTCGATAACCCTTCCCCGAGGCACCCCGCCCACACCTAAAGCCACATCTAAAGTCAATGAACCAGTAGGAATAGCTTCAATGTCAAAGCTCAGACTTCCGTCCAGCTTCATGATTGAACCTTTCCCAAATTGCTTTTCAATTTGAGATAATGCTAATTCTAATGCTTTTTTCTTGTTCTCCAACTCCACATTAATTTTTTTCTCTTCAGCCACAGTAACATCCTTTCTTATCCTGGGGGTGTATTGGGAAAGTGTGAAGAATTATACCCCACTGAAAATTTGTTGTCAATCAATTCGATTTTCGTCCAACTTTCGACTAAAAAATATTAATTTTTTGATATTTTATAGCATAAATTAAATATAACTTTTATAATGCCTTTATGAAATTATCTCTAAACAACAAAAATAAATATATATTTACCTCGATTTTACTTATAGCAATATGCTTTATTACCTATTGGCCAGTGCTTACACATAAATTTATGGTCGATGATCCGGCATTTGTAATAAAAAAATATAGTAAATTTTTTACTCAACCCTCAGATTTTTTTATACAAACCCCAGCTACTCATCATTATGAACCATTCAACAATATTATAAATGTTAACCTATTTAATATTTTTGAACAACCCGCGCCGTTATATTTAATCAATATTTTTCTCTTTAGCTTTAACTGTATTTTATTTTTTTCTTTACTATTTAAAACTTCAAAAAATTACAAATTAGCTTTAATCTCCTCAATATTATTCTGTTTGCATCCGTACAATGCAGATCTGATCCAACACATAACTTTTAATATAATATTTTTTACTTCAGCAGCAATGTGTCTAAGCCTTATTTGCCTTACCTCCCACTTAGAAAAGCCCTCCCGAGCCTTGTATATATCAAGCATCTTACTTGCCTTATTAGCCTCTTTCTCCCAAGCAATATCCATAATTATGCCAGCTTACGCATTTGTATTTCTCCTATACTATAGAACTAATTTTAAAAAACTCGTCTTGATAATAACCCCATTTATTCTGATAAGTATTAATCAACTAGTGATTTGGTTTATGCTGGTTGGAAGTAAATTTAAACTTGGAACACGTTTAGAAATATTGCATTTATCCATTTGGGAAATTATCAGAAATTACGCTCATATTATTTGGTTATACTTGTCTAATTTAATTAATCCCAAAACCATTGTGTTCATGTATAATTTTCAACCACTACGAGATAACATTTCTTTATATTGCGGCATAACCTTCATTACCGTGTTAGCAGTCTTAATTAGTCTAATTATTGCCCGAAATAAATTCTATTTTCTCGCCTTACCTTTATTTATAACCGGATTTTTAATTACAATACCAGCTGCTGTAGCCCGTCCAGAGCAAGGCTTCACCTTTGAGCCTTACTGGATGTACTTTTCTTCGATTTGGATATTTTGTTTATTTGGATCATTAATCATAAAACTCGCCACAAAAATAAATCGTACACTTCTTATTCTGTTTATCGCCATCATAAGTTTATTTTTATTTATACATTCACAAAAACAATTATCATATGGAACATCAGAAATCCGATATACAGTATATTGGCTTAAATCTTCACCTGGTAATGCTTTGGCTAACCAAATTTTTGGCGAACTTTACTTTTCTAATGATTTGCCAGTAATTGACGAAATGGTCGATCCACTACTCGAACAGATAAACGCTTATATTAAAAACGATCAACCTGCATTAGCAATTACTTTATGCAATAAAATATTTAAAAATAAACTTAAACCGGAAATAATAAAGAGAACTGCAATTCTAAAAGCTGCAGCGTATGAAAAAGATAAAAAACCAAAAAAAAATAAACTGATGTTAAGACAAATAATTGATACATACAAAAAGCCGGATATTTATATACAAATCAGCTCCACCTTTGACCAGCTCAAAATGTCTGATACAGCAATTAACGTGCTTGACGAATGTTTACTAACATATCCAAAATATAAAGAAGCCCTCTTATTAAAAGGCATTATCTTAGGAAATAAAGAAAAATATTCGGAAAGTATTGAGATTTGGAAAAAAGGATTAGAAATTGATCCTGCAGACCAGCGTTTTATCACACTTATCAATGCGGCAGAAAAATTATTAAATAATAAACATTAAAAAATTATTTTTTTTCACTAAGTAACCGGCGAACTATTTCTTTATTATTTAAAGTATTTCTATCATTAGGTTGAATACTTAAAGCTTTATTATAATCTAACAAAGCTTTACTTAATTCCCCTTTATAAAAATATACGCCTCCTCGACTAAACAATGCCTGAAAATAATATGGAAAAATTTCCAAGGCTTGATTATATTCTTTCAATGCTTCATCCCATTTTTGCGTCTTCATATAAATAACGCCCTTAGTATAATGCGCAGTATAATATTTATGGTCTAAACTTAAAGCTTTATCACATAATGCTATTGCAAAACTATAATTTTTCTTATCAAGATAATAGCCAGCTAAATTATCATAACCCAAAGGATGCTTTGGATATTTTTTTACAACATCCGCCCATAAAGTACCACTATTTTTCCAGACTTTACTTCTTTGAAAAGTTAAAAAACTAAACCAAACTGCTATAAAAACTAAAATCACAAGTAGATAATATCTTTTATTAAATGACGCAGTTAAAATATACTGTTCAATATAAAACCCTGTAGCAAATGCCAACCCTAAATATGGTAAATAAGTAAACCGATCCGCACTTATAGAATATCCCGCGCCAAAACACGGCAGATTAAACACAATGGTAAAAACAAAAAAGCTTAAACCAAATATCAAAACTCTTTGCCGCTTAAAATTTTTTAAAATTAGCCATATCAAACCAACAAAACCTAACATATAAATGCTCAAATATAAATTCAATAACCCTCCTGATTTAGGATAAGGATAAAAAAATGATAAATTAAAAGGCAAAAAAAACTTAACCATATAATCCCATAAAGCATATGTCGACAATAAGACTCGTTCAACAAAGTTAAAATTAAGCTGTTCCGGTGAAACTATTTCATAAGCCATAAATGGGGTTTGAGCCGCGTATAAAGCTATGCAACCAAAAATCAGAGATAATATAAAAAATGGAGTCTTATCGAAAATTTGCTTTTTATCAATTTTTCCTGATCGATAATAATCAATTAATAATAAGACTATTGGAAAAGAAACCGCTGTAGGTTTGGATAAAAGTGCCAAAATAAAAAACAATAAAACTAAAAAATTTTTAAATATTTTATTTAAAATCCGATCAAATAACACACAATAAATTATCAAGCCCCACATATAAAAAAATAAAAATAATACATCTTTCCTTTCTGATACCCATACCACAGACTCAACATGCATTGGATGCACCAAAAAAAATACACTTACAAACAAAGCAATAAACCAATTTCTGCATAACAAAATAATAAACCAACATACTAGTCCAGCATTACCCAAATGTAATAATAAATTAGTAAGATGAAAAAAGAATGGTTTTAGTTGAAATATTTTATAGTCTATAGCAAATGATAAAATAGTAAGCGGCTGATAATTACCTACTACGAACTCGGAAAAAATCTTAGCTAATGAACTTACTGATAAAGAACGTATCTGTTCATTATTAATAATATAACTTGTATCATCTAACCCGGAAAAATCATTACCTAAAGATGGTATATATGCTGCTGCACCAAGCAACAAGACCAAAAATATCAATAACCATACTTTGTAACGTGTCATTATAATCATAAATTTTATTTTAAAAAAATCTGACTAAATGCCATCACACTTATTGCCGCAGTTTCTACTCTTAATATATTAGCACCTAAAGTAACTGGAATGCATCCTTTTTGAAATGCCAAAGCATATTCTTCAGGCGTGAAATCCCCTTCTGGTCCGATAAAAAAAGAAAATGCGTTTTTATTCGACTGATTCAATAACACATCTTTTAACAGCTTACGCTCTCCCATTAAACTTGGAATAATAACAGTTGATTTATCAACCAGGACATCCAACGCCTTATCAAATTTTGTAAACTCGTGTATTTTCGGGAAATAAGCTCTTTGGCATTGCTTGCAAGCATTCAGCGCAACCGTCTTAAACCTGTCAACTTTATGACCGCCTGCGTATTTAACCCGTCCGAATTCAGTTCTTTGGGTCAATAAAGGCACGATCTCACTCACTCCCAGCTCAGTAGCTTTTTCAACGATTAATTCAAATTTACTATTCTTCGGAATAGCGCATGCCAATATCAAACGCGGCAAAGATTCAGATATTTGTTCGAAGTTATGCGTAAATATTTTTATTAATTTAGGCGAAATCTCCTCAATAACCCCTTGTGCTTGCAAACCTTTTCCGTTAAATACAGAAACAATGTCGCCTGATTTTACCCGCAAGACATTCTTTAAATGATGAACTTCATCAACATCAGTAATAACACACTGTTTTGAGTTTAATATTAGACCAGGAAAGTACGCGCGCATCATGAACAGCTCTGCTGCGGAGGACGGATAATGGTTGTATATTCAACTTGCGGATTTTGCATGGGATTAACTGGCAAAGTAGGACTTTGTCTTAACTGAAAATATAATTTTACATTACAATTTGTCACCGAGGTATAACGAAAATCAGCCACAACAACTTGTGAAGATATAATTTCTGAATTAGCAGCACAAGACATTGGCGGCGCATAAATAGCATTGCCAACCCAACGACAAATACGATATCTTGGATAATCATGCCTATAATATATCCAAGATGTAACACTTGCAGGAGGAGGTGAGACAGATCTAAAAGCTATCCAAAGACTGACACCTGGAGTAGCCAGATCCTCAATAGCTGATCTAATCGCAGAATCCGTAACATTCCCATCAGCATTGGAAACATCCGCACTTATACGAGCCGCAATACTCATTGCTTCCATATGCAGAAGCGCGGAACGCTGGGAGGTTGAACCAAAACGTTTTATAGTCAGGTCAAAACCAACAATACCGAGCATAACTATGCCGATAAGAACAGTCGCAATCAAAAGTTCAGCTAAAGTTATTGCGTGATTATTTAAAATTTTTTTCATTATTATAAATCCTAATATTTTTTTAACTACATACTAGTCAATACGGAATTCAAACCTCCAGATAAAGTATACCTGGGATTTTTCATCGGGTCAAAGGGTTGCGAAATATCATATAACACTGATATTTTAATTTGCAGACGAGTTCCAGATGCCTGCGTTACCTGAAAAGTTTCCACGTTACTTAAAAGCTCCTCATTTCCTGAAGAACAAGTTCCCGTTTTATCTGACACACATGAAAACAGCGAGTTATTCAATATATAATACGTAATCCAAGTATCGTCGCTATAATCCGTAGTCTGCGGATTGTTCCGATCTTCCCGCATGGTAATGCGCTGTCCTCCGCCACTCAAAATTATAGCTGGATCTGTAGCATTACCAATAGCTTGATAAATATTATGGGTCAAATTAGCAAAAACACTGTTTAACCTGATATTAACAATTGCAGTTTTTTGATTATTAGATTGAAACCGTTGGATGGTAAGGCTGAATCCTATGACCCCCAGTAAAATTACACTAACTAATATAGACGCAGTCATAAGTTCAACTAAAGTCAGACCGTATTTTCCGCGCAAATATTTCATTAATCAACCCAATTAACCGTCATGTTGATATCACGGGCAGAAGTTGCTGCATTAGCAGTAATAGTATACCTTACTGTAAAATTACCTATGGTATTTGTATAATAACCAGGATTTAATGGACTTGTTGGATTTTCCGCAGCACACCAAGTACTAGCATCAACTGACGAACGTAATTTTGATAAAACATCTTTTGCCACATAAATCGCTTCAATTTCTTTAGACGATGTTGTAGCTTTTGGACGAAGCATGGATACTGTACTGATAATACCTACAGCAGCGACTAAAAAAATCACAGCAGTGATAATTATCTCTACCATTGAAGCCACGCCGTCTTTTTTTAAAATCTTTAACATAACATTTTTAATCCAACCATATTAATCCGGACAATTTGTTCCTGCACACGACGGATTACGTGTTGCAAGTAAAGGCGAAGAATCAGTAACTTGAGTTTGATCCAACGTAAAATCACAAACACCAGCCGTAGTATACTTATAAGTTGCGTTATAAGTGGTTGTACTCGTATAATTATACATAAAATCCATATTTTTTATGCTTACTAAATTAATACTCATTCCTGGATTAACCACTGTCAAATTTCCACTACTATTATAATAACGCCCCTGCTCTGCTCTCCAAATAGTATTTGCCCCGCTAAAAGCAATTAGCTGTGCTCTGGCTTGCCTGCACGCATTGTTACGTGTAGTTTTTTGATATCCTGGAATAGAGATTGAAGCCAATATCCCAATGATCACGACTACAATCATTAATTCCATTAAAGTAAAACCAGATTTTTTTGTCATTAAATCACTTACTTTTTTTAAAAAAAGGGAGGGTAAAACCCTCCCTTTTTAATTAAGCAGTATTATTTTACACCAACAAATTTACTTGAGCCAAATCTCGTAACACCTGTTGAAGAAACAGTAAGAATAACTTTATCACCAGCGGTTCCACCATCAATAGTATTACGGGTTGCTGTAATAGTCATAGCACCAGCAGTATCCAAACCTGTAACTGAATAGGTAAAATGCGTACCACCTGTTTTATCTGGATCTGCCATATCTAATTCGGATGTTGAACAAGATGCAGAAGCTCCTGTAGATAAAATACATCTTCCCAGAGAATCACGCAGAGAACCCATTACGTTCAAAGATTCAGAAGCGCGTGAAAATTCAACTGTACCAAACAACTTAGGTAATGCCAAACTTGCTAAAACACCTAAAATAATTACTACAATGATAATTTCCAATAATGTAAACCCTTTTTTACTATTAACCTTCATTTTAAAACTCCTTTCTTAATCTGCTTAATAATTACTCCTATTTCAAATATACCATATCCCTTATACTCAGTCAAAAGCGAAAACATTTATTTCTTTCTTATCTATATCCCTCCTGTTGACATTTTAAATAATGGCAAGAACATAGCTATAACTATAGTACCAATTACAGCACCCATAAATACTATCATAGCCGGTTCAATTAGAGTCGAAACCCGTTTAATATAAGTTTCTACCAATTCCTGATAATACTTTGAAACATGCTTCAACATTTTACTTAACTCTCCGGTTTCCTCTCCTACACTTATCAACTGCACGCACATAGCAGGAAAGAAACCACTTTTTTCCATAGGCGTTACTAACAATTCACCTTTTTTTACACCTTCTTTTATATTACGCACGATCTTCCCGCAAGTAATATTATCTACTAATTTTTCCGCAATATCCAAAGCTGCTAAAATCGGTACACCAGCCTCAATAAGAATCGCCATTTGTCCGGCAAAACGCTCTACAACAATCAAACGGAATATCTGACCAATACTTGGAACTTTAAATAAAAATCTTTCAAACATTTCTTTGCCTTTATGCGTTTTTATAGACTGCAGAAATAAAAATATTGAAATAACTATTGCTCCAACGATATAAAAAAAATAATTACGCACAAACGCGAATGTCGCCAATAGTATTACAGTAATCAAAGGCAATTTAATACTCATCTGATTAAAAATCCCTTCAAAACGCGGTCCCACAAACAAAGCAAAAAAAGCAATAGCGCCGCAAGCCACGAAGAACAATAAAGCCGGATAAATAACGCTAGAAATAACTGTGCTACGGAACGCGTTCTGCTGGTCAAGATAAAAAGTCAATTTATTCAAAACCATTGGTAAAGTACCTGAAGCTTCACCAACCTCGACTAAACTAACCCAGAACTGGTTAAATGCTCGAGGATGTTTTGACAAAGCCTGACTCAAAGAAAGACCTTTTTCAACATCATTCTTAACTTTAGCTACTATATTCGATAAACGTTCGCTCTCAACTTGTCCGCTGATAACTTCCAAACTCCGCATCAAAGAAACCCCTGCCTCAAGCATGGTAGCTAACTGCCGAGCAAAAACTATCACGTCCTGAAGTTTAATTTTTTTATGTTTATGCTTTATAGTAACCCGGTGTACTGGTCCGCCTCTTTTCTGCTGGGCTTGCATTGAAAATTCAGTGATACTTATAACAAAATAACCCTGACGCTGCAGAAGGTCTGAAGCTGCTATACGATCAGACGCGTCAATAAAATTCTCGATTGACCGTCCATTTTTATCTTTGGCTATAAAACTAAAACGCGGCAATTTTAAACTCCTTAATCAACGCTTACGCAAACATTTCCGATTTCTTCAAAACTGGTAATACCTTTTTCAACTAATTTTAATCCTGAATCAAACAAAGTATCCATACCATTTTTACGCGCGGTATCTTTTATTTTCTGATATCCAGCGTTCTGGGCGATCAAAGACCGGATCTCTTCATTTACTTCAAGCACTTCACCAATAACAATCCGACCTTTATATCCGGTATGATTACATAACTGGCAGCCTTTAGCTTTATATATCAAATCACTTTTGAATTTTATATTACCATGTGCGAGCGCGTCCGGCTCATACGCTTCTTTGCAATTCTGACACAGCCGTTTTGCCAGACGCTGAGCTAATATCATTACCATAGACGGAGTTAACAAATAATTCGGCACACCAATATCAATCAAACGGGAAATCGCAGACGGAGCATCATTAGTGTGGAGCGTACTCATGACAAAGTGACCAGTCAAAGCCGCGCGTACGCAGATCTGCGCGGTTTCTAAATCCCGGGTTTCCCCGACCATCATGATATCCGGATCCTGACGCAAAAAAGCTTTCAAAGCTGTGGCAAAAGTCAAACCAATATCCGGCTTAACATTAACCTGATTTATCCCCTCTAATTTATACTCGACAGGATCTTCAACTGTAATAATATTTTTCCGAGGATCTCTGGTCTCATTAACTGCCGCGTATAATGTGGTGGATTTCCCGCTGCCAGTAGGTCCAGTTACAAAAAATAAACCATAAGGCATTTTCAACGCCTTTTTCATTATATCAACCTGCTTAGTATCAAATCCTAACCCGGATAAAGCTAATGGGACTGAGCCTTTATCCAGAATACGCATTACCACTTTCTCACCCCAAATCGTCGGAATAGTCGAAACGCGAAGATCAACATTACGGTCTTCCAATTTCGCGGAAATCGCGCCATCTTGAGGCAAACGTTTTTCCGCTATATCCAACTTAGCCAAAATTTTGATCCTGGATACTATGGGAAGTAGCAGATGCGGTGCTGGCGGCGGAAGATCTACCAAACTTCCGTCAATGCGGTAGCGCAATTTAATTTTATTTTCAAATGGTTCAATATGGATATCACTAGCTTTTTCATCTATAGCCTGACGGATAATAAGATCAACTAATTTTATGACCGGAGCTTCCCCTGCTTTGGCAATAAGCTTATCCATGCTCAATTCAGCAGAAGCAGTTTTAAATACTACTACGCCTTCATCAGAATCATCAGAATAAGAACTCTCAACCGCCCGGGTCAACATAGTTTGGTCAGAATTTAAATTAGCCGGAGATCCGTGATACAGCAGATTAATAGCTTTTTGGATTGAGCTCTTAGTAGCAATGACCAGATTCAGTTCACATCCAGTCATACGTTTTAAATTATCAATCAAGAGTAAATCTAAAGGATCCGCAACAGCACACGTTAATGAATGCATATGTTTAGAAAGCGGCAGCGCGTCATTCTTACGGGCAAAACTTTCAGAAATTAATTTTTTTAAATCTTCTTTTTGGTCTTCAGAAGTAGTCAATAACTGCGGATTTTCAGACGAGTAAAACGGTATAGCTAACTGCGTACCAATAGCTTGGGTCATGTTCTCTTCTGTAACAAAACCTAACCTGACCAAAGTTTCACCAATACGAGTTTTCTCTACTTTTTGAACCTGAATGGCTTTATCTAACTGCTCCTGCGTGATAAAGCCCTGCTTTATCAAAATCTCGCCTAATTTTAAACGCATCATTTTTGATCGCCTAATTTCTCAACCATTGAAAGTTCATGATTAATATAATCCATTTGACTTGAAGGAATATCCTGTTCCCTTACTAATTGATTATATTTTACACCCTGAAGCGCAACATTACTATCTTTCATAATATGCGGAGTCAAAAATATTACCAATTCCCGCTCCTGAACTTTTTCATCTTTATGCCTAAATGCAGCGCCAACTATTGGCAGTTTGGATAATACCGGCACATTAGTCTTAGTTTTCTTTGTATCTTTTCGCAGTAACCCGCCTAAAACAATAGTATCTCCATCTTTAACTCTTAAAGTTGATTTTGTACCACGTTCTTCCGGATCTCTAAATTCAAAAATTTGATTAGCTTGCCCTCCAACAGAAGTAGTTAAAGTATTAGGAATGGTCTGAACTACCCGAGGACGTATTGACATAGTTATCTCATTTAAATCAAGATTAACTTGCGGTGTAACTCTTAACGAAACTCCGGTTTCATACCGTTCAGCAGTAACTGAGGTAAGAGTTCCACTGCTACCACTGCCAGAAGAACTACTATTTGAATTTACACCAATAGATTCTTGAGTAGTAATTTTAATTTCAGCAGTTTCATTATTTAAAGTCATTATCCTTGGTCTGGCTAAAGTTTGAGTATCAGAACAAGTACGTAAAAAATTTATAGCAGCGCCTAGTCCATCAAAATTTTGAACGCCGGATGTAAACCGCGGCGTTACATAAGTAAATTTATCTCCATCTTGAGAAAACGGCCACGGCATTTGTTGATTAGCGCCATGAAATGTCATAGGCGTATCTCCCCACTTAACCCCCAACAAATCTGAGTTAGATTTAGAAATATCTAATATCTCAGCTTCAATTAATAACTGGGATACCGGCACATCCAATTTTGCAATGGTCTGATCAATTAACGGAAATTGTGACGGCAAATCCGAAACTATTAAACTGTTAGTCCGAGGATCCTGCGCTATAGAACCATCCTTGGTCAGCATGGATTTAATAATGGTTACGATATCCGAATTTTCTTTTGCGCCAGGGCTGGAATCGCTGTCAGAAGAACTGCTGCTTGAACTACCGGTCCCATCATCTTTCTTTATTTCATAAGTCTTATTTATTTTTGAAGCGGGAATAATCGCGTTCTTTAATGTATAAACTTTAGTAATAACAGATTTATCTGGTTTAGGAACAGTTTGAACAATAAAAATATTACTGCCAGGTTTTAATTCATACGTTAACCCATTAGCAGCTAAAATCCGTTCCAACGCCTGTTCAACTGGAACTTTATCCAGAAAAATATCCACAGTTTTTTCAGCAATAGTAGAATCTGCTATAAAATTCATACCTGATTGCTGAGAAAAAACTTTCAGCACGTCATTCAGATTTGCTTTCTTAAAATCCATAGAAATGGTTTTAGACGAGTCAAACTCCATCAAACGCTTAATGTCTTCGTCCACTTCGTAGTATGACGCTTTAGCAAACGACGACCACATCGCAACAATCGCGATCGCAAATAAAAATGTTCTTTTATTGAATATCATATTCTCTCCTGTTTTTAAAGTGCCCCCCGGCCCTTATTCACTTAAAAAACTATTAAACCAAAAAATTTATTTAATTATATGGTTTTCGCCCTGGAAAGAGACTTCTACTCCCTCCCGGGTTATAGATAATATTTTAATTGTCGTGTCTTGCGCCTGTTCTTGATTCCCGCCTTCAGGCGCTTGATTATTACTATCAAATTTAAACGGTAAAATATCGCCTTCTTTATAAACTTGGTCATCAATTATCGCTTGCGGCATGTCAGAATTCCAAACCAGACCTTTTACTTTAAAACTCGGCAAACTTAATTTTTTAGGCGGCACTTCTGGCTGCTCAGTTGTCGTCTGATTTTGCGAATTATTATTATTATTCGCAACCGGCTCTCCTACTTGCCTGTTTTGTTGATAATTAGACTCCTGCTTTGTAGGCTCAGGCAAAGGCATTTGTATTTCAAATGGATCCCGTTCAAACTCGGTTTCTTCAGCATAAACCACGCTGAAAAAAACCAGCATAAACACCAATATTATCGAAAAGATATATTTATTCATTTTTCAATACAATGGTTTTTATTGAAACTTGCGCCCGGATAAATGACGAATTTTCTTTAGACTTATTTTCATAATTAACCGGCATCACGTTGATATCATCTACCATTATTGCGAATTCAGTATTTTCTAACCCTTTAATAAACTCTCCTAAATTTTTATATCTCGCAGCCGTAACCTCAATCCGCATAGAATAAAAATAATGATAGGTACTGTCAGCTTTTTGACCAGGAGACAAACTGCTTATCTCAATACCATTTTTTAACGCAATACTGGATATAAGCGCGGTAAGCTGGTCAGAATCACACGCTTTAGGAAAACTTCCCTTAATATCACTTTGTTTTTTTTCGCTGCTCTTAATCTGATTTACCAAATCCAGCTTAGACTTTCCCTCTGATATCTTTACCTTTATTCCCTGGATCTCTTGTTTGGGTCCAGTACTAAAATTTATACAAATAATAATCGTAGCTATAGTCACCAAAACATTAACTATAATATCCGGGCGTCGTCTAACAAATTCCTTTAGAAACAACGGATCCATATCTTTAAAATCATCCAATTGAATCTGTTTTAATTGTTTTAAGTCCATAAGTTTATCTGAGCTTTACAGAAAAAGCTGTTACTTTATGTCCATTAATATCTCGTGAAGTCATATCTTCCCTATATATGTCTTCTGGTTTATAAAAATTCTTTAGTTTAGAATTTTTCCTTAAATTATCCAAAAATTCCGCGATCAAATTTATCTGATTTGAAGCAACTTCATCATACGCATATCCGCTCAACGCTATATTTGGTGATTTTTTTTTCGAAGCGGAATCTTTTGAATCAAAAGAATTATTTTGCGAATAAGCAACAGAAAAATTAGTAAGCCAAATTCCTTTAGCTGGTAAAGCTGCAGGTACAGCATTTATAAAATACGCGACTTTGCTTTTTGAAGGAACCAGCTCTAAACCTTTAACCTTTTCTTCAATAGTCGTTTTCTTCGTCTTAAGATCTTCAATGCTACTGCTATTATAAAGACCTAATTTTCCACTAATACTTTTAAATTCAGCTCGTGCCTGCTCTAACGGTATTTGCTGCGCCAGTCTAACTATAAAACAAATTACTACCGCGATCACAATAAAAATTCCCATCAAAATATAATTAGGCGGTTTAATAGCATTAAAATCAAATTTTACAACATCTTTTTTGGTCTCTATTTCTTTTATGGCTAGATTAAACGCGGCTGGCAATACCACATCCAAACAACTGCCCATAGCTTTTAAAAACGCGGTATTATCGACGATCTGATTTTCAATTAAAGTCCGGGATTTACACTCAGTTACCGCTATACCCAAATCCGTAGTTAACGCAGTCTGCAACTGCGCTTCTTCAGCCGACGATATAAGCACTGCTTCTTTTACGGTTATGCTGTTTTCTTGACGAGCAAAATAATCCAGAGATACCCTGGTTTCATTAATAAATTTCTGGGTATAATCTCCTTTATCCGGAGTGCCTGCAGCAACTTGAAAATCGCGCACAAATAAAGGCAGCCCTTTATCTACTACAGTAATTTTTCCGCCGGTACCTTCATGTTCTATCAATGCCACGGTCTTATCCATGGTGATTTTATTTTTAAACGCCAAGATTTTCAGCAAACTATTTACCGACGGTTCGGTAATATTTATATTTATCCCGATCTTATGGAACAGGTTTTCATATTTCTGCAAAGTTGAATAACGGATGGCTACGAATATTACTTGAATTTTTTTCATGCCCCCGAGATTTATCGGGTTCCAATGATAAACATTCCGTAATTCTTCGATCCGGAAAGGAATATATTTATTTACCTCGAATTGAATAACCCCTTCCAATTCATTCGGCTGCATCCAAGGCACAATAAAAGACCGGAAAATAATATCTTTTCCCGGTAAAGACAAATTAGCTTCTTTGGTTGTAATATGATGTTCAGCTAAAGCGGTGTTGATTTTATTGGCAAGATTATTTGACGGTGCTAAAAATTGATTAGTCTCAAACTCATTAAAATCGTCTTGAGATAATTCAATAGAAAATGACTGTTCCAATCTTCCGTCGAAAACTTCAGCAAAATAGACAGAATCATGGCTAAAATATACGCCTAGTTGTTTTTTCTCCCCCATAGTTCATTCCCCGAATTTCAAACCTAAATATATATAAGTTTGAAATTGCAATTTTATTGTATGTGAAAGAATAAGTTACGTCTATAGTATTTTAAAAATTTTTACTTATGTTTTTATTTGCCAAGTTTAATTCGCATCACAAGTTACTGATAATGGACAAGTGCCGTCTATTGCACTAGCCCCGACACATGGTGAACCAACTGCTGGTGGCGCCTGCTTCTGCACCATAATGTTATACGTCAAGTTATCCATAGTAACTGTATAAGCTTTGCAGTAATCAAATCCACTAGGACAAGGGCTTGGCGATGTAGCAGGAAGACCTTTATTTGCATACTCAGACAAAAATGAATTCAAAATCCCTTCGCTTAATATCTCACACTTTAGTTTTTTGGTCTCTTCTTTACTTACCACACTTTGACTTACATTCATACTTATAATACTTACTACTAATATCATCATTACCGCAATAATAATCACTACAGTAATCAACACAATCCCTGACTCTTTTCCAATTTTTCTGAACATAGCCACACTCCTATTAAGCCCGAACGTTAATGTAACATTCGCATTGCGGACAACGGGTTAAGGTTTCTGTGTTTCTTTCCCGTATAAAAAATACCTGACCACAATATTCACATTGACAAAAATCCCGCACCACCTTCGTATATTGCCTCTTTCTTAAAGTATAGGATAGAGCAAAAATAAATACAAGCAGTAATATGAAAAATATCAGCCCGGAAATAGCCCAGTCTATCGAAACGCTTATCATCGCGTATCCAAACGTAAAGGTTTATATGTTTCAAATGTTATGCCGCTTATATCCGCCTTATTTATATTATCCGCATTATCAACTCCCAGCTTTTTCCCCTTAAACAAAGTTACGGCAGAAACTACTGTTCCAGACTGCGCCACTGACTTTTTTTTAAGCGCAGGCAGCTTATCCAGCGGCGCAGGTTGAACAAAAGCAGAAGACTTAGAAATCACCTCAATATCTTCTACCCCTTTAGAAGTTTTTATTACTGTATTCTTGGAATCTAAAAACCCTCCTATTGCTATTAAAGTAGGCTGGGCGTCCTGGACTTTATATGGAATATTAATTGAAAATAGACTTGAAAATAAAATATGCGTGATCAATGCTATGACCAAAGCGCTATAAATAAAATTTTTTGTTCTTATCATATTTTATTTTGTCGTAGCCACATTTATCTTATCAATACCTGCCCTACGGCATATATCCCAAATATCCATTATTCTGCCAGCAGATGCGCGACGGTCTGACCTAATCAAAAATTGATTCTCTCCCCATGATTTACTTTTTAATTCTTTCTCAAGTTCTTTTACCGTCGTGATTTTATTATTAAAATAAATCACATTCTCTCCGGTAATTGTTATAACCATTCCCATGCCACTAACTACCTGACTAGTAACTGTCTTAGGAAGCTTGACTGTAATCGTTGTATCAACTGTAAAAAAAGAAAAAATATAAATTAGTACCGCTGTTAAAAAAAGAACATTTACCAGCGGGATGAGCAGAACCGAATGCATATCCGACGAATAATTTAATAATCTGTAATTTTTAAACATTGTGTTTTTCCATTAACTCAACTGCTGAGCGATCCATCTCATTAATAAACTGCGTTATCCTGTACTCACAATAATTATAAGCAATAAAAGCCAAAATACCGACCAACATGCCAGCTACTGTAGTTAAAATCGCGGACCACACTCCAAAAGCAAGATCTCCAGTAGTGAATGGCTGTAAAGCTTTAGTCTTTACTTCAATCGTACGAAAAATTACTGCCATACCAGTAGCTGTTCCTAATAATCCGAGCAATGGACTTATATACGTTATGCTAGAAAGAAAAATAAGATTGATTTTAAACTCCGGAATCAGCAAATCGCCCGCGTTTTTCATGCTTTCTTTTATTTCAATTCTCGACGCGCTGAACTTAATTAATCCGGCTTTAATAATCTTAGCTGAAGGAGAACTACTGCCTTCACATATCGCGTAAGCTTCCTTAAGTTTATTGAGACTAATCAAATCAAATACCCGGTCTTTTAATAACTGCACGTCGGCTCTTATTGAATTAAAATACATCAGTCTTTCAATAAAAATCGTCAAAGTTATCACCGAACATAATATGATCGGGATCAAAATCGGTCCGCCGGAAATTATCAATTGAAAAAAATTCATAGCACTATTTTCCATTCGTTGTAATTACTTTATTATTAATCCAATCCAATCGCTCTTGCGCGAATTTTTTCTCCTCTACATTATAACTAAGCACTTTCTGATAAATCTGTTTTGCTTTAATCCACTCATCCTGGTCTTCAAATATTCTCGCAACTCTAAGGTACGCCTTAACTGCCCATAAAGTCTGATCAATATAAAGATATGGAATCTTCAAATATTCGTCGAGAGCCTTATCCGTGTTATTCATCAACTCATAATCGTCTGCCAGACTAAACCTGATCTCAGCGTCAGGCGTGTGGCTCTGTCCTTTTACTGATTTCAAAGCATTTTCATAATATTGTGCTGCCTTTTGCTGATCATTCTGGCTCTTATATATTTCCGCGATTTTAAATAACGCATCTTTTGCAAAACTTGGGACTTTATCCAGCATAGTCTTATACGTAGCAATCGCTGCATCAGGATCCATTTTTTGGGATAGAATTTCAGCTATCGCGCTCTTAGCTTTAACAAATATTTCCGGAGAAACTGTCTCAGAAATATTTTTAAACGACTCAATCGCTGCCTTATAGTCATTATTAGCTTTATATGCCTGACCTAAAGAATAATATACTTCGACCAGCCTCTTATTACCGGGGAAACTTTTAATGAATTCATTATAATGACTGATCGCGTAATTATAATCTCCGGCTTCCAAATAATGGTCGCCCAGCCAAATTAAAGCTTCTTGTCCAGCGTCGGAATCATGATATTTTGTTGCAACATTCCTAAATCTTTTCAAAGCTTCATTAATATTTCCGTTTTTATATAAACACTTTGCGATATGCAATTCTGAATTTTTTACAATATTAGAATCACTCGGATACTCCTTTATTATTTTCTGAAAGACTGCTGCAGCTTCCGTGTATTTAGCTAAATTAAAATTTGATAATCCTAATATATAATTCGCTTCTGAACGAAACTCGCTGCTATCCGTAGATTCTTTAAGAAAAGCACTCGCCTGCTCCATAGCGGTCTGCCATTGTTCCTGTTTAAAATATGCGACTGCAAGATAATATTTAGCGTCTTTTAAATATTTACTTTTTGGAAAGTTGGCTTGTAAAGTCTGTAAAGATAAAGTAGCAGCTTCGATCTTATTTTGTTTTAATAGGGTTACTGCCTGACGATATTGAACATAATCCGTATATGGACCAGCCGGAAATTCACCTAATATCTTGTCATAAACTTCTACTGCTTGGTCCAACTGTCCGGCTTCCTGATACGCGTCTCCAATCTGGGTCATAGCGCTGATACGAATCGTATTATTATCAGTCTTACTTTGAATGGTCTCAAAAGTATGAATTGAAAGATCCAGCGCCCCAGCTTTCATGTAACTCCACCCTAACGCGAAATAAGCTTTCTCCACAATATCAGGATAATCAGCGGACGCTTCATATTTATTTATTATCGCCCGGTAATCTTTTATTGCTGCATCATATTTCTGTTCTTGATAATAAGTGTTGCCTCTGCCTAATAATGCTTCGGGTACTCTCGGGCTATCTTGATATTTATTGACTATCTCAGAATAAGCGGACAAAGCCTTATCCACATTATTAGTCTCAGAATACAAAGATGCCAATCCCAAATAAACATCATCTGCAGGTATACTCTTACTCTGCGCAAAACTTAAAGCATCGTTAAAATTTTTTTCTGAAAGATCATATTTCCCCAACTTTAAATAACACCAACCCAAGCTTACCTTAGACGCAAAAATAGTCTTATTATCATACGATAAGCTCGCGGATTTTGCATAATACCCTACCGCATCCAACGGCTGGTTAAGATAATAAAATGATTCTCCAATATAAAAATATGCCTCAGGATGTTTGACTGAATCCGGATAAGTATTTATATATTTTATGAAATGTTCCGTAGTTTTTTCATAATTTTTTTGGGTATATAATATCTCACCTATTTTAAAAGCAGCGTCTTCAGCTAACTGATTGTCTGGAAATTTTTTTAAAATTTTTTCAAATATATCCTGAGCCTTCGTATAATCATTCTGAACAAAATATGTCCAGCCTAGAGAATAATAAGCCTGCGGCGCGTAAATCGAATCCGGATACGCGTCAATAACTTGTTTATACATTTCTTCAGCCTGTTTATAGTCCGAACCTTTTAAATACGTCTCACCCAGCCAGAATAAAGTAGCATCTTTAAATTGGGAGTATTGACTGGTTTCTTTAAAATAATTGAATGCCTTTAAATATTCACTTTTGAAAAAATAACATTGTCCTAATAAAAGTTTTGACTCAACTGACTTCGTGGTCTGAGGATAGTCCCGCATTAATTGTTCGATATACCGGATGGATATATCATAGAACCCGTCGTCAAAAGCCTTTTGCGCTACTAAAAATAATTCTTCATCGCCTTCGGCAAAGGCGTCACGCGCGGTAAAACTAACTGCGGTTAAAACGACAAAAATAAAAACCAATATTATTCTTAAAAACTTCTTATTCATATAACAACCCCTCACCCTAACCCTCTCCCCATAGGCTGGAGAGGGGAAAATTTAGTTTTTCTATTTTAAATTCACAGATAAAATTAAATATATATAAGCAAATTTTTTATATTAAAAGACGCAGGTATTTCAGCGGACGTTGATAATTCGAGCAGGCACGGTTCGTACATGCTTCACCGTACGAGAGCGAGAATTATCGTCGAGCGCAGTTAGACTAGCCGGGGCTAACCAGCGTTCCGCAAAATACCTAAGTCTTTTAACCAAAAATTTGCTAATCCCTATTTCAAAATTTTCCCCAAAAACTGTCCCGTATACGACTTTGCACATTTTACTATTTCTTCAGGCGTGCCGCAAGCTATCACCTCTCCGCCTTTATCCCCGCCTTCAGGTCCAAGATCAATTATATGATCCGCGCTTTTTACCACATCTAAATTATGCTCAATTATTAATATAGTATTGCCTCGATCAACTAACCGCTGCAAGACGCTCAATAATTTTTCAACATCCGCAAAATGCAAGCCTGTAGTCGGCTCGTCTAAAATATAAAAAGTCTGTCCAGTAGACTGTTTGCACAATTCACTTGCCAATTTAACCCGCTGCGCTTCACCGCCTGACAATGTAGTCGCGCTTTGACCTAATTTTATATATCCTAATCCTACATCATTTAAAGTCTCTAATACTTTACGAATTTTAGGCACATTTTCAAATACGTTCAAAGCTTCTACTACCGAAGTGTTAAGAATATCATTAATATTCTTTCCCTTAAATTGTACTTCCAACGTCTGATCATTAAACCTGCGTCCGCCGCAAATTTCACATTGCACATAAACATCCGGTAAAAAATGCATTTCAATTTTCTTGATACCGTCGCCATTACACGCTTCACACCTACCGCCTTTGACATTAAAACTAAACCGCCCAGGTTTATAACCACGCATCTTTGAATCTGGCAGCATAGTAAATACATTACGGATATGGTCAAACATTCCGGTATAAGTCGCGGGATTAGATCGCGGCGTCCGACCTATAGGAGATTGATCTACCACAATAAATTTATCAATCAGCTCCATGCCGGTTATTTTTTTTACTTTTCCGGGCTTTTCTTTAGAACTATAAAATTTCTGGGCTAAAGACTTATGAATAATTTCTTCGACTAATGTTGATTTTCCAGAACCGGAAACTCCGGTGATACAAGTAAAAGTTCCTAATGGTATCGCAATATCAATATTTTTTAAGTTGTGCGCAGCAGCACCAAATATTTTTAATTGTTTTTTAAAATCAATATTACGTCTTATTTTAGGCACTGGGATAGTTAATTTACCGTTAAGATACTGACCAGTTAAAGATTTTTCAGACTTTAACAAAGCCGGCACGTCACCTTCAAATATTATTTCTCCGCCAAAAGCTCCAGCTCCCGGACCAAGATCTATTACATGATCAGCCCTGCGTATTGTATCTTCGTCGTGCTCAACCACAATCAAGCTGTTACCCATATCCCTTAAAGCGTGCAAAGTTGAAAGCAGCCGGTCATTATCCCGTTGATGTAAGCCAATACTGGGTTCATCTAAAATATAAATAACCCCGACCAGCCCAGAACCTACTTGGGTTGCTAGACGGATACGTTCAGCTTCACCGCCTGACAATGTGCCGCTCTTCCTATCCAAAGTTAAATAATCTAAACCGACGTTTATACAAAAATCTAACCGTCTTTCAATCTCTTTTAAAATCGCTGCGCTGATTATCTTCTGATCAGCAGTTAATTTTAACTCGCGAAAAAATCGTTTAGCTTCTTTAATCGAAAAAGCGGATACTTCCGCTATATTTTTATCATTAATCTTAACTGCCAGAGATTCTTTTTTAAGACGAGCGCCATTACACTCCGGGCATGGTTTCAAAGACATATAATTACTTATCTCATCTTTCAACCAATCACTATCCGTATCATTAAACATCCGCTCTAAATATCTAACTGCCCCTTCATACTTCTTTCCCCATATCTCGTCCATAGATCCATACAACAAAATTTTCTTAAAAGAAGCTGAGAGTTTGTTGAATGGCGTATAAGGATCAACATCATATAGACCAGCCAACTCCCGCATCATCGCCCGATAATACATCAAATAATTTCTGCGACCACGTTTAGAAGGGGCTATCGCATTAATCCAAGGCTTTGCCTCATCCGGTATTAAAATATCCGGATCTATTTCCATTTTAGTTCCCAGTCCATTACACGACGGACAAGCGCCATACGGAGAATTAAATGAAAAAGTTCTGGGCTCAATTTCAATAATACTTATACCGCAGTCAACACACGCAAAATGCTCGCTAAAAATCCTATCAATGGTTTTATTCTCTTCAGTAATTGAAACAATAACCAAGCCCTTGCCAAACTCTAAAGCCGTTTCAATCGAATCAGTCAAACGCTTTTTAGTATCCGGTTTAATCGTCAATCTATCGACCACAACTTCAACATTATGGATTTTATACTTATCCATTTTAATTTTATCTTCAGTGGTATAGATTTGACCATCCACCCGTAAACGCGAAAATCCCGCTTTAGTAACATCCACATTGATTTTACGATACTCCCCTTTGCGTCCTCTGATCAAAGGCGCCATAATAATAATCTTAGTGCCTTCCCTATAATTAAATAACTGATCAACTATTTCCTGAGCATGCTGCTTCTCGATCTTTTTACCGCAATTCGGACAATAAGCAATTCCTATGCGGGCAAACAACAGCCGCAAATAATCATTTATCTCCGTCTGAGTCGCGACTGTAGAGCGGGGATTCTTACTCGTAGTTTTTTGTTCAATCGATATTGTTGGAGATAGTCCGTCAATGGACTCAACGTTGGGTTTCTGTAATTGTTCCAGAAATTGCCGGGCATACGCAGACAAACTCTCAACATACCTACGCTGCCCTTCAGCATAGATAGTATCAAAAGCCAAAGAAGATTTACCCGAACCGCTCAACCCCGTGACTACTACAAATTTATTCCTCGGGATCTTAATGTCGAGATCTTTAAGATTATGCTCCTTGGCACCTTTAATAATTATAAAATCATTATCCATAAGTGGGAACAGTATAAAGTATCAAATATGTAGTGTAAAGTATAAATAAAACGACTCTTGCGAGGATATCACAAGAGTCGTTTTTTATTCTAAGGTAAGAAAAATTACTTTTTCTTAGCTTTTTTTGCTGCTTTTTTTGCCGGTTTTTTTGCTGCTTTTTTTGCCGGTTTTTTTGACTTTTTTTTGCCGCCTCTTACCATTGCTGCGCAGGAGATATCGCCATCTTTATCGATGAAATACAAGAAACCTGCTTGTTTTTTCAAACCGACTTTAGTGACTTTTTTAGGTTTTCCGCCTTTTTCTCCGCCGCGTGCCATCTTCGCGCAGGAAATATCTCCGTCTTTATCGACGAAATATAAAAATCCTGCTTCCTTCTTGATACCTACTTTAGCTGCTTTCTTTGACATTGTACTGTCCCCTTTCTTGGGTTGTTGGACACCTCGTCCAGGTTATTATGTGCCAATTCTTACAACTGAACTATAATCCTTCAAAGTTTGTATCGCGGATAATACTGCCAAATAACTAGTCTTAGGATTATCCGGACAAATCTCATTATCAGTCTTAGTCATAATAGTACCAAAATCGCCTTTTACAACAATCTCATGCGAATTTAATTTAGCCTTAGGTGACGCTATTAATTGAATTTTAACTTTTGATATATCACCGCAAGCCAAAGCTAAAGTCGCGGCAACATTAACATTTTGGGGAAAAGCTTTTACAGCCGCAGCCACATTCCCGCTAAACAATACTGTATCTTTTTTAATCTTACCTAAATCAAAACCTTTATTCTCTAAATATATGTTATTCCGGAAAGCCTTAACCGGCTTACGACTACTCAAAGTCACAGAACGCAATTTCACGCTGCTACCAGCTTTTATAGCATCAATACCAGCAATAGCTCCAGACGGTATTAAAACCTTAGCGCCATATTTTTCTGCTGATTTTAAAACCTTGAGATCTTTCAATAATTGACCCACACTCATAACTAAAACAATTTTTTTAGCTTTGATTGTGCGAGCAACCAAATCAATCGTGCAATCAGAAGCAACTGCCTCGACTACTAAATCACAATTGACCAGTAAATTTTCAAAAGAAGATCGAACTATATTTTTAAGATGAAGATTTTTTTGTAGACGTGAAGATTTAAGCGGGTCAACATCATACAAGGCAGTGAGTTGATATCGGAATTTTTTAAGTTCCCCGGATATGCTTTTAGCTATTCCTGAACCAATAGCGCCGCAACCCAAAACACCAACTCGAATATATTTTTTGTCTATATCCATAAAAAGTTAAATGATGATGTTATCAATCAAACGCGTTGATCCGAAATATACCGCGACTGCTATCATAGCGTCTTTGCGGCATTCTTTTAAAGGTTCAAGCGTATTTTTATCGACGATACAAACATATTGTACTTTCGCCGAACTTTTTTCTGTAATATGCGTCATAATAGCAGTTACAACTTTACCCGAATTATATTCGCCGGAACGTATCATGTCTTGTGCAGATCGTAATGCCTGCCATAATACTGGAGCCTGCTGCCGCTCCTCATCGTTAAGGTAACGATTCCGTGAACTCATAGCCAAACCATCTTTTTCCCGAACTGTTTTTACTACTTTAACTTTGACCGGAAAATTAAGATCGTTTACCATGCGTTTCAGCACTGCCACTTGCTGTCCGTCTTTCTGTCCGAGATATATCGCATCTGGCATAATAATGTTCAACAATTTTGCAACTACAGTTGCCACACCTTTAAAATGCCCGGGACGATACGCCCCACATAAACCTTCTGAGACGGACTCCACATTCACATATGTCAAATAACCCCGCGGATACACCATTTCTACCGTCGGGTAAAATACCACATCAACTTTTTCATCGTCTAACAATAGACTATCTTGTTTAATTTGTCGAGGATATTTTTTAAAATCTTCAGAAGGTCCAAATTGAACCGGATTAACAAAAATACTGACTATAACAATCGCATTTTCTCGACGAGCTTCTTTGACAAGCTTAAGATGTCCCTGATGCAGCGCCCCCATGGTAGGAACAAACCCGATCGTTTTGTTTTTACCGCGGACTTGTTTTATATATTTTTGCACCGAAAAAATCGAACGCAAAATTTTCATTTATAAATTTCTTTCAAAGGTTTTAAAACAAAATCTCTTTCATTCATCCTCGGATGCGGGATCGTTAATTCTTCAGATTCAATTTGTATATTGTCGTACAAAAGTATATCAATGTCAATGGTTCGCGGACCATTAACAATAGTACGTTCCCGCCCCAGATCATGCTCAACTGAATGAATTAGATTTAATAATTCATAAGGGGAAAGTTTTGTTTCAACTTTTGCTGCGGCATTAATATACTTCGGCTGCGACGGACCGCCGACCGGATCAGTTTCGATCAAAGAAGATTGTCGCACAATATGTACTCCGGATCGCTCAAGCAAAACAATGGCATCTTTAATATTCTTATGCCGATCACCTAAATTCGAACCAAAACCAAGATAAACGATACTCATATTTTGTTTAAACCACACTACACTATTCCACTTCCGGCATTTTTCCAATGAATACTGCCATGACGGAAAAAAACGGGTTACTGATCTAAATGCGCCATGCTTTTTTATCCACTCTGCGTACTCAACATATTCAGGATAATTTGATAAATGATTCTCTTCCGTCCTAGCTCGAACATAATAAATCAATGATATTACGCCTAATGCCATGCAATATTTAAACGCGACCAAGGATCCATGTATTGAAAAGAACGGTAAATATATCAACCACCAGCTTGATACTTTACAAATATATGCAGGATGTTTCGTGTAACGATACGGACCATCTGTAATTATCCCCCGATAAGTTAAATTCGACATCCGATAACCTAAGGCGACTGTGGCAAAACCATACACCATAGATAAAATAATTATGGTCCCGCCAATAAAATAATATGACCATGGAGAAAGACTCAACCAATGCATCCAATAAAACCCGTCACTATAAACCAAATAATTATCTATAATTGTAAAAGGATAATAACACGCCAGACAGGATAACCAACCCCAAAAATGCGGTTCAGTAGAGCGGATATGTGTATCCATTATCCGGCACGTAAAAATATAACCCAAAGACCCATAAATCAAATCTAAAGTATAAGAAATCAGTACCAAGAAAAAATAAACCGACAAAAATAGTTTTGGCTGAGCTTGCCATTTAAATGCCAAAAGCTCCTCTATATTACCGGCTAAAGCCCCAATCATAATCGGAGTAAAAAAAGCTTTTATAAACCAAACAGCAAAGTGCTCTCTAAGCATTATCCAATTTACATTCTTGAATTTTCCGAGTAGCAGTCTACCCATCTGCCAGTATCCATCACGGGGTTCAACTTGCCTGCGGTCGATTATAGGGAAATATACTAAACAAATAATAACCAAAAACGGTCCGGCAATTTTTAATAGATCAAAAAATGGGATATAAAAAGATTTACGAAAAAACGGCAGGTACCAATATAAAACAAGGATAATTGTAAAAGTTCCAAATAAACCTAACAACTTTGTTAATACTCGTGATATATCTACGGCATTTAATTTATCCGCAAGACCAGTTGATTCTCTTCGGTGTACTTTTAAAACCAGAATTTCATAAACTACTAAAGGAAAAAGTACAGCCAATAAACTAAATGACATTAACCAAACAGATTTTAAATTTGGGAAAAAGTAGTGCAAAAAATAAATTGCAGCAAAGAAGAATCCCAAAGCAAAAAAATTCGCCCAATAACTTGAGCTAGATCGAGGAAGATGAGCATCTTGTCCTGATATATTTGGCATTTTTTATTTGGGCACAAATTATTGTGCCCCTACGAATAACTATATTCTTTTACAATCTATAAGATTTTCTGTATCCGATGCACTGCTTCAGTAATCCGATCAGTCGATACTGTTAAAGCCATGCGAATATAACCTTCACCAAATTCTCCAAATCCAACACCCGGCGTCATTACAATATTAGCTTGATCTAAAAATGCTTTAGCAGCAGTCATAGAATCAGAAAATTTTTCAGGAATTTTTGCCCAAACATAAAACGCGGCTTTTGGCGGCTGAATCTTCCACCCGATCGCGCGTAACCCGTTTATCAAAGCGTCACGTCTGGTCTGAAATATTTCACGCATATCTTCTGTAACTTCAGGACCGCTTTGCAACGCGGCAATACCAGCGACCTGAATTGCCTGAAAAATACCTGAATCAAAATTACTTTTTACTTTCGCTAGCGCAGCTACCAAAGTCGGATTGCCGCACGCCCAGCCAATACGCCAGCCAGTCATGCAATAAGTTTTTGACAAAGAATGGAATTCAATCGCCACATCTTTTGCCCCATCAATTTCAAAAATACTTAACGGTTTTTCACCGTCATAATAAACTTCTGAATACGCCATGTCAGATACCAGAATAAATCCTTTTTCTTTCGCAAGCGCGACCAACTGCGTATAAAACTCACGCGTTGCAACAGCGGCTGTCGGATTATTTGGATAATTAATATACATGGCTTTTAAATGTTTTAATTCCGCGACTTGTGTTAAATTCGGAAGAAAATCATTGCCAGGCTTCATCGGCACATAAATAATTCTCCCTCCCGCAAATTCAACTGATGGACGATATGCCGGATAACAAGGATTAGTTAAGACCACTTTGTCGCCTGGATTAATTATACCTAAAGGTAAATGTGCCAAACCTTCTTTAGAACCAATTAACGGATAAATTTCAGCATCCGGATCTAAAGCCACATTGAATCTATTTTGAAACCATTTAGCAATTTCTTTTCGTAATTCAGGTAAACCAGCGTCGAAAGCGTAGTGATGGTTATTCGGATCAGCCACTGCTTTTTGCATAGCTTTAATAATGTGTTCCGGCGTAGCTATATCCGGGTCGCCAATACCTAAATTTATAATATCCCGACCTTCGGCAATGGCAGCACGTTTTGCTTTGTCAATCTCAACGAATAAATACGGAGGTAAAACTTTCAATCGTTCTGCAAATTCAATATTCATTTTTTATATTCTTTCTATTCTAATCCCAACACTTGTTTCATTGTAAACAGCCCGTTTTTCTTATCCATGACAAATTTAGCTGCAGCCAGACCGCCTTTCGCGAACATGCCGCGGTTTTTCGCGTTATGGATCAGCGTCAATGTATCTTCCGGAGTCTCAAACGTGATCTTATGATATCCGACGACTTCGCCTTCACGAATTGATTCAACTGGCTTGACTTTTAAATTAGAAAATTTCTCCGCGATTTGAAGCATGGTCTTAGCCGTCCCTGACGGCGCGTCTTTTTTATGGATATGATGCGTTTCTGTAATCTTGATGTCATCAATTCCGACTAGCATTTTCGATGCCAACTCAATCATCTTGAATAAAACATTAACGCCGATTGACATGTTCGAAGAAAATACGATCGGGATTTTTTTAGACGCTGATTCGATTTTTTTTACCTGCTCCTCATTTAATCCTGTTGTTCCAATGACCATGCGCACCCCGTATTTCAAACATACTTCTAAATTCTGCATCGTAGCCTCAGGAGATGTGAATTCGATCAGTACGTCGCAACCCTTCAACGCATTGTTATCCGCCGAAGGCATAACACCGCAGACACTTTCTTTGATCTTGGGATGCGTCGCAATTTCAAAAAGCGTTTTGATATGGAACCTTGGATCTTTTTTTGCTGAATCACAAATCGCCTGACCCACCCGACCGTGACACCCGCTAATTGCTAATTTAATGCTCATAAAATTCCCCTCACCTAACCTCTCCCACAAAGGGAGAGGAAAATTAATCTATCTTTATTTTAAAATTCGTAAACGACATTGTACGAACAAATTTTTTAAATAAAAGTCGAAGGTATTTAAGCGGACATTGGTAATTCGAGCGGGCACGGTTCGTACGCCAAAAGCGTACGAGAGCGAGAATTACCGCGAGCGTAGTTTAACACGCTGGGTTAAACAAGCGTTCCGCGAAATACCGAAGACTTTTAAAAAAATTTGCCCATCCGACATCTATCCTCCCAAGGACACATGAATTTTAAACTATTCATATACCCTATTTAATCAATCCATAATTTATTAGCGCCTGACGAAGCTTCTCTTTATTATCCGCCCCCATCTCGCACAACGGCAGACGCACTTCATCCGAACACAATCCCATCATACCCATCGCAGTTTTGACAGGTACTGGATTAGTTTCAATAAACATGGCTTTTACCAACGGTAGCATTTTGTAATGCAGTTTCTTCGCGCTGGCAAAATCCCCTTTTTCAAAACACTGGACCATCTTCGCAGTATCTGACGGAATAATATTTGCGACCACAGAAATTATACCTGTACCGCCAATAGACATAAGCGGTAAAGTTAAAACATCATCGCCTGATAAAAGATCAAATTTATCGCCGCAAGCCGCTTTTACGTCCATCATCTGACTCAAAGAGCCTGATGCCTCTTTTACGCCTACGATATTCTTACAATCTTTAGCTAAACGCGCTAAAGTTGAAGTTTCAATATTAACTGCAGTACGTCCAGCAATATTATAAACAATAATTGGTATCTTAACCGTATCAGCTATCTTTTTAAAATGACGGTATAACCCTTCCTGCGTCGGACGATTATAATACGGACTTACGATCAATGCCGCGTCAGCGCCTGACTCTTTTGCGTGCTGAGTCAATTCAATGGCTTCAGCTGTAGAATTAGATCCTGTTCCAGCAATAACCGGTACTTTGCCTTTAGCTTCTTCAATACATATCTCAATCACCCGGTAATGTTCTTTATATGACAACGTCGGAGATTCGCCAGTAGTACCACACGGAACAATACCATCAGTCCCTTGTTTAATATGCCATTGCACTAATTTGCGTAATGTCTTTTCGTCCACCTGATCATTTTGAAAAGGTGTGGCAACAGCAACAATTGAACCTCTAAACATACAATTCTCCTTTAGCAATAAATTTTGCGTTTCCCTTTAGCCAAACATTATTAATAACACCGTTATTAATGTCAAACCTTACTTCTAAAATATCACCACTTAAAGTTTGTACTTTCATTAAAGCAGCTTTTTTATCTTTTATATACGGGTGTGTTTTTAAATATGTCACAATAGCTGCAGCTACACTCCCGGTACCGCAAGCTTTGGTCTCAGCTTCAACCCCTCGCTCATAAGTACGGTTACGCACTAAAACATCATTAACCTGCTCGACAAAATTAACGTTTGTTCCTTTAGGTTTAAACTGGTCGTGAAAACGTATTGCTTTGCCAATCTGATCAACATTTATCTGGTCGAGATCTTGCACAAATATAATCACATGCGGAACCCCGGTATTTAAAAAGTTTACTTTCATAACCTTAGTATTAACCTTTATTGGAATATCCGGTAAATATCCGCTCGGAGCGCTTAACCGCACATTAGCAGTTTCCCCTTTTGCTTCACATAATATCTGTCCAGCTAAAGTCTCGAGGGTAAACTGTTCTTTTTTAGGTTTACGGGTTTCTTTAATATACACTGCCATACAACGCGCTCCATTGCCGCACATTTCCGCTTCTGACCCGTCGGCATTTATAATGCGCATCTTATAATCTGCCTTCTTGGATTTCTCACATACTAAAATCCCGTCAGCACCCAACCCAGTTGAGCGGTCACACGCAATCTTAGCAAAAGTCTTTACATTCAATCCCGTAACCGGTTCAATAACAATAAAATCATTTCCCGTTCCAGCCATCTTAGTAAAATTAATTTTCTTTTTCATACTCTCTGTCCTTTAATTAGATCCTTAAACGTTTCTCGCTCCCGAACCACAAAATATTTATTCCCCTTTACCAAAACTTCAACCGCACGAGTACGGGAATTATAATTACTCGACATAACGTGACCATAAGCACCCGCGCTCATTATAGCTAAAAAATCGCCTTTCTTTAATGAAACATTTACCTGCCGGTCTTTGGCAAAATAATCGCCGCTTTCGCAGATCGGACCAACTATATCCATTTTTTCTTTTCTGCCAGTCAGTTTACGCAGCGGAACTATCTCATGATATGCATCATACATCGACGGTCTTACCAAATCATTCATGCCGCTGTCAACGATCAAAAACTTTTTCACCCCATTATCTTTGAGATATAAAATTTTTGTGGCTAATATGCCAGAATTACCGCAAATAAATCTTCCTGGTTCCATGATTATTTTTAAACCGGTTTTCTTTAATATCGGTATGATCGCTTTAGCAAAATCCTTAACGCAAAAAGGATCCTCTTGGTTATACACAATACCAAACCCTCCGCCAATATCAAAATATTCAAGCCCAATTCCATCGACTTTTAACTCGTCAATAAACGCCGCCACTTTTTTAATCGCACTTATAAACGGATTTTTAGATGTGATCTGTGAACCAATATGCATATGCACACCGCAAATATCCACATATTTGTATTTTTTACGATTTTTAAGAATCTTATGCGCAGTCAAAAGATCAATGCCGAATTTTTTTTGCAAAGTTCCAGTCGTAATCCGGTCATGGGTCGCAGCTTTAACATCCGGATTAATCCGTAAAGCCGCCTTAGTCTTTTTACCCAACTTTTTTGCAATGCGCTCGATCTCTTCCAATTCTGGTAAAGATTCAACATTAAACAACAATATACCAGCTTTTAAAGACGCCTTGATCTCTTCTTCGGTTTTTCCGACTGACGCATACACAATTTTTTTAGGATCAGTCTTAACTGCCAAAGCTTTATATAATTCTCCGCCTGAAACAATATCACAGCCAGCGCCTTGATCGACCAGAGATTTAACTACTGCCAAATTATCATTGGCTTTCATGGCAAAACAGATCAATGGTTTAATCTCTGCAAATGCTTCCTTTAATTTCATAAATTGGCTCAACAACGATTTATAACTGTAAATGTAGCTTGGCGTGCCAACAGCTTTTACAATAGAGCTGACTTTAACATTTTCACAATATAACTCGTTAGAACGATAATTAAATTCTGACATTTAGCGATTTCTTCCATTTATTGATCTGTTTTTTGACCAGATCAGGGTTGGTGGAACCAAATGACTTTTTATTCTTAACTGATACTTGCGGATCTAAAAGTTTTTTAACGTCTATCTCGAATTTAAGAGAATATTTTTTTAGATCAGACTTAGAAAAATTTTTTATACTGTTTCCTTTATCCAGACATTCTTTAACCATCTTACCGACAATATCATGTGCTTCCCGATAAGAAACGCCTTTCTTGATCAAATAATCCATTATATCAACTGTAAAAAATGACTCATTATTAATTTTCGCCTTAATAACATCCTTATTAACCTTTAACGTATTGAACAAAGCCGTAAAAAGTCCGAGCATATCGCCCACTTTTTCCACAGATTCAAACAAAGGCGGTTTGTCCAATTGCAAATCCCGGTTATACGTCAACGGTAATGCTTTGGTTAAAATCAATAATTTGTTCAAATTCGCATATAAGGTCGCAGTCTCACCTCGGACCAATTCCATAATATCCGGATTCTTTTTATGCGGCATAATAGACGAGCCGGTACACAGCGACCAATCAATATTCACAAAATTAAATTCCTGCGTCGACCATATTATCATATCTTCGGCTATTCGAGAAAAATGCATCCCTAAAATAGCCAGAGCAGATAATGCTTCAATAATAAAATCCCGGTCGCTGACAGAATCAATACTGTTAGCTGTAACTTTTGGAAAACCTAATTGTTCAGCTACCATTTCCCGTTTGATCGGTAATGATGTGCCAGATAAAGCACAGCTTCCCAAAGGCATAGTATCCATCCGGCTTAACGCGTCGAATAACCGACTTTTATCCCGTTCTAACATTTCAACGTATGCTAATAATTGATGCGCCAATAAAACTACCTGTGCTGATTGCAGATGTGTGTACGCAGGAATTATCACGTCAATATTCTTATCCGCAAACTGCACTATCGCTTTCTGAACCTGGGCGATCTTATTTACAATCATGGTCAACTCATATAAACAATACAATTTCATATCCAAGACGATCAAATCATTCCGCGACCGGGCAGTATGTAATTTATCAGCCGAAGTTCCAATTAATTTTTTTAGTTCCGTTTGAATATTGGAATGAATGTCCTCTTCTTTGAAATCAAATTTAAAAGTTCCCTGCTCGATTTTTTTACCGATCTTAGCTAATCCAGTCGCAATCTTCTTTGATTCAGCCTGAGAAATTATACCGCATTGCCCAAGCATAGTCGCATGAGCAATGCTGCCCATCACGTCGTACAAAGCCAGTTTGTGATCGTAAGCAATACTGAAACTAAACTTATCCGCCAAAGCGGAAGTTCCTTTTTCAAATCTGCTACCCCAAAATTTAGACATACGACTCCTTATTTTTTAAATGGAGTTGTCCACAATTTAATAAAACCTTCAGCTAAAGACTGATCAAATTTATCACCTTTACCATAGGTCGCTAATTTGTGACTATAGCGTGAATGCGGCGACTTACGTCCGACCACATCACAATTACCTTTGAACAAACGCAGCCGAACCACGCCGCTGGTATGCTCATGCACTTTATTAAAAAACGCATCTAACTGCTCTTTCAACGGTATCCACCAAAGACCGTTATAAATTAATTCAGAATATTTTTGCGACAACGCGGTTTTAAATTTCATTGTTTCTCTATCAAGCACCAAACTTTCCAAATCATTTAACGCCTTAAACAACATAGTGCCTGCCGGATTTTCATAAACCTCTCGCGATTTAATCCCGACCAGACGATTCTCAATCATATCTACCCGCCCAACGCCATGTTTCCCGCCTAATTTGTTCAAAGTCTCAATCAATTTCACTGGTTCATAAGCTTCCCCATTTACTTTTTTAGGGAGACCTTTTACAAACTCGATCTCAACGTATTCAGCTTTTGCCGGAGCTTTTTGAGGCGACACAGTTAAAGTGAATACATCTTCAGGCGGCTCAACCCACGGATCTTCGAGCACACCGCATTCAATCGCTTTACCATAAACATTCGTATCAATGCTGTACGGCTTTTTCTTGGTCACATTAATTACAAAACCTTTAGACTTCAAATAATCAATTTCCTCGTCGCGGGTCTTAAATTCCCAACCGCGTACCGGAGCAATAACTTCAATATCCGGATCTGTCAGACGATAAGTTACTTCAAACCGTACCTGATCATTGCCTTTTCCAGTACAACCATGCGCGACTGCAGTAGCGCCTTCTTTTTTCGCAATCAGCATTTGATGTTTTGCAATAACTGGACGTGATAAAGCGCAGGCTAAAATATATTTTCCTTCATAAAGCGCGCCCGCCTTTATAGACGGAAAAACATATTCCTCAATAAATTCTTTTTGAAGGTTCAAACAATATACTTTACTTGCACCCAATTTCAATGCCCTGCTTTTTACCTCTTCAAAATCATCACCCTGACCAACATCACCGACCACAGCAATAACATCATATTGGCGTTCTTTTAACCAAGCAATAATACAGCTGGTATCCAACCCGCCCGAATAAGCCAAAACAACTTTTTTCATATTTTAACCTTTCATTAAAAATACCAGGATCGCTTTTTGAGTGTGCAAACGGTTTTCAGCCTGATCAAACACAATTGAATGTCCGCCGTCAATAATTTCTCCAGTAACTTCCTGTCCTCTATGCGCAGGCAAACAATGCATGAAAACATATCCAGGCTTTGCATGTTTAACTAATTCTTTATTTATCTGAAAATTCGCAAAATCCCGAATCCTTTGCTGAGTCTCAACTTCCTGCCCCATACTTACCCAAACATCTGAATAGATCACATCAACATCTTTAACACCCTCGATCGGTGAATGCGTAATAACTATATCCGAACCATTTTGTTTGGCAAAAGCTTTAGCCTGCATGATCACATTCACATTCGGCTCATATCCTGCTGGAGTTGCAATTTTAATATCAACTCCAATCTTTGCGCAGCACATTAAAAGCGAATGACAAACATTATTACCGTCGCCGATGTAACTGACAGTCACATCTTTCAGTTTTGGAAATTTTTCCATTACTGAAAACACATCAGTCAACGCCTGACAAGGATGATACATATCGCACAAACCATTAATTACTGGAACAGACGCGTTTTGCGCCAAAGCCATAACATCCCGATTAGAATTAACCCGGGCAACTATCGCATCAAGATACCGGGATAATGTCCGAGCCACATCTTCCGTAGTTTCCCGCACGCCTAAATTTATCTCAGACGGACTCAAATAAACACAATGTCCGCCAAGCTGTGTGATCCCGACTTCAAAAGAAACCCGGGTCCGGTTCGAAGGTTTTTGAAAAACCAGTCCAACTGACTTATTTTTCAACGCAGTATTCATTGAGAACCGGTCTTTCTTCAACTTTGAAGTAAGCTCCAATATATGCAAAATTTCTTCTTTTGTAAGATCTTTTACGTCGATCAAATCACGTTTCATAATTTTACCTCACTTAATGCTTTTTCGATTATATACATTGCTTTTTTAATTTGTCTCTCAGTTACATCCAATGCCGGCATGATCCGCAATATTTTTCCCTGGGTACAATTTATTATCAAACCGTTTTCCAAACATGCTTTAACGATCGGAGCACCTTCAATACTTAACTCAACTCCTAACATTAAGCCTAAACCCCTAACATCTACGATAAAATCAAATTTTGATTTCAGTTTATTTAATTGATCTTTTAAATACTTGCCCATAGCCTTGGCATTCTTAAGCATTTTCCCAGTATGGATCGCTTTAAACGCGCCTAATGCTGCCTTACATACTAAAGGACTGCCGCCAAAAGTTGAAGCATGCATACCCGGCTTAAACACGTCCGCATATTTTTCTTTCACTACCAAAACGCCGATGGGTAAACCGCCACCTAAAGCTTTTGCCAAGATCATCAAATCCGGTTCAACTCCATAATTTTCATAAGCGAACATGGTTCCAGTCCGCCCCATACCCGTCTGAACTTCATCAAATATCAAAAGCATATTTTTATCGTCGCAAATCTTCCGTAATTCCTCAATATACGTTTTATCAGCTATATTGATCCCGCCTTCGCCCTGAACTAATTCCAAATTTATCGCTATGGTTTTAGGTGTTATTGCTTTCTTTAACTGGTCGAGATCATTAAAATCAACTGATACAAAACCCGGAGTCAAAGGATGAAAATCCTTTTGGTATTTATTCTGCGCTGTAGCAGCTAATGCGCCCATTGTCCGTCCATGGAACGACTGGTTCATGGTAATAATTTCAAACCGCTCGCCTTTCCCATAAGCCCGCGAAAATTTTATAGCTGCTTCATTTCCTTCAGCACCGCTATTACAAAAAAATACTTTTCCCGGAAACGAGCACCGAATTATCTCCTGCGCCAGTTTTGCCTGGTTAGGATGATAAAAATTATTTGGAACAAAAATTAGTTTGCCGATCTGATCGCGCACTGCTGAAACCACTTTAGGATTGCAATGCCCAACGTTATTTACGCCCCAGCCTGGAAAAAAATCCAAATACTTTTTCCCGTCAACGTCGATCAATTCCGAACCCTTACCCTTAACAAAAACTACCGGCGTCTTGGTATAAGTATTCAAAATATATTTATCGTATGATTTAATTATCTCGTCTTTTTTCACGATTTTTCCTCTTTTACCTCTATTTCAAAATTTGCGTTCCAATACCCTGATTGGTAAAGAACTCCAAAAGCAACGCGTGTTCAATTTGCGCGTCTACGATGTGGACTTTATTAACTCCTGCCTGCAATGCTTCGATGCAAGAGCTGACCTTTGGGATCATACCTCCGTTAATTACTCCAGTCTTAATTAAATCCATTACCTCATTCAAAGTCAAAGTCGGAATTAATGAATTCGGATCCTGAACATCTTTCATCACGCCTGCTACATCAGTCAATAATACCAATTTTTCAGCGTTCATGGATGTAGCAATGGCGCTCGCTACTTCATCCGCATTAACGTTGTATGTTTGTTCTTTTTCGCCCACCCCTAACGGAGATATAACGGTTATGTGTCCGCGTTTTAAATGCGCTTCCAATAGCTCTCGATTTATATCTGTAACAGTTCCGACAAATCCTAGATCTTTATCGGATTCTCTCTTTATTACAGAAACCAAGTTTTCATTACCGATAATTCCCGTAACGTCGCCTTTAAGCTCTTTTATTTCTTTTACAATCCGTTTATTAAGCGTAGTCAACTCTTCAGTAACAATCTTCAAAGTCGGTTCATCCGTCACCCGGATTCCATTATGAAAAACCGGCTGAACTCCAATCTCTTTTAACCGCGAACTTATATGCGGTCCACCGCCGTGAACTAATATAGTCCTGATACCTACATAACTTAAAAACACAATATCTTCTAACACGTTCTTGCGTATTTCCGGATCTTCCAAAATACTTCCGCCATATTTAATAACAAACACTTTATGCCGGAAAGCATGAATATACGGAATAGCCTCGACCAAAACTCCTGCTTTTTTAATTATATTCTGCATTGATCCTCACATATTCATTCGACAAATCCGACGTATAGACTGTCGCGTTTTGTTTACCCTGGGTGAAAATTACAGAAATCGATATTTCCTTTTTATTAAACGGACTAAACTCAATCTTCATATGATTCTCATTCACATACGATATACCAAGCGAACCAACTGCTTGCGCTACCCGTCCCCAGTTAGGATTACAGCCAAATGCCGCAGTCTTAACCAAATTAGAATTTGCAACTGCCATTGCCATATCATGAGCGTGTTTTTCCGTCTTAGCTCCGATAATATTTACAGTAATGAATTTTGTTGCGCCTTCACCGTCTAAAACTATTTTTTTTGCCAGATCCAAACACACAAAATTCAAAGCTTCTTGAAATTTTTCAAAATCCTTGCCCTTGGTGCTAATAACTTTATTGCCCGCTAAACCATTCGCGAATACCGTAACCATATCATTGGTACTCATACATCCATCTACAGTTATCCGGTTAAAAGACAACTCATTAGCTTTTTGTAAAGCTTCTTTTAAAAGCTTTGGAGTTATCGCAGCGTCAGTAGTAATAAAACCCAGCATAGTCGCCATATTCGGAGCTATCATTCCTGAACCTTTAGCACATCCGCCGATAATGACTTTCTTCCCGCCGATAATTATCTCAACAGTTTTTTCTTTTTCAGCCAGATCAGTAGTAAGAATAGCTTGTTCAAAATTCTTTGACCCGGTCTTAGACAAACCGGATACCAATTTATCAACTGCTTTCTCAATTTTTTCAAAAGGCAGAGCCTTACCGATTATTCCCGTCGAAGTTACTAAAACATCATTTACTGCTATGCCTAATTTATTAGCAAAAATCTCTGTAGTCAGATAAGCCTGCAGCAAACCTAACTCTCCGGTATAACAATTAGCATTGCCGCTGTTGACTATCATTGCCTGAGCTTTACCGTTCTTAATATGTTTCTTGGATATCACCAAAGGAGCTGCCACGACCGAGTTTTTTGTGAAGACACCAGCAGCAACACATGGCTTTTCAGAATAAAACATGCCCAGGTCAAACTTGCCAGATTTTCTTATGCCACAGCAAAGCCCGTTAGCCTTGAACCCTTGAGGTTTTGTTATCCCACCAGTAATTATTTTCATTTTAAAGTAGTCCCATCGTTTCGTTGAAACCGAACATAATATTCATGTTTTGTATTGCTTGACTAGCCGCGCCTTTATACAAATTATCAATAACACTAGTTATGACCAGCAATTTCCCATTTGCGCTCATTGCCATTCCTATATCACAAAAATTCGTATTAACTACATTCTTTACTTCCGGCTGCACACCCAAATCCATTACTCGAACAAATGTTTCTGAATGATAAAAACGTTTATATACTTTATGCACCTCGGCTAAAGAAATTTTTTCATTCAAATGCACATATATCGTCTCAAGTATGCCCTGATTGATCGGCAATAAATGCGCGACAAAATTAAAATCAAAATCACCTTCCACCGCGATCTTTTTCAAATACATTTCAATTTCAGGCGAATGTTGATGTTCTAATACTTTATACGCCTTAAAACTTTCATTAACCTCACAAAAACTAAGATCGCTAGAAGCTTTTTTACCAGCGCCTGAAGTTCCAGATTTAGCGTCTATGACCACATTATCAATAATTGAAGTGAATATTGATACCATAGGCGCAAGACCCAATAAAGCCGCAGTCGGATAACATCCCGGATTCGAAATAAATCCGGATTTTTTAATCTTTACCCGAAACAATTCCGGAAGACCATAAACTGCTTTTTTCAAATTTAACGGATCAGTATGTTCCACGCCGTACCACTGCTTATAAGTGCGCGCATTCTTTAGACGATAATCCCCGCTTAGATCAATAACCTTTAATCCTTTTTTCAAAAGCAAAGGCGTAACTTCCATAGATACTTTATGCGGCACAGCTAAAAATACCACGTCACATTTTTCTGCTGCCACATTAGCGTCAAATTTAACACATTCTAATTTAGTTAATCCCCGAAGCTGAGACCATATATCACTTAATTTACCGGTCGTAGTATTCGCACTGACGTAAGTTAGTCTTACTTCAGGATGTTTTAAAAGTAATTTTAAGGCGATCAGACCAGAATAACCACTAACTCCAACAATTCCGACTTTTATCATATATGTCCTTTGTTTCCGTCGTGAAACGGATTAGTTATCATAAAATAAAAAACCTATCCCGTCAACTGAATTAACAGCAGAAAGAGATAGGTTCTTTTTTTCTAAAACTATGTGCGGCTTAAGCTTAACGTTTAACCCACTGGAATTTCCTACGCGCCCCTTTCTGTCCGGGTTTTTTGCGTTCCTTCATCCTTGGGTCACGCCTAAGCATATCAGCTTTTTTAAGAGTAGATCTAGTTTCTAAATCAAATAAAGTTAATGCCCGAGACAAACCTAAACGCATAGCGCCTGCTTGTCCGGTTGAACCGCCGCCATTAACATTTACCGTAATGTCAAATTTCTCTGCTGTATTAGTAAGTTTCAAAGGCTCTGTGATCAAAATACGGTCAGTTTCACGAGTAAAATAATTCGTGAATTCACGTTTGTTGACCCGGATAACCCCTTTTCCAGGAGTTAACACAACCCGCGCGATTGAACTTTTTCTACGACCTGTAGCTGCATATTTAACGACTTCTACCATATTCGTTCCTACTCCTGTTAGACTTCAACTGCTATTGGTTTTTGAGCTGTGTGCGGATGAACATCTCCGGCATACACCTTAAGTTTAGTTTGAACTTTATTGCCTAAAGGTCCTTTTGGGATCATGCGAGTGATCGCTAATTCCAAAACTTTAGTCGGTCTATTTTGTAACATATCCTTTAAAGCTACGCGTTGTTGACCGCTTGGATAACCAGAATAACGTAAATAAAATTTATCCGTTAATTTAGCTCCAGTAACCTTTACTTTGCTAGCATTGATAACTATAACCATATCGCCGGTATCAACATGCGGAGTAAAAGTTGCCTTATGTTTACCACGTAATAAAACCGCAGCCTTGGTAGCTACCCTGCCCAGAACTTTGTTTTCCGCATCAATCAAATAACATTTGCGCTCAACGGTTTCAGCCTTAGCCATAAAAGTTTTTTTAGTTGCATTAACCATCTTCATCACCACTTATTGTATAGAGTTAACCTAAATTAATGAGACAACAAATATAACATTTAGTTGTAAAAAGTCAATAGGTTTTTTACAGTGTCATTTTACAAACAATTGACCTAAACTATCAAACTCTGTGACACTTATAATAACCGGCTTGATGCCTGACATATCTGAATTCATGCCTTTCCCCAACATGGCTTGATCCATTGCGAAATTTATACCAGAACCTTTTTGATCAATCATTATATCGCCCATATCAATACCACCGACGTCTTTTGATAAAACCGCTTTATCTAAAGAATTTTCGGCTAATAACTTCGCGTTTTCTTCAGTTATTTTTTTAACCAAATCTCTTTCATATTCAGCAATGCTCTCTAAAGCTCCTTGAATGATCAAATCAACATTCTCGTCTTTATTTTCAACAGCCTGAAAAACTGGAAGAAAAATTTCCATAAGTTTATCAATATCCGCGTAATATTTAAATGTTTTTTGTCTAGCTGCTTTATTTATACTTGCAACAGTATGCACTGGAACTCCCCAATATTTTGAAGCAGCTTCTGCAAATAACCCTACCCGAACTGAACTGGCTATATCTCCGCTAATTATTACCGGTACCCCATTCTTTACTGCCTGCATAATTATAAAACATAAATTACGCAATAATGGCGGTTTGGGGTTAGTAAAATATTCAGCATATTGCGGATTATTTCTGGCAAAATCTTTAATAAATTTCGTATATATAGACTGGATCAAATCATTTGTACCCACTTCTATAATCGTACTATTAGGATAGTGATAGTAAAAATCAGGAATATGATCAATCGCGTCTGTAGTTTCAACATAAAACCCAAATTCTATCCGAGACATAACTGTACGCATTTCACCTTCGGTTTTACCCAGCTCCTTAACAATTTGCGCCTTAGCATCGTCAATTAAAACCCGCACTTTTTCAATTGAAACAATTTCATTCTCCTGCATATTTGGAAAAGTAATGCCAATATGCTTTTCTGCCTTAGCTGATGCTTTGATCAAGTTCTTTATCTGCCGCACCCCAAAATCATAAAAAGGTCGCTTTCCTTCATATTCATAAAAATAAAATGCCACGCCTGAATAATTTTCCAGTATATCTTTTTTTACTTGTGCCCGTTCATGTTCCGGAACTCCAGCAAGAAACTGTTCAAAAACGAAAGCTGGTTTATCCTGCTGATTATCTGCAATACGAAAAATTACCGGAACATTATCAGTATTTTTATAATTATGGTTAGCCGCAGAAATAAATTCATAAAACAATTCAGACATTTCATCATCCGCAAACTCAATCCATCTTCCAGCTTCATAATTAGCAAACAAGCTTTCTAACCTGATTAAAGCATATCCATCTGCACCTTCAGCTTCAAAATAAAAAATATCACTATGCCGCGCGGCATCCGCATACGTTTTCGATTGCTGTAAATGTCCGTCAAGAGTAGCAATATAACGATAATAAATTTGAAAAGCTCTTTGTTCATCTTCTTCTTTATATGCCTGAACCCGTTCATGTACAGTCGGATTGATTATCAATTCCGCTTTACCGCTCTTACCTCGAGCCCGCATAATAACCTCATCCCCTTCTTCAATTTGAATAACCTCATCTCCAGCTCCAGTTATATCTATAGCACCGAAACTACGTACCGCGTTTGATTGATGAGTATTTGGACCACCTCCGTTTTCCACAAATCCCGCTAAATTTAACTTTTTCAAAAAGCTTACAAATTCAGGAGTATTTAAATAAGGCACATTTTGTCTCATTACCACTACGGTCGGATATTGGTCTGTTTCCTTTTCTAATTTACTTATTGCCATTCTTATAAAAGAAATTATAAGATCCTCATTTTTATAAAACCAATCCTTTACTTCGGAATATTTTAATTTTGAATCTTGACCAAATATACTATTGTAAAAATTTTCATCTTTAAACGAAGCAATTATCTCTATTAAAGCTTCTTGTGCACTTAACCGTCGGTCAAATATCAATGTTTGTAATACCTCAATAATTTCAACATTAAAATAAATGTAAACTTTTTGTTGTTTCCCTAAATCTTTGAATAACCTTTTCTTCCCCTTAACATCGGAATTAAAATATTCAAGAAAATCACTTCCAAAATTGATATTTTCACGTCTGGAACGATTTGCTTTTGTATATACCGGCATCAAGGAACTCGATGAAGTTATGTTGACCGGCTTGGGACCGGGTATGTTGACTCTTTTTTGCGGAGACGTTGGAGGCCACAAGTGCGGTTGGGAAAAAGAGGTATGCCAGTCAGAAAATGGAACTTATATAAGT
>JADFYE010000011.1 GCA_015233195.1 Candidatus Omnitrophota bacterium
TATGACTGGAACATCCGGTGGAGGATTTGCACTAATGACTGAAGGGTTGAGTTTAGCTGGAATGATTGAAACTCCGATAGTTGTAGTTGATTCACAGCGTCCAGCTCCTGCAACCGGGTTCCCAACCCGGACTGAACAGGCGGATTTGGATTTGCTTATTCATGCCGGACATGGAGAATTTGCCCGGGTTATTTATGCTCCGGGTACAATTGAGGAAGCTTTTGATCTTACAATTAAAGCGTTTGATGTTGCAGAAAAATATCAGATACCGGCGTTGATAATGACAGACCAGCATTTGGCTGATTCGATCAGAGACGTTGATACGCCATTAAATAAAAATGTAAAAATTCAACGCTATATTTTATCGCTCGAGGAATCGAAAAATATTAAAAATTATAAAAGATACCAACTTACGGATTCCGGCATTTCACCTCTTGCAGTTCCTTCCTGGATTGATGATGTTATTTACGCTGATAGTGATGAACATACTGAAGAAGGGCATATTACTGAAGACGCTGGTATGCGAAAAAAAATGGTGGAAAAAAGATTTTATAAAAAAATAGAGGGACTTAAAAAAGAGATTATTCCGCCCATAGCGTATAAGGTTAGCGGCGCGCATTTAGTATTGCTGGGATTCGGGTCAACTTATGGAGTGATGAAAGATGTTTGTGATGCCATGCATGAGAAAAAAATCGGTTTTGTGCATTTGTCGCAAGTCTGGCCTTTTCCTAATCATGAGATAAAACTATTATTGGCAGGAGCTAAAAAAATTATAACTGTTGAAAATAACGCGGGCGGACAGTTTACTAAACTTTTTAAATGTGAAACTGGCATGATGGTAAATGGAACTATTTTGAAATTTGACGGTCGACCTTTTGATTTAGATGGACTGATGGATCTTGTTGAAAAAGAGGTGCGATAATGAACAGTATGGATTTTAAAAGTAATGATCCTATTGCTTGGTGTCCGGGCTGCGGAGATTTTGGTATTTTAAATGCGCTTAAAAAAGCTTTAGCGGTTTTAGGTCGAGCGCCTAAAGATATTTTAATGGTTTCCGGAATTGGACAGGCGGCAAAACTTCCGCATTATGTAAAAGCGAATTGTTTTAATGGTTTACATGGTCGGTCTCTTCCTCCGGCAGTTGCTGCAAAAATCACAAATCGGGATTTAACAGTCATAGTAACTACTGGCGACGGAGATTGTTATGGTGAAGGCGGGAATCATTTTATTCATAATATCAGGCGGAATGTGGATATTACGGTTATCGTCCACGATAATCAAATTTATGGATTGACTAAAGGGCAAGCATCGCCTACGACTGAACTGGGCTATGAAACCAAAGTTCAAGTGAATGGTGTGGTTTTAGAACCATTTCATCCTCTGGAAACCGCTATTGCTTTGGGATGCGGTTTTGTGGCTCGTGGATTTTCAACTGATTCAGATCATCTGGCTGCATTGATTTTAGAAGGTATAAAACATAAAGGGTTTTCGCTGATAGACGTGCTGCAGCCATGTGTATCATTCAATAAGAAAAATACTCATGAATGGTACGCGAAAAGAGTTTATAAACTTGATTATAAAGCTTATGACCGAAGTAATAAAATTATGGCTTATGAAAAAGCTAGTGAATGGGGCGATAAAATACCAATCGGGGTTATATATCAGACAGCGCGGGATACTTATGAAGAACGCCGCGGTCTTAATAAAAAACCGAAGTTGGTAGACGAGGATATTAGTAATATTGATATCAGCGGGATATTAAAAGATTTCAAATAAACAGTACTTTATTTTATGTTAGGTGAGAGTTATCAATTGTGGAGGGTAAAGTCATGAGGATCATTTTAAGTTTGTTGTTATTTTTAGGAATTACAACGTTTGCTTGGGCTGAGCTTAAAACTCAAACAGTTGACTATAAGCAAGGTGATGCAGTTCTGGAAGGATATTTGGTTTATGACGATCATTTTCAGGGTAAACGTCCTGGGGTTTTAGTGGCGCATGAATGGCTGGGGCTTAATGATTATATTAAGATGCGCGCTGATATGTTAGCACATTTAGGTTATACTGTTTTTGCGGTTGATATATATGGAAAAGGAGTACGTCCTCAAACTGTTAAAGAAGCAGGTGAGCTATCATCAAAATTTAAAAACGACCGGTCGCTTTTACAAAGCAGGGTACAGGCTGGACTTGAAGTATTAAAAAATCAATCAAATGTAGACCAGTCACGCTTAGCTGCAATAGGTTATTGTTTTGGAGGAACTGCAGCTCTGGAACTGGCGCGCAGCGGAGCGGATTTAAAAGGCGTGGTGACTTTTCACGGCGGGTTAAGTAATCCTACGCCTGAAAATGCCAAAAATATCAAAGCTAAAATTTTGGTTTTGCATGGGGATAGTGATACCTTTGTATCTCCGGCAGAAGTTGCAGCTTTTGAAAAAGAAATGAATGATGCCAAAATTAATTATCGTATAATTAAATATCCGGGCGCTGTACATGGGTTTACTAATCCGGCTAATAAAGGGGAGTTACCCGGCGCGCTTTATAATGCTGATGCAGACAAAAAATCCTGGCAAGAAATGAAAGATTTTTTAAATCAGATTAATAGTTAAATTTTGTAATTAAGTTCTAGTTTTATGTAAACGTTGCTTTTTATGCCAGCCTTAATATATAATTAATTTTCAAAATAAGAGAAATTTATAAATAAGGTACCACATGTCAAAAAAAATTCTGGTGGTTGATGATAATGAGGATTTGAGAAAAGAACTAAAGGATTTTTTGGAAGACTATGATGTGCTAGAGGCTGCGAGCGGTGAGGCAGCATTAGTTATTTTACGCCGAGCTAATGATCTGGGGCTGATTATTTTAGATGTTATGATGCCAGGGATCAGCGGTATAGATGTTTTGCAGGAAATAAGGCGGACTGATCCTAATTTAGGCGTAATTATTTTGACTGGACATAGTTCTAAAGACGTGGCAATTGACGCGCTTAAAGCGCATGCTGATGATTATATAGAGAAACCGATTAATATCAAAAAACTGCAGGACGCAGTGGAACGTCTGATTGCTTCTAAGTCCGGAGAACCCGAAATATCCTCACTTGACCTTATGGGCAAATTAAATAAAGTCAAACGGTTCATAGAATCTAATTGTTATAAAAAAATTGGTTTAACTGAAGCTGCAGATTTGGTTCGGATGAGCCCTAAATATTTAAGCCGGGTTTTTAGCGAGCATATGAAGGTTGGATTTAATGAATATAAATTAAAGATCAAAATGCGTGAGGCAAAAAAATTATTAACTTCTACTGGATACACTGTAAATCAGATTACTGAAAAATTGGGTTACGAAAACTCCGAGTCTTTTATTTGTCAATTCAAGAAATTCGAGAAAGATACTCCGGCGCAATATCGGCAGAAGATAAAGAAGAAAAAATAAATTTAAGTTATGTCTATACGCTCAAAACTCACCTTAACATTTTTAGCTATTGCGTTCATTCCTGCGCTTTTAATCAGTATTTTAACCTTCACAAAGTATGAAAATAATTTTAAAGCTGACCGGATCTCCGACATGGAGGATATAGCTGCTTATAAAGCGGATAAGATTGAGACTTATTTTTCTTGGCTGCAACTTCAAATTGAAATAGTGCAAAGTCTTTTGAATGTTAAAAATAATTTTCCAGTTTTGGTTCAGTTTTCCAGCGTCCCAGAAAATCCAAAATTTCTTACTGCTAAAAAAACCTTGGATGGACAATTACAGCGGATACAATCGCTTTTAGGTTTACTCGATATTATGCTCGTTAATTCTGAAGGAAAAATTGTTTACGCGAGTAATTCAAGATATTTTTCAGAGAATTTTTTAAATTCTCTTCCTGATCCAGCTCAAAAGGCTTTTATTGAGGGTAAAAATAAAATTTATTTTTCGGATATTTATTTGAAGAAAAAAGGAAGTGATCAATTTGCAATGCTGGTGACTGCTCCGGCTTTGGATATTAATAATAATGTAATTGGGGTGATTGCTTTTGATGTTGATTTACCGTCTATTTATAAAGTTATGCAAGGCGCTACTGGCTTGGGAAAAACCGGTGAAACTTTGTTGGGCAAAAAAATCGGCAATCAGGTTTTAGTTTTAAGTTCTTTGAAGTATGCTTCAAACGCGCCTCTTAATAAGCGGGTTAATATTGGCGATGTAAATGGATTTGCTATTCAACAGGCAGTTCAAGGAAAAAATGGAGTGGGAGAATTCTTAGATTATCGTGGGGAGAAAACTATTGGTGCTTGGCGCTATATACCTTCGTTGGATTGGGGCATGGTGGCTAAAATTGATAAAACGGAAGCTTTTGGGGATATTTATAATTTGAAGAAAAAAGTTATTTTAATATTGTTCATAATTATGGGTTTTATTGGGATAGCGGGAATAGCTATAGCAAAAACCATTTCAAATCCTATCAATAAACTTTCAAAAGGCGCTGAGATTATCGGTCGAGGTAATTTAGATTATAAGGTTGGAATCGGACTTAAGGATGAAGTTGGACAGCTCTCGCGCTCATTTGACAAAATGACACAAGAATTAAAACAGCATAGAGATAATTTGGAAGGATTAGTTGCTGAGCGTACGACTGAACTTAATCGGCTCAACCGTATTTTAAAAGCGCTTAGTAACAGTAATTATGCATCAACCCGCCTTAGTGATGAGCCAACATATTTACAAGAAATATGTAAGATTATTGTTGAAGACTGTGGTTATGAGATGGTGTGGATCGGATATGCGGTTGAGGATGAAGAAAAAAGTATAGTGCCTGTGGCATATGCTGGTTTTGAAAAAGGATATCTTGAAACTTTAAATCTTACTTGGGCGGACGCTGAGCGAGGCAGAGGACCCACTGGAACTGCAATACGCACCGGTAAACTGGTTATATGTAAAAACATGCATACTGACCCGTTGTTCACACCTTGGCGGGAAGAAGCTATAAAAAGAGGTTATGCTGCGTCAATTTCACTTCCTCTGATTTCTGAAGGAAAAACTTTTGGCGCGTTGACTATGTACGCTAAAGAACCAGATCCGTTTTCGGAAGAAGATGTAAAGTTATTTACTGAATTGGTCGACGATATTGCTTCAGGTATAATTACAATAAGATTGCGTAAGGAAAATAAATTGTCTGAAGAAGCTTTGAAACTTAGAGAGGAAAAAATTGAAGAACAATTCAATGAACTTATCCAGATTTATAAATATACTCCGGTAGGTTTATTTGTATTGGACCGGGATATGCGTTTTATAAGAGTTAATGACCGGCTTGCAGAAACTAACGGAAAATCTATGGAAGAACATTTAGGACATTCGGTATCAGAGGTTATTTCTGAATCAATGGCAAAGGAACTTGCTCAACTGTGGAAACCTATTTTTGAAAAAGGTGAACCGGTTTTAGATGTTGAAGTTAAAGGGGAGACAGCAAAAATGCCGGGAGTGGAGCGGTATTGGTTGGGTAATTATTTTCCGTATAGGTCAGCAGAAGGAGTAGTTATTGGGCTAATGGGCGCGGTTTTAGAAATCAGTGAACGTAAAGCTATGGAAAAGGATTTGGAAAAAAGCCGGAATGAGTTGGAGTTAAGAGTTAATCAAAGAACTGCTGAATTACGTCAGGCGAATGAGTTGATGGAAAAGATTTTTTCGACCGCTCATTTTTCCATTGTATATCTTGATCCGAAATTTAATTTTATCCGGGTAAATAAATCTTATGCCCAGGCGTGCGGATATACTCCTGAATTTTTTATAGGCAAAAATCATTTTGATTTATATCCGCATGATGAAAACCGCGCGATATTTGAAAATGTCGTTAAGACCGGGCAACCGTTTTCAGTTTTCGCTAAGCCTTTTTCATTTCCTGATCATCCGGAATGGGGTGTAACTTATTGGGATTGGAGTTTACTGCCGGTTAAAGACGGAATAGGAGCAGTGGAAGGGCTGGTTTTTTGTTTGGTGGATGTTACCAAGCGTACTCAAGCGGAAGAAGAATTAGAAAAAACCCGCATGCAGTTGGAAGCGGCAAAACGGCTTTCGGATATTGGTACTCTGGCAGCGACTGTAGCACATGAACTGCGTAACCCTCTGGCTGCAATTAATATGGCGGCTTATAATATACAGCGTAAAGCGAAAAATCCTTTATTGGACAGTCATATCGAAGTTATTGGACGGAAAATAAATGAAAGCGATCAGATTATAAATAATCTTCTGTTTTATACGCGTATTAAACCGCCGAAGCATGAATCAATTAACCTTTATGATATTGTTAAAGAATGTTTTATTTTAGCTAAAGAACGTAATGCAAATTTAAATGTGACTGTGATTCAGCGGCTGGATAAAATAAAATCGGTATCTATGGATGGAGATTTGGTTCAATTACAAGAAATTTTCAGTAATATTATAAATAATGCTTTTGACGCCATGCGCACGCAGGGTGGTAAGATGACTATAATGGGGGATATTGAAGATGGTCGGGTACAGATTAAAATTTCAGATGAAGGGTTAGGTATAGATGCTGAAAATTTAAAAAGAGTTTTTGATCCGTTTTTTACGACTAAAGCGCAGGGCACAGGTTTAGGGCTTACAGTATGTAAACAAATTGTTACACTTCACGGCGGTACAATTGATATAACTAGTAAAAAAGGGGAGGGGACAACTGTTTCGGTCCAGCTCCCAATAAACAGAGAAAATCATGGGTAAAAAAATCCTTATTATTGATGATGATGATGATCTTAGTCGGGAAATGGCGGATATTTTACGGGATGAAGGTCATACTGTTGACACCCGGTTATATAAGCCCGAAGAACTGCCGGAATTTAAACCGCATAAATATGAGATAATTATTTTGGATTTTAAAATGCCAGGAATAACCGGAGCTGATATTTTAAGAACCATTCCTGAAAATCATGCCGGCACAAAAATCTTACTCATAAGCGGCAGACCGTTTGTTGAAAAAATTCTTAAAGAAACCGGTCAGTTTGGTAAAGTTGTAGAAATTATTTCAAAACCGTTCTCTATTCAAAATCTTCTGAAAAAAATCGCTGCTCTATAAGTTTCTTCCTGATTTTTAAAAGTAGAAAAACATCAATAAATAGGGGAATCCTCCACTTATAAATAATTTATATGTTTATATAATAAAGAAAATTTACAAAATAAAATTTTAGGGGAGGAAGGAATGGAAAGAAAAACAATTTTAATTTTAGATAATGACCGGGATTTTTTAAAAGAACTGGATGAAACTCTTACCTTAAGCGGTTATGACCTGATGGCAGTCGAAGACCCGCAGGAAGCTCTTAAAATTGCAAAACAAAATAAAATTGATTTAATTTTAGTTGATTTAAAAATGCCGAAAAAAACTGGTTTTGAAGTGGCTTATGAAGTTAGCCGGTCTTCCCATCTAAACCATATTCCAATAGTAGCTATGACTGGATTTTACACTGAAGAATATGATGAGCTTTTTAATTATTGTTGTATCAGCCGATGTTTAAAAAAACCGTTCAGACCGTTGGATGTTATTAATCTGATAGAAGAAGTTTTAAGTATAAATCTGAATGAAAAACTTAATGTGGGAAGATAGTAAATAAAACATGGAGGAATATAAAATGTCAGAACTCAAAGAATTAATTCAAAGCGCGGATTGGAAATCAGAAAAGCATGTTCCAGTAATTGAATCCGCTGACAAAGTTAAAAAAGGTGAGTGGGTTAAGGTTACTGTAACTGTAGGTAAAGAAATTCCTCATCCTAATAAAACTGAGCATCACATTAGTTTGATTGAAATATATTTTCATCCGCAAAATGAAAAATTTCCTTATCAAATCGGTAGTGCGGAATTTACCGCTCATGGCGCTTCAATTCAAGGTCCAGACACCAGTACCGTATATACACAGCCAACCGCAGTTTTGAGTTTTAAGACTGATAAATCCGGAACTATTTTAGCAGTAAGTTATTGCAATATTCATGGGCTATGGCAAGGTTCAAAAACATTGGAGGTTTTATAGATGCTTCCAGTTGGTTTGTTAATGATAGAACATCGTCTGATCGAACGCATGATCAAATTGATGAGAACGGAAACTTCAAAGATCAATAACGGCGAAGATCCTAAAGTTCAATTTCTTCATGCGGTTACTGATTTTATTAAAACTTATGCTGATCAATGTCATCATGGTAAAGAAGAGAATATTTTGTTTAAAAGTCTGGTTAAAAAACCGCTTTCGGAAAAACATAAACAGATTTTAAATGAACTTGCAGAGGAGCACATCTTTGCACGTAAAAAAACCAGAGGTTTGGAAGAAGCTATAAAAAAATATTTGCAGGGAGAATCTTCGGCTATTCCTAAAATTTCTCAATTTATGCACGAACTCACGGAGTTTTATCCGCAGCATATTGAAAAAGAAGACAAACAGTTTTTTTTACCGTGTATGGATTATTATTCCAAATCAGAACTGGATACTTTATTGAATGATTTTATGGCGTTTGATAAAGATCTGGTTCATGAAAAATATAAGGAGATTGTATATTCGTGGGAGGCAGACCAAGGGGATACTATATGAAAAAAATATTTTTTATTTTAACTGGAATCACTATGCTTTTTAATTTTAATACATCTCTGGTTGCAAAAGCTCAAGCGCAGATAGCCGGTGCAGAACAGAGTGAGCGCGTGCGTTATTTTTATGACGCTTTGGTTCCTTATGGGGAATGGATATGGAATGCTCAGTATGGCTGGGTGTGGTCGCCTTATAATGTACCGATTGATTGGCAGCCATATACCGACGGACATTGGGAATATACGGATTATGGATGGACTTGGACATCGGATATGCCGTGGGGATGGGCGTGTTTTCATTATGGCAGGTGGTTTTATGATGATAATTATGGATGGTTATGGTATCCGGATACAGTTTGGGCGCCTAGTTGGGTTGCCTGGCGGGTAAGCAATGATTGGATTGGCTGGGCGCCATTACCGCCTGAGGCTATTTGGCGCGAGCATATGGGATTAGAATTCAGCGATGATGATGAAGATGATTTTATTCCTTGGCACGCTTTTAGTTTTTGTCATGTTAATGAATTTGTAGAGAGGAATATTAAGCATCATTTGGCTAATCGCGCGCTTACAATAACTATTATGAAAGAATCCTCGCATGTTTCTCATTCTGTAAAATTTAGAAATGAACGGGTGGTTAATGAGCTACCGTTTGAGAAGCAAATTGTAAAAGTAGTAGGACACCCGATAACTCCTCGTAAATTGGTTTCAGTAAATACTCCGGAACAACATGGTATTTTTGGCAATGAAGTTAGAATGTTCCGTCCGGAATTTAAGGTAAAATCGCAAGAGGGAAAAGTTTCGAATACGCCCAGGGCTGTGCCGTTACCGTTAAGTGAAAAGCAGCCTGAAATTCGAAATTTGATAAATCAACATCAAATTGAAATGCAAAATTTAGAGAAAATGCATTCAGAGCGGCAAAAGGTTTTAAAGGAAGAACACGCGCGGGAACTGCAAAATCCGCCTCCAGGTATATCCAGGGAACAATTGATTGAAAAACATCAGACTGAGTTAAAGGCTAATCAGGAACAAATACAGCGAGAACAGCAGCTTTTACAAAATTGGCATAACCGTGAAGAGCGAACATACACTGTTCCGAATGCGCCCCCTCATCGAGCTTTTACTATTAAAGATGAAGAAGATAAGAAGGACAAAATATCGGAATAGGAGTTAGTGATGTTTATTGATTATCTTTCATAAACTTGTTTTAACCAGGAGGTAAGTATGAGAAAGAGAATTGTAATTTTAATCGTTGGAGCAATGTTTTTAGGCGCAGGGCTTGGCGCAATAGCATCGGCACAAGCAGCAAAAGATATGACTGGAACAGAAATGATGATGAAAAAAAGTATGAAGATGGAGCATAAGGGTGAGGGTATGAATAAAATGGGTGGGATGATGATGGAAAGTATGATGAAAAAAAACATAATCGCTACTTCTGACGGAGGGGTGATTGTTATGGCGGGTAATAAATTAATGAAATATGATAAAGACCTTAATCTGATTAAAGAAGTTGATATCAAAATTGATATGGAAGCTATTAAGAAAGATATGAAAGCAATGATGGAAAATTGTCCGATGATGCAAAAAGAGTCAATGGAAGAAGAAAAGATGGAACACGAGATGGAAAAAAAGGCAGAAACAGCTAAATAGTTTAAAATAAATAAGGACAAATCTTGATAAATAAGGTTTGTCCTTATTTATATCGTTGCTAATAAGTAATCCTCGGGTTAAAATAATTAACTTAATTTATATATTTTAGAGGAAAATAAATGCGGTTTAATAATTTTTTCATGCGTTATTTTCTTGCTTTGCTGGCTACCGGCATAGCGTTTAGCTTACGGGTGATCCTTGTTCATTTTGTGGGTAATGGGTTAGCTACCTATATCACTTTCTATCCTTTTGTAATGATTGTAGCGTTATTAGGTGGGTTAGGTCCGGGGTTGGTAACTACCATCTCATCTATCTTAATCGTTGATTATTGGTTTTTACCTCCGATCGGAGTGTTTAGGTATGAAAATACTGCAGATGCTGTAGGTGCTGTATTTTTTTTAGGTATGGGAATATTAATGAGTGTAGTAGTGGAGTATTACCGTAGAGCTCAAAAAAAATCTATAGCAGCATTGCATTTGGCAAATTTATATAACCGCAGTTTGCTTGAAGCCTCAATTGATCCTTTGGTAACTATATCTGCAAATGGTAAAATCACCGACGTTAATGAAGCTACAATAAAAGCTACTGGTAGAACCAGAGAAGAATTAATCGGTACAGAATATGCCAGCTATTTTACGGAACCTGAAAAAGCTCAGGCTGGCTATCAGCAGGTATTTGCAAAAGGTTTTGTAAAAGATTATCCGCTGACTATGCGGCATAAGAATGGCAAGTTGATGGACGTGCTTTATAATGCCAGCCTTTATAAAGATAATCACGGTAATATTGCTGGTATTTTTGCTGCTGCCCGCGACGTGACTTTGCTTAATCAGGCAGAAGCAGAACTCCGGCGTCATCGGGATAGTCTTGAAATTTTGGTAAACGAACGCACAGCTGACCTTGAATCTTCTAACCGGGATCTGGCGCGTACTAATGAAAATTTAGAGCAGTTTGCTTATGTAGCTTCACATGATCTGCAAGAGCCGCTTAGGGTAATGTCCAGTTATTCTCAACTTTTAGAGAAGCGGTATAAAGATAAACTCGATCAGGATGCTAATGATTTTATTGAATTTATTGTAGACGCTGCAAAGCGGATGCAGACGCTTATAACTGATCTTCTTTCGTATTCTCGTATCGGCAGAGCTGAATTGCCAATGAAGGATGTAGATGTTGATAGCATAGTAAATAAAATTATCAAAGGAATGTCTTCTAGCATTGAACAAAGCGGTGGGATTGTAAGTCATGACCAATTGCCGGTTTTATTGGCTCATGAAATCAGTATTATACAGTTGTTTCAAAATCTTATATCAAACGCGTTGAAATTCCGTGGTGAAGAAGCGCCAAGGATTCATATAAGCGTTAAGCGAAATGATGCTGGCTGGACATTTTCAGTGGCAGATAATGGGCTTGGGATTGAGCCGCAGTATCATGAGCGGATATTCCAGATTTTTCAACGGCTTCATTCCCGCAGTGAATATTCCGGAACCGGCATTGGTTTGTCTATCTGTAAAAAAATTGTTGAGAATTATGGAGGAGAAATTTGGGTTGAGTCACAAAAGGGCAAGGGTTCGATTTTTTATTTTACAATTCCAATAAAAGGAGAAAAAAATGGTTAGTGATAAAAGTCATTTTGTGAGTCCGATTGAAATACTGCTGGTAGAAGATAGCCCTGCGGATGTCCGTCTGACCAAAGAGGCGCTTAAGGAAGAAAAACTTCATATGAATCTTCATGTAGTAGGTGATGGAGTTGAGGCAATGCAGTTTTTACATAAAGAAGGTAAATACGCGAACGCGCCAAGACCGGATCTAATACTTCTAGATCTCAATCTTCCTAAAAAAGACGGGCGCGAAGTACTTAAAGAAATTAAAGAAGATAAAAATTTAAAGTCCATACCAACTGTTATTCTGACGGTTTCTAAGGCGGAAGAAGATGTTTTTAAAACTTATAACTTGCACGCGAATTGTTATATTACAAAACCGCTGGATTTGAATCAATTTTCACGGGTGGTACAGTCTATAAAAGATTTTTGGCTGACTATTGTCAAACTTCCGGCTAATGGAGGCAAGGAATAACGTGGTTTTGGAAAAGGTAACATTATTAATAGTTGAAGATAATGACGCGGATTTTCGTCTGGTCGCGGAGTATTTGAAAGAATCTCCTTTGATATCCTTTGAAATTGTCAGGGCGACGAGACTTTCAGATGCTATTATTATGTTATCGGAAAACAAAATTGATGCTGCTTTATTGGATCTTGATCTGCCGGATAGTAAAGGATTATCCATAATAGAAAAAATTTATAATCATGATCAGGGAATTGCGATATTAGTTGTGACCGGATTAGATGATGAGAAATTAGGAATAGAAGCAGTTAAAAAAGGTGCACAGGATTATCTGGTTAAAGGGGCTATTAATGGAGAGCTGCTTTATAGAAGTATTCGCTATGCAGTAGAACGTAAGCGAGCGGAAAAAGCTTTGCATGAGAGTGAAGATAGGTTGAAATTTGCGCTTAAAGCAAGCCACACTGGAGCATGGGATTTAGATCTTATTGATCATACTGCAGTAAGATCGATAGAGCATGACCGTATATTTGGTTATAATGAACTCTTGCCTTTATGGACTTATGAAATGTTCAGAGAACATGTGCTTCCAGAAGACCGTGAAATTGTGGATAGTAAGTTTATGTCAGCTATTGAAAATAAAACTGATTGGAATTTTGAGTGCCGCATTCGCCGGGTTGATGGAAAAGAGCGCTGGATCTGGGCGGTAGGGCGGCATCATAGCGATGCATTCGGTAGAGTGCGGCGTATGGCTGGGATTGTGCAGGATATAACTGAAAGAAAATTGGCTGAAGAGATTTTGAAACGCGATAAGGAAACTTTTGAGCGGCTGGTACAAGAAAGAACCAAAGATTTAGTAAATGCACAAGTCGAATTGGAACGGGCAAAACGGCTTTCTGATATTGGAGTATTAGCAGCTACGGTTGCTCATGAGTTGCGTAATCCTCTGGCAGCTATAGCTATGGCGTCGGCTAATATTCAGCGTAAAGCTAAAGACGCGTCATCATTAGAGGGGCATTTTCAAGTTATAGAAAAGAAAGTATTTGAGAGTGATCAAATTATTAATAATCTGTTGTTTTATTCGCGGCTGCGTAAGCCTGATTTAAAAAAAGTAGATATTTATTCTATTCTAGAAGAATGTGTTGATCACGCAGAAAAACAGTCTCAGAATAAAATTGTATTTACGAAGAAGTTTGATTCGATAAAAAATATTTTTATTGAAGCGGATACCTTGCAAATTCAGGAAACTTTTTCTAATTTATTAAATAATGCTCGCGACGCGATTAACAGTGGCACCGGCGTAATAGAAATAAACGCGAGTCATGATTCCGAGTCGGTTAAAGTAATCATAAAAGATAATGGAAGCGGCATAGCAGAAGAAGATTTAGCGCATATATTTGATCCATTTTTTACTACCAAAGCCAAAGGTACTGGATTGGGACTAACAGTTTGTTATCAAATAATGAAGATGCATGGCGGATCTATTGGTTTTAAAAGTGAAAAGGATCAAGGGACAGCGGTTGAATTAATTTTGTCTAAAAAAGGTAAAAATGCTTAAGCGAAAGATTTTAATTATTGATGATGATGTTGAATTATGCGAGGGTATGGCGACTTTGTTGCGGCATGAAGGATATATGGTTGAAAACACGTCTGATGTTTTTGCGGGAGTGAATTTGATTGAAGAACAAGAATTTAATGTTGTTTTGCTGGATTTCAGGATGAAGGGTATGAACGGTATTGATATTTTAAAAAAAATCCAGAGTAAAAATTCCAAGATGAAAGTTTTTATTATCAGCGGTCAGCCGTCTATAGAGGAATTGCTAGAGGACGAAAAAGTGTCGCATCTGGTAGCTGGAATAATTAATAAACCGTTTAGCGCAAAAGTTTTATTGGAAAAGATTAAAAAATCTTTGGAAATTATACCGCCTAAATCTAGTGGAAAAAAGTAAATAAAAAGTAGACTTGCCTAATTTTCATATTCTGATCAGTTGATAAAATACATTATAATTTATTTCGGGAATGTTAAACAAAAGGGAGAATGAAATGAAAAAAGTATTAATGTTTTTGAGTGTAGTAGTGTTGTTCATGTTTATTGGTCATCCAGTTTTCGCGCAAGAATCAATGATGATGAACAAATTGCAGACGGTAAAAATTGATGCGATTAAAGAGTTTAATGCAGATAAATTTGTACACAAGGCTCCTTTTGATACTGATAAATTTGTTTTTAACACATATTTTTTCAAACCCAGACAGATACTTCCGTTCCATAAACATCCTGCTACCGACGAGTTATTTTATATTGTAGAGGGTGTTGGTGAATTTACTGTAGGTAATGAAAGTACTATCGTCGGTCCTACATCAACTATTTATGGACCAGCAAATGTTTTTCATGGTCTTATAAATTCAGGAGATAAGGATTTAGTGCTTATTTCTGTTCAGACGCCAAAACCAGTTACAAATACTTATGCTGAGAACGCGACTTTGATATGTCCAGTTTGTAAGCAGGAGATTATACTTAAAGAAGGTGTAAAAGAGGGTGATATTTATATTTGTCCGCGTTGTGGCGCGAAATTAAAAGTGACAAAAGGCGCAGATGGAAAATGGATAGGAGTTGCGCAATAAATGGAGGATGAAATAATTTAATTATTTGTATTTTGAATTAAGCCCCTTGTAATGAAATATTTACAAGGGGTTTTTGTTTGGTTTGCTATAATCATTGATATAATAAATTTTATTAAAAAAGGCAAATATGTATGTATAGAAAAAATCAGGGTATCAGTGTCAGTTTTATAAAAAAAACAGTGATGGTAGTGGTGGCGGTGGTGAGCGCGTTTTGGGCAAAACAGAATTTCATAGTCCAGCAGCCTGCGCAAGCACCGTCGAATGAAAAAATTTATTATGCGGTAAAAAGAGTAGTTGACGGGGATACTATCTGGCTGGAAAATGGTGAGAAAATCAGGCTGGTCGGCATGGATACGCCTGAGAGTAAGGATAATAATAAAGCGTTACGGGATAGTTATCGTACTGGGACTGATGTTGCTACTATTGTTAATTTGGGTAAGAAAGCCAGCCGGTTTACTATGAATTTGGTTGAGCGCGGGGGTAATGCGGTGCGGCTTGAATATGAAGTGGAATCAAAAGATAAATATGGCAGGAGTTTAGCGTATTTGTTTATTAAAGTTCCGGGGGCAACGCCGCAGTCTGATCCGGGTTTATATTTTATGCCGGATTCGGGTGAAATATTTTTAAACGCGTCGATTGTAAAAAGCGGATATGCTTCACCTATGACTATACCGCCTAATGTTAAATATTCGCATTTAATGGTCGAGCTGTTCCGAGACGCGCGCAACAATAATCGCGGATTGTGGGCGGAGAGTGGAAATAAATTGTTTAAGGATAAGAAGTAGTGGCGGGGTTCCCCCGCCTTTTATTAAAAATTGAATATTAAAATTAATGTCAGATAAAATAAATAAATTTGAATTTCCGGAAGTCAGGGTGGTGGATGCCTCCGCCGGTTCGGGAAAAACTTATGCCCTTGCCAAACGTTATGTTCAGCTATTATTAATGACCAACGCGGAAAATCATTCCGCAGCGTCTATCCGCAGTATATTGGCTTTAACTTTCACCAATAAAGCAGCTTTTGAAATGAAGCGCCGTATTTTACTTTTTTTGCGTTCTATAGCATTAGGAGTTATGCCGCAAAATGAACTGCATGAAATTATCAGCCCCTTGGGTTTGGATGCGGCTTACGCACAGCGTCGGGCATTAGAAGTAATGGAAGATATCATCCGCAATTATGATTTTTTTCAGGTGGATACCATTGATACATTTATTAATGGAATGTTATCCGGATGTGCTTTTAAATTGGGCGTTAGCTCAAATTTTAAAATTAAGACTTCTGCAGCTGAATATTTGGAATTAAGTTTAGACCGGTTTATTGATAATGCATTTACTGATCCAGAGGTTCTGGAAGGTCTTAACGATTTTCTGCATGGATATTTGTATATTGAGAACCGCAGCGGCTGGTTTCCTAAAAAAGATATGCTTGCCATAATCAGCGGATTGTTTAAAGAGATAAATATTCGGCAGGGTAAATTTTTAACCACAGATCTTACTAGTAAAACTTTGAGTGAATTACGCGGCATAATCATGGAGGAAATGCGCTTATTAAAAACTGCTTTACCAATAAAAATTGATAAACGGTTTGTGATGAAATTAAATAATTTTTTAGATGACCATAAAAAAGGTTTTGATATAGACAGCGTGCCGGATTGGTTTGCAAGAGAAGAAATACCAGCTTCTAAAGGCTCTGAAGTGGGGGATGACGCGGTAATGTTATGGAATTTGATCCGGGATAATTTGCGCAGGATGTGCGTGGATGAGGCAACTTCTTTATTTAATCCGTATGTGAGGATTTTTGATGGGGTATGGACACAGATCAATGAACTTACCCGGCGTGAAGATGTAGTATTTTTAAGCGAATTGAACCGTAAAGCAGCGCAGCTTTTACGGGACGGGGAGATTTCAGTTGAAGAATTGGCTATGCGTTTGACCAGCCGGTATCAGCATTATTTATTGGATGAGTTTCAGGATACTAGCCGTTTGCAATGGTCGAATATTAATGGTTTGGTTAGGGAAGCATTATCAAAAGGCGGATCATTTTTTTATGTGGGGGATAAAAAACAGGCAATATACCGTTTCCGCGGAGGGGATGTGACTTTATTTGATGATGTTAAAGATGAATTTAAGGCTTTTAATATCCAGATAGAAAATTTAGACCAGAACCGGCGCAGTTCGCAGAATATTGTTGAGTTTAATAATCAAGTTTTTTCTATGGCGAATTTAAGGGGTTTTTTAGACCGCAGACAAAAAGCTGAAGAGGAAAAAAAGAAAGATACTTTGGTTAAATTTTCTGATAAAGATATTTATGCTTTAGAAAAAGTATTTGGTTCTTCTTCCCAAAAATTTCAGGCATCACGTTTAGGCGGATATGTAAAATTCGAATATATTGATGATAAAAATAAAGAGGTTCGAGACGAGATTCTTAAAGATAAATTTTTTGCGGTTATAAGTGATGTTACAAAAAGATATGGGTTTAAAGATATAGCAGTATTGACCAGGACTAATTCTCAGTCGAGGATGATTACGGACTGGTTATTAGAGGTAGATATTCCGGTTGAATCCGACGTAACTTTAGATATTACCCAGCATATTTTGATACGGGATATTTGTTCATTTTTAAAGTTTTTAAATTCACCGGTAGATAACCTGGCGTTTTCTTCATTTATTTTGAGTGAGGTATTTTTAAAAGCGTCAGGCATGTCATTTGAACAAACCCAGAATTTTCTTTTGTCATTGCGCGATAAATTAGGACGGGCTAGCACAGTTTATATTTATACGGAATTTCGGCGTCAATTTCCAGAAATCTGGTCAAAATATATTGAAGAGTTTTTTAAGAACGTGGGTTTGTATCCAGTATATGAATTATTGGTTAGCATTTATCGCGGCTATGATATTTTAGAAAAATTCCCTGAGCAGCAGGGGTTTTTCATGCACTTTTTGGAATTAGTAAAAAAACAGGAAGCTGAGTATTCTGATTTGGGGGTGTTTTTAAAATATTTTGACGAGTTAGCAGGGGAAGAAGCCTATGTGCACATAAGCGGAAGTAATGCGGTTAAAGTCATGACTATACATAAAGCTAAAGGTCTAGAGTTTCCAGTAGTTATTATTCCGTATTTGACTTTAGATGTAGAAGTTGGCGCGGGCAGTATGGATAATAAAATGGCATATGTGGTGCAAGAATCAGACGAGGCTTTACAGCTATTACGTTTAAAGAAAAAATATTATAATTATTCCGACGAGCTATACCAGATTTATGCCAAAGAATATAAAAAAGAATTTTTATCTGAACTAAATAATATCTATGTGGCTTTGACCCGCGCGTCGAATGAGATGTATGGTTTTATTCCTTCCAAAGTCGGCAGTTCTAATAATTCTGCAATGTTTTTATTGCCTGATGGATTGCTTCAGGTCGGTGATGTGGGAACGGAATTAGTTAAAGCCGCGGATAAATCTGATGATTTAGTGATGATACCTCCGATGCAAAATCAGGATTGGATCAAGTATCTTTCCGAAGAGTTTTTAGCAATTGAAGAATTTAAGTATCGTAAAGGACGAAAGCGCGGTGAAATTATCCATGCGTTTTTAGACCGGATCATTGATTTGAATAAACAAAGTTTTGATGAGTTGGTTGGAAAGATCGAGGAAGAGAATTTTAAAGAAGCGGCAAGTGTGGTCGCTGGATTAGTTGGCGACGACGAATTGAAACATTTCTTTTATTTAAAGCCAGGTGAAACAGCTTTCAATGAGCAGGAGATTGTGGATAAATACGGGCATTCAAAACGCATTGATCGGATTATCATTCGTGAAGATAGTGTGGACGTGATCGATTATAAGTCCGGCGAAGCTGAAATTCCCGAACATAAAGTACAGGTAATGGGGTATGTGGAGATGGTGAGCAAAATGTTTCCTAATAAAAAGATTGACGGATATTTGATTTATGTTGAGACGAGGAAAGTTTTAAAAGTATGAATGATCGAATTATAAATTTTAGTTTTTGCGATGATTATATTGCTCAATTAACCGAGTTTATGTTGAAACGGTATGCGAGCTATGATAATGATCTGCGCCGTATTGCTGTCGTTTTCGGCGGACGTAGACCGGCTTTATTTTTAAAGAGCGCTTTAGCTAAAAAATTCCGTTCGAATTTTTTCCCTCCTACTATTTTACGTATCGATGATCTGGTCGGAATAATTGCCGGTAAAGAGCAGGATAAAGCTTTGGTGCAGGATATGGACGCTGCTTACATTTTATACGGTTTAGCTAAACAACATACTCCTGAGCTTTTGGCTGGACGCGTTTCATTTGCGGAATTTTTACCTTGGGCTAAAGAGATAATTGCTTTTTTAGATCAGTTGGATCTGGAAGATATTGACAATAAACTTTTAGCAGATGTGGCGTTGAACGCAGAGGTTGGGTTTGATGTGCCGGAAGATATTAATGCGCTTTTAAAATATTTGAGTACGCTGCGAATTTTGTATTGCCAGACTTTGAGCGCTCAAGGATTATTTTCTCGAGGGATGCTATATAAGCAGGCAGCTGAAAACGCGGGTAGTGCGGTTTTGGATAAATGGGATGAGATTATATTCGCCAATTTCTTTTATTTTAACGCGTCGGAATTAAAAGTTGCCAAAACTTTAGTTGACTGTAAAAAAGCAGTAATGGCTTTCCAAGGGGACAGCCGCAAATGGTCGGTATTGGATAAGTTGTCAAAACATTTTGGCGCGCCGATTATTGAAGGAAAAGAAATTGATAAACCTAAATTCGATTTGAAAATTTATGAAGCGTTTGATGTTCATTCTCAAGTGGGTTTAGTGCGTAAGATTTTAAGCGAAGTAAAAGACCTGGAACGCACAGTAGTGGTTTTACCTCAGCCGGATCACATAATACCTTTATTATCCGACGTTGCAGGTTCGATTAAGGATTTCAACATTTCTCTGGGTTATCCGTTAAAACGCAGTAGTGTTTTTTCTTTGTTTGAAAGTATTTTTGAATGCCAGATATCTAAAAAAGATGGACGTTATCATGCAAAGAATTATTTGAAGCTTTTAATGCATCCGTTTATAAAAAATTTGGAATTGTCACAAGGCGCTTCAGTTACCCGGATTTTGATACATAAAATCGAGGAGGTTTTAACCGGGCAGATACCTGCGGATATATCCGGAAAATTATTTATTAATTTAGAGGACATCTTAAGAGCTAATGAGATTTTTGATTCAGCCTGCCGGTCTACTGCTGATCAGGAAAATGTTAGTTTAAATTTAGAGCTTAAGAAAGATTTGGCATTGATCCATGAAGTATTTTTTACAGAATGGGGCGAGATAAAGACTTTTCATGCTCTGGCGTTGCAGATAAAACGGGTATTGGATGTGCTTACTGAAAAAAGTTTTTTGCGGAATTATCCGTTGAATATAAATATCGTGAATCGTTTGTCTGATATGGCGGATAAATTTTTGCAAGCGCAGTTTAAACACGAAGAGTTTACGATAGAAGAGATATTCAAATTATTCACCTCAGGCGTAGAGCATGAGATAGTAGCTTTTATTGGCTCGCCGTTAAAAGGTTTACAAATTTTAGGTTTATTTGAAACCCGTTCTTTGAATTTTGATAATGTGATTGTAATGGATGCTAATGAAGGGGTTTTACCTCGTCTAGAATTGCGGTCTAATTTAATACCGCGTGAAGTTATGCTGGCTTTGAAGCTGGATCGGCTGGATATGGAAGAAGAGATACAGCGTTATCAATTTATGCGGCTGATATCATCAGCTAAAACCGTGCATTTGGTTTATCAGCATAATAATGCTAAAGAGCGCAGCCGGTTTGTGGAGGAGCTTTTATGGGAAGATCAGAAAAAATTTAAGAAACTAGCGGCTTTACCAGTGGTTAAAGCTGGGTTTAAAGTTTCTGCGTTGCGGGATATCAGGCGGGTCAAAAAAACTCCGGAAGTTATTGAGCTTTTGCGCGGGTTTAAGTTTTCATCGTCCAGCGTAAACACTTATTTACGGAATCCTATGGATTTTTATTATCAGTATATTTTAGGGTTACGGGAAAAAGAAGATATGCTGGATGAAATTGAAGCTAAAGAAGTCGGGACATTTTTTCATGAATTATTGGAAGAAGCATTTAAACCGTTTCTGGGGAAGAAGCCGTTGATTGACCGCGCGTTTATGGAAACTTTTGAACGTATCGCGCAGGAAAAATTTGATGTTTATTTTGGTAAAGCAGGCAAGTCAGAAAATTTTCTCTTAAAAACTGTTATTGATGAACGGGTCAAACGTTTTCTGGAAAACGAGAGATCGTCTGAGGATCGTAAGGTAGCTAAAGTTTTATATTTGGAACAACGGTTTACGGATGAAATACATCTGCCTGGAGGTAAAGTGTTTTTTAATTATGTTTTTGACCGGATAGATGAAATGGAAGACGGTTCCATCATGATATTGGATTATAAAACTGGATCAACTGATAAGGTGCCTAAGACTTTTGAAAATTTAGCAGAAGCGGAATTATCGAGGGAATTTTTGAAAAAACATATAGGGTCTTTTCAGCTTCCTTTATATTTTTATTATTTATCCCGTAAATATCCTGGCAAGAAGCTTAATGCAGCTTTATATAGTTTAAGAACCCTGGGGTTGACATATTTTATAAAAGATAAGATGATGGATATTTCATATGAAGCAATAAATCAAGTATATCTGAAAGCATTGGATTTTATTATTAATGAGATCAAAAATCCGGAGGTAGATTTCATTGAAGAAGAAGACTAAAAAAATACAACAAACTTCCAATATAAAAACTGCAGTGGTGCCGGTTCCTGCTAAAAGACCGGTTTGGCAAGTGTGGCTATTGATAATTTTTGGGATATTAATCTATTCTAATACTTTTAATGCTACTTTTCATTTTGATGACCGGATATTCGTCGTAGAAAATCCTAACATCCGTGACATAACAAATATTAAGGCTATGTGGCATTCAATGCCGCAGAATTCGCGTTTTGTGGCTACAGTTTCATTTGCTTTGAATTTCGCTATAGGTAAATTAAATGTGGTTGGTTATCACGTGGTTAATATCATGATTCATTTGATAAATGGATTTTTGGTATGGTGGCTGGTTAAATTATTGTTTAACACTCCTGGTCTCAGCAAGTATAAGTTAAAAGAATTTAGTAATGAAATAGGATGGCTATCCGCCATGTTGTTTATCGCCCATCCTTTGCAGACGCAGGCTATTACTTATATAACGCAAAGATATGCCTCATTAGCAACGTTATTTTATGTATTGACGATGTGTTGGTATTTAAAAGCTAGGTTGAATGCGGATAAGAAATTTTTTATTTTAAGTGGGGTTAGTGCTTTGTTAGGTATTTTTACAAAAGAGATGACTATGACATTGCCGTTAATGCTCTTATTGACTGAATGGTTAATGTTCGAGCATAAACAGATAAAGTTTAAGACGGTATTTATTTATTTTTTAATTTTAATCGGGTTTTTGTTGATAGTTCCGGCATTAATGCAGTTTAATTTCTTTTGGGCATTATTTGATCCCAAGCCTTCGTCTTCACATAAATGGGATATGATTATGCTCGAGCCTTATTTGATGACACAGCTTAAAGTATGGGTGTTGTTACTGGCAAAATTTATTGTTCCGATTCATCAGAATGTTGATTATGATTTTCCGCTTTCACATAATTTTTGGCAGATAGATGTGTGGGGCAGCGCGGTGTTGTTGGCGACGTTGCTAGTATTCGCGATAATTTATCGAAAGAAAAATGTTTTAGTAAGTTATGGTATTTTGTGGTTTTTTGTGGCGATTAGTATTGAATTTGTTCCTCGAATTTATGTGATATTCGAACATAAGATGTATTTACCGATCGTTGGTTTAAGTATGGCAGTTATTGGTTTATGGCGGGAAAAAATACAAAATGAAAAAGTCCGGATGATTTTGATTACTTCATTAATTGTTTTGTTAGGCATGATCACGTTTCAACGTAACGCAATTTGGAAAGATGATATTTCATTGTGGTCGTCTGTAGTAAAAGAATCTCCGAATAAACCAAGCCCTAATTATAATTTAGGATGCGCGTATCAGCAGAAGGGCATGCCGGATGAAGCTTTGTATTATTTTAATCAAACCTATAATTCTTATCGCTACCATTATAAGAATTATGTAAATCGCGCGATGATATTGGAAGATCGGGGAGATATTAAAGGCGCGTTTGAAGATCTGAACCGGGCGATATTTTTACGAAACGATCTGGCTGAAGCTTTTAATAACCGGGGAGGTTTGTTTGGTAGACTGGAAAAATACGACCAGGCTTTAGCTGATCTTAACCGTTGTTTAATGATTCAGCCGATATTTCCTGAGGCGTATTATAACCGGGGTATGGTATATCAGAAACAGAACCGTTTTCCTGAAGCTGTGGCAGATCTAAATATGGCTATAAAATTAAATCCTAGGTATACGGCTGCTTATTTGAATCGAGGCAGCGCGTATATTATGATGCAAAAATATAATGAAGCTTACCAAGATCTTACTAAAGCCATTGAGCTGAATCCTCAATATGCTGAAGCATATTTAAATCGAGGCGCAGCTTTAATGCAGTTGGGTAAACCCGAAGACGCATTAGTTAATTTTTCAAAGGCTATTCAATATAAACCGGATTGGGCAATGGCTTATTATAACCGGTGTTTTGTTTATCGGGCTTTGAATCGTTTAGATTTGGCTAGAAAAGACGCGCTTTATATTTTGAATTTTAATTTAGAGCTCGGTGAAAAACCAAAAGCGGAATTAAAGAAATTTTTAGGGCTACAGGCGAAATAGCGCAGAGTAACAGAGAAGAAAGTATAGAGTAAAAGAAAATAAAAACGAAGGGCAAATTTTTTTTAGTTAAAAGTCGGAGGGATTGAGCGGACGTTGATAATTCGAGCGGGCACGGTTCGCACATGTTTTATGTGCGAGAGCGAGAATTATCGCCGAGCGTAGTTTAATACGCTGGATTAAACAAGCGTTTCGTGAAATACCGAAGACTTTTATAAAAATTTGCGTATTTAAAATTTATAAATATATCAAGACCAAATAATATATAATCATGAATTCAAAAATTTTTAAGATAATACTTTTAATATTATTTGGTCTAGTTATTTACTCCAATTCTTTCCAAGTGCCTTTCCAATATGATGATTATATTTTCATTTCCGGTAATCCGGACATCCGCGATATAACCAATATCAAAGCTATGTGGAATTCTCAGCCGCAGAATTCGCGGTTTGTGGCAACAGTAACTTTCGCTATTAATTACGCGATAGGCAAGTTGGATGTGGTCGGATATCACGTCGTAAATATTATTATTCATTTAATAAATGGGTTTTTGGTGTGGTGGTTGGTTAGATTATTATTTAACACTCCTGGTCTTCGTGGTCATAGGTTAAAAGAATTCAGTAGTGAGATCGGTTGGTTAAGTGCAATGCTGTTTATCGCGCATCCTTTGCAGACGCAAGCAGTGACATACATAACGCAAAGGTACGCGTCGCTGGCGACGTTGTTTTATTTGTTAACGATGTGCTGGTATTTAAAAGGACGCAGCTCCGTTGATAAAAAAAATATATATTTTATTGGAGCCGGCATTAGCGCGTTGTTGGGTGTATTCACGAAAGAAATGACCATGACCATACCTTTAATGCTTTTATTAACCGAATGGTTGATGTTCGAGCATAAAAATATAAAATGGCAGACTGTTTTTATTTACAGCTTAGTTTTATTAGGTTTTTTGATGATTGTTCCAGCCTTAATGCATTTTAATTTTTTCTGGGCGTTTTTTGAACCTAAGACTTCTTCTTCGCATACTTGGGACGTAGTTACGCTTGAACCTTTTTTGATTACGCAATTAAAGGTGTGGGTTTTGTTGCTGGCTAAATTTGTTATTCCTATAGGTCAGAATCTTGATTATGATTTTCCGCTTAAGCATAATTTTTGGCAGTTTGATGTGTGGGGCAGTGGTTTGGTGTTGGCAGGATTGTTGATTTTTGCGCTGGTTTATCGTCGGAAAAATGTTTTAGTAAGTTATGGTATTATGTGGTTTTTTGTAGCGATCAGCATTGAGTTTGTTCCTAGGATTTATTTGATATTCGAACATAAGATGTATTTGCCGATCGCGGGCTTAAGCATGGCAGTGATTGGTTTGTGGAGAGAGAAGATCAAAGATGAAATAGCGAGGATCATAATTATTTCCGCAGTCATAGTTGCTCTGGGATTTTTGACGTTTAATCGTAACGCGGTTTGGGGAAGTGCGATTTCATTATGGTCGGATGTGGTTAGTAAATCACCAAATAAAGCGTCGGCTTTGCATATGTTGGCTTTTTCTTATATTGAAGACGGTGATATTAAAAAAGGTTATGCGTATTTAGAGCGGACGCTGAATCAGGACCGGTATTATGTCAAGGCGCTTTATAACAAGGCGTATGTTTTTATTGAATTAGGTCAAAATGGAGAGGCTTTAAAAAATTTAAATGAGTGTCTGCGTCTGAATCCTCATTATTCGAGAGCTTATGTGAAGCGGGGTTTAGTTTATACTAACTTGGGTGAATATCAAAACGCGTTAAATGATTTTGCAAAAGCGATTGAGCTTGAGCCCAGATATTCTGGAGGATATTTAAATCGAGGTGTAGCTTATTATAAAATGAATAATATTCTTTTGGCGATAAAAGATTTTAAAACCGCGATTAATTTAGCTCCGGAAATGGGAGGGGCATATTATAATCTTTTTTCAGCGTATAAGCTGCAAGGGGATGGTGTTCACGCTAAAGCCACTGCGCAGGATATAAAAAAGTTTAAATTAAAAATTTCTGATAAGCAGCAAATGGAAGTAGATCAGTTTGTTAGAGAAAATTGATAATGAAAAAGTCTAATATAATAAAAACGCCCACTATTGTTAAACCCAATTGGTTGGCTATGGCATCATTCTTTTTATTTATAACGCTTCTTACATTCAGTAATGTTTTTGGACACAAGTTTACGCTTGACGATAAACTTTTTTTTGCTGAAAAAGGCGTATTACAATCTCTATCTATTGTAAAAATATTCACCAGTTCATATATTGGTTTTTACCGTCCATTAGGAATGTATGTTTATGGTCTGGAAATGCAATGGTTTGGTACACATCTTTGGGCGTATCATTTGGTAAGCGTTTTATTTTTTACTTTTATTGGATATCTATTATACGTGCTGGTTTGGTTGTTATGGGGGGATCGCCGTTTGGCATTCTGGTCAGCATTGCTTTATTTGGTTCATCCTATCAATCACGTTTTGGTAGATTATAAGACTGCGGTTACAGTTATGGTGAGCGTTGCTGCCATGCAAATTAGTTTTATTTTTTTTATTTGGTATTTACGCGGGGAAAAATTGCGGGATTTGTGCGGTATGACTTTATTTTTTACAGCAGCTTTGTTTTCTCATGAGATGAGTTTTTTACTACCTGGGTTGTTTTTAATATTATGGTGTTTGGAGAAAAAATTTTATTGGAAAGAGTTTTTAAAAATTTTTGTACCGTTGTTTTTGGTGTTTTGTTTGTTTTTCTTTGCCCGGATGAAATTTGTCGGTATAAGTAAAGAAGGTTTGAATTTTGCGGCGTATGGTCTAGGATTTTTCCAATACTTTAATACTTTCTTTGATTTAGTTAAATGGTATTTGAGTAAATTGATTTGGCCGGAAAAGGTGGTGTTTCTTTGGAACGAGAGAATAACTCAAAATAATTTTGATTTGGCGCGTTTATTATGGACCGGCGGGTTAGGGATCATAGTAACTGTTATATTTGTAACGCGCAAAAAATTGCCGGCGGTATTTAAGTCTTTAGTTTGGTTTTGGTTAGGGATGATCCCCGCTTTTTTAGGTTGCTTCGTGTATTCGCGAACCGTAGCTTACGCTTTGATCGAGCCGCATTGGTTCAGTTTTTGGGGTATGGGTTTTTTTATTTTTATCGCCTTGATATTTGTAAAGATTGAAAGGTTGCTCGGAAAATGGGGGACAACGGTTGGAGTTTTGGTGGTAAGCGGTTTGGCCGGACTTACTTTTTTGGTAAATGCTAATTGGGCGGATGATCTTACTTATAGTAAATTTTGGCTGGATCAAAATTCGATAAATGGTTCAGCTTGGCAGACTTTGTCGCGAGGTTATATTGAAAAATATGACCAGGGTGTGGATGCATCAAAATACGATTCATGTGAAGTGCCAGCATATTTAGGTTTGGCATATCAAGGCATTGAAAAAATCAACCAAATGCAGGCTTATTATGATTTAGCTTTAAAAATAGATCCGAAATGTGCGCAGGCATATTATGGGTTGTCAATATTATGGCATATGCTAAAAGATAATAATAAATCAGCAGATTTATTATATAAAGCTAAAGAGTTAGATGTTAGGTATTTTAGAGCATATCAAATAGCAGTTACAGTTTTTGATACAAAACAAGATAAAGATTCTTATATTCAATTACTTGAAGAGTATAAAAAGATCAAAGGAACGGAAGCTGTGGCGCGATGGCTGGAGAAGTAAATTGACTGATATGTGGTTTTGTGTTACTTTATACGGCGATGATTTCAGATAATTTTAGTAAAATTAAGCAGAATATTCAAGTTGTATGCCGACGGGTTGACCGAGATCCGAACGATGTTATTTTGGTCGGCGCGTCTAAGTATGCGGATGCTGGGATGATTAAGGAAGCGGTTAACGCAGGATTGAAAGTGATTGGAGAGAATAGGGTTCAGGATGCTTTGGAAAAGTTTGAGGTTTTAGACCAGGAGGGTATAAAAGTCGTTAAGCACCTGATCGGTCATTTGCAGAGTAATAAAGTAAAATTGGCAGTTGAGAATTTTGATCTTATTCAATCTGTGGATAGTTTAAAATTGGCGCATGAAATTGATAAACACGCCCAGCGTTTGAATAAAGTAATGGATATTTTGGTGCAGGTGAATACGTCGGGTGAAAAACAAAAGTTTGGTACTGATAAGTCAACAGTTTTTGAGTTGGTTAAACAGATAGCTGGTTTATCCCATATCCGGGTACAAGGTTTAATGACTATGGGACCGCTGGTCGAGACAGAGGATCGGGAAATTGTCAGGCAATGTTTCAGGCAGTTAAAAGACATTTCGGAAACTATCCGCCGGGAATTATCAATATATCCTAAGATAGAAATGAAGTATTTGTCTATGGGGATGTCTGGCGACTATGATATCGCTTTGGAAGAAGGCGCAAACATGATCAGAATCGGGAGGGTCTTATTCACATGAGCAAAAAAATGACAGTGGGTATTATTGGTGGTGGGAATATGGGTACTGCTATAGCTGCAGGTATCTGGAATCAGTTTGATGTTTATGTATGCGAGAAAGATAAGAAACGTGAAGCATTGCTGCGTCGTAAATATTCAGTCAAGACTATTGATATCGCGAGCTTGGTAAACAATTGTAAAGTTATTATTTTAGCTATAAAGCCGCAGAATATTGATGAGATCCTGAGCGCTTTGCATGGAATGATCGGCGAGGATAAGATCATTATTTCAGTGGTTGCCGGCATATCCTGCGCTTTTATTGAAAAACATTTAAGAGTTAAAGTGCGGGTGATCCGGGCAATGCCGAATTTACCAGCACAGATCAGGGAAGGTATTACCGGTATAGCTAAAGGTAAATATGCTAAGCCGCATGATCTGAAAGTTGCAGCTTTGATCTTAGGGTTTATTGGTCAGACGGTTATTGTAGAGGAGAAAATGATAAACGCGATCACTGCGGTTTCAGGCAGCGGTCCGGCTTATGTGTTTTTATTTTTGGAAAGTTTTGTTAATTCAGCTATCAGTTTAGGTTTGACCAAAGATATGAGTATAAAATTAGTTAGCCAGACCATAAAGGGTAGTTTTAGTTTGATTGAAAAAACTAAGCAGGCTCCTGCGCTGTTGCGTCAGCAAGTCACGTCTAAAGGCGGAACTACTGAAGCAGCTTTAAATGTATTTTCTAGCCAGCATTTTGAAAAGATGTTTCATACTGCGGTCCATGCAGCAGAAAAAAGAGCTAAAGAATTAGGTAAATAAGGAGTTTATATGGTTAAAGTCGGAATTATAGGCGGGAGCGGGCTGTATCATATTGAAGGTATTGCGAATGTAAAAGAGATCACAGATATTAAAACGCCTTTTGGTATGGCGTCTGATTCTTTATTTGCCGGACAATTAGACGGGATAGATGTAGTATTCTTATCCCGCCATGGGCGGGGGCATCGGGTATCTCCGTCTGAAATAAATTACCGAGCTAATATTTTTATGATGAAAAAACTCGGAGTGGACGCTATACTTTCAGTTTCCGCTTGCGGCAGTTTGCGTGAGGATATGAAACCTTTGGATTTTGTAGTGCCGGACCAATTTGTTGACCGCACGCATCAGGCGCGTAAAATGACATTTTTTGAGAATGGAATAGTCGCTCATGTTTCATTGGCTGATCCGGTTAGTCCGGAATTGACCAAAATCCTGGTCGATAGTTGTAAAAGTTTAGGTTTAAGGGTTCATCCAAAAGGTACGTACATAAATATGGAAGGTCCGCAATTCTCGACCAAGGCTGAGTCGAATTTGTATCGCCAATGGGGTATGGATATTATTGGAATGACTACTATGTCTGAAGCCCGTCTGGCGCGCGAAGCAGAAATTTCATACGCGACTTTGGCTGCAGTTACAGATTATGATTGCTGGCATCCGGGACACGACGCTGTAACTGTGGATATGATAATTGGTTATTTAACTAAGAACGCGGAGAACGCTAAAAAGATATTGAAGCTGGCTATACCAAAGATCGGGCAGTTGAAAGAGTTCAGCGCCCAAGGCGCGCTTAAGTTCGCGTTATTAACCGACCGAAAAGCAATCCCAGAACGCGTTAAAAAAGATTTAGAAATTTTGATTAAAAATTATTTGTAAAAAAATAGTCCCGTAAAATCGCTTTGCGATCACGGGATTTATTAAATAAAAATTTAAAACAAATTTTTGATTAAAAATCTTCGGTATTTCGCGGAACGCTTGTTTAATCCGGCGTATTAAACTGCGCTCGAAGATAATTCTCGCTCTCGTACGGTGAAGCATGTACGAACCGTGCCCGCTTGAATTATCTAACGTCCGCTTTAATACCTCAAATTTTTAACTTTAAAAATTTGTTAATAATATAAAAATTGTATCCCTCTCCAGCCTCTGGGGAGAGGGTAGGGTGAGGGGATATGGATTATCAAAAGACTTTAAATTTACCTAACACTAATTTTTCCATGAAAGCGGGCTTAGCTGAAAAAGAACCAGCCATGCTCGAGAAATGGAATAATGATAAATTGTATGAACAGATCCGTCAAAAATGCAAAGGCAAAAAACCTTTTATTCTTCACGACGGACCACCGTATGCTAACGGTAATATTCATATTGGTCATGCTTTAAATAAAGTTTTAAAAGATATCATTGTTAAATACAACACCATGAAAGACCTGGATGCTTTGTATATTCCGGGCTGGGATTGTCATGGTCTGCCGATTGAGCATCAATTATTAAAAGAACTCAAAAAAAATAAAGGCGAAGTGGATTGCGTTGATTTCCGTAAAAAAGCGTATGAATATGCCATGAATTTTGTGGGTATACAGCGCGACCAGTTTAAACGTTTGGGAATACAAGGTCAGTGGGATAATCCATATTTAACTTTAAAACCTGAATATGAATTTTGGATCTTGAATTCTTTGGCAAGGCTGAATAAAGACGGTTACATTTATCGAGGATTAAAACCAGTTAACTGGTGCGCGTCATGCGAAACTGCTTTGGCTGAAGCTGAAGTGGAATATGAAGACCATACTTCTCCGTCAGTATATGTTAAATTTGCGGTTAAAAACGCGGATGCTATTGGTTTTAAAAATACTAAAGTTAGTTTGGTTATATGGACTACTACGCCTTGGACTTTAATGGCTAACGTTGCGGTTGCGGCGAATGCTAAGTTTGATTATGTTTGCGCTAAAGTCGGCGATGAAATTTTAATTTTGGAGAAAAGTTTAGCTCCAAAAATTTTTGCCAAAGCTAAGATCGAGAATTTTAAAATTGAAAAAGAACTTAAAGGCAAAGAACTGACTGTATTAAAATACGAACATCCGTTCGGAATTGAGACTAATTGCTGCGTGGTCTGCGCTGATTATGTTACTAATGAGGATGGTACAGGTTTGGTGCATACAGCGCCGGGACATGGGCAGGATGATTTTCAGACTGGACTTAAAAATAATTTAGATGTGCTGATGCCAGTTGATGACCGCGGTATTTATACCAAACAAGCTGGAGCTTTTGCTGGTCAGCATGTATTTAAAGCTAATGATCTGATCGTCGAAGATTTACGGGGACGAGGGATATTATTGTTAAAAGAAAATATTCCGCACTCATATCCGCATTGCTGGCGTTGTAAGAAACCGATTATTTTCCGTGCAACTAAACAATGGTTTTTGAATATTGAACATAAAGATTTACGGCAGCGTTTAAAGGACGCTATTGTTAATAAAGTTCAATGGATTCCTGCTGCTGGACGGGAACGTATTTTAGGTATGGTTGCGACTCGTCCGGATTGGTGTTTATCACGGCAGCGTTTTTGGGGTGTGCCTATTCCTGCTGTGGTTTGTAAATCTTGCGGGGAACATATTTTGTTTTCTGAAGTAATAGAAAAATTCCGGGATATGGCAAAACAAAAAGGAACTGATGTTTGGTTCACCCATGATGTAAAAGAATTTTTACCGGCTGGTACAAAATGTCCGCATTGTTCTGGTTCTGATTTCACCAAAGGTTCGGATATTCTGGACGTTTGGTTTGATTCTGGAGTAAGTCATCAGGCAGTTGCAAAAGGTATGTTAGGTAAAGATATTCCAGTTGACCTGTATCTTGAAGGCTCAGATCAGCATAGGGGTTGGTTTCAATCTTCGCTTATTCCTGCTGTTGCTATGGAAGGTATTCCGCCATATAAAGCGGTTTTGACCCATGGTTTCGTAGTGGATGGAGAAGGTCGAAAAATGTCAAAATCTTTAGGAAATGTGGTGTCTCCGCTTGATATTATCAAGAATAGTGGAGCAGATATCCTAAGATTGTGGATTGCCTCAAGTTTGTATAGTGATGATATCCGTATATCAAAAGTGATATTAGAACGCTTGGTTGATGCTTACCGCAAGATCAGAAATACCATGAAGTATATATTAGGTAACTTGAATGACTTTAATCCGGATACGGATATAGTTGAATATAAACAACTTTGGGACCTGGACCAATGGGCGCTAAGCAGATTACATGGAATGATGGATCGGGTTTATACGAATTACGCGGAATATGAATTTTCAAAAGTGTATAAAGAAATTTATCACTTTTGTAATGAAGACTTGTCATCTTTTTATCTTGACATTTTAAAAGACAGACTGTATATTTCATCCACTAAATCAATGGAAAGAAGGTCAGCACAGACTGCTCTTTATCATGTTTTAAATAATTTGGTTCGGGCTTTGGCTCCGATTTTGTGTTTCACCTCCGAAGAGATTTTCACCTATATGCCAAGAGGCAAGGAATTAAATAAAGTCAACAGCGTGCATCTTTTGAATTGGCTGGATCTGCCTAAAGAGTGGATGAATTCTGAAGTCGGTCAAAAATTTGATGCGTTTATAGTTTTACGACCATATGTATTAAAAGCATTGGAAGATAAACGCAGGCTTAATGAGATCGGCAGTTCTTTGGAAGCAAAAATAATTTTTAAAACCGCGAGTGATCAAGATTATGATTATTTGACCAAACAAGTCAAAGAGCTTCCGCAGATGTTTATTGTATCGCAGGTTTTAGTCGAGAAAGTCAGTAAAGTTGAACAAGGCTTGGGTGAACAATTCGCTAGCACTACTGTCGTAGTAGAAAAAGCCGACGGTGCAAAATGTGATCGATGTTGGAACTACAGCACGGATGTAGGAAAATCAGAAGCACATCCGGGTTTGTGTAAACGATGTAATGATATTGTAAAGGAGATAGTGAATGCCTAATAAGAATCCAGACAAAATGGATTCCAAGAAATTGGAATTTTTTAAAGAACTGCTTTTAAAATTGAAAAATGATATTCTTAGGAATATTGATACCATGAATAAGGAGACCGGCGGACAGATGGCAGATTCCAAAGATGTTTCCGGACATGTTATGCATATGGCTGATGTGGCAACTGATATGTATGACCGGGAATTCGCTTTAGGCTTAGCGTCGAACGAACGTGAATTATTACAAAAGATTGAAGCTGCTTTAAAACGTATTGAGAACGGGACTTATGGTTTATGTCTTTCTACCGGTAAGCCAATATCGCAAGCCCGTCTAAAAGCTATACCTTATGTTGAATATTGTATGGAGTATCAGGAGAAATTAGAGCAAGATAAATGAACCGGTTAGCTAAATCTCAGTTCGATACCATCCTTGCGTTCGTAGTGAGTTTGTCCGTTGTCCTCATCGATCGTTATACCAAGATCATTTTTACAAAATTACTTTCCTTAGGTGAGTCTTTACCGGTCATCCGCAATGTTCTGCATATGACGCTGGTCCATAATACCGGCATTGCTTTTGGTTTTTTCAAAGACCACGGCGCGGTATTCATCATAATCCCGTTTATCGCGATAGTTCTTCTGATCTATAATATTTTTTATTATCGGCAAAATCATGAAGCTTTGAGCCGAGGTTATATCCTCGGATTTTCGTTGATATTGGGAGGCGCGATCGGTAATTTGTTCGACCGGATATCTTACGGATATGTAATTGATTTTATTGATCTTCGGGTCTGGCCGGTATTTAATATCGCGGATAGCGCTATAACCATAGGCGCGGTATTGATAGTTTTGAAATGTTTTCAGGCAAAAGAGTAGGAAAATGGCTCAATACTACAAAGTTGACGAAGAGTCTTTAGGTAAAAGGCTCGATGTTTTTCTTACCGAAATGTTGACGGATATTCCTTCCCGTTCGCTTATCCAAAAATTAATCGATAATGGTCATGTTAAAGTTAATGAACGCATCGTTAAGGTTGGTTATAAACTGCGTATAGGGGACGATGTTAATGTTGAGATCCCGGAAGATTTTTTTTCGTCCCGGTATGCCGCGCCGGAAAATATTCCCTTAAATATTTTTTATGATGATGAAAGTTTTCTTATCATAAATAAAGAATCAGGTATGACTGTTCATCCGGGTGCTAATTGCATCGAAGGGACGGTAGTCAATGCGCTGTTATATAAAGAAATTGAATTATCCAAGATTGAAGATGAAATGCGTCCAGGAATAGTGCATCGTCTGGATAAAGATACATCCGGGTTATTGTTGATAGCTAAAGATAATATTGCGCACGCGAAATTAGCCAAACAGTTTGAACGGCATTCGATCCGCAAAACTTATATTGCTTTGGTCGAAGGAGAAGTGGCTTTTGATGAAGGAAAGATAGACGAGCCATTAGGTCCGCATCCGCGCGATCATGAAAAACGCGCGATTAGGCGGGATGATCGAGGCAAAGAGTCTTTAACATATTATAAAGTTTTGAAACGCAGTAAAGGTGTAAGTCTGGTGGCTTTATTTCCTCATACTGGGCGTACTCACCAGTTACGCGTCCACATGGCGTATTTAAAACATCCGATTTTAGGCGATGAAAAATATGGTCATAAAAATACTTTTCCCCGTTTAGCTCTTCATGCCCAAGCCATTGGATTTCAGCATCCCCGTACTGGTCGGCAGGTTGAGTTTTCTTCTGTTCCTCCTAAAGAATTTTTAGAATGCGTGGCAAATAAATAATACAGTTATTTTAGGGATTTTTATAATTGCGCATATCTCTACCAAATGAAATTATACTTGCGTTTAGAATAATCTTATAGTATGCTTTGATCATGCGGACAAGACATTTTTGGTTAAAAAAGATCGAAGAGTTATGGAAAGAGAAATCTATTATCTGGGTTTCCGGAGTTCGGCGGGCAGGTAAAACATTTCTCGGAAAAAGTATCAAGGGCGCGGTCTATTTTGATTGCGAACTGCCCCGTGTGCGCCAAATGATGTCAGATCCGGAAGGTTTTCTTGATGGTTTAAAAAACAAGCGTATTATTTTGGATGAAATTCACCGGTTGGATAATCCTTCAGAGCTTCTAAAAATAGCAGCAGATCATTATTCTGATATTCAGATCATAGCAACAGGTTCTTCAGCTTTAGGGGCTTCATCAAAGTTTAAGGATACATTGACAGATCGAAAAAGGGAATTATGGCTGTGTCCGATGTTGACAGAAGATTTGAAAGATTTTGATCATAAGGATTTAAAGCATCGATTTTTGAGAGGCGGATTGCCGGCACTATTTTTGGCAAAAGATTTTCCTGAAAAAGAATTTCAGGAGTGGGTGGACTCCTATTGGGCTAAAGATATTCAAGAGCTTTTTCGTTTAGAGCGCAGGCATTCATTTCAGAAATTTTTTGAGCTTTTAATGGTACAAAGCGGAGGATTGTTCGAGGCATCTTCTTTTGCCGCTCCTTGCGAAGTTAGTCGAACAACTATTTCAAATTATTTAAGTGTTTTGGAAGCAACATATGTTGTTAATGTTGTCAGACCATTTCATACACATCAGGCAACAGAAATTGTAGCAGCGCCTAAGGTCTATGCTTTTGATACTGGATTTTTTTGTTACTATCGCGGATGGGAAAGTTTGCGTCAAGAAGATTTGGGAACCTTGTGGGAACATTTTGTTTTAAATGATATTCAAGGTCATCTGCAAATTAGAGATGTTCAGTATTGGCGTGATAAAAACGGTCATGAGATAGATTTTATTTTAAAATTACGAGGTAAGCAGCCTATTGCCCTTGAATGCAAATGGCAGGCTAATAAAACGGATAGTAAAAATATAGAAGTGTTTCTTAAAAGTTATCCTAACGCTACGGTGTTGGTAGTCTCTAATGATACTAAACAATCATATTCTAAAAAAATTGGTACAGCAGTTGTTAAATATGTAAATCTTTCCGATTGTGTTTCTATTCTTCAAACTAAATAATTCCTGGATTTTGTACAACTTTAGCCCCCCTTGACAAATTACTATTTATATGGCATGTTTTCAGCACTTTTTATCAAGTAAACGGTTACTTATTTAACTATTTAACAGGAGATTTTATGTTAAAACGTTTTATTTCGTCGTTGATTTTAATTTCTTTTACCATTTCGTCAGTATGTCCGTCAGCGTTTGGTCAAATGGTGACCCTTCCTCAACCCGGTACTATGTTAAATCCCACGTCAGCAGTTATGCCGGTAATTATGCGGGGCGTGAACATTGACCCGAACAATCCTTTGAAATTCGATTTTATTATGGATAAAGGAACTGATAAAACGGGTGCTGCTAATGTGTCTTTCGAAGCAGAGTCCAAAAAACTTATTAATTATTTTTTAGCTTCATTAACAGTTCCGCAGGAAGAGATGTGGGTTAACCTTTCTCCGAATGAGCCAGACCGTATTATACCAGCCAATTTTGGTAAGACTGAAATGGGTAGAGATGTTTTAGCTCAGGATTATTTATTAAAACAATTAACTTCGTCATTAATGTATCCTGAAAATGAATTGGGCAAAAAATTTTGGGCAAAGATTTATGAACGCGCGCAAAAAGAATTCGGCACGACTGATATTCCAACTGACACATATAATAAGGTATGGATTATTCCTGAAACCGCCAAGATATACGAACACGCCAATGGTTCGACAGGCTCACCACGTGGAGGCGCGTTTATTGTAAAAACGCACCTTAAAGTAATGATGGAGAAGGATTATGTTAAAGAGGACCGTTCGCAGGAGCTCCCGGCACGCCCTCGGGACATTTCGTCCTCGGTTGTAAACGGTAAAGAGAATGTTGTGTCTGCGACGCAAGAGCAGATTTTTAAACAGATCATTATTCCTGAGATTGAGAAAGAAGTTAATGACGGCGCGATATTTGCTAATCTTCGTCAGATCTATAATTCAATGCTTTTAGCATTATGGTATAAAAAAGCTTTAAAAGATTCATTATTGGGAAAAGCATTTGTTGACCAGAAAAAAACCAGCGGTTTAGAACTTACTGATAAAAACGCAAATCAAAAAATCTATGAGCAATATTTAGCCGCCTTTAAAAAAGGCGTGTATGACTATGTCAAAGAAGAATACGACCCTAAAGAACAAAAAGTTATAAGCCGTAAATATTTTTCAGGCGGGTGGGCTGGTGATAAAACGCGGTTAGCAGTTGAACAAGGCAGTTCTGCAGAACTTAATGAAGCCGTTCAGGTTTTAGAGCGAGAGCAGCGCACGATCAGAGTTTCTGGTCAAGTATCTCCGGATGGGGCTATGTTGCGTAGTGGACAATTGCCTCTTAGCGCGCTTGCTTCACCCAATATTAAATCATATGAAGAACGATTAAAAATAGAAGCAACAAATACAGCACGAATTGAAGCTGATACTTTGTTATTTATGGTAAGGCGATATTTTGATATCGGCAGTCAAAACCTTCCAGAGTTTATTAACGAAGCAGCACAAAAAATATATTTATCTGGAGTATATATCGATAGAGATCAAAAAGTAGTTGGTAGTGTTTATACACCTGTAAATGGAAAAACAATTGTTAAGGGAATAATCTCGCCTTGGCTTTATACCAAAGAATCTTTTAAAACTGGAATTATTGTTGGTTCAAAAGGAAATAGAGTTGACAGTCCTAAAGAAGTAATGATAGTAGGACCTGAAAAATTTATGTTTACCATTAGAAAGGGACAGGACGGACCATTTAAATTTTTTATGGGGATGGATAATGGTGAATTTAGAATGCAAGCGCGTACTACAACGGGTGAGACATTAATAGTATCTCCTGAAATTGTTCGCGTACCGAATTCACTGTCTGAATATTTTAAGGGTAGACATTTTAGGTTTAAACCAGAATTTATGACTTTTACTGATATTAGCTATGGAGTTAAAATTATAAGAAACATTAATGGGTTTTTGCAAGAAGTTAGCAGTTTAAAGTCTACAGATGGAACTATATTGAAACTGCGTACTTTATTGGAGGGTAATGCTGTAGCTTGTGCTTTAGCTGTAATTGATGGTAAAGTAAATGTAATTTATTATGATTTTGATAATACAACATTTAAAGGCATTCAGCAGTATATTGGGGTTAATGATTTTGGACATAGGATTGTTTTTAGTTTAGATGAGGAGACGGGTGTAGTTACAGCATCGTCGCAAAAGGCTGAATTAAATGTAGGAGACAAAATAGAGTTTAAAGGTATAAAAGACAGTGCTATGAATGTTAGCGAAGCTATTAGCATGGCTAAGGGGTTGGTTGGAATTAGGGAAAAAATTTATCCAAACTTTTTAATGATGCAACCACTTTTTGACGGTAAAGCGATTGCAGGTGAGATTATTACTACTGCAGATCAAACAAGGTATATTTTGATATTAACGCAGGATATTTCTAATGGTATATCAGTTTATTTAGTACCAGAAAAAGATTTTCCGGGCGATTGGAAAAAAACAACTTCGGATTTGGAAACATGGGAATTAAGAGACATTAGTTTTGCTAAGCCATACTTTAAAGGATCGTTTCTTATTAAAGAGGGTAAGCTCGACTATAAAGGTGACAGAAAACTTCCATGGTTAAAAGGAGAAGTTGATGATTTTTTAAGTAAAATTCAGAGTTCTAGAGCTTGGGATGACGTAAGGATATTGAAAGCTTATTTAAATCAGAATGGAAAATCAAAATCAGTTGCTGATTGGGCTAAACAAAAAATGGCTGATGCTCAAGCTCTTAAGGAATATTTGTTAAGAGATGTTCCTGATTCAAAAGATTTGAGTTACGTTGTTATAAAATATGGTAACGTGGGATTTTTGCGCGCTGTTTATCTTACTGAGAATTCTAAAGTATCAGGCGCAGAGTATGTGTTTTATGAAAAGCAGGATAATGGAGAGCCTGCTATTTATGTTGAAAAGACTTTTATGCATAATACTTTCTCTCAAACAACTGAATGGAAAATAACTGCTGATGACATTAAAATCCCTCGGTTTAAGGGTTATGTAGCTTCGACAAAAAATAGATTAGTTGAGAAAGCTAGTTTGGGCGATATTATTATTGCTGTTTCTGACGTAGAAAATCCCAAACAAAAACAAACCAAGGAAATTCCGGTTTGGGAATTTTTAGTTAAAAATGGTTTTGCAGATCAAGTTGCTGGAGATAAAAATCTTATTCGTTTACGTGCTAATATAGCTGAAAATACTTTGAAAGCTAAAATTGAAGAAAAGATTTTTAAACCAAGCGATGATACAACGGGTAATGCTTTGGATCTTTTTACGTTTGGTATTGTAGGTGATTGGCAAAAAGTCAGAGATAATATTTGGACTGCTGTAGAAAAGATACAAGCAGAGGAAAGGTTTCTTGATACTGGGATAATTGAAGCCGGCGCTATTTATAGAGGGAAATTGGATTTTGATGTTTTTAGTGATGGAAGTGTTCAAATAGCTAATGCTAGAAAAACAGTACTGCAAAAAGGGAACCTTGCTCTTACAGATAAACCGCGGGTATATTTGCATTTTAGCCCACCATGGGAATATTTAAATGCTGAGGTTTTAAAACGGATTTTTTTAAGCGCTAATAATGTATCATTATTTTATCAAAACGTTAAAGAAAAATTTTCTCAGCTTTATGTTGATAATCCCTGGCTTAACGATGTAGGAATTCCTGTTGGTTTTGTAAGAGATTTAAAAGACGGAAGAAATTATCTGGCGTTTATACCTTATAAAGAAAATCCTGAAGAATATGTTGCTTCGCCTTTGTCAAATGTAATCACAATGTTATGTGTTCCTATTACTGATGGTAATAATCCAAATCTTGCGCCAATTTCTTACACTGTTGACCAAGAAGGAATAGTTTATAAAACAGAAGTAGAAGCATTTAAGAATAAAGTTCCAAAAAAGGGTTTTAAACCAGCACCTGATATGCAATTTATTTGGGATGTTGAAGCAGGAGTAACAGTTAAGCAAACTGATTTTATGAAAGAGTTTGGTAAACCCAGGGGATTAGAAATATATCAATGGCTGATAGATCAAAAATTTGTAAATGAAAAGGGTCAATTAATTGTTTCAATCGATATAATCAAAAAAGAGTTGGAGGCTGCAAAACATACGGTAAATAGTAAAAAGCAAGAGGCAGAATCCGGCAAGAAAAAGGAAGAATTAAAACCTCATAAATATTTTCCTATTTCTACGCAAATTTTAGATTTAATTAACGCAGCCAGTGCTTCTTCCGCGCAAAAATTATTTGGCTTCGAGCCGTATGACGCTGCTTCACCTGCTGCGGATAAGGCGGCTCTGGTTGAGGCTGTTCCACAAGTCGCGCAGCGAGACGGTGGTATTGATCTTAATGCCGCGAATATAAAGATGGACGTGGATCAGGCAATGCAAGGCGGGTTTAAAATGAACATCGATCCTGCAATGTTGCAGCAAATTCAAAATGCAAAAGGCTTGCAGTTTAATATTATGCAAGTCCAGCCTAATGTTAGTTTAAGGTTGTTGCTTGGTCTATTAGATGTTAATGATGTTAAAAAAGGTTAATTTATAAACGGACAGGTCACAGACCTGTCCCTACGAAAAAAATAATTGTTTTTGAGATTTAGAATTTTTATTTAACGGTGGTTGTGGATTTTCACGATCACCGTTTTTTAATTTTTATAACAAATTCTTTATTTATCCTCTTTTTTCTATATAATAAAAATATATTAAAATATTCTATGTTGTTTAATGGGGGAGAAGTTATGGTAAATAATAAAATGAATAATTCTTCTGGAAAAATTCTGGTTATATTTTTGGTGATAGCTGCAGTTTTATTGACGTCATTGGCTGCTATTTCTACTTTTTTATTCCAGAAAGAAATTGAAAAGCGTAAAAGTGCTGAAGATAAATTGAATGTATATTTGAAAGAACGGGTTACCGTTACAAAAGATCTGGAGCAATTACAAAAAGAGAAACAAATCTTACAGGAAAAAAATAAAGAAGCTGATGATAAAATCAATGGATTGTTAGACGAGCTGGAATTGCAGGAAGGCTTGAGAAAAGAGATTAAAAATGAGAGCGCCTCGTTACGAGAACAGTTAGACTCTGCTAAAAAAGATACTGAAAAATTAAATGCTAAAGTGGCTGAATTGCAGGAAGCCGCGCAAAAATATGAAGAAATAAAAAATACTTTTGAGACGCAGAAAAAACAAAAGGAAGATTTGGACGCTCAATTAAAGACCACAAATGAACATACCCGCAAGCTGGAAAGCACGTTGGTGGAATTAGAAAGAAAAATTTTGGAATATGACCCGAATTTTAAGCCTTCAACTGGTGAGGTTGCAAAGATCGCCAAAGGCGCAGAACAGATTGCTTTAGATACTATAGTCGTTGCTCCGCAAACTATTCCAGAAGGACGGGTGTTGGCGGTTGATACTGACGCGGAATTTCTGATCTTAAATTTAGGGGAAAAAGATGGAGTAAAAGCTGGTACGATTATGTCAGTGTACCGCGGCAAAGATTATTTGGGTGATGTAAAGATAACCCGAATTCAGCCGGAGATGTCTGCCGCTGATTTTATCCCTCCGTTCTCTAGTAAATTGGTCCGTAAGAACGATCAGGTGGTCGTGAAATAATGGATCTTGTTGTTAAAAAAATCTCACAAATTAAGGGGCATGTAGTTTGCCCTGCTTCAAAGTCGTATTCTATCCGCGCGTTTATTATTGCGGCTTGCGGAGGTAAGTCTAATATTATTTCCCCGTCGGATTGTGATGATGCTAAAACTGCATTAAAAACTGCTAAAGCTTTAGGCGCAAAAATAATAAAATTTAATAATGGGTTTAATGTGCAAGGCGATATTTTGCCGCTTAAACAAAAAACTGTGTGTGTGGATGAGTCAGGCACTGTACTACGTTTTTTATTGCCTTTATTGGCTCTGCATGATCAGCAGGTTATTGTCGAGGGAAAAGGTTCACTTATTGGACGACCGAATACTTTCTTGATTAAAACTTTGCAGGATATGGGCGTGAATATTAAAGGTTCAGGTGATAAACATAGCGTGCCGATAAAATTAAATGGCGGGGTAATGTCCGGCGGCAAGATCAAGATAGACGCGAGCGTGAGTTCGCAATTTGTGTCTGCGCTTTTGATAGCTTGTCCGCAATTAGCAGTTGATACTAGTTTGACTTTGACTGGTGATTTAGTGTCAGGTGATTACATTACCATGACGCTGCAGATGCTGGAACGGGCGGGGATAAAAATAAAAATAAATAGGGACAGACGCTATTTATTATCAAAAACAAATAAAATAAATAGCGTCTGTCCCTATTTATTAATACCTGGTCGGCAAAAATATAAGGGTTTGAAAAATTTTCATGTGCCGTCTGATTATGGATTAGCCGCATTTTTAATGGGTGCTGCAGCTTTAGTTAAGTCTAATGTTAGTTTAAAAGGTTGTTTCGACGATAGTTTAGTTCAGGCGGATGGACATATTATTGAATTTTTGGAACGCATGGGCGTAAAAATGGTTCGCACTAAAAAGTCGATCAAAATTAAAGGACCATTTGAATTAAAAGGCGGGGATTTTTCTTTAAAAGCCTGCCCTGATCTGGTTCCAATCATGGCAGTGTTAGCATTGTTCGCGAAAGGACGCACTCGGCTTTATAATATTGCTCATGCAAAAGTAAAAGAGTCAGACCGTATTTCTGATCTAAGAAAAGAATTATTAAAAGTTGGGGCGGACGTCAGGGAATCTAAGGATGAATTGTTGATTTATCCTCGTGAAGAGTATAAGTCAGGGCAGATACTGGATCCTCACAATGATCATCGTTTAGCTATGGCGTTTTCTATATTGGGTTTGCGAATCGGATGCACAGTCAAGAATATAGAATGCTCGCATAAATCCTATCCAGGGTTTGTTAAAGATTTTCGTTCAATTTTATAATTCATCTTGACAATTTTATCAGACGCTATTATCGTATTTGCATTAAATTAAAAACGTAAGGGTACGAAATATCGTGCCCCTACAAAATATTTATTCAATATTTAACATTATAATAGAGGAGGAATAAATGAAAATCGGTATTAACGGATTCGGGCGCATTGGCCGCTTTGTTTTTCGCGTGGCTGTGAGCAAACCTAATGTGGAAGTAGTGGGTATTAATGACCTTATCGACGTGAATTATATGGCATATATGCTTAAATATGATTCTACTCACGGTAAATTCAAGGGTACAGTTGAAGTTAAAGACGGTAAATTAGTGGTGAACGGTAAAGCTATCCGCGTAACTGCTGAAAAAGATCCTGCGAATTTAAAATGGGGTGAAATCGGCGCTGATTATGTTGTAGAATCTACGGGTTTATTCTTAGAACAAGCTAAAGCCCAAGGTCACATCACTGCAGGTGCTAAAAAAGTTATTATGTCGGCTCCTCCAAAAGATGATACTCCAATGTTTGTTATGGGTGTGAATCATAAATCTTATACTAAAGATTTGAATTTTGTTTCTAACGCTTCTTGTACAACGAATTGTTTGGCTCCGATCGCTAAAGTTTTAAATGATAATTTTGGAATTGTAGAAGGTCTGATGACTACTGTTCATGCTACAACAGCGACTCAAAAAACTGTTGATGGTCCTTCAGCTAAAGATTGGCGCGGCGGGCGTGGTGCAGCACAGAACATTATCCCGTCTTCAACTGGCGCGGCTAAAGCTGTTACTAAAGTTATCCCAGCATTAAAAGGGAAATTGACTGGTATGGCGTTCCGCGTGCCAACTCCAGACGTATCAGTAGTAGATTTAACTTGCCGTCTAGAAAAGGGTACAACTTATGAAGCTATCTGCGAAGTAATGAAAAAAGCTTCAGAAGGTGAATTAAAAGGTATTCTAGGTTATACCGACGAAGAAGTGGTTTCTACTGATTTCGTAGGCGATACCCGTACATCGATTTTTGATGCTAAAGCTGGTATTATGTTGAATCCTAATTTCGCTAAAGTCGTATCCTGGTATGACAATGAAATGGGATATTCAGCAAAGGTTGTTGAATTTATTGAATACATGGATACTGTGAAATAATTTAAAATAAAAGTTTAAAAATAAAAAAGGGTGCGATAATATCGTGCCCTTTTTTATTTTCTCGTCTTATCCGTTACCCAAAATTCCATATATTTTCCGAACATCAAGCGGGTTTGCGCGTCGAGAGCAGGTAGGGCGCTTAATCCTACCAATACAAAAGGTATGGCGAGCCATTCGAAGATGTGACCAAGTTTTTTTGCCCACTTGTGATCACCTTTTGGTTCAGGAAGCATGGCAATGCTTAATAAAATAGAAATGAATAAAGATATCGAGGACAACTGAAATATAGTTCGGGTTATGTGCGGTTCGTTGTAATAAAGTACGGAATTGTTATATTGCTGCCCGGCAATAAGCGCGGGAAACCAGCTCATAGTGGTTAAAAGAAAGCCCCAGGTTGCCCAGGATACGTGGTCTTCCAGCATTTTGAATCCATGCCGGATTTTATTATATACAGAAATATTTGGACTTCTTAAAAATCCCCGGATAAGTATTGGGAAATTTTCAACCCCATACGCCCAGCGTCGTCTTTGTTTATAAATATTTTTTATTGTGGTTTTCCAGTCTTCTGCCATGGTTGCGTCCATGGATAAAGTTGCATAGATTGGGATTACCTGATATTTTCCCTCGTAGAATATGTAAGCTTTCCAGAATATTGCTGAGTCGTCGGATATCATGTCTTTTGGCCAATAGCCTATATCGTGTAAAGCTTTGAAACTCATGCTGTGGCTGGAAAAGGTAACTAATTTTTCCGGGTTGGTAGATTCAATTAATTGGAAGAATGAAGAACCGGTTTCCATAACCCGCGAGAATGCTGGTACGGTCCAGATATTATTGTGGTATACCGGTATAGGTTGATAACTGGCATGTTCCCGGTCGGGTGTGGTCATGAACGCGTAAGTTAAGGCGGAAAAATATTTTTTGTCTACTACAGTATCAGCGTCGAAACAGGAAACTATGACATTGCTAAGATCTATATTGTTGTCTTGAAAATATTGGGTGCAATGCGTGGCAGCGTAAGAAGCATTAGCGCCTTTTACTCTAGCTTCTCCAGGAAGGTTTGACGGGTGTATAACAACTAAAAAATCCAAAAACATATTTTTAAATTCTTTTTGTAATTTTTCCGCGGCTTTTTTTGTGGTCGCAGGCGCGCGTTCTTCAATGGCTAATGTGACTAATATTTGCTTGCAGGAGATTTCCTGCTCGATTAGAGATATTATTCCTGGACGTAGTATTTCCTCATCTTCTTTTGCTGCAGGTATTATAACTAAATGGATCAGGTCATTTGATATAGGAGGTAATGCCGGACAACGTAATAGTTTTTTCAGGTTACTATGATGTATTCCGCTGGATATAAGTTTATCAAGGGAGCGCGACCCTGACTCGTTTTTTAATGTAGTGTTTAGGTGTAATTCGTCGATCTCTTTAATTCGATTCAGCCAAGGGGTTTTACTTTCCACGTTGAAGCGTAAATAAGATAAGGTGAGAAGTATAGTCATATATAGCAAGCGGATGAACCAGAAAAATATCAGGGCTATGGCTATGATCGAAGCCATTAAAGGCGCGGTGAAAGATAGTATGGTGATTGATAATAATATTGTCCAACTGACAATCCCGGGTAATTTTTCGAGAAATATTTGTAAACGTTTTTCGTTTTGGGGGATGTCGGTTTTAGAATATATGAATTTGTGGTTTGGCATAGGATTAAGGTAAAATATTTATAATGATCAATTGTTGAGTTTTATCGTCTATATAAAAAAGTTTTCCAGCTTTTTCCGAATAAAATATCCGGTTTTGTGTAGAGGTTATCATGGAAATTTCGCGGGAACATATCATATCTACATCAGTTAAATTTACCTGATCTCCGTCTTTAAAAATTATTTGGGAACCATGGTTAACTGGGAAAGCTTGGGTTATATTTTTACCGTTATTAATTACCCAGGTTATGGTCGGTCCAGTTTCGAACAGCCCTTCTCGTCGGGTTTCAGCGAAATCGATTATGCCTATTTGGCTGGTGGTCCATACTAAAAGTTTTTTTCCTTCAGCTAAAGGTATAAATCCTTTGCAGTTTTTTTCAATCAATTTATAAGGCAAACCATTCCATAATAATTGTCCGTCTTGACTTAAAAATAGAGTAGTGTTGTTAAGTACAGTTATCCGGTATTGTTCTGTTTCCTGGAATTCTTTGGGTAAGGTCTCAAGTCCACCGGTAAGTTTTTCGCGTTTGGGTTGACGGTAATCGATCTTGTTAAAATGGTCACCGGTATCTACTACATATAATTGCCGTCCATGCAGACCAAAACCTTTAGTATTAGTCGCGATCTGAGGGAAAATGCCTTTATTTTTAACATCAATGCGGGATATGTCTTTTGAATTAGTATAAAAAATATTGTCATTGTCTTCGGCTGACCAAAATATGTTTTCAGGTTGAGACGTGAATAATAAGGAAATATCAGAAAATTCGGTTGGAGTAGATAGCGGGTCTACCCATATGAATGCTGGATTCTCAGTTACAGTGGCATTTGATAATTTGAGTAATAGGTTAGTGCTTTCTTCTATTGTAATTATATCGGTGATATTTTCTGGCAGATTTTGATTTGATGAATTGAATAAAGGTGATAATTTGTCATTCTCGTCCATATTATTGTTATTTAGGTTTATAGGTAAGGCTGGAGTGGACCAGCGATAAACGTAAATCCCGTTGGTTTTATTATCTTGCGGAATAAGAAGTAAAGCTCGCTCGTCTATAGGCAGCATTTTTTGAAATTTAAAAGCAGTGATGGCGCGTTTTGCCCAAACTTGCGGGATAAGAAAAATGTTTTCAAGTACGGTAGCTTGTTCTTCTATTACTGGTACTACTTTATGCCAAGTGTGATAGCTGCTGATGGATATAGTTATGTCATAGTTGCCGGGTTTGAGGTTGCGGATAACAGTTGGGGTGCGTTCATTGAATAGTTTTCCGTTAATGTGTACTTTAGCATTTGAAGGCAGAGTTGACAGGCTGATGACGCCAGTTTTCATTATTGGTTTTTGCGGACGGATAACTATGCCTAACGCGTCAAATATAATAATTGGACACATAATCAGGTATAGCAAGGTGAATAAATAAAAAAGTATTTTTCGGATTTTCGATAGCATAGTTTTAGTCTTTTAAGTTTTGTGTATTATAAGGCAAAGGCTTTTATTTGGCTATCAAAAATCGTTTGACAGTAATTTTTTTTTAATATATCATGTCTATTCTTAACGAGTGTCTGTCACAACTTAACTCAAAGGAAATATTGATGTTACATACTATCTTTAAACTCTTCAAAAGATTGTCTAATTGGGTACTTGGTCTTTTTTCAAATGATATGGGTATCGACTTAGGAACTGCCACTACCTTGGTTTATGTAAAAGGCGAAGGGGTAGTATTGCGGGAACCGTCTGTGGTAGCGATTGAAAAAGATACGAACCGGGTTATTGCGGTAGGGGAAGAAGCTAAAAAAATGTTAGGTAAAACTCCGGGTAATATTGTGGCTATCCGCCCTATGAAAGATGGGGTTATTTCGGATTTTGAGATTACTGAAGCTATGCTTCGTTATTTTATTAAAAAAGTACATCCACGCAGACCTTTGGTCCGTCCGGCAATGGTTATAGCTATTCCGTCGGGAATTACTGAAGTTGAGAAGAGGGCGGTTCGTGATTCTGCCGAACGTGCAGGCGCGCGCTCAGTTGAATTGATCGAGGAACCTAAAGCTGCGGCAGCTGGGGTTGGGCTTCCAATTGAAGAACCTGAAGGAAACATGATTATTGATATTGGTGGTGGTACTACTGAATTCGCGGTAATTTCGTTGGGAGGTTTAGTAAATTCGAAATCTATCCGTATAGCAGGCGACAAACTTGACGCGGCTATAATTGAATATTTGCGCAAAACCTATAATTTGATGATTGGGGAACGTACGGCTGAAGAGATTAAGATCCGTATTGGTTCGGCTTATCCGCTGGAAGAAGAATTGAATATGGATGTACGTGGACGGGATTTAATTTCTGGTCTTCCTAAAACTATTACAGTTACTTCAGTTGAGATCCGGGATGCTTTACAGGATCCGGTACAGGCGATCGTTGACGCTGCAAAATCTACATTGGAACAAACCCCGCCGGAATTAGCGGCTGATTTGATTGACCGGGGTATTGTGTTAGCAGGCGGAGGAGCTTTATTACGCGGTATTGATAAACGGATCGCGGAAGAAACCGGTTTACCAGTGCATATCGCAGATGATCCTTTGACTGCGGTAGTTATGGGTACTGGTCATGTGTTAAATATGTCGGTGCGGTTGCGTCGTCGTATGGTGGTTCAGACTAAATTAGATTTCTAATTTTATATAGGTTTATATTAATGTGTTTGGAAATAGACGAAATAGCTCTACTTTAATTATAATCATTTGCCTTCCTGTACTTTTCTTTTTGTTCCGCAGTAATTTTTTTGACAGTTTGAAATTCAATTCTATTGATATGCTAAAAGGACCTATCCGGATATTGGCTTGGCCGGTATTGGAAGTCCGTAAAATGTTTTTGTTTCATGTGAGTTTTAGCGAGAATGTCAGGCTGCGTAAAGCTAATGAAGTTCTTAAGAGCAGGTTAGTGGGTATGGATGAATTGGTTCGGGAAAATCAGCGTCTGACTGATCTGTTATCGTTAAAACGCAAGAGTGTTTTTTCTTCAGTAGCTGCTTCAGTTATTGGTCGTGATCCTTCCTATTGGAACTCGATATTGGTTATTGATAAAGGTAGTTCCGATGGGGTAAAGCTTGGACAGGCAGTAATAAATACCGCCGGAGTAGTGGGTAAAATTATTGAAGTTGGTCGTAATTCTAGCAAAGTAGTTTTGATAACTGATCCGGAATTTAGTGTAGCTGCGGCGATCGAGGACAGCCGTGAAAGCGGGTTGGTTTCAGGAACTTTGCAGGGTCTATGCAGGATGCGTTATTTGCGCAGTAATGTTTCAGTCGCTGTAGGCAGCCGGGTAGTTACTTCGAGGATAAGTTCTTCTTTTCCTGAAAATTTAATAATAGGTAAAGTGGATCAAATAGTTCCTTCTCAAGACGCGGATTCAATTGATTGTTTAGTAAAACCGGAAGTTGATTTTTCGCGGTTGGAAGAAGTTTTAGTGGTGGGTGAATAAAAATGAAAAGAAGTTTATTTATAGTTTTAGCTTGTGTGGTGTGTTTTATTATTGAATTTTTATTATTTAATTATGTGTCGCCGTGGTTGCGACCAAGTTTGATTATTATATTATTGGTGTTTGCGGATATATTTTGGAATGTGCGTTCTGCAGTTTTGGTAGCTCTGGTCGGGGGAATGCTGGAAGATAGTTTTGGTATGACTTTTGGATTTAATATGGTTGCGTATAGTGTATGCGTTTTGGCAGCTTCTTTTTTAGGTGATTATATTTATCAAAAAGGTTCGCGCTCGTCGTTGGTAGTGCTTTTATTTTTTGTGTTGGGGGTTAATGTTTTAGTGCGGTTCTTGTTGTTGGCAATGGTAGACCAGGGGATATCTGTTGGCATGGTGCTTAGCGGGATAACAGTAGATATAGTGGTTACATTATTAGTGGCTAATATTACATTCAATGGTCTTATAAGATGCGCCTTAAAATTATACGCGTAATTATCATAGCTTTATTTGTCGGAGTTACTTTGCACCTGTTTTATGCTCAGGTAATACGCGGAAAATATTATCATAGATTAAGCGCTTATAATCGGATACGGGTAGTCCCTCTTGATGGTTGGCGAGGCTCGATCAAAGACCGTAATGGCGTGATTCTGGCTGACAATAAACTTTCCTATGATTTATCAGTAACACCGCAGGATATTAATGATGTTGAGCCTTTGTTTGATTTTCTCGAGAATGTTTTAGATATTCCTTCTCGGGAATTGAAACTAAAATATCAGCAGAATCGGGAAGCTCCTTTTGCTCCAGTAGTTTTGGCTGAGGGTATTTCCCGGGAGAAAGCGATTGTTATCGAGGAGAATGAGTATAAGTTCCCGGCTTTATGGGTGCAAAAAACTTTCCGCAGGTATTATCCTTTAGGCAGTAATTCAGCGCATGTTTTAGGATATGTTGACCGGGTAAATGAGGAGACGATAGATAATTTTCAGGGTTATGGATATTCTCCGAGGAGTTTAGTCGGGTATTTGGGAATTGAAGAGTATTATGACCGGGAATTGCGCGGTGAAGAAGGCGGTTTGCAGATTGAGGTAAATAATCGCGGTAAGCAGGTCAGGCTTTTGAGCATTAAGGATCCCAGTAAAGGTAAAGATATCGAATTGACTATTGATTCGGATATTCAAAATATAAGCAGGGAAACTTTAGGCGGCAGGCAGGGCGCGATTGTTATGTTGGATATAGATAGTGGCGAGATTTTGAGTATGGCGAGTTCGCCGGATTATGATCCGAATATTTTTGTTGATCCAGCGTTGAAAAAAGGTAAAGTGGATATTTTGCGTGATGTCCGGGGACCTATGGTTAATCGGTCGGTACGCGGCGCTTATGCTCCGGGTTCCGTATTTAAAGTACCAATGGCGTTTGCAGGGTTAGATTTAAAAAAAATAGCTACCTATACAACTTTTAATTGCCCGGGATTTTATCAAGTCGGAGAAACTCAGTTTGGATGTTCACATGTGCACGGTGTTCAGGATTTATTTAACGCGATCGCGCATTCATGTAATGTTTATTTTTTTAATTTAGGAAAATTGTTAGGTTCGGAAGCTATAGCATATTATGGGAGGATGTTTGGTATAGGCAGACTTACCGGCGTGGATTTGCCTTATGAAAGACCAGGATATATATCGGATAAAAAAGGTCATGTTACAGCAGGAAAGAATTGGTTTTTGGGTGACACACTAAATATGTCGATCGGACAAGGCGATACTTTGGCAACGCCTTTGCAGATAGCTAGGATGTTGGCAACTGTAGAAAGAGATGGCGTTGAAGTACAACCGCATATTATTAAGTCAATCAATGGAGTAGTGGTTACTAAATATAATTTTACGCGAACGCTTAAACTTAATAAGAGTATTTTTGATGATATAAAAAAAGGTTTGCGTATGACTGTGTCTGAACCGACTGGTACAGGGTATGATCTTTATATGCCTGATCTTTATGTGGCAGGTAAAACTGGGACAGCTCAGACTGTTCGAGGACGGGAACCGCATGCTTGGTTTGCCGGATACGCGTTGGGAAAAGAACGTAAAGTGGCGTTTTGTATTTTTTTGGAATTTGGCGGGGGTAGTGAGAACGCGTGTATTATTGGGCGACAGCTGCTGACGCGGATGAGGGAACAGGGGAAGATTTAATAGTATAGAGTGGATGGTATAGAGTATATAGAAAAAGAATAAAAAATGGTGAAGTGATCCCCTCTCCGACCTCCGGGGAGAGGGCAGGGTGAGGGGTTATTTTACTATTTAAGACATTGCGCTTGCCTCGAAGAAGCCTTGGCGAAAAATATGATATTTTGATTTTGGTTTAATTATATAATTTTTGTTGAAACAAATTTTTTATTAATCTGGTTTAAAAAAATTGATAGTATGTATTTAATAAAAGGAAAAAGATGAGAAAAATTTGTTTAATTTTGTTTTTTTTAATATTAGTTATTGGTAATAATGCTTTTTCAGATGATTTGCTACAACAATTATCAGATAAAAGTCTTTTTAATAATCAACGTGACGAGGTAGTAAATGCTTTGTTAAAATTAAAACCGACTTTGGCAATGTCTTCAGCTTTGTTAGTGATTATGAACGATAATTATTCTCCTATGGAACCTGGGATGCCTTCAAAACCTTGGATGGATGATCGCATGTCACAAAAAGCAAAAATTTGGTATGCCGCTGGTGATGTTTGGGATGCTTGGTTTCGTGAAAAGGATATTAATAAAGTAAAAATTTTGTGTGCATTGCTAAATGAAAATCATTCGAATTATATTTATTATTTGATATTTGGTGAAATGAAAAATGTTCAATGGGATGTAGTAGCTGAAGAATCTGTTTATAATTTCACACAAGATAATAAACATGATATCGAATCTCGAGTGCATGCTTATGAAGTTTTAATGAGTCATTGTAAAGATAAATATATTGCTGAAGTTTTGAGGTTTATTGCGTCTGTACCAAAAAAAGATCAGCTAAACTATTTTTGCAATATTTTTGAGGTTGGAAATCGGTTTTTCGAATATTCTCTTCCTTCACAAAAAGAAATAATTAAATTTGGTTTTATTCTTCTTGAAGAGGATGGAAAAAATGGTTTTCAGAGTGTTAGAGCTGTTAATTTGGCACTTCAGTTAGGGTTTTTTCTTAAAATACCTGGTCAATTCGCGTCTGGTGTAGCGTTATTTCATGAATCTTCTGAGTCTATGAATACTGTAAAAAACGCGTTAAAGTGGAAGAAAGATAATAATTTGTAATCAAAGGGAATATTTAATAGTGAAATTTATCCCCTCATCCTAACCTTCTCCCCAGGGGCTGGAGAAGGGATATTTATTTTTGTATAAAATTTATTAGGACATGAAATGAACAAAAATGTAACTATCAGAATTTGGGTGTTTTCGATATTGATCATGCTGTTTGGTCTGGTCGGACTTTATAGCGCGACTTTTAATAACACGCGCGTTCCCCAGAAAATATTTTATGATCAAATGATGTTTACTTTAATCGCTGTGCTTATTATGTGGGCATTAAGCAATATTGATTATCGTAAATTTTTTGATTTTGCCTATGTCGTATACGGCGCAAATGTTTTGATGTTATTTTTGGTTTTATTAACCGGTCGCAATGCTTTAGGCGCGACTCGCTGGTTTGAAATTGCAGGATTTAGTTTTCAACCTTCTGAATTCATGAAGTTGAGCTTGATCTTGGTTTTGGGCAGGTATTATTCCAGCCGGTCTTCGAATTATATGTTTGGTTTTTATGGCAGGATTCATTATATTTTTCAGTTTATAGTCGTACCGTTTTTGTTAACAGTTGTTCCAATGCTATTGATATTCAAACAGCCGGATTTAGGTACCGCGATATTATTGTTTGGGATATTTTTAGCGATTATGTTTGTTAACGGCATACCTTATCGATTTATGTTTAGTTTTCTGGGTATATGCGTGTTAGCTATGCCAGTGATGTGGATGTTAATGAAAGATTATCAGAAGTCGCGTTTGTTAGTTTTTTTAAATCCCAATATTGATCCTTTAGGGTCAGGATACACTATTATTCAATCGAAGATAGCAGTAGGTTCAGGACAATTATTTGGAAAAGGCTGGTTCGCAGGAACACAAAATCAGCTTAATTTTTTACCTGAACGCCATACTGATTTTATTTTTTCAGTAATTGGCGAGGAGTGGGGATTTTTAGGCGGGATATTTTTAATAACATGTTTTTTTGTTCTGGTCCACGCTGGATTAAGTATAGCGGATAAAGTTACAGATAAGTTCGGGGTTAATGTTACTGTGGGTATTGCTGCTATATTGGCTTTGCAAGTAGTAATTAACATTGGCATGGTCATGGGCATGTTTCCTATCGTAGGTATTACGCTTCCCTTGGTTAGTTATGGCAGGACTTCATTTTTAACTACAGCGATTATGTTAGGATTTCTTCTAAATCTGAGTAGAAAAAGATCTTTTCAATAACTTTAAAATGTTTTTTAGTGCTTTTTGGTTAAGATTAGGTATATTAAAATAGTTAATATTTATCTATAAAATATTATTATGAAAGAATTTAAAAGAACTAATACAAAAAAACTTGGTGAAGTGCTGGTCGAGCGCGGGGTTATCAATCACCAACAGCTTAATAAGGCTCTAGAGATCTGGCAAGCTAAAGGCGGTCTTATGGGCGAAATATTGGTAGAGCTTAAATTTGCCACTGAAGAGGATATTGCCCAGGCTTTGACATGCCAGTACGGGTTTCCTTTCTTGCCGTTGAATAATTATGAAGTTGATCCTGTGGTTATGAAATCTGTATCGAGGGAATTGTGCGTCAAATATGTTTTGGTGCCGATAGATAAGATAGGGAAAAGCATCACTTTGGCTATGGCTAATCCATTGAATACCATGGCGATTGAGGAGCTTGAAACCTTAACTGAATGTAGTATTCAAGTGTTTGTAAGTACTACTACGGAAATAAAAAAGTTTTTAGAAAAAAATTACATGGAGTGATATGGCGTTCTTAAAAGACCGGATCAAAGAAATCCTGTTGCGCGATAATCTGCTCTCTGCTGCTGATCTTGAAAAAGCTTTGAATGAACAAGAGCGGAAAGGCGGCGAATTAAGTCGTATCCTCGTAGATATGAAGTTGATAGACGATGATACTCTCACTAATGTATTAAGCCGCAGTTTAGGTGTTCCTACCATAAGTATTAGCCGGATTAAGATTGATCCTTCCATAATCAAAATCATACCTAAAGATGTGGTGGTTAAATATCAGATCATGCCGATATCTTTGATCGGCGAGACTTTGACTATTGCTATGGCTGATCCATTGAACATTTTTGTGGTGGATAATGTCAAAGCTGTTACTGGATATATCATAAATACCATAATTGCTCGTCGTTCAGAAATAGCCACAGCTATCGATTTATATTATAAAAAAGATGAGCAGTCTAAAGAAGCGGCGCATGAAGAAACGCATGAAGAATCTTTGGATAAGATCAGTGATCTCATGGGTGATATGGAAAACCCGGATGAGCTGGATGATATAAAATCCGATGAATTTATGGGATCATCTTCCGGAGTAGAAGAAATAAAAGACGAAGCTCCGATCATTCGTTTAACTGATTCGATAGTGCGGCAAGCAGTATTGATGAAATCCAGCGACGTATTTATTGAACCTTTAGAACGGGAGATGCGGGTACGTTTGCGGGTTGACGGAATGATCCGGGAGATAGACCGTTTGCCTAAGGCTATTCTTGCGCCTTTGGTTTCACGCATTAAAGTTATTTCTAATCTTGATATTTCTGAACACCGGTTGCCGCAGGATGGCAGGTTTAAGATGATAGTTTCAGCTGATAAAGAAGTTGATTTTCGTGTTAATGTTTTGCCTACAGCTTTAGGCGAGAAAGTTTGTTTGCGGGTTTTAGACCAGAGCGGGACAGTATTAGACGTTGAAAAATTAGGGTTTGAGCCGAGCTCATTAGAGCGGTTAATAGAGTGTACTAAAAAGCCGCATGGGATGATATTGACTTGCGGACCTACGGGAAGCGGAAAGACCACGACTTTATATTCCATTCTTAAACATGTTGATTCACCGGAAAAAAATATTGTTACAGTTGAAGATCCAGTCGAGTATCAGTTCAAAGGCGCTTGTCAGGTTAATGTTAAACCTGCGATGGGTTTAACCTTTGCTGCTAGTTTGCGTTCAATATTGCGGCAGGATCCGGATATTATTATGATCGGAGAGATCCGGGATGCTGAAACTTTGGATATAGCAGTTAAAGCTGCTTTGACCGGACATTTGGTGCTGAGTTCTTTGCATACGACTACAGCTGCCGGATCAGTAGTGCGTATGGTGAATATGGGGGTTGAACCATTTTTAATTTGTTCTTCAGTTTTATGTATTATAGCCCAGCGTCTTTTACGTAAAGTATGTCAGAATTGTAAAGAACCTTATACTCCACCCGACGCTGTAATTGAAAGAGTTGGTTTGCGGCAGATTTCTCAAGAAAAAACCATTACGCTTTATAAAGGTAAAGGCTGTGACCAGTGTTTTAAGAGCGGGTATAAAGGGCGGGTTGGTATCACCGAAATTTTAGTTATAACTCCAGCAGTCAAAGAAGTGATAACAGCTATGGCTGGCGAACCTAAGGTTAAAGAAGTTGCGCGGCAGGAAGGAATGATAACTATGCGCGAGGACGCTTTGTATAAAGCGTTGAAAGGACTGACTACGCTCGAGGAGGTTTTAAGAATTACAGCACCTGACGAAACATTGAAAAAATAATTTATGGCGAAGACTGTTAAAGATACAATTTTGGATGGATTAGTCAATTCCGGGAAGTTTCCTCCCAAGGTATTGGAAGAAGCACGTCTGCTTAATCAGAGAGAGAAAATCCCTTTTGAGAAAGCTTTGATTAAAAAAGGTTTGATTACAGAAGAAGATTGGTTATTGCTGCTGGTCGACGAATTAGGTATTCCTTTTGTAAATATAGCTAGGTATAAACTTACACCTTATCTGCAAGAAATCATTCCTGAGTCAGTTGCCCGGCAATATAAAATCGTGCCTTTGTCTGATACTCAATTTTCAGTAACAATTGCTACATCTGACCCCTTGAATGTTTATGCCCTCGATGATTTAAAAAATATTACCGGAAAACGTATTGACATAGTCTTGAATACTGAAACCGAGATCATGAAAAAGATCGATGGTTTTTATGGAGATCCAACCAAACGTGATGCTCCGGAATTCAAAGCTCAGGACGCTGCTTTAGAAGCCTTTGAGATTGTTTCGCAGAAAGAAGAAGAGGGCGCTTCAACTGATGGGTCGGATGAATCGGACAAAGCTCCGATAATACGGATGGTAAATTTGATATTAAAGGAAGCTTTACGTCAACGCGCGTCGGATATACACATTGAACCTATGGAAACTTGCGTGCGGGTGAGGTACCGTATAGACGGTGTTTTACGGGATGTTTTAACTATTCCTAAAAAGAATCAGAATGCTATGGCTACGCGTATCAAGATCATGTCGCGTTTGGATATTACGGTAAATCAAATGCCTCAAGATGGACGGTTCAAACTGACTTTAAAAGATAAGAGTGTGGATTTCCGGGTGTCAATATTACCGGCTACATTCGGACCTAAAGTGGTTATGCGTATTTTGGATCGTTCAAAATTAGCAGTTGGTATAGACGGGTTGGGATTATCGCCTAAGGCTTTGACAGTTATTAAAGACGGTATTAAAAAACCGTTTGGTATGCTTTTAGTTACTGGTCCTACTGGAAGCGGTAAATCTACAACTTTGTATTCGATTGTGAACGAGCTTAATACAGTTGAAAAAAATATTATTACGGTCGAAGATCCGGTTGAGTATTTGCTGGAAGGTTTGACGCAGATACAAGCCATGCCTGAGATTGGGCTGACTTTCGCTGAAGGCTTACGTTCGATTTTACGTCAAAGTCCGGACATTGTTATGGTCGGGGAAATACGGGACGGTGAAACTGCGGATATTGCTATTAAAGCTTCTTTGACCGGTCAATTAGTGTTATCTACTTTGCATACTAATGATGCTCCTGGTGCCTTGACTCGTTTGGTGGATATGGGGGTAGAACCTTTTTTGGTGGCGTCCAGTCTGGTGCTGGTAACTGCTCAGCGTTTGTGTCGTAAAATATGTCAGCATTGCAAGGCAGAGGTAAAGATCGAAACAGATATTTTAAAACGGATAGGACCCCTGGTTCCTAAGGGGACAGTTTTTTATCAAGGAAAAGGCTGTGAGTTTTGTAAAAATACCGGATATAACGGGCGCATGTCTGTGACTGAAGTTTTGGAAGTTGATGATGATGTACGTATGATGTTATTGGAAGGCAAAACTTCTGATGACATAAAGAAATTTGCTTGTGAGCAAAAAGGAATGAAGACTTTGTATCAGGACGCCATGGCTAAATGTATAGACGGTCAAACTACTATGGAAGAAGTGTTTAGGATTACAAGTAGTGACTGATAAGATTGATAAAGAAACGCTTTTTAAAATATGGTTTGATGATAAAATGAATATAAATTATTTTGAGGGGATAGATAATGGCTACTTTTAAGTATGTTGGAAAAGACGCGGAATCAAAAAGTATTACTGGCAAGATTTCAGCTGATGACCGTAATGCGGTTATTGAAGAGTTGCGTAAGCGCAAACTCACCATTATTTCGGTTACTGAAGTAAAAGATGAAAAAGTTAAAGCTGGAGCGAGAAAGAAAGTTAAGCCAGAAGAAGTTGTGCTTTTCGCGCGTCAGCTGGCTACCATGGTCGAGGCTGGTATGCCTATATTACAGGGGTTGAACGCTTTATCGGAGCAGACTACCAATGAAGGATTTAAAAAAGTTTTGACTGAAGTTGAAATGGATATTAAGCATGGCAGCAGTTTATCCTCGTCTTTTGCTAAACACCCTTATGTTTTTAATAATTTATTCGTTAATTTAGTTAAGGTTGGTGAGACCGGCGGTATTTTAGCTACGGTATTGGACCGGGTTTCAACTTACATGGAAAAAACTTTGAGTTTGCAGCGCAAAGTAAAATCCGCATTGGTTTATCCCGCGGTAGTTGTATCAATGGCAGGGATTATAACTATAATTTTGTTGGTCAAGGTTGTTCCGACATTTTCAGGCATATATTCATCTTTCGGTAAAGAGCTGCCGCCTATGACGCAGGTGTTAGTAAATACTAGTAATTTTTTGCGTTCATATTTATTGTTGGTTGTTGCTGCTATAGTTGGTTTGATTTTTGCTATGAATCGCTGGCACAAAACTGAAAAAGGAGCGGTTGCTATTGACGGCGCTATTTTGCGTATGCCGGTATTTGGTGAACTTTTACGTAAGGTAGCGGTAAGCAGGTTTACTCGGACTTTAGCTACTTTGGTACAGAGCGGTGTTCCTATTTTGGAATCTTTGAATATTGTGGAAAAAACTATAGGTAACCGGGTGCTTGAGAATGTAATTAAAGATGTTCAAACTAGCGTTCGTCAGGGAGAAAGTTTAGCTGTTCCTTTAGAAAAAAGTTCGGTTTTCCCTCCAATGGTTACCCGTATGATTTCGATTGGTGAAAAATCCGGTCAAATGGAAAAAATGCTTTTAAAAGTATCTGAGTTTTATGATGATCAAGTGGATACTGCAGTTGAAGGTTTAACGAGTATGATCGAACCATTAATTATCGGGGTTATGGGTATAGTTATCGGGTTTATTGTCGTGGCTTTGTTTATGCCAATATTATCAATGTCGCAATTGGTAAGTTAAACATGTTTAGAAAAATAAATTTAATTTTGATGATGTTTTTGGTCTTGAGTATCAGTTCGTCTTTTGCTCAAGAAGGGAAAGTTACTGTTCGGGATTGGAACGGTTCTTTAGAAGCGCTAAATGAAAGTTTGAAGAGAGTTTATCAGAATAATCAGGCTTTATCAGCCCAGATTGAAATTTTAAATGCTGAGGTTGATAAGTTACAGGCTCAAACGGATGAGTTGGATACGCACGCGGTTGATGATCCGGGAAATTTTGCTTTTAATAATAAAAAAGAAGTTGAAGTTTTTCAGAAAGAAGCGGATAGAGTTTATCAGAATTTAAAAGATATAGCTAAAGAGCGGCAAGAACTGGAAGTAAGATTAATTGAAAAAAATAAAGAAATGGTCCAGCTTAAAGCGGATATTGATAGTCTGTATAAGATAGTGGCAGGGTTAAAAGAAAAAATACAATATTCTTCAGAAGGTAAAGACCCGGATATTGAACGACAAAAAAAAGATCTTAATTCCTGGATTAGTGAAACAGAAAAAAGTTGTAATAAGGCGCAAAATGAATTAGCTGCGTTACGGAAAAAAAATACGGTTAGTGGAAAGACGAAGAAATTAGAGAAAAGGAAAATTGAACTTCAGAATAAGCTCGAAAAATTAAAGCAGGAAATAGCAGTATTACAGGAAAATCAGCAAGTTGATGCTGGGTCGTTGAAACTGGAACAGGAATATCAAGATAAGATCAGCAGCATATCTGAAAATATTTCTAAACTTGAAAAACGTCGGGATGAATTGAACGGAGTTTTGGACCATATAGCGGAAAAATTAGATAAAAATAATTTTCATCTGGACCAGGAAAATGTTGATGTTAAAGAATTAGAGCATAATTTAAAAGTTTTAAAAGATGAAAATATTCAGTTAAAGAATGATTTTAATCGTCTGCAAAAATAAAGGCGCGTAAGTGGCAGATCAGTTTGATCCACAGGTAATGGTTACAGCGTTGATGGGTTATGTTCAGGAAATTTTGGAAACAAAGTGCAAAGCTAAATTATCTGAAAAAGCCGCTTTTTTGAAAAAGAATATCATTGAGTATGACAGCAAAATGCGGCTTTTTGGTTTGGAAAAATTTGATGGACCTTGTTATGTTGCGGCAATTAATTTATATTTGACTAAGCAAAAGTTGGAAAATAAAGATTGCTGCGGTGTGATAGTTTTATTTTTGGATGAAGAAATTGCTGAGCTTTTTGTCCGGGCTTTGCAGCCAGGGGTGAGTTATGAGGATCCGGATGTCGTTATGGATAATTGCGGGGAATTATGTAATATTATTGCTGTGCAGTTTAAGAATGAAGCTGTGAATTTTGGATATGCTAATTTGTTTTTATCCGCTCCGGTTAAAGCGCATAATGATATAATGTATGGAGTAGATTTTCCTTTTGAAGAAGACTTTTATTATGAAATAAGTTTTAAAGTAAAAAATAGGAAAGCTGTGGTAGTGTCATTTGTGATGGCTAATGTTGCGAATAAAAATTAAGCGGTAAAAAATTTTTGATTGGCGGTTTGGGTTATTTTCGTTAGAATTATCAAAAGTCGTTGCATGTTGGTAATTACAGGGGATTTAAAATGGATAAAAATGAACATTCTGATTCAAGTAACCGTCGTCAATTTACTCGGGTTGACCGACCGCATTTATTGAAGGTGAAAGTTTTTGATCTTAAGGAACAGGACTCTGTACGCAGGATTGAAGCGGTAACGAGAAATGTTTCTGCCGGAGGTTTGGCGTTTGAGTCAGAACAGTTTTTTGAAGCTGGTACAGTTTTGGAAATAGAATTAGATGCTCCAGGCTGGGAAAAAATAAAAGGAATATTTGCCGCGGAAGAAAATGAACCTCGTCTTTCTGCGGTAATGCTTTTAGCAAAAGTTATCCGGACCAGGGTGATTGAAGAAGGATTATACGATATTGCTGTAGCTTTTGTGGGTATAGATGAACGTCACCGTAACGCGTTAATGAAGTATGTAAAAGAGAAAGATAAAGTATAAGTTGGAGGTAAAATGGCAAAGAATACAGTTTTAGTTGTAGATGACGAAGAATATATGGTTAGTCTGCTTAGGCGGGCATTGACTGATGAATCAACAGAAGTTATTGGCGCTTGTAATGGGCTAGAAGCTTTAGATTTAGTGGTTAACCGGCATGTGGATTTGGTGATTGCAGATAACAATATGCCTAAATTATTGGGTGAAAAACTTTTGGGTGAAGTCAGAAAGCTTGATCCGTTCATACAGCTAATAATGATTACCGGTTATCCGTCGATGGATGTGATTAATAAAATGTTAGAGATTGGGATATCGGATTTTGTGATCAAACCTTTTAATCTGCAGGAATTGCAAGATATGGTAAGAGAAACTTTGCGGCGGGTTGAACGCTGGCGAAAGTTAAGGAAAGATTGGAGCTCAAATCAAAAACCCACAGGACCCGCATAATGGTTTCGATTTTGATCGTAGATGATTCTGATGTGGAATGCACTTTGGTCAGAAGTATTATTGCAAAAAACTTTCCGGATTCGGTTATTTCGATAGCACATAATGGTCAAGAAGCTTTTAATTTATTAGCAAAATCTCCGGCAGATATTATTTTATCTGATATTATGATGCCGGTTATGGACGGTCTGGAATTTTGCCGCAAGGTAAAAAATATCCCGTCGCTTAAAGATGTTCCAGTCCTTTTAGTTTCTTCCCTGTACCAATTACATGAAAAAAATGAAGGCTTTGAAGCTGGGGCTTCAGATTATATTGTCAAGCCGATTGAGACCGACGAAGTAGTGGCGCGGGTCAAAGTGCATCTTAGCATCAAACAAAATCACGACGAGTTAAAAAAACTTAATAAAGATTTGAAAGCCGCGCAGGAAGCGTTGATCCAGAGCGAAAAAATGTCAGCAGTTGGTTCTTTGGCTGCTGGAATATCGCATGAGTTTAATAATATTTTGGGAATGTTAAAAGGTTATGTGCAGTTATCGCAGCAGAAGAGTCGGATCGAAGAAGTAAAATCTTTTTTGTCAGTCATGGTGGAATTAATAGACCGGGGCGAATTTTTAGTTAGGTCGATGATGGATTTTTCTAAGGGGAGCGTATCAGAAAATAAACAGAAGGTCATGTTACCGGTTTTAATCAAGAAAGTTCTGGTATTAATGGAGCAAATGCTGCGTTCCAAGTGTATTGAGATTGAATTTTCAGATCAAACAGTTTTGGAAATAGAGTGTTACCCTAATCAGCTTTCTCAAGCTTTTATAAATTTTATAAAAAATGCTATGGAAGCTTGTGAAGAAAGTTCTATAAAGAAAATCAAGATCGAATACGGTAAATTTATTATAGGAACAGATGGTAAAGAATCAGCCTATATTCGTTTTATTGATACTGGTTCAGGTATACCTGAAGCAATACGTAACCGCATATTTGATCCGTTCGTAACCACTAAAGGGGTTATTTCCGGAGGTGACAAGTCAAAATCCGGCACAGGTTTAGGGTTGACCATAACTTATGATATAATTAAAAAACATAATGGAGATGTAAAAGTAGAAAAGACCGGTCCAGACGGAACTACGATGTTAGTTTGCCTTCCTCTTTAATATCTTATCCTTAGCCTTTTATCTTTGACTTATTTTAAAAATATGTTAATGTATTAAATGTACAAAATAAGAAATAAGTAGTAAATATTTTTTATTAATTGGAGGTGCTACATGGAAAAAGAAAAGTTGCGGGATTTGATCCATGATCTTAGTCAGCCTCTTTCTGCCGCATCGGTCAATATTAATGTGGTCGCTTCAATGATAAGTAAAAAATCGGTTAACCTACCTGAAATAAGAAAAATCATAAGTGATGTTGAGCGAGAGAATCAGCATGCTTTTGAAATTTTGGAAACAATCAGGACTTACATTAAGGAGAATTAAAAATGGATTTGCGGACAGCGGTGATTTATGTTGTTGATGATGATGTAGCGATGTTAAAAAGTTTAGAACGCTTGTTAGTCGGAAAAGGATATAAAGTTGAAATATTTTCTTCGGCTCAGGAGTTTTTGGCGAAAAATAAATATCATCAGCCAGCGTGTATTCTGCTTGACCTAAAAATGCCGGAAATCACTGGTTTGGATTTACAGAAAAAATTAATCATCCGCGGGGTGCGTTTACCAATAATTTTTGTTTCCGGACAAGGTGATGTTCCCAGCAGTGTTAAAGCCATGAAAGGCGGAGCAGTTGATTTTATTGTTAAACCTTTCAAATCTGAAGATTTGCTTTCAGTGGTAGAGCATGCTTTAGAATTGTCAGTTAAGATCCAGAAAGAATCAGCTGAACAGCATAAACTTCAGATGTTGCTGGATAAAATGACTAAAAGAGAAAAACAGGTGTTTCAATTGGTTATAAAAGGTTTATTAAATAAACAAATTGCGGTTGAATTAGGAATCAGTGAAAAAACTGTTAAGGTTCATCGGGGTCGGTTGATGGAAAAATTAAATGTGAATTCTGTTGCGGAATTAGTACGAATGGCAGGTAAGTCCGGTAATTTATCCGAATGAAGTGATAGTATGAATAGCGACAAAAAAATATTAATCGTTGACGATGATCGTAATGTTCGTAAATCGACGCGGCGTTTGTTATTTATTAATGGTCTAATGAATGTAGCTGAAGCTGGAGGAGTTACCGAGGCAGAAAACATTATCAAGGATTTTTGTCCGGATCTGATATTGGTAGATATAGGAATGCCGGATCGCAAAGGATACGAATTGTGTATGGATATAAAAGATGATCCAGATAAAAAGAAAATAAAAATTATTGGTATTTCTGGGTACGCCGGTGGAATTGGTGAAGCTTTTATGCAGGCGTGCGGAGCGGATTGTTTCTTCGAAAAACCTTTTGACAGCGATCAATTGGTTAGAAAAATTTTTGAACTATTAGGGTGACAATATGGAAAATAGACCGTTGACTACAGGGGAGATGGCAGAACATTGCCATGTAACTTATCGTACTGTTTTGAAATGGATAGAGGACGGTAAATTAAAAGCTTACCGTACTCCGGGAAAACACAGCCGAGTGTACGCCGAGGAGTTCGTTAGGTTTTTGCGGGATTATAAAATGCCGATTCCTAATGAATTTAAGGCTTTGGCAGCGGTTAAAAGGATATTGGTAGTTGATGACGATAAGAATATTACCCGGTCGCTGCAGCGTTTGTTGAAGGGAGCCGGATATAGTGATATTGAATTAGCGTTTGATGGTTTTGAGGCGGGAAGGAAATTTTTTGAGTTCCAGCCTCATTTAGTTATAGTAGATATTCGTATGCCGGGGATCGATGGATTTCAAGTTGTTGAACATATTTTGAAATCTCCTCATGGAAAGCAAGTAAAGATAATCGCAATATCCGCGTTTTTTGAAGCAGAAAAGAAAAAATATTTGATCCAGCAAGGTGTAAGTTTTTGTTTGGATAAACCGTTTGATCCAAAAGAATTGATAGTAAAAATAAAAGAGATAATATGATCTTTGGATCGCTGTCTCGTAGATTAATATTTTTTATTTTAGCATTTTGGGGTCTTAGCATATTTTGTGTAAGCGCTAATGCTGAATATATTGATGATGATGAGGTTGATGCTTCCTCATGTTATCGTATCGGTATTGTTACAGAGCAGGAAGATATTGATGCGTCAGAACAATGGATGCCGGTTGTAGATTACCTTAATACCAATATTAAAGATCAATGTTTTGCTATCCGCTATTTTAAGCCTTCTTACAGTTTATCTGCCATAAAAGCCAAAGAAGCTGATTTTTTATTTATGAGTCCAGTAGTCTACTCAGAATTAGAACATCACGTTTTGATAGACACCTATTTGAGTATGGAACGTTTACAGGGCGGCATGTATTATTCGCGCAGCGGCGCCACTGTTTTCACTCGTCCGGAACAAAAAGATATTAATGTTTTTAAAGATTTGAAACATAAAAAAGTAATTGTCTTTAAATCTGAGGATATGCGGGGTGAGTTGGCTTTTGAGCGGGAGTTAGTAAAACTTCATGTTGATCCTAAAAAAGCATTTAAAAAATATATTTTGACTGAGAATAAAAAAGATATTCTATCTTCAGTTTTACGCAAAGAATATGACGCGGGAGTTTTGGCTACCGGAGATTTGGAAGATCTGGTGGCTAAAGGGGCTTGTTCTTGGAAGGATTTAAAAATAATCGAACCATATAAAGATTTTCAGATGAAAATGTTTTATGGGGTATCGTTCCGTTATAGCACTGATCTTTACGCTGATTGGATTTTTGTTTCTATTCGAAATATTCAGTCTCAAATAGTCAGGGATGTGGTTGGGGCGTTATTAAAGATGCCACCGCATAAGGCTGGTTTTGGCGAAGTTTGGCGTCCAGCATACGATTATCATGATGTTCATGACGCGCTTTGGGACCTAAAACGTGGTAGTCATAATTTGTGGCATATTCAGAATTCTTTGGCTCGGCTTTGGAGTTCTTATGGATGGTTGATTGTTTTGATATTGTTTATATTTGTGTCAAGCTTGATTTTGGCTATATATTTATTAATCAATAATTTCTTATTAAGAAAATCAAAATCGGAATTATCCTACCGGGTATTTTCACAAAAAGAGATTGAAGCCGGGGTTCAGGAGACGGAAGCCAGGATTGAAGCCATATTGAATGCTATACCTTACGCGGTGATAGGGTTTGAGAATGACACTATAATTTTTGTGAATGGGGCGGTAAAAAAAATCTTTGGCTGGGATCCGGAAAATTTATTGGGTAAGACTGCTGAAATGCTTTATTCGGGTGAGCATTATATTAATTTAATAAAAGAGATATATTTATCGTTTAAAAAAGATCAAGTGCTTTGTAAAGAAATAAGTGCTCAAAGAAAAAACGGGGAACACTTTGATTGTTTAGTAAATATTGCGCAGACCAAAACTGTGGGAATTGACCATCGCTTTGTCGGGGTGTTTATCGATGTTTCAAATCAGTATCAACAGGAAGAATTGTTAAAGAAACTTTCCAAAGCTGTTGAGCAAAATCCGGTCGGCGTGTTGATTGTTTCTTATCTTGGCAAGGTCGAATATGTGAATGACAGTTTTGCGCATATAACTGGACTGGAACATTCGCATATTATGAGTTCGTCTGCGCATAAAATTCTTAGTGAATTATTTTTATATAGTGAAAGTAAAGATTTATGGAATTCTATAGTGACTGCGCAGCTTACCCAAAAAGAATTTTTGACTCAGCGTAAGAATGGTGAGCAATACTGGGCGGCATTAACGGTTTCTTTGCTTAAAAATTTGGAAGGATCAGTAAGTTATATTGTGTTTAATTGGGATGATATTTCTGAACGTAAAAAAGCTGAAGATCAGCTTCGTAAAAGTCAGCAGGAAGTAGAACGGGTCAATGCCAGCCTGCTGGATAATGAAAAAGCTTTAAAGACTATGATCCAGGATCTGGAATCAACACATAATCAGTTAAAAACTATGCAGACGCAGTTGATTCAGACTGAAAAACTTTCGTCGATCGGGCAATTAGCCGCAGGTATAGCGCATGAAATTAATAATCCGATTGCTTTTATTAATAGCAACATGGACGCGTTGGAAAGATATTTAGGAAGTATAAAAAAGATATTTGACGTGTTGCACGAGTATGATCGCACTTCTAAAGATGAAGTTGATAAGTTTCATGAAGCGTTTGCAAAAATGAGCAGGATAAAGAATGAGGAAAATATTGATTTTATTTTAAAAGATATAGATGATGTGATCCATGAATCTAAAGAAGGATTGGAACGGATCAAAAATATTGTAATTGATCTTAAGACTTTCTCGAGGAGAGATGATTCTTCCCGGGTATTCGCTGACTTGAACCAGATATTAGAAGGAGTTATAAACATTGTCTGGAATGAAATACGATATAAGGCTAAATTGACCAAAAATTTTCAAAAAATATCATTGGTGAATTGTAATCCTCAGCAGTTGGGTCAGGTATTTATAAATCTTTTAATCAATGCTATTCAGGCAATACCGGAAAAAGGTGAAATAGTTTTATCAACTTATGAAAAAAATGGGTTTGCAGTAGTTGAAATATCTGATACCGGATCAGGCATACCCGATAATGTGCGGCCATATATTTTTGAGCCTTTTTTCACTACTAAAAAAGCGGGTGAGAGTACTGGCTTGGGTTTGAGCATAAGTTTAGAAATAATCACTAGGCATCAAGGAAAGATCGACGTGAAAAGTAAAGTTGGTGAAGGCACTACTTTTTATGTATATTTGCCGCTTTCTAAATAGGGACAGACGCTATTTATTTGCAAGATACAATAAATAGCGTCTGTCCCTATTTAAAATACTAAGACCAAGGTCGCATTTATCCTGCCTTATATTATTGTTATATTACTCCCTTAATATAGAGGAGTTCATATGGCTTTTGCATTGTATTTACAAGATTTAGTTGTGTCTTTTATGTTGCCGGATAAAAACACGGGGCTAGACCGGATTTTTGTTGATAATTTGAAGCTTGATGCAGGAGAGAAGCTTTGCATATCCGGACCTTCTGGCTCAGGTAAAAGTGTATTGCTGAATGTACTGGCTGGAGTAAAAAAACCGAACGCCGGACAAGTGTTGTGGGATGGTCTGGATATTACTCATTTAAGTATTTTTGAACTGGATAAATGGCGTAAACGTAATATAGGTTTTATTTTTCAAGACCTGCATATTTTATCCGGAATGACAGTTTTGCAGAATGTTTTATTAATGACGGAACAGAATATTAATTCTGTGAATGCTGAAGCGCTTAATTCCCGGGCTAAAATTTTATTACGCGATATGGGGATTTTTTATTTTGACCGTCCGGCAAATACGCTTTCCCGAGGAGAACAGCAGCGGGTCGCTATTGTACGCGCGCTTTTAATGTCTCCTCAAGTTTTGATTGCGGATGATCCTTTTTCCAGCATGGATAATATGACTACGGTTATGGCTTTAAATATTTTATTAAAGCACGTTAAAGAAACCGGTTCTACTTTGATAATTGCCAGCAGTAATCAGATTGTCCATCAACGCATTGATCGTGTAGAAATTATGGAAAAAGGCATGTTGCTCCATGAGCACAGTCTTCATACCTAATAAAAACTAATTCTTAACCCTTCCCTTGTGTTAAATTCAATATTACAATACTCTAAATTTATTAAATTTTAATTTTATTATTAGGAGGAAGGTTAATGTCATCTAAATTATCAGTTTGGTTTACAGCCATGCGTCCATTTTCGTTTACAGCGTCGATTATGCCGGTATTAATTGGCATCGCGTTTGTGTTTGGACGGGGATTATCAGTAGATGGCTGGTCAGCTTTATGTTTTCTTTTGTCTGCAGTGTGCATTCATGCTGGAACAAATTTGATTAATGATTATTATGATTTTATTTCCGGAGTGGATACAAAAAATAAAATGGGGCTAAGCGGTGCTTTAACTTCTGGCAGATTGACTCCGGAACAGATCCGTAAGGCAGGATGGATTATGTTTGGTTTAGGATTTTTATTCGGGATTTATTTAATTGTTCGTCTAGGATGGCCGATCCTGATTTTAGGATTGATCGGGATATTCGGCGGTTACGCTTATACGGGAAAACCTTTTGGGTATAAATACGTTAAATTGGGCGAAATTTCCGTATTTATTTTTATGGGAATTCTTCTCGTTGCAGGTGTGTCTTTTGCGTTAACTGGTTTGTGGATGAAAGACGCGTTTTTAGTTTCTTTGCCTGTTGCATTTTTGGTTTCAGCGATTTTATTTGTAAACAATATTCGCGATCTGGATACAGACCAGAACGCGGGATTAAAAACTTTAGTAGGATATTTAAGTTTTACACCGTCTAAATGGGTGTATGTTATGATGATAATATTCCCGTATTTGATAGTTTTGGGATTGGCGATGTTGAAAATTATTCCCTGGCTTGGATTAAGCGTGTTCATTACAATACCTTTAGCGTTGGGGGATATAAAGCAGGTTTTATTTTGCGGTCGTGGTTCTTTATCTGATCTATCTTCGATTGTCGAGAAAACCGCGCAGCTGCATTTGGTATTTTGTCTTTTGTTATCTGTAGCATTAGTTATTGGACGTTTTATATAAAAGGAAGAGTATGAAAATCATTGTTTGTTTTATTATTTTATTTTTTAACAGTATTCTTTTTGCAGGCGCGGCAGCGTGGGATTGGAGAGCCATACATGAACGCGCGGATGTTATGGATAGCAAAATGATCTTGCAGTTGCTGCAGGATAAATCCGATGACATTCAACTTTATTATATTTCCGGTTTGGTTTTTTTAAATGAATATAACATTGTTGCGGCAAAAGCCGCGTTTGAAAAAGTAACAGAACTGGATCCGCTTAATATCGGAGGACAATGGGGTTTGGCTGAAATTGCGCGACGGGAAAGACGTTTTTCAGATAGCGAAAAAGTATTGAAAGATATTATAAAGCAGCAGCCGCGGTTTGCTCCGGCTCTGATGACTTTGGCGTATATAAATTATTTAAGGGGTAATTTTAGTGAAGCTACCCGTTTATGTGATATTGTTGCGTCTTGGGGATTAAAGCGGGTGGATACCAGTAATTATTTACGCGCTTTAGGATTGCATGCTGGGGCAAAAGGTTTAATCGCGTATCACGGCGGATTGTTATCAAAAGCGATTAATGGCTCGTTTGTGTTTTCTACCCTTAAACAGGGTGAGCGGATTGAACCAAATTCACCAGTAATCCTTATGGGTCTTGGCAGTTATTATATGCTGGCTCCGGTATTTGCGGGACGGGATTTAAAAAAAGCGGAAGATTATTTGACCCGAGCGGAAAAAATTGATCCTTTATATCCTGATATATATGTGAGGCTCGCCCAGTTATATTTTTTAAAAGGAGATACTAAGAAATACGCGGAATATCTTCAGAAAGCATTTGAACTGGATCCGCAGAATGAATTGGCGTTAGATATAAAGGAAGGTCTGTGCCGTTTCGCATGTGTTAAATAGGACTGTTCTAAAACGCCCATCTGCTGTGTTATTCCCTGCGAACTCTTGTGCGACGCACAACTTCGTACGTCTCCGCGCGTTCTCGGGAATGCCTTGCATCTGGGCATTTTATAACAGTCCTAAAAAAGCTTATTTATAATTCGGATGATATGTTTAAATGACTCCCTCTCCGGCCTCTGGGGAGAGGGTTGGGGTGAGGGGAAATGGTTTTTAAAAATATTCGGATATAATAGACGGACTATTTTAAAATAATTTTATGATTATCGACTCAGACAAGACGCAGATACAAATTATTCCGATTGTGATTGTCATTGGCGGGGGATTCGGGGGATTAAGTGCTGTTCGGAAATTGCGGGCGAATCGTGTCCGTGTAAAAATAATTTTGATTGATAAAAAAAATACTTTTGATTTTTTACCAGCTCTTCCAGACGTAATTAGCCGCCGTATCAGTTCTCAATTTGTTCAAGCCGACCTTTTTAAAATTTGTAAACATTTAAAATGCGAATTCTTTCAAGACGAGGTTATTGAAATATCGCCTGAATCAAAACAAGTTCAAACTTCTAAAAATAATTTTTTATTCGACTATCTGGTTATTGCCAGTGGATCAGAGACCAATTTTTATGGTAATTCTGGTATTAAGAATACTTGTGTCAGGCTTGATTCTGCGTTAGACGCTGTAAATATTTCTGAAAAAATCGCGAGCGAACAGTATAACAGTGTGATGGTCGTGGGCGGCGGGTATACTGGGGTTGAGGTGTCTTCGCAGGTTTGTGAATATTTCCGGAAAAAAGGTTTAAATAAAAAAGTATTTTTTTTAATTCGTGGTAATGAGCCGTTTCAGTTTTTATCTCCAGATCAGAGGGTATATGCGCGCAACAATCTTGAAAAAACGGGCGTAATTATTTTATTAAATACCCAGATTAATAATATAATAGGTAATCATACTGAATTAAATGATGGTAGAATAATTGATAATGTTTTGGTGATATGGACTGCGGGTGTGACACCTAGCTTTTTCATCCATAAATTGAACGCTGCTAAAGATGAACAGGGTCGGATAAAAGTGGCTCAGGATATGTCTTTTGCTCCGCAATGTTTTGCTGTAGGCGATGCTGCAGCTTTTGATGTTAATGGAAAAAGTTTAAGAATGGCTGTTCATTTCGCGGAATCAGGCGGGCGTATTGCCGCTGAAAATATTATAAATGCAATAAAAGGAAAGCCTTTTAAAAATCATTTGCCTAAAGACTTGGGATTTGTTTTGCCAATGGCTAATGGGTTTGGCTGCGGAATTATTTTTGGTTGCGCTTTAGCTGGACGTATTCCAGTTTTTTGTCATTATGTTTTATGCGTGTTTAAATCTTACGGCGTAAATAAATGGGGTATTTTAAAAGATCTTTTAATTCCTTCTGCAAAGAGAAAAATGTATGCGTAATTTTTTGAGTGAAATTTGTAAACCGCTTATGTACTATGTCAAAGAGATCAATGAAAAAAATAATTTGATCATAGTCAGATTTAAGGGTGATATTGATTCTCAAAGTATTCCGTGTTTGCAACTAACTTTAGAGAAAGAGATATCGAATTATATGCAAAAAAATCTTCTGGTTGATTTTAAAGATGTTAAACGGGTTGATTCAGCCACTTTTGCGGCAATAATATTTATTTTAGACCAGCTTAAAAAGAACAATAAGAAATTAGGTGTTATAAACATCAATCAACTGTTTATCAAATATTTGGAAGTGGATGACCTTACTGACAAAATCAAAATTTATCCGTCAGAGCAGGAAGCTGTGAACGATCTTTCATTGTAGTTTTTGTTTAAGGTTTTATTTTAGAACAGGTTACGGAGTTTTATAAAGCGCTTTCTTGTTTTTTGATTTTAGTAT
>JADFYE010000012.1 GCA_015233195.1 Candidatus Omnitrophota bacterium
CGGAAAAAGATGATAAGCGGGTAAAAATGGGGCAAGCTCTATTAGCTACTATGTCGCATGATCCAAACTTGGTAAAGCCCATGCAGCAAGCTTATAACGAACATTTGAAAGAATTAAATAATCCTGACTTTAAATTTGAAAAAGCCGCTGTAGTATCATTGGCTGCTGATGGTTTGTTTCTGCTCGAGCTTTTACGTTTATCACCCTATAGTGCTTCACAAAAAAATATAATCATAAATGAATTAGTTAAAATGATAGATAATGAGGTTTTAAAGTAATGCGTTTTTCTACCAAAAATAATATTATAATTTTAACTATTACAATATTCTTTACCGCTATTGGAAATAGCTATGCAATCGGACCGAATTTTAAACGTCCGGCAGCTCCTAATGTTGCCCGCTACACTAATGATGATCGGATGCCAAATTTACCTGAGCCGATTTCACAAAAATTTATTTACGAGCAAAATATCCCTGCAGAATGGTGGGCATTATTCCGTTGTAAAAAATTAGATCAGGTTATACGTTTAGCCATAGACGGTAACCCAACATTGGCTGCTGCAAAAGCGACTTTACAAAAAGCAAAAGAAGAATACACGGCTAAAACCGGAGTGGCATATTTCCCTAACATAAGCGCAGATTTATCTATGTCGAGACAAAAAACTTCTACCGCTGCTGCAGGTATCTCAGAAGGTAAGGGAACCATTTTTAATTTTTATGGTGCATCAGTTAAAATTTCATATTTATTTGATGTTTGGGGGGGCGCGCGCCGTGAATTAGAAGCGCTTCAATCACAAGTTAATTTTCAGGATTTACAGCTTCAAGCGGCATATTTGACCATCACCTCAAATATAGTTGCCTCCGTAGGAAAAGAAGTCGCAATTCGAGGGCAAATTAATGCTATGAAAGCTGTGATTGATATTCAGGAAAAACAGTTAGCCTTAATTGAAAAACAATTGGATCTTGGAGGGGCTGACCGCTCGCAAGTATTAGCTCAAAAAACTGCGCTTGAACAAACCAAAGCCCAATTACCGGCTTTGGACCGCGAGCTTGCCTATACTCGTCATCAATTAGCAGTTTTAGTCGGTAAATTTCCAAATGAAGAAAGCACTTTACCTGAATTTGATCTATCCGAATTAACGCTTCCGCAAGATTTACCGGTAACTTTACCGTCTGAATTAGTGCGTAAACGTCCTGATATAAGAATGTCGGAAGAATTACTGCATGCGGCTTGCGCAGAGATAGGCGTGGCAACTGCTAATATGTACCCGCAATTTATTTTAAACAGCGGGTTTGGCCCGGAATCAAATACGATCAAAGAATTATTTAATGGCAACAATATTATTTGGAATATCGGAGCTAATATTGTCCAGCCGATATTTCGCGGCGGCGAATTAAAAGCTAAAAAACGCGCGGCATTGGCAGCTTTTGATCAAGCAGCTGCTGAATACCGTCAAACTGTTTTATACGCGTTTCAAAATGTAGCAGATGTTCTGCGCGCATTGGAAACTGATGCTGCTACCTTTGAAGCTCAAATCGCCGCATTTAATACCGCGGAAGAATATTTTAAATTAGCAAAAGAACAATTTAATAACGGAGCAGTCAGCATTTTTATTTTATTAGACGCTGAGCGGCAATTTAATTTAACTCGCATCGGCGTAGTACAAGCTCAAGCCGCACGTTTTGCAGATACAGCAGCATTGTTTCAGGCGTTAGGTGGCGGCTGGTGGAACAACGCCAATTAAAAATTGGCGAGAAAATAGATAATAGAGAATAGAAAATAGACAAAAACGATTGGTGCAAAAAAGAGGATAGATTATGTTTAAGAAAATGTTAATTATGTTAGTATTTGTGGGCGTGATTTTTGGAGGGATATTTGGTTATCATGCTTTTATGGGAAACATAATGAAAAAATATATGTCTACCATGAAACAGCCTCCAACTGTAGTATCTGCTATGAAAGCAGAATTTCATGAGTGGCAGCCTTTAATAAAATCTGTAGGCAGTTTTAAATCAGTGCATGGAGTTGATGTATCTACCGAAATCCCAGGTATAGTTACTCAAATTAATTTTAAATCAGGTGATGAAGTAAATGAGGGACAAGTATTGCTACAATTGAATGCAGATACTGATATAGCGCAACTGCATGCTTTAGAAGCTGCTGCAGATTTAGCACAGACTACTTATGACCGGGATAAAAAACAATTAGAAGTTCAGGCAATCAGTCAGGCAGTTGTAGACGGTGATGCCGCAGAATTAAAAAGCAAAAAAGCTTTGGTAGCACAGCAAAATGCTTTAATCGAAAAAAAGACAATAAAAGCTCCATTTGCTGGACGGCTAGGAATCAGTACTATAAATTTGGGCAAATATATAAATCCAGGTGAGTCTATAGTCAATTTGCAAAATTTAGATTCAATATATGTTAATTTTTATTTACCCCAGCAAGATCTGGCAAAAATTTTTATAAATCAGAAAATAAACGTTACTACTGATTCATATCCTGGACGGACGTTTACCGGATCGATCACTGCGATTAACCCTAAAGTTGAGACTGATTCCCGTAATTTCTTGATTGAAGCTTTAATCGATAATCAGAAACACGAACTTTTACCAGGCATGTACGCAATAATAGAAGTAGACGCTGGTACAAAAGAAAAATATTTAACTTTGCCCCAAACGTCTGTGGCATTTAACCCTTTTGGTGAAACTGTATTTGTGGTAAGTGAAACTGGCAAAGACGAAAAAGGTAACCCAGTCTTAACTGCTAAACAAATCTTTGTTTTAGTAGGCGAAACCCGCGGCGATCAAGTCGCGATTTTAAGTGGAATTAAAGAAGGTGACTTAATAGTTACATCTGGACAACAAAAATTACGAAATGGCAGTACGGTTGTTATAGATAATAAAGTTATTCCGACTAATGATCCAAATCCAAAACCAATTGATCAATAGGATTATGATATGAATTTTACTGATATATTTATTAAGCGACCAGTTCTGGCAACTGTAGTTAGTTTGTTAATATTGGTTTTAGGCATACGTTCACTTAGTCTTTTAGGCGTGCGGCAATATCCTGAAACTCAAAATGCTCTTGTAACAGTTACTACAGTATATACAGGCGCTGATCCTTCAGTAGTCGCCGGATTTATTACAACGCCACTTGAAAATTCAATAGCGCAAGCTGACGGAATTGATTATCTGGTATCGTCCAGTACTTCAAATGTCAGTCTTATAAAAGCATTTCTCCGCCTAAATTATGATTCGAATAAAGCTTTAACTGAAATAAATACAAAAGTAAATGCGGTTATTAATCAATTACCAAAAGAAGCGCAGCAGCCTACTATTACAGTCGCTATTGGTGAAGATATAGATTCAATGTATCTTGGATTTTATAGCACCGCTATCCCAACAAATAAAATTTCAGATTATCTAATCCGTGTAGTCCAGCCTAAATTACAAGCTGTTCCAGGAGTACAGACTGCTGAAATATTAGGTAAACGTCAATTTGCAATGCGGGCATGGCTCGACCCTGTAAAAATGGCAAGCCGTCAAATAACTGCTACAGATGTTAGCAATGCTTTAGCTGCTAATGATTTTATTTCAGCATTAGGGCAGACCAAAGGGTCTATGGTTCAAGTTGATCTTACTGCAGCGACCGGCATGCATACTGTAGATGAATTCCGCAATTTAGTTATTAAGACTGTAAACGGCGCAATAGTACGTTTAGGCGATGTCGCAACCGTTTCTTTGGGTGCTGAAGATTATGATACTTCAGTTTCATTCGATGGGGTTAGCGCGGTATATGTCGGAATAAAAGTTGTACCCAGCGCTAATTTATTGACTGTTATTGGTAATGTAAGAAAAGTAGTTCCTTCAATACAATCTCAATTACCTGCAGGATTAGAATGTAAGCTCGTATATGATGCCACAAAATATATAAACAGCTCTATAAACGAAGTTATTAAAACTCTAGTCGAATCATTGCTCATAGTTACTTTGGTGATTTTTTTATTTTTAGGATCAATCCGTTCCGTAATTATTCCAGTCATTGCCATGCCTTTATCTTTGATAGGCGCGTTTTTTATAATGTTGATGCTGGGCTACACAATTAATTTGTTAACACTTTTGGCATTAGTATTAGCTATCGGTCTGGTTGTAGATGATGCTATTATTGTGGTCGAGAACGTGCATCGGCATATAGAAGAAGGTATGGCTCCGATGGCTGCAGCATTAAAAGGCGCGCAAGAATTGTCTGGTCCAATTATTGCAATATCAATTGTTTTAATCGCAGTTTATATCCCTATTGGTTTTATGGGCGGGCTAACTGGTGCTTTGTTTACTGAGTTCGCTTATACTCTGGCTGGTGCAGTCGCAATATCTGCGATAATAGCTTTAACTCTGTCGCCTATGATGTGTTCACGTTTTTTAAAACACCATAATGGAAATAATCAGCATTCATTTATGGAAACAATGGACCAGCAATTCGCTAAATTGCAAAACGTGTATGTAAAAATTTTACATAAAGCATTGAATAGTGTACCAGTTATTGTGGTGTTCGCACTTATTGTTATGGTCAGTATTTTCTTTCTATTTAAAACTTCAAAGAGCGAACTTGCGCCGACTGAAGATCAGGGAATCGTCTTATCTTTGTATACTGGAGCACCGAACGCGTCGATTGAACAAACTAAACTTTATTCTAAACAAGCTTATAGTATCTTTTCTAAAATCCCTGAAACTGACCATGTATTTCAATTCGATGGAGTGTTTGGAGTTAATTCAGGCATAGCAGGCGTAGTTTTCAAACCTTGGGACCAACGTAAACGTCATGCGTCAGTTATTCAAGAAGAAATGCAAATGCTTTTAGCAGGCATGGCAGGAGTTAATGCTGTAGCTTTCACTCCAGCGCCTTTACCCGGAGGAGGCGAAGGTCTGCCAGTTCAATTTGTTATAGGAACTACTAATTCTTTTGAAGAACTGAATAAAATTTCTCAAAATATTGTTCAAAAAGCTTATGCCAGCGGCAAATTCATGTATGTTGATTCTGATCTTAAAATCGATAAACCGCAAACTGAAGTAATAATCGATCGTGACAAAACCGCGCAATTAGGTTTGACCATGCGCGATGTAGGACAAGCTTTGGGCTCAATGTTAGGCGGCGGTTACATAAATTATTTTAGTCTTGCTGGACGGTCCTATAAAGTAATTCCGCAGATTATGCAAAGTGAACGTTTAAACGCTCAGCAATTACGCGATTATTATATTAATACTGCAAGCGGTGCTGCTATTCCCTTATCAACTATAGCGACTTTAAAAACTTCAGTTGTTCCAGAAACTTTAAATCATTTTCAACAATTGAATTCAGCGACCATATCCGCAGTTCCTGGTTCAAGTGTAACTTTAGGTCAAGCTCTGGAAGCAATGAAAAGCATAGCTAAAGACGCTATGCCTGCAGGTTATAGTGTCGACTATTCTGGACAATCCAGACAATTCATGCAGGAATCAAACGCGCTTGCTATAACTTTTGTTTTCGCTTTAATAATTATTTTTTTAGCTTTAGCTGCGCAATTTGAAAGTTTTCGCGACCCATTAATTATTTTAATGAGCGTGCCTTTGTCAATATGCGGAGCTATGATATTTATTAGCTTAGGCGTAGGCGGGGCAAGCTTGAATATTTTTACTCAAGTAGGGTTAATAACTCTAATTGGTTTGATTAGCAAACATGGTATCTTGATTGTGCAATTTGCCAATGATCTTCAAAAAGAAGGAAAGAGTAAACGTGAAGCAGTTGAAATGGCTTGCGGCATACGTTTAAGACCAATTCTTATGACTACAGCTGCTATGGTGGTAGGTGTTGTGCCTTTGGTTATTGCTACGGGTGCAGGCGCTGCCGGACGCTATAACATGGGATTAGTTATTATGACTGGAATTGCGATTGGAACTTTGTTTACTTTGTTTGTTGTGCCAGGAATGTACATGTTATTAGCAGCTCAGCATAAAAAAGTATAGGTTTGCCTCAACCCCTGTTTTTTAACCTTTTATAAGTTATACTTATATTAGAGTGAAAATAAGGGGGGCGCATGCCTAAGAATGTAGCAATAAAAAAAATTATTTCTTTTATAATTACGATATGTTTTAGTATATCGTCAATTATTATTTACCCTTCAAGATCTACAGCGCAAAATGTTTTACCGTCTGCTGGAAATATTTTATCTTTATCAACTCCAACTATGCCGGTAGTTTTAAAAGGCATCCGTGCTACTGCAGAAAATCCTTTTCAATTAGATTTTCTAGTTGACGCTGGTGACTTAAATTCAAGTTCTGATGAAACCATTAAAATAAACGCTCAAAAATCGATTAAATACTTTTTAGCTGCTTTAACCATTCCAGATAAAGACCAGTGGGTTAATTTATCTCCATATGAAAAAGACCGTATTGTTCCAGATAATTTTGGTAATACTGAAATGGGACGAGATCTTTTAGCTCAAGATTTTGTTCTAAAAAAACTAACCGCATCATTAATGTATCCGGAAACAGAATTAGGACGAGAATTTTGGAAAAAAATTTATGATCAAGCATATGAAAAGTTTGGTACTACAGATATTCCAACTGATACGTTTAATAAGGTATGGATAGTGCCTAGCAAAGCAGTTGTTTATGAGGGATCAGAAGGCGCGTTCATTACTGAAGAAAAATTAGATGTGATGCTAGAACAAGACTATATTGCACAGCAACATGGTCGAAGTAATACGCTTGCTGAACCACAAAACAATACTAAACAACCTACTCCAGAAACTCAAACACTTATCAAAACTATAATTCTTCCTGCTTTGCTTAAAGAAGTAAACGAAGGCAAACATTTTGAACCCTTGCGGCAGATTTATCATGCCATGATATTAGCCACCTGGTTTAAACGTAATTTAAAAGAAAGCCTATTAGGACAATCGTATGTAGAAAAAAATAAAATTATAGGCATTGATATTGCGGATAAGAATGAACGCCAAAAAATTTATGCCCAATATATCGAAGTATTCAAAAAAGGCATGTATGACTATATAAAAGATGAATATGATCCTGTAATTCAAAAAATCATTCCCCGTAAATATTTTTCAGGCGGATTTAGCCCAGATCAATTAAATGCGATTTTTACACAAAAACGTGAAGAACCGTTCGCGTTCGCAGGAAAAAAACGTCTTCGCGCAATTCATCTAAATTTAACAACAACGAATAATTCAGAATTAAAACCCGGCTCAGATAATGCGTTACTAGCTTCATCTATTACTGAAAAAGTACAAAACGTGATCAATGCTTTAGCACAACCCCAAAAACAACCACAAAAATTTTTAACAATAAACGGACAACAAATTATTCCTATTCCAAGAATACAATCTTGGCAACCAAATGAAATATATGATATAGGAAATGGTCTTGTAGTACGTGTTAGATCAGCACAATTTGATTCCTTAATGAGTTCTAAACATGGGATTAATACTAATTATCAAAAAGCTGCAGATATTGCGGTAAGCCCTTCTTTTTTTAATTCAGGAGAAATTCGAACCGAAACAGGAAAAATCTACCCCTATATTATTACAGAAAAAATAAATGGACAAAATTTAAATACTTATTATTTTAAACATTTAGCAATGGCAACCCCTTCTAATGCTGAGCAAGATAAAGCATGGCTAAAAGAAAAATTAAAAATATTAATAAAAAGAATGATCAAAAATAAATTGTTATTAAGTGATTTTAGACCGGATCAGTTTATGCTTGGGTATTCAGAACTAAATGAAAAGCAGCAAAAAAATATTTGGTTGATTGACCCGGATCTGTTAGAAGAGTTTCCAGAATTATCTTATCAACAGCTCATAGAGCTATATAAATTAAAAATTTATGAAGATGATTCTTCAGTATGGAATCAACTCTATGAATATAGAAAAATGTTTTTAGAGATTTTGAATGAGATTGAAAAAGAATCCGATACTGCGATGTTAAATTCAATTAATGGCGGGGATAAAATAGCGCTTGAAGATATTGATGGGACAAAAATGGAGGATGGATTTTTATTGCTAAAAAACGGAACAAAATTACCATTAAGCCAATATGAAGGCATGAGTAATTATATATTCGTAAATTCATATTTTGTTGTAAGGGTAATTAAGTCTAACGATAGTAAAATGTATGAAAATTATGAAGAAGTGGCTAAATATGGCATATGTCCACAAATTCTTCGAAAAGGAAAAATCTTTGGAAAAAATGGTGAAGAATTAAAATATATTGCTGTAGAATTAATTGATGGAAATAATTTAGCCGAGATGAAAAATTCGTTAACTGATTTACAAATAAAAGATTTACGTAAAATACTTCGCGAATTAATTAAACGAAAAATAATAATCAGAGATTTCTGGCCTGAACAATTTATGGTTGGGAAAAACATAGGAAGAACAAAAAGTATAAAAGAAGTTTGGCTAATTGATCCTGAAAAATTTAAAATTTATGAAAATTTATCATCACAAGAAATTATAATAAAGATGATTAAGCAAATAGAAAATGATGGAATGATGTGGGGAAATTCACCGTACCGTAAAGTATTTCTAAAAGAATTAAATACTTTTTTAGAAAGTGCAGCCGCGGAAAATGACCGAGCAATTTTAACTAAATCCCAAACTAATCGCGATGATCTAGGTGGTATTGATATGGGTTCTGATCGTCTAAATTTAGAAAAACAAGGTCCCGGTAGCGCAGCTAAAACGTCAGGAAAATTTTCACAAAAAATCGATTATAATTTCCAAGGTTTAAGCATTTTAAATATTACTATCGCCTCAAAAGTAGATATCTCCATGTTTTTAGGTTTACCTGCATCAAATTAGACCAAGAAAATTGTTTTAAATTTTGACACTTCACGCTAAAATAGACATCAATAAGATTATAGGGGGAGATGTAATGGCAGAGATTTTAACTGAAAAGACTACAAAACAAATTTCTTCAGGTCGCAGTTTCTCATTAGGCGTTACTTTAATGGATGACGGCGCCAATTTCGCGATTTATTCCAAACACGCTAAAGAAATTTTTCTTCTACTTTTCGATACTAATAAAAAACAGCCGGTTGATATTATTAAACTTGAACGAGTTGATAATAATATCTGGGTAATATTTGTACATGGAATTAAACCCGGGCAGTTATATGGATATAAAGTACGGGGAGACTATAATCCCAAACTTGGATTACGTTTTAATGAAAACAAATTATTAATTGACCCGTATGCCAAAGCTTTTCATGGCGATTTTAAAAATATTGATGATTTATTACTCGGGTATGATGCGAAATCCACTGAGCAAGACCTTTCTTTTGATCCCAGAGATAATACTGCAATAGCTCCCCGCTCAGTCATCATTGATGATTCTTTCGATTGGCAGGGAGATAAAAAACCGAATGTTCCAATGGAAAAACTGATCATTTATGAAGTTCATGTTAAAGGATTCACCGCACACTCGTCTTCAAAAGTAAAAAACCCCGGCACATATCTTGGTTTTATCGAGAAAATACCTCATTTAAAAGAGCTGGGTATAAACGCAGTTGAATTGTTGCCGATTAATCAATTTTATAAACGAGATGGTCTGGTTAAACTTAATCTGACTGATTACTGGGGCTACAATTCTGTAGGATTTTTTGCTCCGGAAAATTCATACAGCACATTAAAAAATATAGGCTGCCAGGTTACAGAATTTAAAACTATGGTAAAGGCTTTACATAAAGCCGGCATTGAGGTTATTTTAGATGTAGTATTTAATCATACTGGCGAAGGGGATGAACTTGGTCCAACTTTAAATTTTAGGGGGATAGATAATCCATCGTATTATGCCTTAAAAGGTACTGGTGACGCACCATACCGTTTATACGTTAATGACGCTGGCTGCGGTAATATGTTCAACGTTGAAAATCCTGCAAGTTTACGTTTGGTATTAGACGCACTCCGATATTGGACCGATACTATGCACATTGACGGCTTTCGTTTTGATTTAGCGACTATATTACCCCGCATGGACGGTCGCTACTCAAAAGAAGCTGCATTTTTTGAAGCCATAGCTCACGACCCAGTATTAAAAAATGTAAAACTTATCGCAGAACCCTGGGACTTAACTACGTATCAAATTGGAAATTTTCCTTTAAACTGGTCAGAATGGAACGGCAAATTTCGGGATACTGCCCGTCAATTCATAAAAGGTGATTGGGGGCAAGCCCGTGAATTAGCTTATCGCTTGACTGGGTCTGAAGATTTATACGGAGATGATGGACGCACGCCTTACGACAGTATAAATTTTATAACTTGCCACGACGGCTTTACATTGAATGATCTTTATTCTTACAATATAAAACATAATGAAGCCAATGGTGAAAAAAATCGGGACGGTACCAATGATAATTTTTCCTGGAACTGCGGTGTAGAAGGCGAAACCAAAGACGAAGCTATTCTAAATTTTCGTAAGCAAATGGTAAAAAATGCATTTGCTTGTCTTTTGATTCCTTTAGGTACTCCAATGATTTTAGGAGGAGACGAATTTCTTCGTACCCAAAAAGGCAACAATAATGCATATTGCCAAGACAATGAACTAACCTGGTTCAACTGGGAATACGCGAAAAAAAATAAAGATATAACTGAATTCGTAAAAAAACTTATCGCTTTCAGAAAACGTCATCCGATATTACAAAAGCGGAAATTTACACCTGGGCAGGGTTTGAATTTCGATAATGTAAAAGATCTGGTTTGGTTTAATGAAAATTTGGGCAAAGTAAACTGGGATGATGCCAGCATAAAAACATTTTGCTGTCATTTAGACGGAACCAGAGACCCAACTGAAAAAGACCCATGCCATTTGTATTTTATTTTAAATGCTGACAATAATGCGCATCACGTTAAATTACCGCAATATCAAGGTATTACCTGGTATCGTGCTTTAGATACTTCAATTAACAGCCGGGATGACATATCTGATAAAGGAAAAGAACAAAAATTAGATCCTGCAGATTTTTATTTCATAAATCCTCGATGCGTAGTTGTATTAATCGGACAATAAATATAAGCCCAAAAATATATATTTATAATTTTCAATAATTGAGTACAATATCTTCTTATGAAAAAAATAGTATTATTTATTATCTTTGGTCTGACTTTATTAACTGTCAAGCTAATCTTTGCTTCTCCAGGTGTAACTGTTGGAGAAATAAACGAAAAAACTTTGACTTTGGTTGACTGCTATAAATTGGCATTAAAACAGAGTGAGTTAATTGCTGTTGATCTCGAGAAAATTAAACAAGCAGAATCACATTTTACTCAAGCCTTGGGTACAGCATTACCGCAAATATCATTTTCTCGTTCAGATACCCGCAATTACTCGGAAATTTCCAAATCTTCCAATATTTCTTTTGAACAAAAATTTATTTTTAAACAAACGCTTTTTTCCGGGTTTAAGGAATTTGCGGGTATGGCTGGCAGCCGTTTAGAAAAACAGCAACGAGAAAATGAAACACGTTGGGCAGAACAACTATTATTTTTAGATGTTTCAGACGCTTTTTATTTATTATTAGAATTAAGAGAAGATTTGAAAGCTCTAGAAACTATTAAAACTTCTATTGAAGACCGCATAAAGGATCTCAAAACCCGCGAGGAATTAGGCAAATCACGAAAAAGCGAAACAGTAACAAATGAAGTTCAACTTTACAATATTGAAGCTGCTGTCATGGATGATAAAAGACAAGAAGCAGTTGCAAAAGAACTTCTGGAATTTTTGATCGGTCAACCTGTTGCAGAAATAACTGAATCAAACATTGATATGAGTTTAAGGGAAGAAACCGATTATATGAAATATGCTAATTCACGTCCGGATGTGAAAGCTGCAGAATTGCAATGGAAAACTGATAAGAAAAGATCAACAGTTGCTAAAAGCGGTTTGTTCCCGACTGTTACTGTTGAATCAGATTATTATAACCACCGGACTTCCAGCCCGACAGATAGCGATTGGAGCACAATATTAAATATCGATGTGCCGATATTTTCTGGTACTACTACTTTTGGTCAAATTACCGAAGCGAACCTGGTCGCTAAACAAAGTCAACTGCTTTCAAAACGGGCATTGCGTTCTGCAGTATCAGATATTCATAATATTTACACTAATGTTGTAATGCTAAAATCCCAAACTGAGTTGCTAAGTAAAGCGCTTAACTCAGCTGAAATTAATTACACTTTACAACTAAAAGATTATAAATCTAATTTAGTCAATAATCTGGACGTGCTGACTGCGTTACAAGATTGGGAAACCGCCAAACGCAACTATATAAATATTTCTTATGAAACTAAAAGATTTTATTGGCAGCTCTTGGTCGTTTCAAATAATTTGAAATTAGAAATTAAATAATATGACTTTTTCAGATATTTCCATAAAAAATCCGGTTTTTGCCTGGATGTTAATGATCGGTATTATTGTATTCGGCTGGATCAGTTTTGTTCGGCTGGGTATAAGTCAAATGCCTGACGTTGACTTTCCAGTTGTTTCCGTATCAGTAACTTGGGAAAATGCTTCTCCTGAAGTAATGGAAACTGATGTTACTGACATTTTGGAAGACGCGGTTATGAGCGTGGAAGGCATTCAGTCAGTTTCGTCAGTTTCACGTAAAGGACAAAGCCAATTAACGATTGAGTTTAATTTAAAGCGAGATATTGATGCTGCATTACAAGAAGTGCAAACCAAAATTGCTCAAGCTCAACGTAATTTACCGACTGACATAGACCCTCCAGTAGTAACTAAAACCAATCCAGAAGACCAGCCAATAATATGGATAACTTTATCCGGCGATAAATCAATAAAAGAACTCACACATTATGTTTCTGAAACTTTAAAAGATCAATTCACCTCTGTTGCTGGGGTGGGTAGTGTAAATTTAGGCGGGTTTGTTGACCCAAACCTTAGAGTTTGGCTGGATGCAAAAAAAATGCAGGAACGCGAAGTTACAGTAGAAGATGTTACTAGCTCAATTGCAGTTCAACATGTAGACCAGCCTGCAGGATACATGGATAGCGGTAATAAAGAAATTAATGTCCGGGTCTATGGAGAGGCAACATCTCCTGAAGAATTTCAGAACATTATTATACCTCAACGCGTAAGAGGAGGACCAGTTTGGAATACATTAAAATTAAACGATATTGGACGAGTTGAAGACGGATTAGCTGATGTAAGAAGAATTGCCCGTACTTGGGGTAAACCCTGTATCGGGATGGGTATAATAAAGCAGCGCGGAACCAATTCAGTTGCCGTAGCTGATGCAGTAAAAAAACGCATGAAAGACCTCGAACCGCAATTACCTAAAGGAACTCAACTTAATCTGGTTTTTGATTCGAGTAAATTTATTAAAGATTCAGTTGATGAATTAAAATTTAATTTAATGTTGTCAGTTATTCTGACTTCAATAGTTTGTTTTCTATTTTTAGGTTCTTGGACTGCTACTTTAAATGTATTGTTGGCAATTCCTACTTCGTTAATGGGCGCGTTTATGGTCATATATTTTATGGGTTTTACTATAAACACTTTTACCATGTTAGGTTTATCTTTGGTTATAGGTATTATAGTAGATGATGCGATTATGGTTTTGGAAAATATTTCCCGTCATCAAGAAAAAGGATTTAACCGGCGTCAAGCAGCTCTTATAGGCGCACGGCAGATCACGTTTGCCGCATTAGCCGCATCACTGGCAATTTTAGCAATTTTTGTGCCGGTTATTTTTATGGAAGGAATCGTCGGTAAATTCTTTTATCAGTTCGGAGTTACAATTTCAGTAGCAGTTATATTCTCGCTGTTAGAAGCTTTGACCATAGCGCCTATGCGTTGTTCACAATTTTTAGATGTTGGGCATACTACTGCACTCGGACGAGTAGTTGATGCTTTTATGAAGAAATTAAATCAAAGTTATCATTATGCTTTAAGTAAATTATTACGCTTCCCTGTATTAGTATTAGTCCTGGCTAGCGCTTTGTTTATAAGCTCATTATTTTTAAGCAAATTATTAAAAAAAGAGTTTGTACCTTCACAGGATCAAGGCAGATTTATTGTACGTCTAACCACGCCATTAGGTTCGTCTTTACATGCTACAGACGAAGTGTATAAAAAAGTGGAAGCATTATTGATGCAGCGTCCTGAAGTGCAAAATTTATTCGCATCGATAGGTTCAGGCAGTCAGGCTAATTCAGGAATGCTTTTTGTTACTTTAAAAGATAAAAAAGACCGTCCAATGTTTAAAGGGCATCACATAACCCAGCAGGAATTAGCACAGAATATCCGTCCTATACTAAACAAAGTCCCGGGTGTAGAACGCGCAGTAATCCAGGATACTACTCTCAGCGCTTTTACTGCAAAACGTGGATTCCCAATCGAATTTACAGTACAAGGACCTAACTGGACTGATCTGGGAAAATATAGCAGCGCTATAATGGAGAGTATGAAAAAATCTGGTCTTTATGTTGACGTAGACACTGATTATCTTTTAGGCATGCCTGAATTACAAATCAAACCTGATCGGGCTAAAGCAGCAGAGCATGGAGTAAGTATTGATTCAATAGCGAACACGATTAACAGCATGATCGGCGGTGTTCGTTCTGGTAAATTTACCAGTAATGGTAAACGTTATGATGTAAGAGTTCAATTAACCGAAGATAGCCGATCCAAACCTGAAGATATACAAAATATTTTTATTCGTAATCAATATGGGGAATTAGTACGCTTGTCTGATGTTACTACGTCTGACATTACCCCAACATTATTCGCAGTTAACCGCAATAACCGCGAACGTGCGATTAGTATTTTTGCTAATCCAGCGCCTGGGCATTCTCAGCAGGAAGGACTAGATAAAGTAAAAATCATATCAAAAGAAATTCTTCCTGAAGGGTACCATATAGCATTTTCTGGAGGAGCTAAAGCTTTCGCAGAATCTTTTCAGGGTTTGATATTTACCTTGATTTTAGGCATATTTGTCGCCTACATGGTCTTAGCAACCCAATTTAACAGTTTCGTACATCCATTTACAGTTTTGTTAGCGTTGCCGTTTAGTATTACCGGCGCTTATGGCGCGTTATTTTTAAGTAACAATTCAATTAATCTCTACAGTATGATCGGTCTGATTCTGCTGATGGGTATTGTAAAAAAGAATTCGATTTTGTTAGTAGATTTTACCAATGAGCAACGGAAACAAGGGCTTAATGTTAAAGACGCGCTTTTAACTGCTTGTCCGATTCGGCTTCGTCCGATTCTTATGACCTCGATTGCTACTGTGGCAGCGGCTATACCATTATCTTTAGCGATTGGTCCAGGTTCTGAAGTAATGATACCTATGGCTGTATCAATCGTCGGCGGCGTTACTGTTTCTACATTTTTGACTTTATTTGTAGTTCCATGCGCGTATCTGCTACTATCGAAATTAGAAAGAAAAACTTATCAGCTGGATAATGATGACGATATACCTAATACTGATAACAAATTGAAAGGACATCTATAAATGAATTTTTCAGATCGATTAAAACGTTGTTTTAAACTACGGTTTGCGATTGTATATCCATTTGCTATTTACGCGATATTTTTTACTCATCCAACCAATACTTCAATGTTACGAGGTATAGGAATAGTATGTTTGGGTTTATTGATCCGTCTCTGGTCTAATGGTTACGCGATTAAACTTGAAAAATTAACTACTTCCGGACCGTACGCTTATGTCCGCCACCCATTATATCTAGGTACATCTTTAGTACTTATTGGATTTATAGTGATGTTAAAAATGTATATAGTCGGGATTATTTTTTGGGCGGTAGTAGTAGCTGTGTATTTTAAAACCATAAAACAAGAAGAAAAAATGTTAGAAGACAAATTTAAAGACGTATATTTAGACTATAAAAAATGTGTTCCTGCATTCATTCCAACTTTTAAACCTTATACAAAAGGCGAAAAATGGGCTTTTGCTATGGAGAGGTTTATTAGAAGTAAAGAATATAAGTCGACAATTTGGGTACTTGTACTTACTATATTCATATATTTAAAAAACGCGCTTTTTGTTCAAAAACTTCAAATGAATACAGAATTATGGATCTATGCCACAATAGCATTTATTTTAATTGTGGCTGATATTACAGGGGAAATTATTAAAAAATAATATTTATCTTTCACTTTTGCAATGCTTTAGGTAAAATAAGCACTTATAAAATCATTGATCCAAATATAAATGAAACTACAACTTATAATTTTAAATATCGCACTAAGTGCGAGCATCTTTGGATGTTCATTTATTTCTGCTCCAAAAGCGGAATGGGAATTTAGTAAACTTGATTTTGATACAGTTTCAGAGCAATCAGTTTCAAATATGTGCATGCTATATAAAAACTTTGAACCTGAAGTCTTTAGCAAAGCTATATCCCGTGATTTTAACCCGGATAAACAACTATTTTTGGATGCAGTCGCTCTTATAGTAGAGAAAGAGAAAGTCGAACAAATCAAATTCGTTAAAGATTATGTTGCGGCAAAAGTAAACGTTATGTCAGTAACTATAAAATGGGAAAAAACCGTTACAATTAAGAATTCAGGCGCGGTATTTACTATTAAAGGTAAATCAGATTTAATCTTCAGAAGATATAACGGTGACTGGCTATTAAATTCAATTAATGGTGACAATTTATTTTTATCGACGGCAAATAAAATTTAATAATACACTAAAAAATTTTCTTTAAGAAGATATTGACAACTGTAAGCTTTGAATTACCATATGAGGAAGAAATTCTAAAAGAAAGGAGGAATAAACATGAAAAAATCATTATTAGTATTAGCTTTATTGGCTTTAGTTGCAGCTCCTGTGTTCGCACAAGAAGCAGCTAAAACCGAAGCAGCAGCACCTGTAGCAGCAGTAGCAGCAGCTCCAGTTGTTGAAGCTGTTGTAGTTGGTGATGTTGTATCAGTTGATGCCGCAACTTCAACTATTGTTGTAAAAGTTGTAGTTGATGCAGCAGCAAACACAACTGCAGACAAAACCTTCACCATTCCAGCAGATGCAAAATTAACAAGCGGAGAAGCACAAATTACGCTTGCTGATGTAGCAGCTGGCGCTAAAGTTTCAGTTACTTTAGCAAATGATGTAGTTAAATCTGTAGCTGTAAACAAATAATTCTCTTAAAGGAGAAATTATGACAGTCAAAGCAAAAAAACCGGCTAAAAAAGCTAGTTCTTGCAAGACAAAAAAAGCAGCAACGAAGTCATGCTGTTGCTGTAAGTAGTCCTATTAGGGCCCCGAAGGATAAAGTTTAAAGCCAAATTTCTGACCTTCCAGAAAGCGGGAGATACCAGCTGGAGGGGTGAATCTCAAAGAACTTGAGAAGGATAACTGCCATCCTAACCCATCAACTAATCTCGTAGGCTAGGCAGTATTTTTATTTTTTAAGGGGGAGATGTGGATTATTTTAATGCTATCATTTTAGGTGTGGTTGAAGGTATAACTGAGTTTTTGCCTATATCTTCAACCGGGCATCTGATCTTAACTTCTAAGATCTTACATTTAACAGAAACTGAATTTTTAAAAAGTTTCGAAATTGCTATTCAATTAGGAGCCATCCTTTCTGTTGTAGTACTTTATTGGCGCATGTTATTAGTCAATAAGAACATACTCAAACAACTAACTGTAGCTTTTATTCCTACTGCAGTAATCGGTTTTGGATTATATAAGATTGTGAAAAAATTCTTTTTAGGTAACAGCGATATTGTTATCTGGGCGTTATTTTTAGGCGGCATTTTTCTAGTAATATTTGAACTTGTGCATAAAGAAAATAACGCCAAAGATATCGAAAAATTAGAAGATATTAACTTAAAACAATCTTTTATAATCGGCATATTCCAATCTTTTGCCATAATACCTGGAGTTTCCAGGGCTGCTGCTACTATAATCGGCGGTCTAATATTAGGACTAAAGAGACAAACTATAGTTGAATTTTCATTTTTACTGGCTGTACCAACAATGGGAGCAGCAGTAGCTTATGATTTAATAAAAAGTGCGCCAGCATTTTCTTCTGATCAATTTATTTTTTTAATTATAGGATTTGTCGTGTCGTTCATTGTTGCCATAGGCGCAATAAAATTTTTGCTAGCATTCATTCAAAAAAATAATTTTGTGGCATTTGGATTTTATCGAATTTTATTAGCTATTTTATTTATGTTCTTTATAAAACTGTAGCAACGATCTTTTTTGTTCTGCTTGCGTTTTAAAGGGTTTCCCAATATAATTATATTGTTTTTCCAAGGCCCATATAGCCAATGGGTCTATTTTTTTAATATACAATTACTAAAAATATATGTTAAGTTTATTTAGAAGAATAAAACAAATTGTTATTGGAAGGTCAAAAGACCCTCAAGACTCAAAAATATTCCATTCTTTATCATTAATGGCATTTTTTGCTTGGGTTGGACTTGGAGCAGACGGACTGTCTTCATCATGTTATGGTCCTCAAGAAGCATTTTTTGCGCTTGGACAACATACCCATCTTGCTATATTTGTCGCACTTGCCACTGTATTGACTATTTGCATTATCAGCGCGAGTTATTGCCAAATCGTTGAACTATTTCCTGCTGGAGGCGGAGGATATCTAGTAGCCAGCAAATTACTTTCGCCAAACTGGGGAATGATATCCGGATGCGCGTTGTTGATCGACTATGTTTTGACTATAACTGTTTCAATTGCCAGCGGGGCAGACGCAGTTTTCAGTTTATTACCTCCAGATTTTCTTCCTTATAAACTTTGGTTCGCGATACTATGTATTTTCTGTTTAACTATCCTTAATATGAGGGGCGTTAAAGAATCAGTTATGTCATTAGTACCAGTATTCTTACTTTTCGTATTTACGCACGTGTTCATAATAATTTATTTCTTCATTCATCATGCTCCTGAAATGCCGGCTTTAATCCAGGCAACCCATACTGATGTTTCTGCTTCTGTTTCTCAATTAGGTTGGCTGGGTGTTATATTTTTAGTTTTACGCGCGTACAGCATGGGGGCAGGTACATTTACTGGTCTAGAAGCTGTCAGTAACGCAGTTGGAGTATTACGCGAACCCCGTGTTAAAACCGCAAAAAAAACCATGCTTTATATGGCGGTATCTTTGTCAGTGATAGTTCTAGGACTTATGATTGCCTATATTATTTATGACTTAAAATTTGCAGACGGTAAAACCTTAAATGCAGTCTTATTTGAGACCATAACTGTAGGCTGGGGCAAGGGTGGTTACATTTTTGTTTTTGTAGCTTTAATATCTGAAGCATTATTGCTATTTATAGCAGCACAAACTGGATTTTTAGGCGGACCACGAGTACTGGCTAATATGGCAGTTGACCGCTGGTTCCCAAATAGATTTTCGATGTTAAGCGACCGCTTAGTAATTCAAAACGGCGTACTTATCATGAGTATCTTTGCCTTAGCGCTGCTTATATTCACACATGGTTCAGTAGCCTTACTAGTAGTTTTTTATTCGATAAACGTATTTATAACATTCGTGCTTTCCCAATTAGGTATGGTGCGTCATTGGTGGAACAATCGAGAAAAAGTAAAAAATTGGTTTAAAAAAATGATGGTAAACGGCATAGGTTTAGTATTAACTGCGTTTATCCTTGTATCGATGGTAGTATTAAAATTTAACGACGGCGGCTGGGCAACATTATTGGTGACTGGAACTTTGATAGCTTTTGCCATATACATAAAAAAACATTATTTAAAAACTGCTAAATTATTGCGAAGATTAAATAATTTGGTAGTGGCTACTGAAAACGCTCCTGTAGAAAAAGATCCTCACACTGTCATACCCTGCGATAATTCAGCAAAAACCGCAGTTATTCTGGTCAGTGGATTTAATGGCATGGGACTTCACACCTTATTCGGAATTTTTAGGTTTTTTGGTCACACTTTTAAAAATTATATTTTTGTTCAAGTTGGAATTATAGATGTGGAAAATTTTAATTCAACTGAAGAAGTTAAGTCAGTAGAAGAAAAAGTAAAACATGATACTGACCGTTATGTATCTTATATTCAAAAACAAGGATTTTATTCTGAAGGCATCTGGTCAGTTAGCGTTGATGCTGTAGAAGGAGTCGCGGAATTAGCACCAAAAGTACTTCAGAAATTCCCTAATTCAGTATTTTTTGGAGGACAATTAATATTTCCAGAAGAAACTTTAATGTCAAGATTTTTACACAACTACACTTCTTTTTCGTTACAGAAAAAATTATACTGGCAGGGAGTGCCATTTGTTATTTTACCGATCCGGGTGTAAGGAGGAAGCATGAAACATTTTATATTAATTTATCTCCTAACATTTTTAATATTTTCTAATTTGGCTAATGCCCAAGAACCAACTGCTAATCCTAAAATCGTTTTAACTATTCAAGCTGACAAAACTGAATGCAAATTCGGAGATGAAATTACTTTTCATTTAGTATTTAAAAATTTATCCGGAGTTAATCAGTATCTTTTTATAAATAAAATATATCCGGCAAAAATTTTCCAGCTGCATAATGCCAAAGGTGATTTATTAGGCTGGCAACAAAATGTAATTTATGATGTGGCCTGGAATGTAAATGATTACAAACTTATATTTGATAATGGCGTTTACACGCAAGATATAACTGCCAAAATAAAAGAATTGGACGGAAGGGTTATTCTAGATTTTAAAGATTCCAGAATTGTCCTTGATGAACTTGGTAGTTACACCGGTTCGATAGCTTATAAAGGCTGGGTCGGGACAACCAAAGATGAAACTACTGGTAAAGAGATAACTATTTGTGAAAAATATAAAATGAAAAACTGTTTTGATGGCGAACTAAAATCTAATGAGATTAATTTTAAAATAATAAATTGAGGCAATATGTTAAAAAATATTTTATTAGCATTTGTACCGATATTTGTAGCAGTTGATGCTATAGGCGTATTGCCTATATTTATTGGAGTCACTAGCGGCTTGACTTCACCAGAACGATTAAAGATTATAAAATTATCTTTGGTTACTGCACTATCTTTAGCAATAAGTTTCATTTTTTTAGGAAAAGGGTTATTTAACCTTTTAGGAATAACTGTAGCTGATTTTATGATAGCTGGAGGAGCAATATTATTTTGTATTGCTTTAACTGATATTTTTCAAACCGAAAAAAAGCGCAATATTCCTACCGAAGAGATCGGCGCAGTTCCTATAGGCACGCCTTTGATCGTAGGTCCTGCAGTATTAACTACCTGTTTGATTTGTATCGGACAATACGGCATAGTGCCAACTTTAATCGCGGTATTTATAAACGTACTTTTAGCAGGTATAATTTTCGCAAGCGCTGATATTTTATTAAAATTTTTTGGACGTTCTGGCGCAGCAGCTTTATCTAAAATAATGGCACTTTTACTAGGCGCTATTGCGGTTATGATGATCCGTAAAGGAATTTTCGCGTTCATAAATCCCGTATAAATTATGCGCACAATAATCCTTTTAACAATTTCAAATATTTTTATGACCATGGCTTGGTATGGTCATTTAAAATATAAAAATTCGCCTCTATACTTAGCGATTTTAGTCAGCTGGCTGATTGCTTTCGTAGAATATTGCTTTCAAGTCCCAGCTAATCGATATGGTCATGGTCAATTCACTGCCGCACAATTAAAAACTATTCAAGAAGTAATAACTCTAGTAGTGTTTTGCGTTTTTTCAGTTACTTATCTAAAAGAAGGTCTTAAGTGGAACTACCTCGTAGGTTTTCTCTTCATTATTATCGCCGTATTTTTTATTTTTAAGAAATGGTAAACACTTGCCATAATTAATTTTTATGTTAAAATATCGCCCGTAATTGAAGCCGTTAACCACGTAGGGTTCAGGATTGATAAGAATACAGGAGAAGATTTATTATGCCGCAAATTCAATTTGAAACTTTAGACCGTAAAATAATAATTCGGATAAAAGACCGTATCTGTGAAACCCCGGAAGAACTTTTAAACAGCAGTCTATTCCGCCATATAGTTAAAGAAGCCATAATTGAATTAAACAAACATGATTCATATTTATTAGCTATTTTTCCAGTCAAAGACGCTGGCAGGGAAGAAATTAATATATTGATAGAAACATTTCGCTTTTTGGTAAAAATGCCAGCTGCCCTGGTTCCCAATGTAGTTAAAGAATCCGCTCCATTTTTTAAAAATAAATCCTTGTTTAATGAATTTGTTGAGTACATATACAATTATTGGCGCAACTTTGATCGTTTTATAATTTGTGAATCGCCAGAAGGCACTGTAGAAAATCGACCATATCGCGTATTTAACAATACAGTTGAACACCTGACTCATTTGGTTAGAGCAGTATATCGTGACATACAAGAAAATATTACCGGAGAACATCCAAATATTTTCCGTCAAGTTCGCGCTGGTGCTGAAATAGCTACTATTGCAGTCCCGCAAAAATTGCCTTTTCGTTCAAGTGTATATAAAAAATTAGATGCAGTTCCAATGATACGTCAGGTTTTATTATATCCGCCGTTAATATTAAATCCTCCGATGAATAAACGTACTGGAAAATATGAAAAAATAACGGTAAACCCTTTAGAAAAAGTAAGCATTATTTCTAACGAGTGGCTATGCTATCCGGCAAAAGTTGGATCGTTGATTATCTGGATATATTTTCATCAAAAGTTTGCTGAGTTAGGTTTTTCTTTATGTAATTTATTTGAATTAGCAACCGGCAAAGATTTGGAACGTAAACCCGACGGCATTTATTGTTTTGGGGTAGACCGATCTTCGATAGAAGGCTTAGGTTCATCATTTAACATATTTCATGAAGATAAAAAGAATGATGTTTTAGTGGCGGCTTGCCCCAACGATGACGAGTTTGGATATTTTGGCTATTTAAAGAAAATGGTATTAACTTTGCATAACGCAATAATGATGAATCGCGGCATATTCCCGTATCATGGCGCTATGGTAAGAATCATTTTACCTAAAAACAAAATCGTCACAGTTTTATTAATTGGAGATACTGGAGCAGGAAAATCAGAAACATTAGAAGCTTTGAGAGACTTAGGCAAAGATGTCATAAAAGACATGGTAATAATTGCTGATGATATGGGTTCAATACAAATCGACAGTAAAGGTCAAGCCTTGGGTTATGGTACTGAAATCGGCGCATTCTTGAGACTAGATGACCTCAGACCAGGTTATGCATTTGGTCAAATGGATCGGGCTATAATTATGAATCCAAATAAAGTTAACGCGCGTATTGTAATCCCGGTTACAACATTTGAAAAATTAAATACCGGATATCCAGTTAATATGGTGCTTTATGCAAATAATTATGAGGAAGCTGATGAGGAGCACCCAATAGTCGAGCAATTCGTTAATGTTGACCAAGCGTTGAAAATTTTCCGTGAAGGCACTGTAATGAGTAAAGGTACTACAACTTCAACCGGTATAGTTCATTCCTATTTTGCAAATATATTCGGTCCGCCACAATATAAAGAACTCCATGATCAATTAGCCCAAAAATATTTTAACGCGTTCTTTAAGAAAAAACTTTTTGTAGGTCAGTTCCGTACCCGATTAGGAATTAACGGTTACGAACGTAAAGGACCTGAAGAAGCAGCTAAAGCGTTACTGGAGTTGATTGCAAAATAGAAAATTTGCGGTAGAAAATGTCAAATATTCCGTTTGTATTTTTAGATTCAGCAGTTACAGACGCACAAAATAAAAATTCTTACCTGTTCGCAAATCCAGTCGAGATACTGACTGCTTACACCACTTCTGAAGTAAAACTAATATTTGAAAAAATTGACCAATTATCTAACAAATTCTGGATAGCTGGTTTTATTTCATACGAAACCTTATATGCTTTTCACCCTAAAATTAAACATAAAAAAATATCAGCCACACCTTTACTATGGCTTGGAGTATTTAAAACCCCCAAAAAATATAATCCTAATATAACAACTAATCTTTTGAACTCTACAAAATTTGAACTAAGTAATGACATTTCCTTTAATGAGTACAACCGCACCTTTTCTAAAATTAAAAAATATCTATTTAACGGATATACGTATCAGGTAAATTATACTTTTGATTGTATCTTGAAAACTAATTTGAACGGTTTAACGCTATATCAACATCTGCGCCAAAAACAACCAACTGCTTACTGCGCCTATATTGATACTGGTAAAAACCAAATTATGTCGTTTTCACCTGAATTATTCTTTAGACGAGAAAATAGAATTATAACTGCCAAACCCATGAAAGGCACAATTTCTAGGGGCAGATCATTTGCTGATGATAAACAAGCTAAAAATATATTAACCAATGACATTAAAAATCGCGCTGAAAATCTTATGATCGTTGATCTTTTGCGTAATGACCTGGGGAAAATTTGTGATACTGGTACAGTTAAAGTTAAAAATATGTTTAAACTAGAATCTCACCCTACTTTACATCAAATGACATCAACTATAGAAGGCTGTTTAAAAAGAAAAATCAGATACCACGATATTTTTGCAAGTTTATTTCCATGCGGCTCTGTTACAGGCGCACCCAAATTAAAGACTATGCAAATTATTCAAAAAATTGAAAATGGACAGCGAGGCGTATATTGCGGCGCAATCGGCTATATCTCACCTAAAAATAAAGCAGTATTTAACGTTCCGATCCGAACCCTCGAGAAAAATAATTCTCAGCAAAACTGGAAGCTAAGAGTAGGCAGCGGTATAGTGTGGGACTCCGATCCTAAAAAAGAATGGGAAGAATGTTTATTAAAATCAAGTTTTGTGGTCAACACCAAATTATCCAAATTTGAAATTTTTGAAACCATACGAATAAAAAATAAAAAATTTACATATCTGTCTAACCATTTGCGTCGTTTACGAGCATCTTGCGAATATTTTAAATACCCGTATTCAACACAAAAAATAAATGCAATCATAAAAAATATGACTGCTAACATAGATAATGGTCTGTGTGCAGTACGCATTATCATAAATGCTGACGGCTGTATCAATTGGGATAAACGAAGCATATCAGACACTATATCATCCGCTAAAATAGTCATAGCAGAACAGCGACTTGATCGAAATAATATTTTTCTATTCCATAAAACTACCTATCGCCCCTGGTATAGTGCGTTATTCAATTCAGATAAAACAGAAATTTTTGATTACATATTTTTAAATGAATACGACGAAGTATGTGAGGGAAGCAGAACAAATATATTTGCTCAAATAAATGGTAAACTTTACACCCCGCCTATTACCTGTGGTTTATTGCCTGGTATTTTACGCCAACGCCTTATCCAGCAAGGCAAATGCAAAGAAAGAATTCTCACACTCAAAGACCTAAAAAAAGCTAAAGCAATATACTGTGGAAATTCTGTACGCGGATTAGTTAAGGTAAAATTATAGATAAAAAAATTTCTTGACAAATGATACTAATATGGTATCCTTTGGATATGAAGCTGATAAACAAAAATACTGATTACGCGGTACAAGCGCTTTTTTATATAAGCCAAAAAACTCCAAACATTATTTCTACAGTTGAAGTTGAAAAACAGCTTAATTTACCCCGTCCATTTATACGTAAAATTCTACAAAATCTAACCAAAGCCGGATATTTATCATCAAGTAAAGGCAGTGGAGGAGGGTTTACTATTGCCCGTCCGTTAGATGACATATATTTACTTGACCTAATGCAGTTATTCCAAGGCAGACTTGCATTTACTGATTGTTCATTTCAAAAGAAAGTTTGTCCGAACGCGGGGCATTGTCCCTTAAGGCGTAGAATCAAAACAATAGAAGATACAGTATTACATGAATTAAAAGGTGTGTCTTTGGCTGAATTAACGAAAAAATAAAAAATTTTTAATTTTTAATGATACTACTGCAGTATCAGAAAGGTTATATGCAGCGTAATATAATAGTTATAGATGAAGCTAAATGCAATGGATGCGGTCAATGCGCCCAAGGCTGTCCTGAAGGCGCAATCCAAATGGTTAATGGTAAAGCTAAATTAGTGAGCGAGAATTACTGTGATGGATTAGGCGCATGTGTTGGACATTGTCCGGTTGATGCGATTAAAGTAGTTAAAAAAGATGTGGAAAATTATGATGAACGTCTTGTTATGGAGAAAAGCATAATTCCGCAAGGCAGTCAAATGATCAACGCCCATTTAGAACATTTAAAAGAACATGCTCAGCATGAGTATTTAGCAATTGCATTAGAAACTTTAAAAGCGAAAGGGTTTGATATGAGTGAATTTATCCAATCAGTTATACCAGCAAAAACTCCGTGCGGATGCCCAGGATCACAAATGCGCGAACTGAAACCATCCGTAACCCCAGGGGTTACGGGAAGGTCGGAGCTATCTCAATGGCCGATTCAATTACATCTGGTCAATCCAACTGCACCTTACTTTAATAACTCAGATTTATTAATATCTGCTGACTGCGCGCCATACGCGTACGCAAATTACCATCAAAAATTTTTAAAAGGTAAAAAAGTTATTACACTATGTCCTAAACTAGACAATAGTCAGGATGTTTATGTTGAAAAATTAACAGAAATTTTAAAACATAATAATATTAAATCGATTGCCACAGTCAGAATGGAAGTGCCTTGCTGCGCTGGTACTACCCAAATAGTGGAAGAGGCGATAAGCCGCTCAGGGAAACGGTTGGTTTTAAAAGAATTTGTTATATCAATAGATGGGGAGTTAATGTAACTATTGGCGTATAGATTTTAATAAAAATATAAGTATAATGAATTTAATTATAACTAGGAGGGTAAAATGTTCTGTTTTCAATGTCAAGAAACTGCAAAAAATCAAGGCTGTACAATCAAAGGGGTATGCGGCAAATTAGATCAAACTGCATGTCTTCAAGATCTCTTAATATATACTTGCAAAGGTATATCTTGTGTAGCGCAAAAAGTTAAACCTGACATATCTATAGGTCGATTTGTTACTAAAGCAATGTTCGCAACTATCACAAATGCCAATTTTGACGACGATCGTATTGTTTCTTTGATCAAAGAAGGACTTCAAGTAAGGGATAATTTAAAAAGACAAGTTGAAAATTGTTCTGCAAAGTGTCCGGATTGCGTTTCCTGGTCTGCAGATACAAAAGAAGCAATGTATGAAAAAGCCAAAGCTATTGGTGTATTATCAACCAGCAATGAAGATGTCCGTTCTTTACGGGAACTTTTAACCTATGGTATAAAAGGAATTTCTGCTTACGCGTCACACGCCGCGCATTTAGGCTATGAAGATGAAACCATCTATTCATTTATTTTTGAAGGTCTGGCATCAACTGTGCACGATTTAAGTGTGGATCAAATGGTTGGGCTGGTCATGAAATGCGGGCAAACTGCAGTAACTACTATGGCTTTGTTAGATAAAGCAAACTCGAACACCTACGGTAAACCCGAGCTTACAAAAGTAAATATCGGGGTAAGAAATAATCCCGGTATCCTAATTTCTGGTCATGACCTAAAAGATATGGAAGAGTTATTAAAACAAACTGAAGGTACTGGAATTGATGTTTATACCCACAGTGAAATGCTTCCTGCAAATTATTATCCGGCATTCAAAAAATACAGCAATTTTGTTGGAAATTACGGCGGATCGTGGTGGAAACAAGCAGATGAATTTGATACTTTCAATGGCGTGATTTTAATGACTACAAACTGTATTGTTCCGGTCAGGGATTCTTATAAAAATCGCATATTTACGACTGGCATGGCAGGGTACCCAGGAGTTACACATATTCCAGAACCTGCAGAAGGTAAAAAGAAAGATTTTTCAGCAATAATCTCTTTAGCTAAAAAATGTCCTGCTCCAAAAGAAATTGAAAAAGGCGAGATTATAGGTGGATTCGCTCATGATCAAGTATTAGCTTTAGCTGATAAAGTAGTCGCAGCGGTAAAGTCAGGGGCTATTAAACGTTTTATTGTTATGGCTGGCTGTGATGGACGCCATCCTTCGCGTAAATATTTTTCTGATGTGGCAGAAGCATTGCCAAAAGATACTATTATCTTAACTGCAGGCTGTGCCAAATATCGCTACAATAAATTGAATTTAGGTGATATTGGCGGCATTCCTAGAGTATTAGACGCTGGACAATGTAATGATTCATATTCATTAGCTGTAATCGCGCTAAAATTAAAAGAAGTTTTTGGATTAACTGATGTTAATCAATTACCTTTATCATTTGATATTGCTTGGTATGAACAAAAAGCTGTTGCGGTTTTATTAGCAGTTTTATCACTGGGATTTAAAAATATACGACTGGGACCGACTTTACCAGCGTTTTTATCACCGAATGTAGTAAAGGTTTTGGTAGAAAAGTTTGACATTAAACCGGTAACTGAACCAAAATCTGATGTTGAGGCAATGGTTGCTGGAAAATAAGAAGTCCTACTTATGAAAAACTTTTTTATTTTTCAATATGATTATGTTTATTTTTTTTATGGTTTCGCTTTTTTATTATTATCATTTTTGTGTTTTAGCCTTAGCCGAGACCGTGAACAAATTCTGCCTTGGGTTTGGTTAGGTTTATTTGGTTTTATTCACGGATTAAACGAATGGATGGAAATTTTTAAAATTGACAATGGAATAAATGTAATTTTTTCAGTTATACATCTAACCATTTTATTTGCTTCATACGTATGTTTTTTAGAATTTGCTATAATTAGTTTTAAATTTCAAAAAAAAATATTTCCACGCCTATTGATATACTCAGTTCTGCTGCCTTTAGTAATTAGCGGTATTAAAGGCGGCTTAACTGGTGTAAATATAACTACTAGATATTTTATAGGCTTTCCCGCAGGTATATTATCGTCCTGGGTTATTTTTTCAGCTTCAAAATTAAATCCAACTAAAGGAAAGCCCTTAAAAATTTTAAGTGTTTGTTTATTTTTATACGCAATTCTATCTGGACTAATTGTTTCTAAAGCTAATTTTTTATTAGCACCCTGGCTAAACTCGGATGTTTTTTTTGATAAAACTGGTATACCGATTCAATTCGCCCGAGCAATATTAGCGTTAGTCTCAGCTATGGCTTTATGGTTTTACCCATATAATCCAACAAAAATTGATTTTTTATCCAAGAAGCCGTTGATTTATTGGAAACCTTCCAAATGGATAATTTTAATAACTTTAGTTTTTTTTATTTCTGCAGGCTGGATTTTTACAAATTATTTAGACTACTACGCAGGGATGCAGTTAATTCAAAAAAGCCGGGAAAATAAATATTCATCATTTAACATTTTAATAAAAGAATTAGCCCAATTAGAATTAATCGCTAATACCATCAGCAAATCAATACCAGTAAAAACCGCGCTTTTAACTCGCCAAGATCACTATAAAGCAGATGCCTTAGTCATGGTTAATGATTATATGAAAAAATTTACTGGCGCAGAATGTTTCTTACTGGATTTGGAGGGCAAGCTAATATTTAAAAGCGGAGACACATCATTTGAAAACAAAGATTATCCATCATTTACTTATACACCATATTTTAAAAAAGCAATAGAAGGCAAAACTGGTTATTATTTTACTCTTGGTGCTATTTATACCCAAAGAGTTTATTACGTAAGCTTTCCTATAAAAGCTGATGATACTAAAATTATTGGCGTAGTCGTTCTTAAAAAAAATATATCTGCATCACCTATAATTCGCTATCGTTTATTAAGTATTTTTTTCACTATGGTCGTTTGTATATTAACAGTTTTGTTTTTCATTGCATTAAAGCGGAGAGAAACCATAATTGCGCTTGTTAATGAAATGAATGAAAAATTAAATTCAGTTGATAAAATGAAAAATGATTTTGTTGCAATTGTATCTCATGAGTTACGAACACCATTAACATCGATAAAAAATGCCGCAACAATTTTATTAAAAGACAAAACCTTTCAACGTTTAGAAGATGAGGAACGTAAAGAATTCTTAGAAATGATCTTAAACAATACCGACAGACTGGCATATATTGTCAGCGATCTTTTAGATATATCAAAAATAGAAGCAGGTGTTCTTAAAATATATAAAGTACCCTCAAATATATTTTTATTAGCAAAAGATGTAATTAATAATTTACAAAATTTTGCGAATGAAAAACACATTAAACTAAATATACAGACAGATAAAGAATTAATTATTTTACAGATCGATCCTGAAAAAACCCGAAGAATTTTTATGAATTTAATTCATAATGCCATAAAATTTACCCCGGAAGGCGGGAAAATTACAATTAAATTTGCTGAAACTGTAAATGAAGTTCAGATCTGCGTTTCTGATACCGGCATCGGAATGTCTAAAGAAGATACAGAAAAAATATTTAATAAATTTTTTCAATCATCGGATTCCAGAGTACAACAGGAAAGCGGTAGTGGATTGGGATTAGCCATTACTCAAGGATTAATTGAACTGCAAGGCGGTAAAATTTGGGTTAAATCTGTACTTAATGAAGGCAGCTCATTTTATTTTACGTTTCCGGTTTGAAATAACTAAAAGAGGGGGTAATTATGCAAGAAATGATATTAATGATTGATGATGAAGCAGATATTACTAAAACTGTACGATTTTTTTTAGAAGACGCTGGTTATGATGTAGCTATAGCTGGTAATGGTAAAGATGGGCTGGAAAAAGCCAGATTACATCATCCTAATTTGATTATATTGGACTTAAAATTACCGCAATTACCTGGAGAAGCAGTATGTAAAGAAATCCGTAATGATTCAAAAATCGCCAATACTCCTATTATAATGCTTACATCAAAAGATTCAGATACTGATAGGGTAATCGGAAGAGTTATTGGTGCGGATTATTACATGACCAAACCTTTTGATCTGTATGTTTTAAGCGCAAAAATTAAAGAACTTTTAGATGCTAGAAAAAAATAAGTAAATAAAGATCGAAAAGAAAAAAGGTCGTCTATGATAGACGACCTTTTTATTTTACCCGATCTAAACAAAAATTCTTTAATTTTGTTTAGCCCGGACTACACCTTACATATAATACTACTACCAAACCCGTGAACTGGTCACGGTATATGTAAGGAAAATGAGATTAATAGGCATATATTTATCGGGGATGGAAACTGTTTGCCAGATTTTTACCCCAAGTCAGTGGCGAATCAATTCCCTCTTTGAGCATGGCATTTCACGCTTGTTTCGAAATGCTCATTTATTCCTGCTCGTCCCCGATCATTTTTCAAACCTAAGTACTCATCAGATCATTCGATCATTATTTCAAAGAACTTTTCTATCCTTATATTATGCTTTTATTAAAATAATGATATAGGACTAAAGTATCCTTGCTATACGATATTTTTCTTGTGATTATTGTGGTATTATGTTAATTTTTCTACTTATAACGAAAGCGAAAATATGAAAAAATTCTGCATATTTTTATTATGTATTGCAATACCAACACTTGCAGCAGCTGCTGCTATGGACTTAGATCCGATAAGAGTATACAGCATGAAAGATATACTCAGAAATTCTGATGAGCCAGAACTTTTGCCAAGTTTATCTTCAGGTGTTGATATACAATCAAGGGTAAATAATGGAATGCTACAGGATGTTTCTATAAGAGGAGGATCTTTTGAAGATGCTGATGTAAGGATAGAAGGCGTACGCATAAATAATCCGCAAACCGGACATTTTAATCTTTCGGTACCAATAGTACCAACAGATCTTAAAAATACGCAGGTTGACCTTAATGGTCAGTATATTGATTATAGTCTGAAGGTGCCTAATAAAAATGAAGGTATTGTCCGAATGTCTGCAGGGAACGGCGGATATGTAGATTCAATTACTTCCGCTTCATTTGGAAAAGGAAATACATATAACCGGGTATCATACGAAGGCATGCGTACTGATGGTCTAAGACCAGAAACAGACAGTAAGAAAAATTCAGCGTCCTATACGTTGTTTCATGAGGCTGATTTATTAACTTCACAAATATACGCGGCATATTTGCAAAAAGACTTTGGTGAGGGCGGCGCTTATGGCGCGCCATGGTATATGCGGGAAGAAGAGCATTTAAAACAACAATTTGTTATGGGAAAATTCGCGTTTAAAGAAAATTTAGACCTGATATTAACCCCATATTTTCATCAAACTGATGATACGTTTTTCTTAGACCGATATAACCGCACTGCCAACCGCAATGACCACACAACATACGTTTACGGCAATGACGCGAAAATGTATTTTATGGATCGTTTGTTTTTTACTAAATTGGACATTAGACAAGAAACGCTCCGTTCGACTAATTTGAATAAACATGACCGATTTATTTATGAATTTGGTATTGGTCAAGAAGAAAGACAATTTGGTAAATTTGGTTATAACTTTTATTGCGGCGCGCTAATGTTAAATAATTTTCCATATCAAACCATTCCTAAAGCTGGTGTATTTTATGATGTATTTGAACAATGGCGGTTAAGTTTTGATGCGAGTCGTAAATACCGTACACCGTCTTTTACCGAATTATATTATTTTTCACCGTCCAGTCACGGCAATGCTGATTTAGCGCCGCAATTTTCTGACAACTATGAAGTAGGATTAACCCATAAAACCGAAAAATTTGTAGCCAGAATTGATAGTTTTTATAGATACGAAAAAGATGCAATTGATTGGGTCAGAAACAATAGTGACTCCTTTTATAGAGCGGTCAATGTAGAGAAGATTCAAACTTCAGGTTACGACTTGAAAGTTCAATATGATCTTGATTGGAAATTTTTAAAAAGATTCTCAACTGAATTTACTGGTCTTTATTTAACCAAAAATAATAATTGGGATATGTCTAAATACGCGTTTGAATATTTACGAAACAGATTAGTTTGTAAATTAGAACAATCTGTGGGCAAATGGGATTTTGCTTTGGCATATATTTACGAGGATCATATCAGCCAAAAAAGCCGCTCAATAGTTAACGGGGATATTGTGTATAAAATTTCCAAAAATATGGATACTTTTATTAAAATGGAAAATATGTTTGATAATGATTATTATGAGATGCGGTATATTGAAGCAGCGCCGATGTCGATTAGGGGGGGAGTGGAAATTAAATTTTAAAGGGGTATAGAGGTAAAAAGCGTGTTAGAGAAAGTAAGAATTGATAAATGGTTATGCGCGGTACGGATATTTAAAACGCGTTCTTTAGCTTCCGAGATGTGTGAACGGGAGAAGGTGTGGGTAGACGGACAAAGGGTAAAGCCTTCCCGAGAAATTAAAGTCGGACAAAAAATAAAAGTCCGCAAAGAAAATATTGATTGGGAATTTGAAGTTTTACAATGCATTGATAAGCGCGTAAGCGCGCCAATATCTTTGGAATGCAAAAAAGATATTACGCCGCCTGAAGTTTTAGAGCGAGCTAAATTGATCCGCAGCATGTGGACAGCCAGACGTGAACCAGGAACCGGTCGCCCAACAAAAAAAGAACGACGCGAACTAGACGCATTTATGGATTTATAATCTATGTTACAAGATGTTCACATTCATTTACAAGAATTAAAAACTGAAACTGAGCTAACAGAACTACTGTATCAGGCAGAGCAATCCAATATACAGCGGCTATTTTGCAATGGCATAAAACCTAACGACTGGGAGCGCGTATTAAATATTGCGCAGAATAATAAAAATATTGTTCCTTTTTTTGGCGTTCATCCTTGGAATGTTGATAATTTGGATAAAAATTGGTTTAGTGAACTCAAACGCTATTTAATGTCAATGCCGTCAGGCATAGGCGAGATCGGTCTTGATAAAACCCAAAATGCCGGCGATTTTGAAACACAAAAATTTGTTTTCAAAAAACAAATTGAACTTGCAATAGAGCTGAACCGTCCATTTATTATACATTGCGTTAGAGCGTGGGGAAATTTGTTAGACGCGTTAAAACCTTATGATCTTGAAAATCATCCATTTATAATTCACTGTTTTTTAGGTCCAATAGAAGTAGCTGATAAACTAATAAAATCCGGAGCGTATTTATCAGCGTCATTAAAGTTACTATCAGATAAAAATCAACATTCAATAAACGAAGTATTTGAAAAAATTCCTGTTGAAAAAATATTAGCTGAAACTGATTACCCATATGTGCCAAGATCTTTAGAGACTGCGCCATATTCGGTTCATCTAAAAAATTTGTATTTAAAATTAAGCAAATTAAAACAAATCCCTGAAAAAGAATTAGAACAAATCCTTTGGTATAATGGTACAAAAATAATTTCAAGCTGAGGTAGAATAATGAACGACACTTTAACGAAATTAAAAAAACGTCTGCGTGATTTCGCGTCTAAAGAAGACGCAAAATTTTTACAAAGATTTTTTAAAACTGGTCCAGGTCAATATGGTGAAGGCGACGTATTTATAGGGGTGCGAGTTCCGGATAATCGAAAAGTTGCAAAAGAATTTAAAGACCTATCAATGTCTGACCTTAATATTTTAATAAAATCTCCTATACATGAAGAAAGATTATTAGCGCTTATTATTATTACTTTCCAATTTGCCAAAGCCGACGATAAGAATCAAAAATTACTATTTGATCTATATTTATCAAACACTAAATCTATAAATAATTGGGATTTGGTAGATTTGAGCGCGCCGAATGTGGTAGGCGCATATTTATTAAATCGTGATCGTTCTATATTATTCAAAATGGCTAAATCAAAATTGTTATGGGATAGACGTATTGCAGTAGTTGCGACCCATTATTTTATACGAAATAATAGTTTTGATCATACCTTAAAAATATCCGAAATGTTATTGGAAGATAATGAAGATCTCATGCATAAAGCCGCAGGCTGGATGCTGCGTGAAGTTGGAAAACGAGATGTTGAGGTATTACGTGGTTTTTTAAATAAACATCACAAAATTATGCCCCGTACCATGCTTCGGTATGCTATTGAAAAATTTGAGGAAAAAGAACGAAAGAGTTATCTTAAATGAATTTACCAGTTAAATTTATTGAAAGATTAAAACAGATCATTCCGCCTGAAAACTATGCGGATGTTCTGGAAACTTTTTCGCTACCGCGCAAAGCCTGGATGCGAATTAATCGACTTAAATCTAACATTGCCTCAGTACGCGAAATTTTAGATGCCGAAAATATAAAATATGAACAAAATCCGATATTTGAATTCGCCTTATTGATAGATCAATTGGCTAAAGACGCTGAAATCATAAATGACCTTATTTCAAAAGGCATTTTATATCCTCAAAATATTTCAAGTATGCTGCCTGCATTAATATTAAATCCTCAAGCGGGCGAAAATATTTTAGACACTTGCGCAGCGCCTGGAAGCAAAACATCGCAAATGGCTGAAATGATGCAAAATAAAGGAAACATCCAAGCGATTGAAGCGATTCCTAAACGTTTATTTAAACTGCGTTCTATAATGCAATTATTAGGAGTTGAAATAGTTGATTCCTGCTGCTGTGACGCCAGAAAATTTAATGCCAATGACCAATTATTCGATAAAATTCTGGTCGATGCTCCTTGCAGTTCTGAAGGGCGGTTTTCAACTAATGACCCTAAAACTATTGGCTATTGGAGTCCACGTAAAATCAAAGAAATGATGCAAAAACAACGCGGGATATTGCTGTCAGCCAGCCGTTTGCTTAAAACCGGCGGTACCTTAATATATTCTACCTGCACTTTTGCTCCTGAAGAAAATGAAGGGATTATTGACTGGTTCTTACGTAAATGCGATCCTTCGATTAAAATGGAATCAATAAATCTACCCAATAATATTAAAACCTATCCAGCCATAACCTCCTGGGGGAAAAAATTATATTCACATGAAGTTGCCAAATCAATTCGAATATTACCTAATGGCATTTACGAAGCATTTTTTATGGCAATGTTTAAAAAATTTTAAATATTTCATCCTAATTGCTGCTTTTATAATAGAATATCTCATATGAAAACAACTTTACTTATTCCAGTGCTAAATGAAATAGACGGCTTAAAAGCCATAATGCCCCAAATCAAGAGGGAATGGGTCGATCAAATACTTTTCGTGGACGGACAATCTACAGACGGCACCATTGATTACTTAAAACAAAATAATTACGAATATGTAATTCAACAAAAAAAAGGTATGCGCTATGCTTACCTTGAAGCTTGGCCGCATATAAAAGGTGACGTAGTTTTGACTTTCAGTCCAGACGGTAATTCAGTAGCAGACCGTATTCCGCCTTGCATTGAAAAAATGAAGGAAGGTTATGATATGGTCATTGTTTCCCGCTATGCTCCAGGAGCCAAAAGCGAAGATGATGATGCCATAACCGGATTTGGCAACTGGATGTTCACTTCCCTAATTAATTTTTGCCATGGCGGGAAATATACTGATGCTATGGTAATTTACCGCGCTTACCGTAAAGATCTTATCTATGAGCTTAGTCTGGATTTGGATAAACATTATGAAATTGAAGAAAAACTTTTCCATACCCGAGTTAGCTGGGAGCCGTTATTATCTATGCGCGCTGCCCGTAAAAAACTTAAAATCGCGGAAATTCCCGGTGATGAACCAAAACGATTAGGCGGAGTGCGTAAATTGCAAATCATACGCTGGGGTTCAGTTTTCATGTACGAACTTATCCGTGAAATGTTCATGAAAGATTATAGTTAAAAATATTTTTCAGCTTGCCCCTTGACATTTTCAATTTCTGTGTTACTATTTGTAGTAACGTTACTGCATATAGTAACATGGAGGAACGATGAAAAAGAAAATAGTAATTAAGACCGTAGCCGCGGAAAGATTTACGCCGCTGGTAGTTTTTAAAAAACTCAACGCGCGAGCCCTGCTTGAATCAGCAGTATTGGCTATAGGTCAAAGCCGCTATTCCATTATCCTGGTCGAAGAAGCGTTTAGGTTAATGCTTGACCACCAAGGCGTACACCAGGTCACAGCTGGAGTCAAGCGTACCTTAACCAAAGATAAAAGCCAATTCATTAAGTTGTTGAAAGAGGCAGGCAAAGAAGTTTTAACCAAAGAAAATTTTGGTATTCCAATTCCTGCAGCAGGATTAGGTTTTTTAGGCTATGAAACTGCCGCATTATTCGATAAAATAAAACTGCATCAGCAAATTGACGATCTAAAACTACCGGATAGCATTTTTATGTTCGGTTCTGTTTTTGCTATTTTTGACCATTATAAATCAGAATTACATCTGCTTGCTTTAGACGAAGATACTTCAACTGCAAAAGCAAAATTAGAAGGCTTAGCATTACGTTTATTTGATGACGATTTTCGCGCTTATAAATCTCAGGACCAGCATTTCGACTATACGGCTGATATTGAATCAGGTAAAAGCGATTTTCTAAAAGGCGTACAAATAATACGCGACCATATTATAAAAGGGAATTTAGTACAAGCAGTTTTGTCCCGCAGGGTAAAAATTAATACAAAATTACCACCGATAGACGCCTACAGCAGGTTAAGACGTGAAAATCCTTCTCCATACCTATTTTATCTGGATTTTGATGAATTCCAACTTTTAGGAGCATCACCGGAACTTATGGTCTCATTATCCGGAGAGATCGCGACTGTAAAACCAATTGCCGGGACGCGTAAAAGAGGAAAAGACCGGGCTGAAGATGTTGAGCTTGAAAAAGAATTATTATCAGACGAGAAAGAACGCGCTGAACATTTAATGTTAGTCGATTTGGCACGTAATGATCTTGGAAGAATAGCAGTAGCAGGTAAAGTTTCACCGGTACATCTTTACGGCGTAGAACGCTATTCTCACGTTATGCATATTGTCTCTGAAATAGAAGCTTTAATGCGTAAAGACTGCGATGTTTATGATTTAATAAAAGCTACTTTTCCGGCGGGCACTGTATCAGGTGCGCCTAAAATAATTGCAATGGAGATAGTATCCCAATTAGAAAAAACTAAACGCGGACCTTATGCTGGTCTGGTCGGGCATTTTGATATAAGCGGAGATTTTGATTCCTGCATTACTATCCGCTCGTATATCCATAAAAACGACAATTATTACGTCCAGGCAGGGGCAGGAATCGTATATGATTCAATACCTGAACGCGAATTTGAAGAAACTGTTTATAAATCAAAAGCCTCGATAAAAGCTTTAGGTGTAAAAATATGATACTAATGATCGATAATTATGACTCATTTACTTATAACGTGGTCCAGCTGATATCTAAACTTGGATATCAAGTAAATACTGTGCGCAACGATGAAATAACTATATCGCAGATCGAACAACTCAAACCATCGCATATCGTAATATCTCCCGGACCGGGATATCCTAAAGATGCAGGCATCAGTTTAAAAGTTATAAAACATTTCGCAGGAACAATCCCGATCCTGGGTATTTGCTTAGGACATCAATGTATTATTGAAGCTTTTGGCGGACGAATAATTCCTGCCGGAAAAATCGTGCACGGTAAAACTTCAAAAATAATTCATGATAATAAAGGAATATTCCGTAATATTATTCAAGGATTAGAAGTAGTTCGTTATCATTCTTTAGCCGGTGATCCTAAGGCTATGCCGGATTGCTTGGAAATAACCGCTACGACCGAAGACGGAACAATTATGGGTGTGCGGCACCGTAAGCATCAAATTGTAGGAGTGCAATTCCACCCTGAATCAATCGGTACCAAAATGGGGGAAGAGATATTAAAAAATTTTTTCCATTACCGCACTGATGAAGTACAAGCCTTGAAATTAATTGCAAAGGTAACGCGAGGTGAAGATCTTGATGCAAAAGAAAGTTACCGCATCATGGACGAGATAACGTCTGGAGATCTGGCAGATAGCCAATTAGGCTCATTTTTAGGCGCATTGTCAGTAAAAGGTATTACTCCGATTGAATTAAGCAGTTTTGTTACTCTTTTACGGGATAAAGCCGGAATCAAAACAGTCATGAAAGGTTGTCTTGACACCTGTGGCACTGGTGGCGACGGTAAACACACTTTCAATATTTCAACTGCTGCCGCGCTTTTATGCGGTTATGCAGACATAAAAGTAGCAAAACATGGAAATAGGGCAGTAAGTTCTAAATCCGGAAGTTTTGATTTCTTAAACAGCTTAAAAATAAATACTCAAGGCAAGATTGATGACAATATTAAATCTTTGAAAAAAAATAATTTTGCTTTCTTTTTCGCGCCAAATTATCATTCAACCATGCGTTATGTCGCAAAAGTACGTCAGGAAATAAAAATCCGCACTGTATTTAACATGATCGGTCCTTTGGCAAATCCCTTACAATTAGATTATCAACTAGTAGGCGTATTTGATCCGAAATTATTAGATTTGTTTGCAGCAGCATTGCAAAAATTGGGTCGGAAACATGCTTTAGTAGTGCATTCTCAAGACGGGTTAGACGAGATAAGTATTGCCGCAAAAACTTCGATACGGGAACTTTTACCAAACCATAAAATACTCTCTTATGAGATTGATCCAAAAGATTTTGGAATTAAAGGATTTAAATTAACTGATCTTGAAGGCAGTTCATCAAATGAAAATGTTAATGTGTTTATGAAAATTATTTCCGGCAAAAAACTTGATCATAAAACTCTTGCGGTTAAAAATGCTATAGCTATAAACGCTGGTGCAGCATTTTATATTTGCGGTAAAAGCGAGTCGATAAAAGAAGGATATAACTTGGCTATGAAAAAAATATCAGAAAATGGATTTAAAAAATATTTAGAAAAGTTAAAAATATGACCAAATACTTCGGACAATTTGGCGGACAATATACTGGTGAAGTATTAAAACCAGCTTTGCTTGAGTTAGAAAATGCATTTTTGCATATTTTACCGAGTGAATTGTTTCAAAAAGAATACAGCATGCTTTTACGAGATTATGTAGGCAGACCTACGCCATTATATTTTGCTGAAAATACGACCAAAGATCTTAAAGGCGCTAAAGTTTATATTAAACTCGAAGGTTTAGCAAATACCGGCGCGCATAAAATTAATAATGCTTTAGGTCAAGTTTTATTAGCCAAGAAAATGGGAAAGAAGCGGGTTATAGCAGAAACTGGTGCTGGTCAGCATGGAGTAGCAACTGCAGCAGCTGCAGCTAAATTAGGTTTATCCTGCGAAGTATTTATGGGCGAGATCGACGTTATACGCCAACAGCCAAATGTATTTTTAATGAAACAATACGGTGCGAAAGTGACTACTGTCACTGACGGAACAAAGACTTTAAAAGACGCGGTAAACCGAACGTTAAAAGAATGGGCGAATTGTTCGGACTACACATTATATATTTTAGGCTCTGCTTTAGGACCATATCCATACCCGGATATAGTCCGCACTTTTCAGCAGATAATCGGTCAAGAAATTAAAAAAGAGATACTTTCCCGCGAAGGACGGATTCCTGATATGTTGATTGCCTGCTGCGGTGGAGGTTCAAATTCAATCGGAACTTTTACGCCATTTATAAATGATTCTGTTTCATTAGTAGCAGTTGAAGCTGGTGGCAGAAATAAAGATATCGGCAACCATGCGGTACGCATGAACGGCAATGGAAAATTAGGTATTATCGAAGGCTATAAATCATTTTTTATCCAAAGTGATGAAGGTCAAGTGTTGCCGACTCATTCCATTTCTGCAGGATTAGATTATGCTGGCATCGGACCAGAATTAGCGTTCTTAGGACAAAAGGGCAGGATAAAATTTGAAAGCGCTACAGACGAGGAAGTATTAAATGCTTATCAGTATTTCGCCAGAAAAGAAGGTCTGTTATTTGCAATGGAATCAGCGCATGCAGCAGCGTATGCTTTACGAATAGTGCCGAAATTGACCAAAGAAGCGATTGTTTGCATAACCATGTCTGGACGTGGAGACAAAGATATTTTTATAACCGCAAAAGCACTATACGCGGACGAATGGAAAAAATTTTTGAAACGAGAAGGGGCATAGAGGCACAAAGGCGATAGGATATAGGAAAAGTAAAAATAAAAATACAAAAAATTAAAAAAATAAAATTAAAATAGCAAATTTTGTAAATTAAAAATCGTAGATATTGAGCGGACGTTGATAATTCGAGCGGGCACGGCTCGTACATGCTTCATCGTACGAGAGCGAGAATTATCTTCGAGCGCAGATAGTCTCGCAGGGACTAACCAGCTTTCCGCGAAATATCAAAGATTTTTAACAAAAATTTGCGTATTAAAATTTTAAAGGTTAATATGTCAAAAAATAACGTTCGCTTAATGGCACACTTGGTCGCTGGTTTTCCGGATAAAAACGGATTTTTACAAGCTTTACAAGCTTTAAAAGACGGTGGAGCAGATACGTTGGAACTGCAAATCCCATTTTCCGACCCTACTGCTGACGGTCCAGCAATAACTTACGCCAATGAAGAGGCGATACGTAATGGATTCCATGTTGCCCAAATATTTGACTACATCAAACACGCTAAAAATATTGGCTTTGAGCGCATAGTAGTTATGACCTACGCGAACATTCCCTTTGTTTATGGAATAAAAAAATATGTGCAAGACATGAAAAATGCAGGTGTCAGCGCTATTTTAGCACCTGACCTTCCGATAGAAGACGAAGAAAACTTTTATCAATCTGCTTTTGATACGGGAATAGACCCCATGCCGGTTGCAGTTATTAACATGTCCGAAGAACGAATAAAATTATTAAAACAAAAACCATTTAAAAAAATTTATATAGCTATACGGGCAGGTATAACCGGAAAACAAACTGCATTAGACCCAAATCTTAAATTATTTTTTGAAAAATTTACGGGATATGAATTATACGCAGGATTTGGCATAAAAACTCCTGAACAAATCAAAGAACTCTCTACTTACGCGGATGTTTTAGTGGTCGGCTCATATTTTACAGAGACCATCATTAACGCGGTTAAACAAAAAACTGATATCTATGCGGAAGTAAAAGCAGCGATTTCATACTTGCTAAAAAATTGATTTTAATCTAAAATCAACATTCAATTTAACGCTTTATTAATTTTTTGTACTTTGTTTTTCTTTCTACTATCAATTAAATATATGCAAGGCTTAAAAGAATTACTTAAAATTTTTAATCAAATAAAAAACGAAAAAGATATGGAACGTCTTTTTCAAGAAATATTCACTGAAAAAGAACGCGAAACTCTTTCTAACCGCTGGCTTTTAATGAAAGAAATCCACCGCAATATACCTCAACGTGATATCGCACAAAAATTTCATATGAGCTTATGTAAGATCACTCGAGGAGCTAAAGTCCTGCAAGAAAAAAATTCTCTCTGCAAACAATTATTGGATAAAAATCACCCCCAGAAAGATTAAATATGGAATTATTATCCGGTAATGAAGCGATCGCGCGAGGAGCATACGAAGCAGGCGTAACTTTAGCAGCAGGATATCCAGGAACACCTTCCACCGAAATATTAGAAAATATCGTCCAATATAAAGATGTGATCTATGCTGAATGGTCTCCAAATGAAAAGGTAGCATTTGAAGTCGCTGCTGCAGCAGCTATGGCTGGCGCACGGTCATTAGTAACAATGAAACATGTAGGACTAAATGTAGCAGCTGATCCTTTAATGACCTTGGCTTATATAGGCGTAAAAGGCGGCATGGTTATTGTGGTTGCAGATGATCCTGGTATGCACTCGTCCCAAAATGAACAAGACAGTAGAAATTACGCGAAATTCGCAAAAATACCTTTACTTGAGCCGTCGGACAGTCAAGAAGCAAAAGATTTTATGTTGTATGCTTATGATCTTTCTGAAAAATACGGCACCCCTGTAATTCTTAAAACTGAAACCCGGATTAGTCATTCTCGTAGTTTGACTGAACTTGGCACGCGTGGACCAGAAAATAAAACTGATTTTATTAAAGACCAATCAAAACATGTAATGGTGCCTTTATGGGCGAGAGGCAGACGAGTTCAATTAGAATCACGTATAAAAGAACTTAAAAAAGCCGCGAATGAATCAGAAATAAATCGTATTGAAATGCAAGATACATCCTTGGGTATCATCACTTCTGGTGTGACCTACCAATATGTTAAAGAAGCCTGGCCTAATGCCTCAATTTTAAAATTAGGATTTGTATTTCCTTTTCCGGATGAATTAATAAAAGAATTCGCATCTAAAGTAAAAAATGTATTAATCATAGAACAATTGGATGATTTTATAGAAGAGCACGTTAAAGCCTTAGGCATTAAATGCAACGGCAAAGATGTAATACCTAATATCGGCGAAATATCTCCGTCAATATTATTAGATATTAAAGCCAAAATGGAAGCTGGCTCGCCCATATCAGCGCCTTATAAAAATATCGCGGAAAAATTGCCAGGCAGACCGCCGGTATTATGCGCAGGCTGTTCGCATCGGGGAATATTTCACGCTTTAACTGAACATGATGTAGTAATAGCAGGTGATATAGGATGCTATAGTTTAGGAACATTCAAACCGCTGGAACGGCTGGATATAATTTTATGTATGGGCGGCGGTATATCAATGGCGCATGGCATGCAAAAAGCCAACAATTCTAAAAAAGTAGTTGGCGTTATTGGCGATTCAACCTTTTTTCATTCGGGAATTACTGGTCTAATAGATATAGTTTACAACAAAGGAACTTCAACCATCATCGTCTTGGATAATCGTATTACAGCTATGACCGGGCATCAGGAAAACCCAGGCAGCGGATCAACTTTAATGGGCGAACCTACTGTAGCGCTTTCTATTGCAGAAATTGGACGAGCTTGCGGTGTAAAACGCATTTTCGAAATCAATCCCTATGACCAAAAAAACACAAAAAATATAATCGCGCAGGAAATCGAAATTAATGAACCATCTCTGATAATTTCAAAAGCACCGTGTGTTTTATATTCTAAAAAACCAATAAATAAACAAAGGTCTATTAATCAAGAAAAATGTAAAAATTGCCGTCAATGCCTGCGCTTAGGCTGCCCAGCTATTGAGGCTGATGAAGGAAAACCGCATATTAATCCACATATTTGCATGGGATGCAGTTTATGCCAACAAGCCTGCAAATTCGACGCCATCACTGAGTTGGAGGATAGAACTAATGTCATCTGAGATCACCAGTATTGTTTTAGCCGGCGTAGGAGGACAAGGAATTTTATTAGCCAGTGACATTACTGCTTTGGCAGCCATGAACGCGGGATATGACGTAAAGACCAATGAAGTCCATGGTATGGCGCAGCGCGGCGGGTCAGTCATAGGTCAAATCCGTTATGGAAAAAAAGTTTATAGCCCTTTAGTAACCAAAGGTACAGCCAAAGTTTTAGCTGGATTAGAGCGCATTGAAATATTACGTTATGCTGATTATCTTGCTAAAGACGGATTAGCAGTTGTAAACAGTCAAATGATAATACCTGTAACAGTATCCATGGGCGTATCAAAATATCCTTCGGACGCAAAAGAACTGCTTGCTAAAATTTTTCCGAAATTAGTTTATTTCGACGCGGGCGAAGAGGCGGCAAAATTAGGAAATATCAAAGCTGCAAATGTAGTTTTATTAGGCACCATATCAAATGGCGTTAACTTACCAATTGAAGCTTGGATCGAAGCAATTACCAAGCGCATACCAGAAAAATTCCTCGATCTTAACATTAAAGCCTTTAATATTGGACGGAATATAAAAAAATAAATCAGCTAACAAAGGACAAACAGTGAGACGAAATTTTTTATTATGTTGTTTTACAGTTATGTTTCTTTCCGGATGCGGGACTACATTACGGACATCTCCGAATTATTACCAAAATGTCACTCAAATTAAAACATTAGCAGTTATGCCGGTAGATGTTGAAGTATTTAGTTTGACTGCAGGAAATGTTAGAGAATTGAGAGATGACTGGTCGGAAAAAGCAAAAAATGATGTAGATACTGCTTTAGAAAAAGTGTTGAATGGAAAATATGCTTGGAAAATAAAATTTGTTGATAAAGATTGGATTAAGGCAAACGCATATACTACGTGGAGACAAAATAAAGCTTTGTACGAGGCGGTTGCGCTTTCAGCGACTTTGCATGGTTTTAATTCACAAGGTCAGTACTCGCAATCCTTCAAAACCAAAAAAGATAAGTTTGATTATACATTAGGATCAGAGATCGCGTCTTTAGCTAAATCAGTAGACGCTGATGCTTTATTATTTGTTTATGGATATGATCATGAAGCTACAGCAGGACGGGTGGCAAGTTTTTGGTTTAATTTAATGGTTGGCGCAGTTACAGGTGTTACCATTGTTCCAACAAATCCAAGTTTAATGACTATGGGATTAATTAATGGTGAAACCGGGGATCTAGAATGGTATAAAACTACACCGCCAGCTTCAGAATACAGTTTTCGTAATTCAAAAGAAATTGAAAAGGTGATGCAGTGGCTTGGAAAAGATCTTTATCCTGTGAAATAATACTTGGCTTTGGATTGTGTTTTTTAATTCAAGGGTGCGCTACAGTAAATGTTGCGAACATCGGAGAACAGGGCTATCAAAAAGCTGACGATGAATTGCGAATGTTTAAACGCGCAGAAGAATTTGCGGAAGTTATTGATGCCACAAACTCGATTTATTCTGATCTTGCCTTAGACCAATATTTAAATGACTTAGCTAAAAGCCTTTTGTCGCAGGAAGTAAAAGATAGTGGAATTTCAATTCGGATAAAAGTTATTAAAGATCCGGATTTTAATGCATTTACCTTCGGTAATGGGATTATGTATATCCATACCGGGATTTTAGCTGCATGTGAAAATGAAGCGCAATTAGTTAGTTTAATGGGTCATGAAATTGGTCACGTTCTACACCGCCACGCCTTAAAAGAATTTCGCTCTACTATAAACAAAACTGCTTTTATAAGCGCATTATATGGTTTTGGATTGGCAGGTACTGTGGTGCAGTTAGGAACAATTTCAACAATTTCAGGTTATTCACAGCAGCAGGAATATGAAGCGGATCGGGTGTCGTTTGAAATTTTACGCGATCATGGTTATGATGTTCGGGAAAGTGTAAAATTATTTCAAATTCTTGAAGAACACTTAAAGTCTGAAGAAATTAAAATGCCGTATTTCTTTTCCACCCATCCTCAGGTTAAAGCCAGGATTGTAAGTTTTCAGGATTTAATTGCGAAAGAGCAGATGCCCGGTCAAAATAGAATTATTGATTCTGATAAATTTCAAGTTTTAACTAAAGCGGTCCGAGTTTTGAATATGGAATTGTTGCTGAGTAAAGGATATTTTAAAACTGCGGAAAAATTTATTAATGCGTATATCAAACAATACCCTCAAGATTTTGATGGATATTTTTGGAAAGGTGAATTGTTCCGTCAAAGAAGCGATGGCGATAAACCAAAAAATACGCGACTTAAAGACGCAGATTGGAAGATTGCTTTAGCAAATTATGATTTAGCGTTAGGAAAAAAATCCGAAACCGCTTTGGCGTGGAAAGGAAAAGGGTTAGTATATCAAAAAATGGGACAGACTAAAGACGCTGGCGATGCTTTTCGACATTACTTAGATATTGATCCACAGGCAAAAGATAAAGCATATATAGAACGATATTTGAAAAAGGAATAGAATCATGAAAAAAATTAAATATTTAATTTCAGGAATGGTGTTGTGTGTAGTTATGTCTGGCTGTGCGATGTCGATGTGGACCAAGTTGGAAAATAAGGAATATTCAGACGGCTCTAGAGCGTTTAAGGCAATTATGCCTCAGGATTGGATGCGGTTAAATTATGATCGAGATTTTGTTTTGACGCATGATGGGTTAGCTTTAAATTTGATTAATGTACACCGGATAAATCAAAAAAATCCTTTGGAATTCACAAAGAAAAAATATGCTGATAATATGATGATTACAGATTTGGCGGAAATTGAATCAGATAATTTAAAAATGAATACAAATATGTTGCAGTTTTCAGTTTTATCAAATACCCCAATCGATATTTCAGGACGAGAAGCTTATCGCATAGAGTATCAATATGAAAATAAAAACGGTTTGCCTATATCAGGAATTCAATGCGGATTTCAACATAAACAATGGATTTACCGTATTAAATATGAAGCAGCATCCCAACATTATTTTTCTAGTCTAAAATCTGATTTTGAAGCATTTTTAAAATCATTCCAAACCATTTAGCTAAACATTTTTTTACAATTTACTAACCAACTCCGCAGCAGACGCTATTGCGAGTACGCTGCATTTATTTCATTTGACACAATTTATTGATTAGCATATCCTTTTGATATGGAGGACAGACGTGGCTAATAATAAATTTGACAATATTACATCTGAAGAAGCTTATGATCTGTATAATAATTCTCCCTGCGGCTACCACTCCCTAAATAAAGATGGTGTAGTAGTACGGATCAATGATACTGAACTTTCCTGGTTAGGCTATACCCGTGATGAAGTTGTTGAAAAGAAAAAATTTTCAGAATTTATGACTGAAAATAGCCGCAAAAAATTCTTAAACGCTTTCCAAATTTTTTTACAAACCGGTAAAGCCCAAGGTTTGACATTTGATATTATACGCAAGGACGGAAGTGTTTTTACAGTTTTAGCTAACGCCAGCGCGATCTATGAAAAAAACGGTACTTTTATTATGAGCCGTTCTACATTAGTGGATATCACTGAACGTAAAAATATAGAAGAGAATCTTGAAGCCACAAAAGAATACTTAGGTAAAATTATTGATTCCGTCGCTGATCCGATATTTGTAAAAGACCGTGAGCATAAATGGGTTTTATTGAACGACTCCTACTGTTCGTTTATGGGCTATAAACGGGAAGAATTGATCGGAAAATCCGATTATGATTTTTTTCCAATAAAAGAAGCCAAAGTATTTTGGGAAAAAGATGAAGAGGTTTTTGAAAGTGGTGAAGGAAATGTTAATGAAGAATTTTTTACTGATGCTTCAAAAATAACCAGAACAATCATAACCAAAAAAACTTTATACATCGACCACAAAGGCGCCAAATTAATTGTTGGTATAATCCGCGACATTACTGAGCTAAAACGTACCACCGAAGAATTAAAAACTACTTACGAAAAATTAATAAACATCCAAGCTCGTTTAGTGCAATCTGAAAAAATGGCTTCTTTAGGTCAGTTAGCTGCCGGCGTTGCTCACGAGATCAATAATCCAGTAACCTATGTACTCAGTAATATCAGCGCTTTTCAAGATTATGAAAAAAAACTAAATGGATTCTTGCATGACCTTATAGAGTTATCTACAAATTCAAAATTTCAAAAACAAATAAACGAGTTAAATACAAAATGGCAAGTAATGGATGTTTTTGATGATATGCCGGCATTAGTAGCCGAGACTTTTGAAGGGGTAGAACGTATAAAAAAAATCGTTCAAGACTTGCGAATGTTCGCGCATCCTACCAAAGGTGTTTTTAAATATGGTGATATTCATAAATGTATTGATCAAGCGTTGAACATTGTTTTTTGTGAGATTAAAGACCGCGTTCGCTTAATAAAAGAATTCGGCAATATTCCAAAAGTTTATTTTCAAGAACAACAAATGTCACAGGTATTTATAAATTTATTTGTCAATGCAGCACAAGCGATAGAAAAAGAAGGTGAACTACGAGTTAAAACCTGCGCTGATGCTCAATATATTCATATTGAGATTGCAGATAATGGCGTAGGAATACCTCCTGATATCTTACCTAAAATATTTGATCCGTTCTTCACTACCAAACCAGTCGGTCAAGGTACAGGGTTAGGTCTTTCGGTAGTACACGGAATTATCGAAGAGCATAAAGGCACAATAAATGTTGAAAGCCATATCAACCATGGTACAACTTTCCGCATTAAACTGCCCATATCAAACAAATAACATTGCTTTTTTAACTTTATCCGATATTTCTTTCCCAACTAAGTAATTTACGATTGCAAATGAAAAATCTGCAGCAGTTCCTGGACCTTGACTGGTAATGATGTTACCGTCAATAACCACTTTATCCGTCTTAACTTTGGTGCTTTTATTGAATAATGCTTCATCTCCAGGATAGCCCGTAGCTGACTTGTTATTCAAAATACCAGTTGGCGCAAGCACCTCAGCCGGAGAAGCACAGATTGCAGCTATCAATTTTTTTTCATTGAACATTTTATTGATTATTTGTTTAACTAAAGCAGAGGCTGCCAAATTTTTTGCGCCATTTGCACCTCCAGGAAGAATTAAAGCGTCATAATTCAGATCATTGCTAGTAAGTATTTTATCAGTAAAAATTTTTACTAATCGAGCGCTAGCGATCTGTACGCTATCAAGACCAGCAATGGTCACATTTACCCCTGAACGCCGTAATATATCGATTGTAGCTATAGCTTCAATTTCTTCAAATCCATTTGCTAAAATAATCAGTGCTTTTTGTATCATATCCGTTCCTTTCATTATATAAATATTTTAATTTACAGGTCTTAATATGGCAATTAAAATAGCCAGTCATTGATAAATCGCATTTATATTTGAAAGGGTTTTATGAGAAAACTGAAAAGTATTTTTTTAACAGTTTTAATAGTAACACTGTGTTTTATTTTATTTTTGGGTTTAATGGAAATTATTTTTCGTATGACTCGAGGCACACCAAATCCATTAGCTGACGTTACTCAAACCCGTTCTGATACTTTATTAACCCCGAATGAAATAATACACAATCGCTCCTCAATAAATGGAGAATTTGAAACTACTATCCGCATAAATTCTTTAGGTTATCGCGGTCACGACTTTTCTGTTACTAAACCTCAAGGTTCAATCCGTATTTTAGCTATCGGAGATTCATTTACTTTTGGAGTAGGCGCAAACGATGATCAAACTATACCTGCAGTAATGGCGCACGAACTTATAGCCCAGGGATATACGGCGGAAGTTATTAACGCCGGCATTGGTCATGAGTCACCCATACGCCACTGGGATAATCTTGAACGTCTGCATTTAAAATACCATCCTGATATAGTACTTTTGTTTTTCGACCTTACTGATCTATGGGATGATTGGCATTGGGAGCGTCATGCGGTATGGAATAAACAAGGCATGATTGACAGGTTTGACCTGGCTTATATAAATGGCAAAAGGGACTGGTGGGCAACTTTGGTACAATATAGCGCGTTTTGCAAATGGTTTGATGAAAAAGGCATCCGCATGTTTGAAAAGCTTAACTTATTAGGATTTAAAAAATATTCACAACTCAAAAAAGACGGCGCACGTGCCAAAGCAGAAATTATAAATTCATATAATAAAATACCAGATGATACGATCATAAAATTCGACGGATTAGCATTAATGCGCGGAAGGGAAAGGTCCCGTCTGATTCTTAAGCATTGGGATCGGACCACAAAATACCTATCTAAAATCCGTGATCTATTAGCTGAAAAAAATATCCCTTTTATAATTGTAATGTATCCGCACGGCATTTATGTAGGCGAAGACCAGTGGAATGAAGGTCGTAAAACCTGGGGATTTGAACAAAATAAAAAATACACAGATTATTATCCATTTGAATTAATGGATCAGTACACAAAAAAAGCACAAATACCTTTTATAAATACCTTAAGCGGATTCTTGACTGCGCCTAAACAGAAATATTTTCACGACTGGGATGGACACATGACTGCTGCTGGATATAAACTGGTAGCAGAACAAGTTGTAGCTAATGCAGTATTTCAGAACCTGTTAAAACAAACAGCATTGGGAGATAAAAACAATGCGCCACGTTAAGAGTGCTTTAATTATTTTACTCATTACCGTAATATTTTTTGCTGGCTTGAATATAATCGCTCTTTTATGGGCGAGAAATTATTATATGAACTTAGATACAGTAAATCGAAACCAAGCTGCAGTTTCATATGGTTATTTTAGACCTAACCAATCCAGGACTATACTATTCCCAGGTATGAAACCTTATCATGCGACAGTTAATAATCTCGGCTTTAGAGATGTTGGAATTCAAATATCATCCTCAGATCTTAATACAAAACAAAAAATTCTTACAGTTGGAGATTCATTAACCTTTGGTTTATTCATTGATGATGCCAAAACTTATCCGTATCTATTGCAGAAAGCTTTAATTGAAACAAAACAGAACGCGATAGTTTTAAACGCTGGTATAGGCAATACCACTATCACTGACCATTTGGCTTATTTACAGAACAAAGGTTTAAGCCTGCACCCTGACGTAGTCATCATTAATTTCTGCAGTAATGATATCGCTGAACTTTCAGGACGGTCAAAACCATTATATGGACAATTAATTTCCAAAACTTCAAATCCATTATCTCAATGGTGGCAAAATATGCCGCTTAACCGGTCTTTTAGACGATGGTACGTGCTCAATAAATACAACCATTGGCTGCATAAAATTAAAGATGAACGAATAACTATAATCTTGAAGAATAAAAGCCGAAACCTGGATGACATATTATATGTATGCAAAAATTACTTTGCTCCGGATATAATTAAAACCCCGACCGATCCTAAAGTACTACAAAATTGGAATAAATATTTTTCAACCTTAGAACAAACTATAGATATCCTACAAAAAAATAATATAAAATTAATATTTTTTATCACGCCTGAATTTCTTTCGGTTTTTAACCAGCTTGAATCCGGTTATCAAGAAAAATTAAAAACCTTTTTACAAGAACATAAAATACGTTATATTGATTTGTCGGATGAATTTAAAAAATATACAGGCGATAAAGTTTCTTTATTTAATGATCCTCCCCGGGATTATCATTTAAGCGGGTCCGGGAATAAATTATTAGTTGAAAAACTACTTCCAATCATTGAATCGAGCTTGAAATAATATGCCAAAATATATTCTAGGTATTTCCGCGTTCTATCATGACTCTGCTGCAGCACTGATAAAAGACGGTGAAATAATCGCTGCAGCGCAAGAAGAACGTTTTACCCGAAAAAAACACGACCACAATTTTCCTAAACGCGCAGTTGAATTTTGTTTAGCTAAAGCCGGTATCACAGTCCTTGACCTGGCAGATGTAGTTTTCTATGATAAACCTTTCATAAAATTTGAACGCTTGCTTGAAACTTATTTAATGTTCGCACCTTTGGGTCTTAGGTCTTTCATTAAAGCCATGCCACTTTGGTTAAAACAAAAATTAAATTTAAACAAAACCATACGCAAAGAATTAGGTCATGATGTTAACGTGCTATTTGCTGATCATCACGAATCTCACGCAGCCAGCGCGTTTTACCCATCGCCATTTCAAAAAGCCGCGATTATAACTTTAGACGGAGTCGGGGAATGGTCAACTCTGACGTTTGGAATGGGTGAAGATAATAAAATATCTTTGTATAAAGAAATCCGTTTCCCGCATTCTTTAGGACTTTTATACTCTGCGTTCACTTATTACACTGGTTTTAGGGTAAATTCTGGCGAATATAAATTAATGGGCTTAGCTCCTTATGGAGAGCCTACATATACTGAACTGATTAAAAAAGAACTGCTTGATATTCGCCCGGATGGATCGTTTAAACTTAACATGAAATATTTTGATTATTGTGCCGGCTTGACCATGATCAATAAAAAATTTTGCGATATTTTCGGTCGCCCAGCACGCAAACCCGAAGAAAAAATCGAGCAGTTCCATATGGACGTGGCTCGTTCAATTCAGGCAGTTACTGAAGAAATTATTCTTAAGATCGCCCAACATGTAAAGCAAGAAACTAATGCTGAATATTTATGTTTGGCTGGAGGGGTCGCACTTAATTGTGTAGCTAACGGTAAAATCGCAGCCAGTGGTTTATTTAAACGAATCTGGATACAACCTGCAGCTTCTGATTCAGGCGGAGCGCTTGGTGCAGCATTAACAGTTTGGTACAATCATTATCAACAGCCTCGCCAAGCAGATAACGTGCATGATATGCAAAAAGCATCTTTATTAGGTCCTGAATTCTCGAATGAAGAGGTGGAAACATTTTTAAAATCAAAAAATGTTAAATATACGAAATTATCGGACGATGACCTATTTAAAAAAGCCGCAGATATAATAGCAGATGACAAAGTATTAGGCTGGGTTCAAGGTAGAATGGAATTTGGTCCTCGGGCATTAGGCAGCAGAAGTATTTTAGGCGATCCTCGTTCAGAAAAAATGCAGACCACAATGAACGTTAAGATTAAATTCCGGGAATCCTTCAGACCATTTGCCCCTGCAATTATGTTAGAACACTCCGGTGAATATTTTAAATATTCAGACGAGAGCCCATATATGCTGCTCGTGACTTCGATTAATGATGATAAACGTTTTCCTATACCAAAAGATCAAAGCGGTTTATTAGGTTTACAAAAATTAAAAATAAAACGATCCGACCTTCCAGCCATAACTCATGTGGATTATTCTGCTCGGGTTCAAACTGTATCTAAGGAGGAAAACCCCCGCTTTTATAATGTGATAAACGCGTTTTATAAAAAAACCGGTTGTCCAGTAGTAATAAATACTTCATTTAACGTGCGCGGTGAGCCAATAGTTTGCACGCCCGAAGACGCGTACCGATGTTTATTGCGTACCAACATGGATTACCTAATTATTGAAAATTGTGTTATAGATCGGCGAGACCAAAAACAAGACGAAATAAAAGTAGGAGACTTAAGTGGATTTGACCCAGATTAATAAAAAAGACCTACGAGGCTTTGGAATAGGCGCTGCCATATTCTTTGCGGGCATAATTCCGTTTATTCAATATTTGAAGCACCATAATCCTTCGATAATATTAATAAGTATCGGGATTATATTGGGTATTATAGGATTAATCTTCCCTATGGTACTTAAGCCGTTATATTACGGAGTTATGAAATATTTCGCTTTACCTTTAGGCTGGATCAATACCCGAATAATTTTAGCTATAATCTATTACTGCGTATTCATGCCAGTCGGTTTATTACTGCGGTTATTTGGTAAAGATCTGCTTTACCGCAAATTCGATAAAACCGCTGATTCATATTGGATATTGCGTGACGGAAAACCGTTTGATTCAAATCACTATGAAAAACCTTATTAAGTAGGAGTATTATGGCAAAATCATCGCTATTAAAAGATCTTTGGGACTTCATGAAAACCCGTAAACGATTTTGGTTAACACCAATCATCATTGTTTTACTTTTATTAGGTGTGATATTACTTCTAACCGAGAGTTCTGCGGTTGCCCCGTTTATTTATACACTATTTTAATAAAAACTAGTGTGATATATGCAACAGATACAGCGTATAGTGATTTTTCGGACTGATCGAATCGGTGAAGTTATATTAACAACACCTCTGATCAAAGCATTAAAAGAAAAATATCCTGCTGCACATATAACTTTCTTCACTTCTAAACTCGCAGAAGAAATCCTGCAATTTGTACCTAGGATTGATTCAATACACACCTTTGACACACTATCAAAACCTAATTTTTTTGATTTCTTAAAACTTATCCTCCAATTAAGAAAAGGTAATTTCGATCTCACCCTAATTAGCAACCCGCACAAATATATTCATCTAGCTGCATTTTTATCTGGCATAAAAAACCGAATCGGCTTTTCACGAAAATGGGGGAAATGGCTTTTAACTCATTCAATTAAAGATGTGCGGTCTGAAGGAAAAATACATGAAATACAAGCTAATTTACAATTATTAAATATCCTGGATATAAAACAAGACCTGATAAAACCCGAAATATCCGTGCCTGAAATATTCAAAGAAGATTTTAAACAACAAATATGTGAATTGAACCTTGATCCAACTAAACCAATAATTTCGATACATCCTGGAAGCAGTTATATTTATAAACGCTGGCCTAAAGAATATTTTATTGATCTCATCCATCAACTATTAAAATCATATTCAGCACAAATTTGTATTAATGGTGATGCATCAGAAAAAAAACTATGCGAGGACATTGCGTCACATTTCTCCTCTAACGTTGTATCATTAGCCGGTAAGTTCACGCTAAAAGATTTAACCATATTTTTAAGTTTATCAAACTTGGTAATTACTAATGATAGCGGACCAATGCATATCGCTGATGCCTTGAATAAAAACTTGATAGCTATATTTGGACGGGGAAATGAGGGTACAGGACCAAATCGTTGGGGACCAAAAGGTCCTAACAGTTACATTCTGCATAAAGTGCCAGGGCAATGTAAAAAATGCCAAGACCAAGATTGCCTGTATGATTATGAATGTTTAAAAATGACAAAACCGCAGGAAGTATTAGACTTGATTGCTAAAAATCAGCTATTAGGTAAATCTAAAGAAGACTGATTTCTTCCAATAACTAAAATAACTGCATTAAATAAAAATCCAATTACAATCAAAACATTACCAAGCACATTAGCCCCATTCATCATTACTATCTTACCGCTTACACTCAAACATCCGCCTACAATTACCGCTAGCATTACAAACCATTCATTAATTTTCCAACCTGCTAACCCTGCCAACACCGGACAAACAAACGCTCCAGTAAAAAATGATAAACCCAATAATAAAGAATCAATTATAGAATTCGTTAATAACGCTATGCCTAAACTAAAAATTGCCAACAAAGTAATAAGCCCACGAGTTAAAATAATGGAAGACGTCTTATGAATATTTTTGAATAAGTCAGTCAATATTGTAGCTGAAGTTAATAAAGTACTATTAGCTGATGACATAAAAGCTGATAAAAAGAAAATTATAATTAAACCCCAGGACCATACTGGTAAAAGATTTTTAAGCATTTGAGATAATCCAGCGAACGATCGCGAATCAATATCAGGATAATAATGATTAGCATAAACACCGATAAAACATAAACCCCATGCAATCGGTATTAAAATCAAAGCACTTAACCATACGCTAACCTGCGCGACTTTCTCATTTTTAGCACAAAATATACGGGCATAAATGTCCGGTCCGACTAAAAAAGCAGTAGAATAAGTTAATATTAAAGTCAGCAAGTTAAAAATCGAAAATTTTTCAGAAAAAGGAAATGAATGAGGCGCCAATTGCCATAATGGTAGGTTCAACTTTTTTAATGCAAAACCACAAATAATACATAGTCCTACTAAAATCAACACAAAATGATATTTGTCTGTCCGTATAACTGACAATTGTCCGCCTAAAAATGTATATAACGCAAATACCAACGTAGATAACACTACTGCCCAAAAATAAGATAAGCCGATAAAAATATTCAAAATTACTGCTGACCCAATTATCTGTGCTGCGATCACGCTGGTCCAAGCAATAGGTATGGTTAAGGAAGCAATAAATTTTACTTTTGGTCCATAAAAATCATTTAACAATTCTGGAAGAGTAAATTTTCCAAGCCGATTAACTTTTTTTACTACAAGAGTTAAACTTATGAGACCAATAGAAGCTGACATCAAAAACCATGCAGCTGCCCAACCATATTTTAAGCTCATTGAAACCGTACCCAATATGGCTGAACTTCCAATTATAGTAGCTAATAAAGAGGACGTCGTTGCCCATATACCGTTATTTTTTCCTGCTACAAAAAAATTTAACGGGTCAAATGAGCGTTTAAAAACTAATACGCCTAAACCAATAAAAAATATTGAATAAATAGTTAACCAAATAATTTCCATGAATGTTTATAATAAAGAAATCCAATTCCGAGTCAAGCATCATTTTTACTTCTGCTAAACTATATAATAAACTTTTACTTTTATCGGTTTTTATATACAATATTAAAACTTAACCATTAGGAAGAACCATTCATGGAATTAAATATACCCACATTAGATGATATTAAAAATTTAACAATTGAGACAATAGGTAAGCCTGAATTTCTTTCGCCTTTATCCCGCAGAACAGTTCAATTCATTACCGATCAAGATAAAATCCTCGTACTACCTCATAAAAAAGATACAAAAAACCTCTTAGACCAAAATTTAGATATTCCAGCATTTGAAATGGCTGGACCTAGTGAAAAGATTTTCTTTGATCCAACTAACATAACTTGTGGAATTGTAACTTGCGGAGGGTTGTGCCCTGGACTTAATGATGTAATTCGGACTATAACCTTAGCCTTACATTGGCAATATGGCGTAAAACAAGTCCTCGGATTTAGATATGGTTACGAGGGATTATCTTCTAACGCTAAAAAAGAACCAATGGTATTGACGCCAGATACAGTGGATCAAATTCAGCATCAAGGCGGCTCTATATTAGGAACCAGCCGTGGACCTCAAGATCCTTTTGATATGGTTAATATTTTAGAAAAAAATCAAGTTAAGATCTTATTTGTTATCGGAGGAGATGGCACTTTCAAAGGCGCGCATCAAATCGCAGCAGTTATACACGCGCGTAATTTAAAGATATCAGTTATCGGCATACCTAAAACTATAGACAATGATATTTTTTGCTCAGAACGAACTTTTGGTTTTTATACTGCAGTAGAAGAGGCACGCAAATCCATATATTCAGCGCATAATGAAGCAAAAGCAGCCTGGAATGGTGTTGGTCTGGTAAAATTAATGGGACGAGATTCCGGCTTCATCGCTGCACACGCGACTTTAGCAAACAGCGACGTCAATTTTTGTTTCATTCCGGAAGAACCATTTATTTTAAACGGACCAAATGGTTTTTTAGAACGATTAGAAAAACGACTTGATCGAAAAAAACACGCTGTAGTGGTAGTCGCAGAAGGCGCAGGAGAACACTTGATAAAAGACTATGCGACTGGACAAGACGCTTCAGGCAATACCCTACATAAAGATATCGGATTGTTCTTAAAAGACCAGATCGTCACACATTTTAAAAATAAAAACATTCCGTTAACTTTAAAATACATTGATCCAAGTTATATGATCAGGAGCTGTCCTTCAATAGCCCCTGATTCAACTTTCTGCATAATGCTAGGTCAAAACGCTGTGCATGCTGGAATGGCTGGAAAAACTGATATGTTTGTCGGATACTGGAACCACCATTTTACCCATGTTCCATTTAACATCGCGGTTAATAAAAGAAAAAAAATCGACCCTGAAGGAGAACTTTGGCAAACCGTTAAATTAATGACAGAATAACTTAAGTTTGTTATGAAACCCGCAATTTTATTTGTAGATGATGATGTCAACAATTTACATTCACTCAAACGATTATTTTACGATCTTCGAGAAGAATGGTCTTTATTTTTTGCCCAAAGCGCGGACGAAGCGCTTAAGATCCTTAATCACACTGATATTCAAACTATTGTAACAGATATGCGTATGCCGCAAACCGACGGCGCAGAACTGCTGAATATCGTTAGACTAAAATTTCCTAATATAATCCGTATTATTCTCTCAGGATACGCGGATCAATCAATGATAACCAGAACCATCGCTTCAGCAGACCAATTTTTTTCAAAACCTTACGATATAAAATTACTGAAAAAATACCTGGAGACAGTTCAGTCCGCAGTTTACAACCTGAGATACGAAAACATTTTTAACTTAGGCCCCAGAACTTCGCCAGTATATATACTGCCGCATGTTTATAAAAATATAATCAGCGAACTAAGCTCCACACCAGCCTCTTTAAAAAATATTTTTTTATTAGCAGAACAAGATCCTTGTTTAATATTAAAAATCTTAAATCTAGTTAACAGTGACTTTTATGGACGTAGAAAATCTTGTACTGATCATGAACAAGCCGTGAAAGATATTGGTCTTGAAATTTTTAATGAATTATTTTTCAAACAATCAATATTCCAGCCTTTTCCTGATTCTTGGTCAGAAAATGATTTAATTCTAGAAACATATAAACATGCGGCTTTACATGGCTATATAGCACGAGAACTATCCACCCAAATATTTAAATCAACTCCAGATTCTAACACCGTATTTGCTATAACTATGTTACTTTATCTATCCGTAATTCAACTAGTATTATCGAATCCTAAAATATTAAATGAACTCAAGTCAAACGCGTCATTTATGGATTCAAATTTTTGTCTCAACGAATACTTTAGAAATATAAATCACATTTATCTTAATCAAATCTCGACTTACCTATGCCAATTTGCAGGTTTACCTAATGTGATATCAAATACTTTACGCAGTTTTATTTACCCAAAAGAAATTGAGTCAGAAACTGAACAACAAAAATTATTACTTAAAATAATTCATTTTTCTGGCAATTTGTCTGACGAGTTGTTACCATATAAAAAATGGAATAAGATTTTTAATTTTTCAGATATTAAATTCAGGCCTGAAGAAATATCACAGTCTGAATTAAATACTATCTGTGAAAGAATACAAACCAATATACATCGGATATAAATGCGAACAGTTATTTATTATTTTTCAGGCACTGGAAATTCATTAGACGTAGCCCAAGGACTTGCTAAAAGCTTTATAAATGAAGATGTTGAAATAATAAATCTTTCTACAATACATATCCACGAATTTAAAATCTTAAGTTCTGACCGAATTGGTATAATTTTTCCGATTTATATGGGACGAATGCCGATAATGGTATCAAATTTTCTAGAAAAACTGGTAGCCGATAAATCAAAATATGTTTTTGCGATCGCAACCTATGGCGGACTCGCCGGAGACGTTATTCAACAAGTAAAAACTAAGTTAAAAATTCGTGGAATTAAATTATCCGCAGGGTTTTTAGTTAAAATGCCTGAAAATTTTATTCCGTTTTTTGGCGCCATACCGGAAGCTGAACAACAAAAATTATTTCAGCGAAAGGACCGTAAAATTAGCCAAATTGCGCACTACATAACCAAAAAGAAAAAAGGTCATTTTGAGAACGATTTCTTTTTAATAAATATGCTGTACTCAGGTTTTATAGGAAAAATGGGACAGAAGATGATTCCAACTGCTGACAAAAATTTTTGGACTACCGATAAATGCAATGGGTGTGAAATTTGTTGTAAAATTTGTCCTGCAGACAATATAATTATCCGAAATGAACGTCCAGTCTGGAAACATAAATGTGAATTATGTTTAGCTTGCCTACAATGGTGTCCGCTAGAAGCCATACAATATAAAAAATCCACACTAAAACGCAAACGTTATCAAAATCCAAATATTAATGCCGGCAATTTAACCACTCGATAATTTGATTTTATTTTCCTCAAAAAAAATAAATATACAAATTATTTTTTTCTGTTAAATTAAATGGAGTTAAAATAAGTTAAAATGAGTTAGTTCGAGGAGAGGGTTTCATGTCAGAATATCAAGTTATGACCACCAGGGAATTGGCTGAATATATTAAACTTAATGAAAAAACTATCATTAAAATGGCGCAAAATGGTGAATTGCCAGGCGTAAAAGTTGGAAACCAATGGCGTTTTCACCTCGCAAGTATTGATAAATATCTCCAAAACCATAACCTGCGCCAGGTAAAAAACGAAGATTTTGATTATGGACAACGCACCAGTGAAGAACTGATCGCGCTGTCTCGACTGATAAATGAAGATCTTATTGATTTAAACCTTAAGGCAAAAACTAAAGATGATGTATTAAAAAAAATTGTTAAAATCGCGGTAGACGCAAACATCACTGACCATGGTAAAGAGTTACTCGAACAATTAAAAAAGCGTGAAGCAATGTTAACTACTGCAATCGGTAATGGCATTGCAATACCACATCCTCGTAATCCATCAAATATGTTTTTTTTCAAGCCTTCAGTCATAATCGCCCGCTGTAAAGAAGGAATTGATTTTGATTCTCCAGACAATAAAAAAGTACATGTTTTTATTATGGTCTGTGCAACCAATGAATACGTCCATTTACGTCTGCTATCTAAAATAGCTAAGTTAACCCATTCCAAAGAATTTTATTCCACAATATTAAACGCAGATAAAGCATCTGACATATTAAAAACCTTAATGCTATTTGAGCGAAACGAATTATTCTCATTTTAGTTGTTGAGCAAACTGGAGATTATTATGATTAAATGGATATATTTAATAATCGGCGGAATTGTTGGAACAGCTTCGAGATACAGCTTAGCTGGATTTGTACAAGAAAAATGCGTAACAACTTTTCCTTGGGGAACTTTATCGGTAAATCTTATTGGCTGTTTAATCGTCGGATTTTTAGATGTTTTATTTGAAAAAAAATTCTTATTGAGTATAAATGCCCGTATTTTATTAATGACCGGTTTCTGCGGCGCATTTACTACTTTTTCTACCCTAATATTAGAAACTTCAAATTTAATCAAAAGCAATCAAATAACCTATGCATTAGGTAATATTTTAATAAGTTTTGTATTTGGTTTTGCCGCCTTCAAATTAGGCGCAGTTATTGCAGAATTTATCTAAACTTAAAGGAGTTATTTATGAAAATCCCTTCCGAGGGCAGATTATTAAGAATCTTCATTGGTGAACAAGATAAGTGGCAAGGCGTACCGCTTTATGAAGCTATTGTTATTCTGGCACGCAGAGAAAAAATGGCGGGGGCAACAGTAATAAAAGGATGCATGGGTTTTGGATGTAAAAGCCATCTTCATACAACCAAAATTCTTAGAATGTCTGAAGATCTGCCAATGATAATTGAAATTGTTGACAGCAAAGAAAAGATCGATAATTTTTTACCGCATCTAGATGAAATGGTGAAAGAAGGCTTAGTCACCCTCGAAGACATAAACGTCAATATTTATCGTGCCTAAAAATCCCAATCAAAACAATTCTTTTTGCGTGGACTTATCCGAATGTTTTTGCGTTTTATCTTTTGAACTTTCTAATAAATTCCGTTCGATTAAATCTATGAACCGGCTGCGTTCAAGTTTATATTCATGCCCAAATAAAAACCGTTTGTTGGAACTTGTTAAATAAATAAAATTCTGCGCTCTGGTCAAACCCACATAAAACAAACGGCATTCTTCTTTTATATCAGCTTTATTTTTTTCAAATAAAGTATAGGGTATAATGCCTTCTTCGCAGCCCACAATAAAAACACATTTAAATTCCAAGCCTTTAGCAGCGTGCAGAGTAAGTAAAGAAACTTTTTCCATATTGATATTGTGCAAATCAATTTTTTTATTCAAACTTATAGTTTCTAAAAAAACCTTCATATCATTATTACTCATCCGAGCCATATTTACCGCCTTATCAATATCATCGGAAGCAAGAGGAGTTATAAAATAATTTTGGCATATTAAATTTACTTTTTCGTGCAGCGGCAAGTTTGCCATTTCTATAAAACCATGGTCAAGATCAAGCGGTTTCAATAATTCATTGTTCTCGATCTTATCCCGCAAAAATTTATTATTAGGGTCTTTAATAAAACTCAAAATATCGACGATAGCCTTAAAAGGCTCTATTTCAATTAGTAAGTTGTCATCACTGATTTGATACGGAATGTTATGGCTATGTAAAGCATCTACAATCGCAGGCGTCTGATGTTTACTGCGATACAGTATGGCAAAATCAGATAAACTATTTATATGTTTTGACTGATCTCCTGATGCAAGGTTACGGTCAATAGAATAAAAACTGGTGCCGCCTATCATTTGTTCAATAGTGCGAGCCACAAATTCCGCTTCACTTTTTTCAGTGCGGCTGCTATGGATATTTATATTAACACCTTCGTGCAAACCCTCGAAAGCCTCAGAAGCGCCCATCGGATCTATAACATTATTTGACGCCTTAAGTATTTTATTTGAACAACGATAACTTTGTCTTAATTGATAAACTTTGGCATTGGGATAATCATTAATAAACTCTTTAATATATTTTACGTCGGAACCACGAAACCCATAAATTGCTTGATTAGGATCACCAACTACAAAAATATTCTGAAGGAAAGAACTTAATAATTTCAAAAGCTGATACTGATTAAAATTTATATCCTGATATTCATCTATCAAAATCCATTTGAACCGATTCTGATATTTAGCCTGCAATTTTGTATCTGCCATCAAACGCAAACACGGCAAATATATTAAATCCTCAAAATCCAACAATGTATTATCGCTCAAATATTTCTGATACTTATCAAACACAATTTTTAATTCTAAATCATCAATTTGTGTTGACGTCAATAAATTTTGCTTTAAGCTTTCAATTTTTAAACATAATTGTTTGGTTTTCCGGTCATTATTAGTAATGTCTTTGACAATCCGCACTTTATCTTCTGGAGAAATAATTATAAAGGCTGAACCATTTATAGCTGCCTCAGTTAAAATTGAGTAACCTAATCCATGAAAAGTTTTGATAGTAATATTTTCTGCTGCTTCAACACCAGATTCTTTTTTAACGCGGTCTTGAATCTCTGCGGCTGCTTTATTGGTGAAAGTAATAGCCAAGATTTCATCCGGTTTACTTTTATTATTCGTTAGCAAATAATTTATACGCGATACAATAGTTTTAGTTTTTCCTGTTCCTGGTCCAGCTAAAACCAACGCCGGACCATTTGCATGCTTTACAGCTTCTAATTGCTGAGTATTAAGCCCGTTTTTTTTATCTATTTCAATTTTAACTTTTGGGTCGGTTTTAAATTGAGGGGAAGTCTTTTTATAATGTGTTAAATCAAAATTTATTAGTTCGCGTTTGGGACCAGGTTCAACAAATTTAATATTACTGAATAATGAGTCCCCTTGAGTCAATGAATTAGCTTCCGACTCATTAAAAACCTTAATCACTCCATATTCTCCGTCATAACCCTCCTCAATATAAACTCGACGTTCACGCATTCTTTTTATTGCTTCACCTAAAATTGGGTTACCTTTTTTTACAAGACTGTTGACCGGAATGTCTAATAAAATTTTTAATTCCGGACCAAACTTACGGATCAAAGCGTGATACTCATTAATAATTTTTTTACTCCCGGGTCCGACATTAAATATTTCACTCAGAATCTCCGGCAAAGGTATGATTGAATAGAAAGGAAGTCTATTAGGCTTTTCCATTATATTTGTTCGGTCTGAAAGCTCAACAATACGATTAACTACTCCTATAGTTACAGGTTTTTTACATTTCGTACAAATACTGCCATGTTTAAACGTTTCGATTGGGTCCCACTGTACATTACATTTTCTATGACCATCAAAGTGATATTTTCCTTCTTGAGGGAACAAATCAATGGTCCCTAAAAATTTATCTGCGTCGCCAGTTTTTAACGCTGCAATCATGGCTCCATACGACAAGTCCGTATTAAATATATTAGCGTTGCGTCCTAATTTATCCGGTGAATGCGCGTCAGAATTTGAAATCAAAGTATATTTATCCAAGAACGAACACATCCAATTAAGCGGAGCATCAGTTGATAAACCAGTTTCAACCGCGTAAATATTTTTAGTCAGATCTTCAAAACATTCTTCAATACTGTCAAACCCTGATTTGGAACCTAATACTGAAAACCAAGGCGTCCAAATATGCGCAGGTATAAAAAATATATCCGGTGACACAGACAAAGAAAGATCTAATAAATTTTTGCAATCCATACCTATAATCGGACGACCGTCTGATTTTAAATTCGCCCCCAAATCAATTAATTTATGGCTTATCTTTTCTGCAGTCTTAAAATCTGGAGATAAAATTACACTATGGACTTTTCTAACCCGATCATTTCTTTTAAATATCGTGCTGATCTCCGCGCTTAATAAAAACCGCGGCTCAATATCCGGAAGGTCAATAAAATAAGGGTGAGTTTTTAATATAAATTCTTTTTTAAGTTTAAATAGCCCTGGTTCTGCAGGCTGCAATTTTTCTTTTAACTCTTTAATCCATCCTGGATGAGTGAAATCACCAGTAGCGACTACTTTTACACCTTTAATTCTTGCCCAAAGGTCTAAAAATTCCGGCATAAGTTCTTTACTGGTAGCCAAAGAACAATGAGAGTGAATATGAAAATCAGTTATAAATCGCATAAGTTTATATAATAGAAACAATTTTACCTTTATGCAAATCATTCTTTATGTAACGATAGTTTTATTGCTTTTTTAAGAATTTTAGTTTATCCTATATATATTTTATTTTTTCCAATATAACCATTTTGAAGGAGATATTTATGAATTTTATGAAAAAAATGTTATTTGTACTTTTTTGTATGCTGCTAATTGTCCCAACCAAATTAATTGCAGCGACAGTGCCTAATAGTCAATCTGCAGGAGGCGTAGCTCAGCAAGAAGAAACAACAAAAAAATTGCGAGGATTAGAACAAAGAATTGAGACTCCTGTAAAAAATGAAGAAGAACGCATAAAAAATGAAATATTAAATGATGAATCAGGTTCCAAAGTATTAATAAGCACGATCACTGTTGAAGGTGTCACGTTACTTAAAGATTATGAATGGCAAGCTATCGTAGCCCCGTATGAAAATAAAGAATTAACCATGAAATCCATTCAAATGATTGCTGACCTGATTTCAGACAAATACCGACAAAAAGGTTACGTAACTTCTCGCGCATATATTCCCCCTCAAAATATAAAAGAAGGAAAACTAATAATCAGAGTAGTAGAAGGTAAGTTGGGATCTGTAAAAATTGAAGGTAATCGTTATTTCCGTACTAATCTTCTTAAACGCATGCTCAATCTAAAAGAAAACGAAGCATTAGATTACCTTGAACTACAATCATCATTATCATACATTAACGAAGCTCCTGACCGTTTTGCCAAGGCAATTTTAGTACCGGGTCAAGCACCTGGAACAACCGATATAGTTATTAAAGTGGAAGATAAGTTACCAATACACATAGGATATGAATACGATAATTATGGGTCACGTTTTATTTATAAAAATAGATATTCAGCAGTTTTAGAAGACAACAATCTTTTTGGTTTTGATGATCGTTTCTCAGCAAAACTACAATATGCCGAACGAGAATTACTACAATCTCAAAATTACCGTTATATTTTTCCAATAAATAAAACCTGGGACGTTGGAGCATATTATGCAGATAGCCGGGTAAAATTAGCCAGAGATTATACAGCACTGCATTCATTAGGAAAATCTTCAGTAATTGGACTCTATACAAAAGCTGACTTTTATAAAACCCCAGAAACTGTAGTAAGCTGGAATCTTGGTTTTGACGCTAAAAAATTTATTGATGAATTAGGTGGAATACAAATTTCTAGAGATGATTTAAGAGTGCTTAAGACTGGGTTTGATTTTGATAAATCAGATAAATGGGGACGTAGTATTTTTACGACTGAAATTGATGCTGGTTTACCCATCATGGGAGCGAGTGACCCTAAAGATCCAAATGCATCCCGGACCGGCGCAGGATCACAATTTCAAAAATGGCTTTTTAATTTTTTCCGTTTGCAACCTATGGCTTTTGATTCAGCAATATTATGGAAAAACACCGCGCAATATTCGAATCATAATTTAGTAGCGGCTGAACAATTCCAAATCGGTGGCGCTACCAGTGTCCGCGCTTACTCGCCAGCAGAATACTCAGGCGATATGGGATACTATACAGCGTTTGAATGGTCTTGCCCCGTATACTTTATTCCTAAAACTATCAATGTGCCCCATTACAAAACCAGATTATATGATGCTTTACGTTTAGTAGCTTTTTATGACTGGGCGAGCATAAAATTAAATACTGTCCAACCTGCGGAACAAAAATATAGAACCTTAAAAGGTTACGGAACTGGACTAAGATTTAATGTAACAAATGATATTGCAATCCGCTATGAAATTGGTTTCCCGATAGGTAAAAGATCTACCGACGGACAGCAAGCGCATCATTGGGTTGAAGTTAACCTTAAATTTTAAGACATAAGTCTATTTGGCAAAACGCCAAAAAATATGTTATGGTTATCACACTTATCTATATTTTAGAATTTAAAACTTTTATATCAGG
>JADFYE010000013.1 GCA_015233195.1 Candidatus Omnitrophota bacterium
TAAACAAACCTTATCTATGACTGCTCATGATTTGACTTTAGTGGAACAGAATTTTGATCTGGGTTTGACTATAACCGTTAATTATTTTACTTTACCGGAAGAACCATATGCTGGGTTAGTACGTAAGGTAACAATTAAAAATACTGGTAGTACGCGTCGTGAGATTGAAGTGGTTGATGGTTTGCCGATTATAGTGCCTTATGGTTTAACAGATTGGGCTAGTAAGCATATGTCTCGTACAGTTGAAGCTTGGGTTAAGGTACGGAATTTAGAAGCTAAAGCTCCGTACTATCATTTGTGCGTGGAAGTTAACGATCGTCCAGAAGTTAATGATATTAAAGAGGGTAATTTCTTTTTTAGTTTCACTAATGATAATGGTAAGAACAAACTTTTGGATCCTTTAATAGAATCCGCATGTGTTTTTGATCATTGTAATGATTTTATCGCGCCGGCTGAATTTTTGCGGGATGATTTTAAAATCCCAAATGTGCAGCAAACCGCTAACCGTACCCCGTCAGCAATGTGTTATTGGAAAGATGCGGTGGATGCAGGTAAGGAGCGGTCTATAACGTCGATGTTTGGTTATGCGCATGAACTTGGTCAAGTAAATAATATTGTTAAAGAGGTTATTGCAGATGATAAATTTTTTGATAAAAAATCTTTTAGGAATAAAGAGCTTATTGATCAGATAAAAAATTTTGCATTTACCAAGAGTTCGTCGACTGAGTTAGATTTGTATACGCAGCAAACTTTTTTGGATAACATTATGCGCGGAGGATTGCCAGTATCATTAAAGACCACAAAAGGGGATGTGGCGTTTAATGTTTATAGCCGTAAACATGGAGATTTGGAACGGGATTACAATTATTTTTTGGTGTCGCCTACGTTTTATTCGCAGGGTAACGGTAATTACCGGGATGTGAATCAGAATAGACGTAATGATGTTTGGTTTAATAGTGATGTAAAAGACAGTCATTTAGTGAATTTTTTAAATTTGGTGCAAGCTGACGGATACAATCCTTTGGTTATAAAGGGAACAACATTTTTTTGTGAAGACCAGGATAAGATTAAAAAAGTAGTTAAAGCGTCTACTGGAGGAGCACACCAGGAAAAATTATTGAAATTTGTAGAAAAGCCTTTTTTACCAGGTGAGTTATTACGTTTTGTTTATTTGAATGATATTAAGCTGACTGTAGATAAAAAAGATTTTCTTGGGAAGATATTAGAGGTTTGTCATAAGAATGAAATGGCAGACCATGGGGAAGGTTTTTGGGTGGATCATTGGACGTATAATTTAGATTTAGTGGAAAGTTATTTGAGTGTTTATCCTGAAGATTTAAAAGCTTTGTTGTTCGACCGAAAAGATTTCTTTTTTTATCAGAGCGATCATTTTGTTCTTCCTCGCGATAAGCGGTATATTTTAACAGATAAAGGCGTACGTCAATACTCGTCGGTAGCTAAAGGTTCTGAAGCGGAAGTAGGGGATGTTTCAGAACATGCGCTTAAGACTAGGAATGGTAATGGCGTGGTTTATAGAACTAATTTGATCTGTAAGATGCTTTCTATATTAGCAAATAAAGTCGCTACTTTGGATCCGAGCAATATTGGCATTGAAATGGAAGCGGATAAACCAAGTTGGTATGACGCGTTAAATGGTCTGCCGGGGCTGTTGGGTTCGTCAATTTGTGAAACTTATGAGGTTAAACGGTTAGCCCAGTTTGTTATTGCTGCATTAAATCAATTGAACTTACCAGATACGACTAAGATAGTGATGTTTGAGGAATTGGCGACATTTATTTCCGGGTTGACTAATGTGCTTTCTTTGGAACCGAATGCTTTTGCGTATTGGAATAAGTCTAATGATATTAAAGAGCTTTACCGGAACAATATCCGCAAAGGCATTACTGGTACAGAGCAAGAATTAACTTTAAAAGAGATTAGAAATTTTCTTAACGCGGTAAATTTAAAGACTACTAAGGCAGTTGAATTAGCTAAGAATGATAAGGGGTTTTTGAGCACTTATTTTTTTCATGAAGTTAAAGAATTTGAGGTTATTGATAAAATTAAGAAGTTGGTTAAACCTAAAAAATTCGAGCTGCATTATTTGCCTTTATTTTTAGAAGGTTATGTCCATGCTTTAAGAACTGAAGGTCAAGGGGAGACTGCTAAAAAATTATATGAAGAAGTAAGGCGCAGTGATTTATTCGATAAAAAGTTGAAGATGTATAAGGTTAATGCTGATTTGTCGTCGCAATCAACAGCGATTGGACGATCTAGAGTTTTTCCGGCAGGCTGGCTTGAGAATGAATCGATCTGGCTGCATATGGAATATAAATTTCTGCTTGAACTTTTACGTTGTGAATTAGTGGATGATTTTTATGTTAATTTAAAACATGTTCTGGTCCCGTTTTTGAAACCTGAGATTTATGGGCGAAGTATACTTGAAAATTCATCTTTTATAGTCAGTAGTGCCCATCAAGATACCGCGTTGCATGGGCAAGGTTTTGTCGCTAGATTATCAGGCAGTACAGCAGAGTTGTTGCATATTTGGATGTTTATGAATATTGGTCCAAAACCTTTTCGGTTTGATGCGAAAAAAGGTCTGGTATTAGTATTTGAGCCGGCTTTACAAGGTTGGCTCTTTACTGAAGATAAATCAGTAATGGAGTACATTGATAGTCAAAATCAAAAACGTTCTATTGAAATACCAAAGAATGCTTATGCGTTCGCATTATTTGGTTCAACAATAGTTGTTTATCATAATCCGGGACGTAAAAATACTTATGGTCAAGACCGGGTAAATGTTAAAGATATACATGTAACTTATCGCAATAATAAAAAATCCCAAGTAATAGATTCTAGTGTCATTCCTGCTCCGTATGCCGAAGATATTCGTAGTCGTAAAATAGAGAGAATAGATGTATTTTTTGTTTAATTTTTAATAGGAGGTCGTATGGCTTTTACAGATATTACCGCGCTAAATGAAAAAGTCAGACAAGAAAGCTCTTTTGTTCAGGGCGTATTATTCGAGTGCAAGAAAGTAATTGTAGGACAGAGTAATTTATTAGAGCGTTTATTAGTGGGACTTTTAGCGAACGGACATGTGCTTTTAGAAAGCGTGCCGGGTCTAGCAAAAACTACAGCAGTAAAAACCCTTGCATCAACGATTCAGGCAAAATTTCAGAGGATTCAATTTACGCCTGATATGCTTCCAGCTGATCTTACCGGAACACTGATCTACGACCAGCGGACTACAGAATTTAAAATGCAAAGAGGACCGTTATTCGCTAATCTAATATTAGCTGATGAAATTAACCGTGCGCCTGCTAAAGTGCAAAGTGCTTTACTGGAAGCCATGCAGGAACGTCAGATAACGGTAGGAACTAATACAATGAAGCTCGACGATCTTTTTATGGTATTAGCTACTCAGAATCCGATTGAGCAAGAGGGTACTTATCGTTTGCCTGAAGCACAAGTTGACCGGTTCATGCTTAAAGTAAAACTCACTTATCCCAATAAGGAAGAAGAGTGGGAAATATTAAAAAGGATGAGTTTTACCGGACATCATATTGAAGTTAATCCAGTGGTAACAACACAACAAATTATTAATGCGCGAAATGTAGTTGATGATATATATGTAGACGAGAAAGTCCAAAAATATATTGTGGATATTGTTGATGCTACCCGTTCACCTGAAAAGTATAAATTGAATGATCTTAAAGGATTGATCCAATATGGAGGATCTCCTCGGGCTACTATAAATCTTACTATAGCATCTAAAGCCTATGCGTTTTTGCAGGGCAGGGGTTATGTTACACCGCAGGATGTTAAATCTATAGGCATGGATGTTTTACGGCATAGAATTATTGTTACTTACGAAGCAGAAGCAGAAGAAAAAACATCAGAAGATATAGTTACTCGAATTTTTAACGAGATCCCAGTTCCCTAAAAATTATGATTCCTAAGGAACTTTTTAAGAAAATCCGCAGGATTGAGATAGTCACGTCCCGTTTGGTAACTGATGTATTTGCGGGCCAGTACCACAGTGTGTTTAAAGGTCAGGGTATTGAGTTCGATGAAGTACGGGAGTACCAAATTGGAGACGATATCCGCACTATTGATTGGAATGTTACTGCCCGCACTGGAAAACCGCATGTTAAGAAATTCGTAGAAGAACGAGAGTTGACTGTCATGATTATGGTGGACATGTCACATTCTTTGCGTTTCGGTTCAGTTAATAATTTAAAAAATCAGATTGCTGCAGAAATATCTGCGGTATTAGCGTTGTCTGCAATTCAGAATAATGATAAAGTCGGATTGATAATTTTTACTGATAAAGTCGAGAAATTTATTCCTCCTCGTAAAGGCCGTAGTCATGTGCTTAGAGTAATCCGTGAAGTTTTATATTTTGAACCGCAGGGTAAAACTACTAATATAGAAGGTGCTCTCGAGTATTTGAGTCATACTTTGACACGCAGATCAATTGTGTTTTTGATATCGGATTTTTTGGCAGAGGGTGACAAAAAAATATCATCATTAAGAAATTCCAGTTTGAAAAAAACTATCGCGATCGCTAATAAACGACATGATCTGGTTGCTGTGACTTTGAATGATCCTCGGGAAAGCGAGTTACCGGAATGCGGATTAGTATATCTTGAAGACGCTGAAACCGGCGAGATTTTTACGATTGATTGTGGAGATAAGATGGTACGGGAGAATTACAAGTCTTTAAATGTTAAACGGATTAAAGATCGGGAACGGATGTTAAGAAGCGCGGGCGTTGATATGATAAATATTTCGACGGATAAATCGTATGTGGATGAGATTATAAAGTTTTTCAAGCAGCGGGGACGAAGAAAGCGTAGATAGAGTTATTGTCTAAGTGTAAAAGTATTAGAGTGTCAAAGAAAAAACATCAAGCAAATTTTTAAAGTAAAAAGCGTAGGTATTGAAGCAGACGTTGATAATTCGAGCGGGCACGGTTCGTACATGCTTTTTGTACGAGAGCGAGAATTATCTTCGAGCGTAGTTTAATTCGCTGGATTAAACAAGCGTTCTGCGAGATGCCAAAGATTTTTACACAAAAATTTGTTTTACTTAGGATTGATTATGAATGATATACGTGATGTGAAACCAACGGTTGCAGCTATAGGTATTGATCTGCCGAATTCCTGGTTGTTTTGGGTTATTGTAATTGTGATTTTGGCTGTGATTATTTTTTTGGTAATATTTTTTAGACGTAAAAAAACCGAACCCGTATTGCCGCCTAAAACTGCTTGGGAAAAAGCTTTAGAGAAAGTGGATATTTTAGAGCGTAAGCAATTAGCACAAAAAGGCGAGTATAAAAGTTTTTATTCTGAGCTCAGCGATATTTTGCGTCAGTATATTGAAGAAAGATTTTTAATATCTGCTCCGGAAATGACTACAGAAGAATTTTTGTCCGCGCCAAGTACCAAGGCAGCTTTGGCTGATAAGCAAAGGAAGGATTTGGCGGATTTTTTAACGCATTGCGATATGGTTAAATTTGCAAAATTTCAGTCGGATGTGGCGCAGGCTGAGACAAGTTTGAAATTGGTGAGACAGTTGATTGTAGAAACGAAGGCGGAAAAAATATAAGCAAATTTTATAGCTCAAAATCGCAGGTATTTAAGCGGACGTAGATAATTCGAGCGGGCATGGTTCGCACCTGCTTTTAGGTGCGAGAGCGAGAATTATCTTCGAGCGCAGTTTAATACGCTGGATTAAACCAGTGATCCGTGAAATACCGAAGATTTTTAATAAAATTTGCCAAATATATTAATATTTTACTCGGTAGTTTTATGGAATTTAAAACTTTTTGGATATTATTTTTGATACCGGTTGTACTCGCGATACTTTGGGCATTGCGGGTACGGTCACGTCCTATTGGTCTTAAATTCCCTTCAAAATCCGTAGCTGCTTCTGCCGCGCGAAGCTGGAAGACTCAAGGCGATGGGTTCATGTTTCTTTTACGTTTAATTTCAATTGGTTTGTTTTTATTTGCTTTAGCTGGTCCGCGGTTAGTATTGGATGAATCCAAGACTCAGGTAGAAGGAATTAATATAATGTTGGCATTGGACGCGTCAGGAAGTATGGCTGCTTTAGATTTTCAGATTGAAGGTAAACGTAACTCTCGTCTGGATGTAGTTAAAAAAGTAGTGGAAGATTTTATTTCAAAGCGGTCAACAGATAAGATTGGATTGGTGGTATTCGGGGGATTAGCTTATACAGTCTGTCCTTTGACTACTGATTATGATTGGTTACGGAATTATTTAGATTCTTTAAAATTGGGTACTGTAGACGATGGAACTGCTATAGGCTCGGCAATAGCTTCAGCTACTTTACGTTTAAAAGAAGTTAAAGCAAAAAGTAAAGTTATTATATTGTTGACTGACGGTTTGAATAATCGGGGTACAGTAAGTCCAGTTGACGCTGCTTTCGCGGCTAAAGCCAATGGGATTAAAATATATACTATCGGGGTTGGCGCTCGCGGTTTAGCTCCGTTTCCAGTACAGGATCAGTTTGGTCGAATATTTTATCAGAATATACCAGTTGATATTGATGAAGACACTTTGAAAAAAGTGGCAGATATGACTGGCGGAAAATATTACCGGGCGACTGACACGGATGAATTACAAGCTATTTATCGAGAAATAGATGCTTTGGAAAAGATTAAGATAGACGAGAAAAAGTATTATCAGTATAAGGAATTATTTGATAAGTTTTTACTGGGCGCTGTATTATTACTATTAATTGAAATTATTTTGCGCAATACATTATTTTTGAAAATACCTTAAGGTAAATTATGCGTTTTGCAAATCTTTATATGTTAAATGGTTTATGGCTCCTAATTGTAATGGGGGTATTATTTTGGTATTTTGGAAAAAAATACCGAATGGTATTAGCTAAGTTTGCTCAATCTGATCTGCTTAAGCACTTAATACCGTCAGCGTTAACAGGGCTGAGGCGTACGAGTATGTTTGTTTTGCTGTTAGTTTTATTTTTTTCTATATTGGCTTTAACCAGACCGCAGTGGGGTTTTTCATGGGAGAAAATCAAGCGGCAAGGGTTGGATATTGTTTTGGTGGTGGATGTTTCAAAAAGCATGCTGAGTCAGGACGTTAAACCCAACAGGTTAGAACGTACTAAATTAGCTATAAGGGATCTTTTGACGAACTTAAAGGGTGATAGGGTTGGGTTAGTAGCGTTTGCTGGAGGAGCAATCCCAATATGTCCCTTAACAGTTGATTATGGCGGATTTGTAATGGCTTTGAATAATTTGAATTTTGATGTTGTTTCTCGCGGCGGCACGAATTTGGAACGCGGTATAGATGAGGCTATAAAAGGTTATGCGCAAAGCAACCGTAAATATAAAGCAATAATCGTAATTACAGATGGTGAAAATTGGGATGGGGATCCTTTAAAATCTGCTAAAGATGCTAAAGAGCTGGGGATAAAAATATTCACGATCGGCATTGGTACCAGAGAAGGGGATCTGATACCAGTAAAAACTGAAGAGGGCGATCAGGAATTTTTAAAAGATAAAGACGGAAATTTTGTTAAAACGCATCTTAATGAAAATTTATTGGAAAATATCGCAGCTATTACTCAGGGCGCGTATGTTAAAGCCAGTGGAACTGAGTTTGGGTTGAATTTAATATATGATAAATATTTATTTGGCTGGGAAAAACAAGAGTTTGAAACAAAACTGGAAAAAAAATATTTTGAAAGATTTCAAATCCCTTTGGCTTTAGCTGTCATATTTTTAATATTTGATACGATTTTGTGGATCGCTCCAGGGCGATTTATGAAAACAAAGCGGAATTAAATTTAACAAATAATTCAGAGAAAACATTATGTATAAAATCATCAAAATTTTTGTAATTATGTTGTTTTTTGCCCAAGCTGCAGGATTTTCTTTTGCGGATGAAAAAGCAAAAGATCTGCGCAAGGGCAATAAATTATTTCGTAAAGGTGATTATGAACAATCAGTTAAATATTTTCAGGATGCTTTAACTAAAGATCCGGAAGCAGCATTGACTAATTACAATATCGGAACCGCTTTTTATAAAACTTCCGAGTTTGACAAGGCTGCAGTGTATATTGAGAAAGCATTATTGTCAGACGATATTAATATAAGAGAAAAAGCATATTATAACCGGGGGAATATTTTATATCGTTTGGCTAGAGAAAAAGAAGCGCAGTGTGATCTGGATGGCGCTAGTAAAAGTATGGAACAGTCGGTTGAGTCTTATGACGAAGCAGTCAAATTATTGCCTAAAGATAAAGACGCTGAATTCAATATTGATCTGGTTAAACAAGAGATAGAACGGGTCGCAAATAAAAAGAAATTACCACGTAAAAAGTGGAATGCCGACGGGTCGTGCGAACAAAAACAAAATTCAAAGAGTGATCAGAACAATAAAGAAAATAAACCAGACAAAAATAAACAGGATCAGAATAAGCAAGGGCAGCCGCAACCAGATAAATCTAAACCTGATAATCAACCTGACCAAAATCAAAAAAATAACGAGCAGAAGTCAGACGATAAAGCTAAAGATCAATCAGAGCAGAATAAAGATAAAAATCCAGACAATAAAAAGAATGATAATGATGGAAAAGATAATGATAATAAGCAAAATGATAAAAGAGATCAGAATAACAAAGACGGTCAGGGAGAGCAGTCTCCGGAAAGTCAAAAAGATCCTCAGACATTATTAAATGATTATCAGAATAATGAAGAGCCAAAAGGAACATTAAATTTGAATCCGCAAAAAGCAATTGGCTCAGTCTCGAAAGATTGGTAGAGCTATGGCAAAACGCATATTTTTAATTATTTTTATTGGGTTATTGTTTTCGGCTAAATTAGTTTGGGCTGAGATACAATTTTCTGCTGAAGTTGATCATAATACAATTGGCTTGGATTCGTATATTCAGTTAAGTCTTAATGTTAGCGGAGCACAGGATGTAGCGCCGTTAACGATAGCTATGGATGGGTTTGATGTAAAATATTTAGGACCATCCAGGAGAGTATCAATAGTTAATGGTCAGTATAGTTCTTCAGTATCTTTGAATTACGCGCTTTATCCTAAAAAAGTTGGATCTTTTGAAGTGCCTGCGCTCACAATAGAGGCGGATGGTAAAAAATTTACGTCTCCGGAAATTAAAGTGAATGTTGTCGCTGGAGGGGAAAGCGGTACGGCTGGTGCTGCGGCTCCAATCCAGAATTTGGAAGATAAGTTATTTTTAGTCCAGCAGTTAGAAAAAAAGGAAGTTTATGTAGGTGAAAAAACGAAAATTCAACTGGCATTATTTGTTAGTGACTTGCAAGTAAGGGATATTCAGTACCCAAAGATGGAGGCTGATGGCGTAGAGTTTGAAGATTATGCTGAACCAAAACAAACTCAGCAGATTGTGAATGGGGTAAGGTATAACGTGGTATTATTTGATAGATATTTTTATCCTAAACGATCAGGCGATATAGTTTTTAAACCAGCTACTGCTGGATGTCAGATGCTTATTGCTAAACGGAATAATAAAAATGTTCCAGGTCAGTTTGGTACAATGTTCGACCAGGATTTTTTGAATGATTTTTTTGATCTGCAGGAAAAGCGACCAATGACTGTAACGTCTAAGGAAATAACATTAAAGGTTAAAGACTTGCCTCAAGAAAATAAACCGGAGAAATTTTCAGGTGGAGTTGGAAATTTTGTTTTTGATATTTCAGTTGCGCCGCAGCAGGTAAAAGTCGGTGATCCTTTAACAATTAAGATGAGCATTACTGGTGAAGGGAACTTGCGGGATGTGAAATTCCCGGATTTTGCTGACATAGCGGATCTCAAAGTATATGATCCAATAATTAAGTTACAGGGAAATGCGAAAAACTTAGAACAAGTTTTAATTGTAAAAAATAAAAATTTTCAGGAAATACCAGCAGTAAAGTTTTACTATTTTGATCCTACTGAAGAAACATATAAAACTATTGTAAAAGGACCTTTTAAGCTTTCAGTTTTACCGCCTGACGAGAGCGAACAACCTAAAGTCGTTGCTTATGATAACCAAGTTAAAACGATTGAGCCTGAAAAATTAGGCGAGGATATTTTGTTTATTAAGGATCAGGTAGGAGAGCTTCACCCTACAGGAAAAAGGTTTTATCATCACTGGATGTTTTATTTAATGTGGCTTTTGATATTATCAGTTTGGGGTGGCGCTTATTTTTACTATAGTTTAAATATGCGGTTGAAGACTGACACGAAATTCGCTAAGAGTTTAAAAGCTCCTCGTCATGCAAAGCAAGGTTTTGCAAAAGCTGCGCAATATTTAGAACAGCAAAAAGTAAAAGAATTTTATGATGTTTTATTTGAGACTTTGGCTTTGTATATGGCTAATAAATTCGATCTGCCGGTTGGTGAAATTTCTTCTGCAAAATTAAATGAGCGTTTTAAGAATAATGAGAGCTGGCAGTCGGTAGCATGGGACTTAGCAAATATTTTTGAAGAATGCGACGCAGTACGTTTTGCGCAAGCTAATATCAGTGTTCAGCGTATGCAGGAGTCGTATTTGAAAGCTGAAAAGATTATTGATCATTTAGAAAGGGTTTGGCGATGAAACGTTATATTGGTTTGATCACCATGTTAATAGGCATGTTTTTTAGTCAACAAGTTTTTGCGAGTTCAAGTTCAATATTTAAGAGTGATCTTCAAGATGCCGCAGAATTTTATAAAAATGGGAAATATAAAGAGAGCGCTGAAGTTTATCAAAATATTTTGGATCAAAAGATGGAGAATGGAGCAATTCATTATAATTTAGGTAATGCGTATTTTAAAAATAGTCAGCTAGGGAAAGCTATTTTAGAATATGAGAGGGCGTTGCGTTTAATGCCTAGGGATAGAGATGTATTGTTTAATTTGCAACATGCTGAAAGTTTAGTAAAAGGTCCGAGTGTGGACGCTAATATGCCGTGGATAACGGTAAAATTGCATAATTTTAATTTTGATGAGATATTAAAATTTTTTCTTTGGGTATTATTTCTAAGCGGTACGATTATTATTGCTTCATTCTTTTTAGGATATTCAAATACTACCCGTTTTATATTGGCAGGGTTAAGTGTTGTTATATTAAGTGCAACATTTTGTGCCATGATAATAAAAAAGAATATGGAGCATGGTCTGGCTATAACTATGACTCAAAGTGATGTTAAATTTGAGCCGCGTAAAGATGCTACCACGCATTTTGTAGTATACGAAGGAACTAAGGTTAGAATTAAGCAAGAAGTTGACGGCTGGCATAAGATTGAACGGTTAGATGGCAAGGGCGGGTGGATTGAAGATTTTGCAGCGGAAAAAATTTAGTTGGCTAGTGTTTCTTCCACAATCTGCGCGGCGCGTTCTGCAGCACCACCATGATCTAATTTTGACCGCACGTCCCGTAATTTTGATTTGATATCTGCAATGCGTATTTCATTGGTTATCATAGACCGCATTTCATCCGCGATATTTTCAGGAGTTGCGTTGAATTGGATTAGTTCTGGCACAATGGACTTTCCGGCAATAATATTAGGTAAGCCTAAGAAAGGAATTTTTATTAGCATTTTACCGAGGAGATAAGTCAGCAAATTGGTTTTATAAATTATAACCATTGGTTTTACTAATAATGCTACTTCCAGGGTGGCAGTACCAGATGCGACCATGCATACACTGCAGGCGTTTATTGAATTATAATTACCTTCTTCGGAAATTTTCATATTAAGATCGTCGAAGTTCTTTAAATGGTTTTCCAGCTGTTCAGTGGATATTGTAGGCGCTTTAACTAAAATTAATTGTATCCAGGAGAATTCTTTTTTCAATAATCGGGCAGCTTCAAGCATTGGATCGAGTAAAGATTCAATTTCTTTATATCGTGATCCGGGTAATAGCCCGATGGTAAGCCGATCGTACATCAATCCCAGTTTCTCGTGTACTAGGTCAGCATGAAGAGTGGGCTTGACCATATCTACTAATGGATGACCAACACAGTCGACTTTAACTCCAAATTTTTCATAAAAGTTTTTTTCAAAATTGAAAAATACCATCATCCGGTCAACGTATTTTTGTATGAAAAATACTCGATTTGCTTTCCATGCCCATACTTGGGGGCTGACATAATAAATTACTTTGATGCCGCCCAGTTTTTTTATTTTTTTGGCTAAGCGCAGGTTAAATCCAGGATAATCTACCAGTATTACAGCGTCTGGTTTTTGAGTTTTGATCAAATTCAGCGTCTGATCAAATATGGTTTTTATTTCTTTAAAGTGGGTGATTACTTCCCAAACTCCAATAAATGCCATTTTGGTTAAGTCTTCATAGATATGAACGCCGGCTTTACGCAGATGTTCACCGCCCATACCAGAAAAACTTACGTTAGGCATGCGGTGTTTAATGGCTTCTACTAAATGAGAGGCATGAATGTCGCCTGAAGCTTCACCTGCAACTATGAAGATATGTTTGTTAGTTTTTTTATTTATTTCAGAAAGCATATATATTCAGATAATGATTATTTAATTAACTGGAACTGTTGAAAAATACTTAGATGCAAGGCATTCGAGAGTGAGCGCGGAGACGTACGCGGTTGGTACGTCGCACAAACGAGCGAACGAATAACGCAGCAGATGAGCGTTTTGCAACAGTTTCGATATGTTAACAAAGAGGTCGACAAAAGTCAATCCGTGTGATAATATCGCCCCTTATGAATAACTATATAAAACTCTTAAGATTTCTAAAGCCGCACCTAAAAATATTTTATATTGCTATAGTAGCAATATTTATAGGAAGTATTTTTCAGGTGTTTCAATACTCAATGCTGGTGCCATTAATCGACCGGATTTTTACTAATCAGAAGATGATTGTGCCTAACTCGCATTTGCCGCAGTTTGTCGCTCATTTAGTAGACCAAATCAATTCTATGGATCGCAAATACTTGTTAAAGATAGGGTTGATTGCGTTTATGATTGGTTTTGTGCTTAAACAATTCTTAACAGTTACTTATGAATATTTGATTAATTCGGTATCCCAAGGCGTAATGCGGGATATCCGGTATCTTTTGTATTCTAAGATCCAAGATTTGTCTATGGAGTATTTTAGTAAAAAACGTACGGGTGAATTAATATCCCGTATTACGAATGATGTTAATGTCGTCGAGAATGCAGTATCTTACGCGTGCATTGATTTATTCCGTCAGACTTTTATGATAATTTTTTGTGTTATAACTTCATTTGTCCTGTATCCAAAGGGAGCTATAGTTATTTTTTTCATTTTTCCGGTGATCGCTTTGCCGATAAGCCAGATTGGGAAAAAACTTAGAAAGATATCTAAAGGTACTCAGGAAAAAATGGCAGATATAAATTCGCATCTTTTAGAAACGATATCCGGAGTTAAGGTGGTAAAAGCTTTTTGTTCTGAAAAATATGAAAAAGATCGTTTTAAGGTGAGGAATCAAGATTTTTATAAATTAAAAATGAAATCAGTACGTAGGTTAATCATAATTTCACCTTTGACAGAACTTATAGCCGGTTTTTTTATGGTAGGCGTGATTGCGGCTTTAGCTGCTCCAGTTATGGAGGGCAAGATGTCTTTTGGTGTATTAGGAATGTTTATTGGGGCGATAATGTTGATCATTAGTCCAGTAAAAAAAATCGGAAATGCTGTAGCTTTGATCCAGCAGGGTTTAGCAGCTAATTCCAGGATATACGAAGTTTTAGAAGCCGAGATAGTGGTAAAAGAATCATCTTCTGCGGTTGAGTTACCCAGGTTTTCATCATCAATAAAGATTGAAAATGTTGATTTTCATTATCACCAGGAATCTGGCATTGTTTTAAAAGGGATCAATATTGAAGTGAAGAGTGGTGAAGTGGTGGCTATTGTTGGACCGACTGGTACGGGAAAAACTACTTTAGTTAATTTGATCCCGCGTTTTTATGATCCTACTGTAGGCAGGGTAGCCATTGATGGACGAGATATTAAAGAGTTTACTTTAAAATCATTGCGCGGGCAGATTGGGATTGTGAGCCAGGAAGCGGTTTTGTTTAATGATACAGTTAGATCTAATATCGCGTATGGTATGCCGAATGTTACGCAGTCGCAGATCGAAGATGCGGCACAAAAAGCGTTTGCGCATCAGTTTGTCATGAAAATGCCGCACGGCTATGATACTATGGTAGGAGATCGAGGATTCCGGTTGTCTGGAGGAGAAAAACAGAGGTTGACCATTGCTAGGGCTATTTTGAAAAATGCACCGATTTTGATTTTGGATGAGGCGACTTCGCATCTTGATTCTGAGTCTGAACAATATATTCAATCCGCGTTGTATGAATTCATGAAAGGGCGCACTGTAGTAGCTATAGCTCACCGGCTGTCAACTATTAAAAAGTCGGATAAGATCGTGGTAATTGAAAAAGGTCAGATTGTAGGACAAGGTAAACATGAAGAACTTTTGCAGACCTGCCAATTATATAATAAACTTTATACTATGCAATTCCAGGCGTAAAAAATAATAGTTGAAAAATAAATTTATTTTGGATATACTAACCGCCACATTTGTACTGGGTGCAAATGTATATTAATCTTTAACAACTTTATATTAGATATGCGCTGCTAAAAGCCAGGTGAAGATATAAAGTTGAAACAAATCAAATGGAGGTTTTATGATTGATGAAGTGATTAAGAAGATGCTGGAAGCTGGTGTTCATTTTGGACATCAAACTAAACGTTGGAACCCGAAAATGAAGAAGTATATTTTCGGTCAAAGAAGCGGCATTTATATCATTGATTTGGAAAAAACTTTAGAATGTTTGAATAAAGCTAAAGATTTTGCTAGAGATATTGCTTTAAAAGGTGGACGGATTTTGTTTGTTGGAACTAAAAAACAAGCCCAAATGACCGTTGAACAAGAAGCGAACCGCGTAGAAATGTTCTACGTAAAGAACCGTTGGTCAGGTGGTCTTTTGACAAATTTTCAGACGGTTAAAGGTTCAATTGCCCGTTTACGCGAAATTGAAAAAATGAAAGAAAATGGGGTTTGGGAAAATCTTAAGAAAAAAGAAGTTGCCCGTTTGACTAAAGAAAGCGAAAAGTTAATTTTTAATTTTGGCGGTATTTTAAATATGAAGGATATCCCTCAGGCAGTATTCATAGTTGATCCTCACAAAGAGCAGAACGCGGTACGCGAATCTAAAAAATTAGGCATTCCAGTAATTGCAATTATTGATACTAACGGTGATCCTGATGCGATTGATTTCCCGATACCAGGAAATGATGACGCGCTAAAATCTATTAGTTTGATCGCTAATTTAGTCACTGAAAGTGTTCTGGAAGGTCGTAAAGAATTTAAGACTACTCAAACCATGAAAGCAAAAGCATCGCAGGAAGATAAGCCTGCGGCTTAATAATAGTGAAGGAAATAATATGGCAATTTCAGCTGAAGATATTAAAAAACTCCGTGAAATGACGTCTTGCGGAGTCATTGAATGTAAAAAAGCATTAGAATCATCTAACGGCGATTTTGAAAAAGCAAAAAAAATTTTGCAAGAACGCGGTTTAGAGCTTGCAGCTAAGAAAGTCGGTCGGGTAGCAAAAGAAGGAAGAATCGAGACCTATATTCATCCTGGAAATAAATTAGCAGTTATTGTTGAGGTTTCGTGCGAAACTGATTTCGTAGCTAAAGGCGTGGAGTTTGCTGCTTTTGTAAAAAATTTAGCGATGCACATTGCTGCATTTGGACCTAAATATTTAAGTCGAGAAGATGTGCCTGAAGCAGATGTTAAAGCTGCGGCTAATGCTGAACAATATTTTAAAGAAGTTTGTTTGTTAGAACAACCGTTTGTGAAAGATCCTAGTAAGACTATAAAAGATTGTATTACTGGTCTGATCGGAAGCATCGGAGAAAATATTTATATTAATCGATTTGTTCGTTACAAGGTCGGTGAATAGTGAGCAATAAACCAATTTACAAAAGGATCCTTTTAAAATTAAGCGGTGAAGCTTTAATGGGTCACCTTGATCATGGTATTGACGCTGACACCTGTGTGTTGTTCGCGAATCAGATCAAAGAGGTGGCAGATCTTGGAGTAAAAGTGGGAATTGTGGTCGGTGGCGGTAATATTTTTAGAGGACAAGTAGCTTCAAAATCATTTGATTTGGAGCGTACTGTAGCTGATTATATGGGCATGTTAGCCACGATCATGAATGGCTTAGCTTTGCAAAATGCTTTAGAGCATTTAGGTTTAGAGACTAGAGTTATGTCTGCCATAACTATGACTGCAGTAGCTGAACCGTATATTCGTAGACGGGCGGTACGTCATTTGGAAAAAGGTAGAGTAGTTATTTTTGTAGGCGGGACTGGCAATCCGTATTTTACGACGGATACTGCCGCAGCTTTGAGGGCTAGTGAAATAAACGCGGATGTGATTATGAAAGCTACTAAAGTCGATGGAGTTTATTCGGATGATCCGCTGAAAAATAAAAGCGCGGTTAAATATGACGATATACAGTTTATCGACGCGTTGAAACAAAATTTGAAAGTCATGGATTCTACAGCAATCAGTATGTGTATGGATAATAAAATGCCGATAGTTGTATTTAATTTGTTGCAGCAGGGAAATATAAAGCGGGTAGTTTTGGGTGAAAAGATTGGAACTATTGTTCATTAAGGAGGCGCATATGCTGGGAAAAGAAATGATCAAGCAGACCGATGATAAGATGAGCAAAGCAATTGAATCAGCACGCCGTGAATTTAATGAAGTGCGTACTGGACGGGCGCATCCGGGTTTAATTGAAGGCATGCACATTGACTATTGCGGTACTCACATGTCTGTAAAACAGGTTGCGTCGATCACTATTCCTGATCCTCGTACAGTTTTGATTCAACCTTGGGATCCAGGCGTTATACCCGAGATTGAAAAAGCGGTTAACGCGTCAGCATTGGGCGCTACTTGTTCCAATGATGGTAAAATTATGCGTTTGAATATTCCGGCTTTATCTGAAGAACGCCGGAATGAAATGAAAAAAGTAGTTAAAGATATGGCGGAAAAATCCCGCGTTTCTTTGCGTACTATTCGTCGCGAGGCTAATGATAAACTTAAAAAGATGCAGACGGATAAGACCATGACGGAAGATGATTATTATCGCGCCCACGACGAGATCCAGAAGATTACGGATCGTTATATAAAAGATATCGACGCTCTTTTAGAGCAGAAAAGCAAAAATTTAATGGAATAATATTTTCCGTCGGAAAATTTTTTAAAAAATCCATTGACTGTCATTAATATTTTTGGTAAAAAGTACGTTCTTAAATAATTTTTTATTACCGGAATCAGTAAGTATTTTAGTGTTATGCATTTTTTGAGCCACTAGCTCATCCGGTAGAGCACAGCCCTTTTAAGGCTGGGGTGCCGCGTTCGAGTCGCGGGTGGCTCACTTTATAACGCCTGGGCGGATGGCGAAATTGGTAGACGCGCTAGTCTTAGGAACTAGTGGGGCGACTCATGGAGGTTCAAGTCCTCTTCCGCCCACCAGATGATACAGCCGGCAGGCTTTTAAATTAGACATTTTTAGGATTAATGCGGCGGTAATTCAGTTGGCTAGAATGCCTCCTTGCCAAGGAGGATGTCGTGGGTTCGAATCCCATCCGCCGCTCCAAATTTTCCCTGAACCTCCCATGGTTCAGGGTTTTCTATTTTTTGTCATTTCACCAAATAAATCTATTGTCATTTTATTGATTTTATACTAAACTCTTTGAAACTGTTTTTAATACTCCAATTATTATTTTAATATATATTAACTTTTTAAGGAGGCTGTATGAAAATTTCTGATTTCCTCGATAAGAAAGCGGTTTGCGCTGATCTTAAGAGTGATACTAAACCTGCAGTAATCACTGAGCTTGTTGATCTTCTGGTCGACGCTAATTTGATCGATAAGAAGAACAAGATTAAAGTTATCGAGGTGTTGATAGCTCGGGAAGAATTAGGATCTACCGCGATTGGTCAAGGGATCGCTATTCCGCATGCTAAGTGTGACGCGGTTAAAGAGTTGGTGGGGTGTTTAGGGGTAAGCAAGAAAGGGGTTAATTTCGATTCTCTAGACGGAGAATTGGCGCATATATTTTTCTTGTTGGTGGCACCGGTTGATTCGGCTGGTCCGCATTTGAAAGCGCTGGCTAAAATATCACGAATCTTAAAAGATAAATTTATACGGGATAGTTTAAAGAGTGCTAAAGATGAAGGTGTGATAATTAAGATCATAGAACAAGAAGATATCCGTTTAGCTGCTATTTAAACCTTAAATTAGCAATAAATTAAATATGTCGAATGATCGTTTTAAAATATTTTATCCGGGAATGCGGGTGAAACGGTGGTTGTTCACGGTATTATCCGGGGTTGTAGTCGTCGGAATAGGTGCGGGGCTCACTTCTAAATTTGATTATTTTTTTGTGCGAGTTTTAGGAATGCTTTGGATCTTATGCGGGATTGTTTTGATTGTAATGGGGGTTTCTAAGACGATTGTTTCCCTTTTGACTTTGTTTTTGCCTAAGGGCGAACAAGATTTAGTAAGTATTTTATATCAGCGCCGGTACCTTGAACGGGGACCTAAAATTGTTGCGATCGGAGGAGGACATGGATTGTCCCATCTCTTGTCGGGTTTGAAGGAATATACGTCGAATATTACCGCGATTGTTACGGTAGCGGACAGCGGTGGTTCTTCTGGAAGATTGCGGGAAGCTTTTGATATTGTAGCTCCGGGGGATATACGTAATTGTTTAGTGGCTTTAGCGGACGCTCCGGCTTTGATGGGCGAGTTATTTCAGTTTAGGTTCTCACAAGAATCAGAATTGAAAGGACATAATTTCGGGAATTTGTTTTTAACTGCGATGTTTCAGGTTACTGGACGGGACTTTGAACGCGCGGTAAAAGAAACTAGTCGAGTATTGGCAATTAGAGGTAAGGTCGTTCCTTCGACGGTTAACAATATTCATTTGGTGGCTGAGTATGAGGATGGCACGGTTACCCGGGGAGAAGCGCATATTCCTAATCCGAAATCAAGAGTTAAAAGAATATATTTGACTGGAGAGGAAGCAAAGCCTACGCAGGATGCTTTAAACGCGATAGCAGAAGCAGATGCTATTATTATGGGTCCGGGAAGTTTGTATACGAGTGTTATCCCGAATTTGATAATTGAAGGAATGAGTGAAGCTTTAGTAAAATCATCCGCGTTTAAAATTTATGTATGCAACATGATGACCCAGCATGGTGAAAGTGATAGCTATACGGCGAGCGACCATCTGGCAGCTGTAGTGCAGCATTCAGACGCTAAAGCAGTAGATGCTTGTGTGTTGAATAATAATTTGGACGCGCCTGAAGAAGCGCTGAGTAGATATAAAGCTCAGGATTCTTATTCGGTACAACCGGATTGCGATAAAATAAGGGAAATGGGATATATCGCTTATGCTACAGATCTTTTAAGTGTAACTGATTATGTGCGGCATGATTCAAAAAAATTGAATCGGGCGATAATTAAATTAATTGAACAATATCGGGTAATCAAACGTTAGAATTATAATGTCTAAAATAGAGCGGGAAGTCATAATTCGTAATCCTCAAGGTTTACATGCTCGACCATCAGCAATGTTTGTGCAGATAGTGTCTAAATATGATGCGCATGTCACTTTACGCAAAGGTGATGAAGAGGTAAATGGCAGGTCAATTATGGGGATTTTGACTTTGGGAGCACAGCATAATTCAAAAGTTTTGATTTCTGCTGAAGGTGATGATGCCCAGCAAGTTATAGATGAATTGGAAGTTTTATTGCTTAAGGAAAAACCAGAATGAAAGAAATTGTTTTAAAAGGTATCCCTGCTGCTCCTGGTATTGCTTCAGGTTTGGCGTTTATCCTGGATAAACAGGAATATATCGTCACGCCTCGGGCTATCCTGGAAAAAGAAGTGCCGATTGAGATCGCGCGTTTTGAAGAAGCGTTGATCCATACGCGGCAGGAGATAATTGAAATAAAAAAGAAAATGAGCAATGAACTTCTGGGCGAGCATGCTCAGTTATTCGACGCGCATTTATTGGTGTTGGAAGACCGGGCTTTGATTGAAGACGTGGTTAAACGTATTAAAAAAGAACATTTGGGATGTGAATATATATTCGCGGAAGTTATAAAGAAATACGCTAAGATTTTTTCAAAGATAGAAGATGAATATTTGCGGGAGCGGGTTACTGATATTAATGATGTCGGACGCAGAGTATTGAAAAATTTAATTGGTGAACAAAAGCTCCATGATCTTAATTCTATCACGGAAGCTTTGATTATTATTGGTCATGATCTTTCGCCGTCTGATACCGCAAGTATGTATAACAAAAATATAATTGCGTTTGCGACTGATATTGGTGGACGAACGTCGCATACCGCTATCATGGCTAAGACTTTAGGGGTTCCGGCTATAGTTGGTTTAAAGGATGCGACTTTACAGATTCAGAATCAGGATTATTTGATTGTGGATGGACGAAAAGGTCTTTTGATCATAAATCCAGAAGCTGAAACTATAGCGTTTTATGAGAAAGAAAAGAATCGTATAGAGGAATTCAAAGGGCAGTTTCAGGATATTAAGAATTTGCCGGCTGAAACTATAGACGGACATAGGGTAAAACTTTTTGCGAATTTGGAATTGGCGGATGAAGTAGATAGCGCGCGTGAAAATTTTGCCGAGGGTATAGGTTTGTATAGGACTGAGTTTTTTTATATGAACCGTACTGATATGCCCACTGAAGAGGAGCAATTTGTAGCGTATAAAAAAGTGGTTGAAGCTATGCCGGGCATGGATGTGATTATCCGTACGCTGGATCTGGGAGGGGACAAATTTATTTCAAGTTTGCAGATACCTAAAGAAATGTATGCGTATTGGGGTTGGCGTGCGATCCGTTTTTGTTTAGCGTGTCCGGATATTTTTAAGACGCAGTTACGTGCGATTTTACGGGCTTCACATTATGGTAAGTTACGGATCATGTATCCGATGATATCTGGAGCTGAAGATTTACGTAAGGCTAACGCTATTTTAGATGAAGTTCGAGCTTCATTACGTAGGGACAAAATTCCTTTTGATGAGAATTTGATGGTGGGTATTATGGTTGAAGTTCCGTCAGCGGCTATGACTGCTGATCTTTTGGCGAAGGAATCAGCATTTTTTAGTATTGGGACGAATGATCTTATTCAATATACTTTGGCGGTTGACCGGGTTAATGAACAGACTGCGGATTTATATCAACCTGGGCATCCAGGGGTGCTGCGTTTGATTAAGCGCACAGTCGACGCTGCGCATGTTGAAGGCAAAGAAGTGAGTGTGTGCGGAGAAATGGCTAATGAGCCGCATTTAGCTTTGCTTTTGATAGGCATGGGTGTGGATTCTTTGAGTATGTCGTCGTTGAGTATATTGCAAATAAAGAAAATGGTTAGAAGTATTAAATATTCTGATGCTAAGAATTTAGCAGATAAAGTTTTGCAGTTATCTACGGGTCATGAAGTGGAAACGTTGGCAAATAATACTTTGAAAGATTTGATTCCGGGATTATTTAGTTCAAAAACTGAATAAGGGGGAAGTGCATGAAAGTTTTGGTTCTGGCAGCAGGTTATGGCACCCGGCTTTATCCGATAATTAAAGATACTGCTAAAGCTCTTTTAGAGATAAATGGAAAACCATTGATAAACTATATTTTGGATCGGATTAAAGGTCTAAATGGTTTAAATGAAGTTATTGTGGTAACCAATAATAAATTTTATGATCAGTTTATTACTTGGTCTAAAACTTTGACAGTTCCTTTTAAAGTTACGATAGTAAATGATCAGACTAAAACGCCAGAGACTAGATTAGGCTCGATTGGTGATATAAATTTTACTTTGAATAATTATCCGATTAAGGATGATTTGTTGGTAGTTGGAGGAGACAATCTTTTTGATTATAATGTCGATGAATATGTAAAATTCGCGCAAAAAAATAATGCGGCTACTATTGGGTTGTATGATATAGGAAGTTTGAAAGAAGCCAAATTATTTGGAGTAGTGGCGGTTGATGAACATCGTAAAGTAACATTATTTGAAGAGAAGCCGGCAGAGCCAAAATCAACGCTGATAGCTATGTGTTTTTATTATCTGCCTGCGCACACTTTGGGTACAGTAGCAAAATATTTGCAAGAGTGTAAGACCGCGGATAAAGCAGGCGATTATATAAAATGGCTTTATAAACAGATTGATGTTTTTGGTTTTAAATTTTCTGGTACATGGTATGATATCGGCAGTGTCGAGGCTTATTATGAGGCACAGAAAAAATTTAAACCTTAATATTGTGTATTTTTATTTCTTACGCTACAATTAATTTTTTAAAAAACCCATAAATATGAAAGGCGGGTTGAAAGTGAAAGGGAATTATTTCATAACTTCAGAATCAGTAGGTGCCGGTCATCCGGATAAAGTATGTGACCAAATTTCTGACTCAGTGTTAGATGCAGTATTAAAAGATGACCCAATGGGACGTGTGGCTTGCGAAACTTTTGTTACTATGGGTTTAGTGATTGTAGGCGGTGAAATCACGACTAAAACATATATTGATGTTCCGAAATTAGTCCGTTCTTTGTTAAAGGATATCGGGTATACGCATCAAAAATACGGCTTTGATGGAAGCACCTGTTCGATCTTAAATGCAATTAATAGTCAGTCACCAGATATTTCTCAAGGTGTGGACGCTGGCGGCGCAGGAGATCAGGGTATTATGTATGGTTATGCGACTGATGAGACCAAAGAATATATGCCGCTTCCGATTACATTAGCGCATAAATTGGTTAAACGGGTTTCTGATGTGCGAGTAAGCAATGAATTAAAATATTTAGGACCGGATTGTAAGAGTCAAGTAACAGTTGAATATGATAATGGACAGCCTAAACGTATCGACGCTGTAGTATTAGCATGTCAGCATACTGAAGATATTTTGGATAAGACTGGCATGAAGATTACAACCAAAGCTCGTAATGAGATGATCGATGTAATTGCTAAACCTATTGTAGGAAAATTAATGGATAACAAAACCAAGTTTTTTGTTAATGAAACTGGTAAATTCGTGGTCGGTGGTCCGCAATCAGATACTGGTATGACTGGACGTAAGATTATTGTTGATACTTACGGTGGTGTGGTTCCTCACGGCGGCGGGGCTTTTTCAGGAAAAGATCCGACTAAAGTAGACCGTTCAGCAGCATACATGGCACGTTATATTTCAAAAAATATCGTAGCTGCAGGATTAGCAAATAAATGTTTGATCCAGCTAAGTTATGCGATTGGTTATCCGGAACCGTTGAGTATTTTCGTTGATACTTTTGGTACTGGTAAAGTTTCAGAACAGAAATTAGTCGCTTTGATCCGTCAGAATTTTGATCTTACTCCAAAAGGCATTATCAAGAAATTGGATCTTCGCAAGCCGGTTTTCCGTAGGACCGCAGCTTATGGTCACTTCGGACGCAATGAATTTGCTTGGGAAAAAACTGATATGGCAGAGGTTTTGAAAAAAGGATAAGGTATATTAATGAATAACGTTATTAAACGTAAAGATTTTAAAGTTGCAGATCTTTCTTTAGCAAAACTTGGACATAAAGAAATTGAACTGGCAGAAGTAGAAATGCCGGGTTTAATGGCATTACAAAAAAAATACGGTGTCAAAAAACCTTTGAAAGGCGCAAAGATTATGGGGTCATTGCACATGACCACCCAGACTGCAGTGCTGATCAAAACTTTACAAGTGTTAGGCGCGGATGTGCGTTGGGCAAGTTGTAATATTTTTTCAACTGTTGACGCTGCAGCAGCTGCTATTGTTGAATGTGGTGTGCCGGTATTTGCTTGGAAAGGTGAGACTTTAAAGGAATATTGGTGGTGTACTAAGATGGCTTTAACTTGGCCGGATGGCAGCGGACCTGACCTGATCGTTGATGACGGCGGCGATGCTACCATGATGGTGCATATTGGATATGACGCTGAAGATAATGCGTCGGTGTTGAATAAAAAAGATTGCGGGGAAGATGAACGCGAATTATATGCTTGTTTAAAAGAGATATTGAAAGAGACTCCTAATAAATGGCATAAAGTGATGAAAGGTATTCGTGGTGTTTCTGAAGAAACGACTACTGGCGTTCATCGTTTATATCAGATGAAAGAAGCCGGGAAATTAAAATTTCCCGCGTTTAACGTAAATGATTCAGTGACCAAATCCAAGTTTGATAATTTGTACGGCTGTCGTGAATCTTTGGCAGACGGCATCAAACGCGCGACTGGTGTTATGTTGGCAGGCAAAGTGGTAGTGGTTTGCGGTTATGGTGACGTGGGTAAAGGTTGTGCTCGTTCGATGAGTATGTACGGCGCCCGCGTGATTGTAACTGAGATCGATCCAATTTGCGCTTTGCAGGCGACCATGGAGGGTTATGCGGTTAGAACATTAGAAGATTCTTTGAAAGAAGGCGATCTTTTTGTAACAGCTACAGGTAACAGTAATATAGTTACTGCAGAACATATGTCAAAGATGAAACATTTCGCGATTGTGTGCAACATTGGTCATTTTGACAACGAGATCGATATGGCTGGCTTGTATAATACCAAGGGTATAAAACGTATAAATATTAAGCCGCAGGTCGATCAATTCGCGTTTCCCGATGGTCATTCTATTATTGTTTTAGCTGAAGGTCGTTTAGTGAACTTAGGTTGCGCGATCGGTCATCCGTCATTCGTGATGAGTAATTCATTTACGAATCAAACTTTAGCTCAAATTGATTTGTGGGCGAATAAATATCCAGTAGATGTTTATCGTTTGCCCAAAAAATTAGATGAAGAAGTTGCCCGCTTGCATTTAGAAAAAGTTGGTGCGAAGTTAACAAAATTAACGCCTAAGCAAGCGGAGTATATTGGTGTAGACGTTAATGGGCCTTATAAGCCGGAACATTATAGGTATTAACAGACTGTTGAAAAACGCTCATCTGCGGCGTTATTCCCTGCTAATGTTTGTGCGGCGTACAATAATTACGTACGCCTCCGCACATTCTCGGGAATGCCTGGCATTTGAGCATTTTTGAACAGTCTGAAAAACAAGGAAAGGAAGTTGAAATGGTAAAGATTTATAGTGATAAAGATGCGGATCTGAAACAATTAAATGGCAAGACTATTGCTATTATTGGTTATGGTATTCAAGGTCGCGGACAAGCTTTGAATTTGCGTGACAGTGGACTTAAAGTAATTGTAAGTGAACTTGAAGGCAATGATAATTATAAATTAGCGATTAAAGACGGGTTTACGCCGGTTGATGCTGCTACAGCTGCTAAACAAGGTGATATTATTCAGATTTTGACCCAGGATCATGCTCAAGCTGATTTGTATAAAAAATTTATTTCTAAAGAAATGAAACCAGGGAAATCTTTGGTTTTCTCCCATGGTTTTAATATTCATTTTAAACAAATTGTTCCGCCTAAAAATGTGGACGTTTGGATGATCGCTCCTAAAGGTCCGGGCGCTTTAGTCCGTCAGCAATATGAAGAAGGAAAAGGTGTTCCTTGTTTAGTAGCCATTCATCAAGATGCTTCGAAGCATGCTTTGAAAGATGCTTTGGCATATGCTAAAGGCATTGGCGGTTCACGCGCTGGAGTCATTCAAACTACTTTCAAAGAAGAGACAGAAACTGATCTTTTCGGCGAGCAAGCAGTTTTGTGCGGCGGATGCAGCGAGCTCGTATACGCAGGTTTTGATACTTTGGTAAAAGCTGGATATCAGCCAGAGATCGCTTATTATGAATGTTTGCATGAGTTGAAATTGATTACTGATCTCATCTATTCTAAAGGTATCGACGGTATGCGCCGCAGGGTTTCAGATACTGCAGAGTATGGTGATTATTCGCGTGGTCCACGGATTATTACAAAAAAGACCCGTGAAGAAATGAAGAAAATTTTAAAAGAAATACAAACTGGTAAATTTGCTAAAGAATGGATTAAAGAGAATCAAAACGGCAGACCGAAGTTTAATAAATATCGTGCAGCATCAGCTAAACATCCGATTGAGGCTGTTGGTAAAAAGCTACGCAGTATGATGCCGTGGATGGAATAATATAGTAGTGGTAAGGGCTGTAAGTGGTAACCTTACCACTTACAGCTTTTTTTTTAGATAGGAGTTATTATGAAAAACGATAAAGTTTTAATTTTTGATACTACGCTGCGCGATGGTGAGCAGGCGCCGGGCGCGAGCATGAACCAGGACGAGAAAATGGCTATTGCTGCTGCGCTGGAAAAAATGGGCGTGGATATAATTGAAGCTGGGTTTCCGGTCAGTTCTCCCGGAGATTTTGAGTCGGTTAAATTAGTAGCTAAGACCATTAAAAGATCGATCGTCGCTGGATTAGCCCGTTCCATGAAAAAAGACATAGATGCCGCGTATGAAGCATTAAAAAGCGCTAAATATGGACGTATCCATGTTTTTTTGGCTACATCTAATATACACATGAAATTTAAGTTAAAAAAGAATCCGGACGAGGTTCTGCAAATGGCGATAGATGCGGTTAAATACGCGAAAAGCAAAATGGCAGATGTGGAATTCTCTGCTGAAGATGCTTCACGTTCGGATCGGGATTTTTTATGCAAGGTGGTTGAGGCAGCAATTAAGGCAGGAGCAAAGACAGTTAATATTCCGGATACTGTGGGGTATACAGTTCCGTCTTTGTTCGGACAATTAATTGGATACATAAAAAATAATGTGCCTAATATTAATAAAGCAGTAATATCAGTTCATTGTCATGATGATCTGGGATTATCAGTTTCAAATTCATTAGCAGCAATTGAGAATGGTGCTCGTCAAGTTGAGTGTACGGTCAATGGTATAGGTGAACGAGCCGGCAACGCGGCAATGGAAGAGATTGTGATGGCATTAAAGACTCGCAAGGATATTTATAAATGCGAGACCAATATTAATACTAAAGAAATATGCCGCGTATCCCGTATGGTAAGTAAAGCTGCTGGTTTTGCGGTAGCGCCGAACAAAGCTATAGTCGGAGGCAACGCGTTTCTGCATGAGTCAGGTATTCATCAGCATGGGGTGCTGGCAGATCGTTCAACCTATGAAATTATTAAAGGTGAGGACGTGGGTTTTGTAGGTACAGGGCTGGTGTTAGGAAAACATTCAGGCAGGCATGGTTTTTGTGAAAGGTTAAAATTATTAGGTATTCAATTAACTGAAAAACAAATAGATCAGGCGTTTGACCGGTTTAAAATATTGGCGGATAAGAAGAAGGAAGTTTACGACGAGGATTTATTCGCGATCATTGAAGATGAAGTTAAAGCCGTGAAGAATATCTGGTCTTTGGATTCTTTGGAATATAAGAGCGGCACTAAAGTTGAACCTTCGACTACGATAGCGTTGAAATCTGGCGGTAAAGTTTATAAGAAAACTTTAACTGGCGATGGACCAGTAGATGCTTGTTATAAAGCAATTGATGCTATCACTAAGGTTAAAGGCGAGCTTTTAGATTATTCAATTAAATCAGTTTCTCAAGGTGAGGACGCCATAGGCGAAGTTACTCTGAAATTGCGTTCAAAAGATCAGACTGTGATTGCGCATGGGGCGAGCACTGATATAGTTGAAGCGTCGGCAAAAGCGTACATAAATGCAATTAATAAAATATTAACGGTAAAATAATAAACAGATGATTGAAGATTCTAATTCTGCAATTTATGGGATCATAGGTAATCCTTTGGCGCACAGTTTGTCGCCGGTCATGCACAATGCCGCATTTGAAGCATTGGAAGTTGACGCGGTTTATAAACTTTTTCCGTTAAAAGAGGAAGAGCTTGATGGTTTTTTTAAAGACTTGAAAGATCCTTCTTCGCCTATATTTGGGCTTAATGTTACTGTGCCTTATAAAGAAAAAGTTATGCCATTTTTAGACGCGTTATCTCCGTTTGCTGCAAAAGTGGGAGCAGTAAATACCATTGTTATAGATGACAAACGTAAGCTGACTGGTCATAATACAGATGGACCAGGATTTTTATGTCATTTGCAGGAGTTGGGAGTTGATATTACGGATAAACGTATAGCAGTTTTAGGCGCTGGCGGGTCAGCCCGGGCAATATTGACTTCGTTGTGTTTATTACCGGAAAGACCAGAATCGATACGTATTTATAATCGTACCGCGCAAAAAGTTGAAGATTTAATCGTTGAATTAGGCGGTAGAATGAACGTTGATATTTTACAGGCTGTGAATGTTATTGAAGATCTTAATATTGAGTTGTGTGATATTTTGATTAATACTACGACTGTGGGTATGCAGCCGACAGATCCGATGTTGATTGATCATAATTTATTGCATAAGGATATGCTGGTTTATGACATTATATATAATCCCGCAAAAACTTTACTATTAAAAGAAGCGCAAACTATAGGAGCTAATACTACGAATGGTTTGGGCATGTTATTTTATCAGGGGGTGTTAGCTTTACAGCATTGGGCAAATCAGGAGATTGATGTAGGGGTTAAAATCTTAATGCGAGATAAACTTGAAGAGGAGAGTTATGGTCATTGACGGGATAGGGATTTTTATTTTTATTTTGGGTGCAATGATCGGAAGTTTTTTAAATGTTTGTATAGTCCGCATGCCGCTGGAACAGTCAATTGTAAAACCTCGTTCGCATTGTTTTAAATGTAATAAAACTATACCTTGGTATGATAATATTCCGCTGTTAAGTTACTGGATTTTAGGTGGGAAATGCAGATTTTGCAAAGCACCATTCTCGATCATTTATTGGTTGGTTGAAGTTTTAACTGCAGTAGTATTTTATTTAATGTATTTATACTTTGGTTTATCCGCTTTATATCTTCCTTATGTATTCATGATGTCATGTTTTATTGTAGCAACTTTTGTAGATTTTGCTCATCGGATAATTCCGGATGAGATAAGTATAGGTGGGATGGTATTTGGTTTAATATTCAGTTTTTTTATTCCGCAAATGCAAGGTTTGAGTACTGGAAATAGTTTTAATTGGATTATACATTTGCAATCTTTGGGCTGGTCTATGGTTGGGGTGATAGTCGGAGGTGGGTCGATTTATCTTATGGGGCTTATTGGTGACATTTTATTTAAAAAAGAATCTATGGGCGGTGGTGACGTGAAATTGTTGGCAATGGTCGGCGCTTTTATGGGATGGAAATTAGCAATATTGACATTTTTTTTAGCACCGTTATTCGGCGCAGTTTTTGGTATAATCGAGAAGATACGCACTAAAGACAGCACTATTGCTTATGGACCATTTTTAGTATTAGGAGCGATAATTTCTTTATTTTGGGGTGAGCGGATTATTGTTTGGATATTAAATGGTTATCGGATTAATTAATTTCCTAAGCTTCCTTTAATTTGATCACAGATTCTTTGTCCGGCAGCGTTACCATAATTGGCAGTATTACATGTCATTTGTTGGGTATTACAATCTACCTCAAATTCATATTGATATGGGCTATTAATTCGTCTTATCGATATGCAAGGAGAACTAGTAGAATCCCAATCAAACCTAAATAAATTATTGTAATCCAGTGGAGCGTTCCCCCACATAGATATTCCAAAATCAATATTATAATTGACCCATCCATTAGTGGGATTATAGTCATTGTTGTGCCGCGTCGCATATTCTTGTTTAGCTGCAGCCATTAGCCGGGCAGCGTTAATACCGTGTTGTGTTTTGGATATTTCCATTACGTCATTATATTTTGGGAGCGCAAGTGATGCTAAAGCTCCAAGGACAATAACAACAATGATAAGTTCTAAAAGAGTGAAGGCTTGGTTATTTTTCATAATTTTTCCTAAATATTTTTTACTGTTTTGTTACTACAGTTTAAGGCTATTGCAAAATGTCCAACCATCAGGGCTTCCTCCGCTACATGTTAAAATTCCGGTATCACAGTCTACTTGCAGTATATATGGGTATTTGGGTGATCCAGTTGTTTGGATTGTTGCACAAGGATTAACGGGACTAAGTGAATAGCCAAGATCTGAAGATAATTTAGGAGGATCTATGTCGAGATCACTAATATTGTTAGAAAATGTAGGTAAATCTTGGGCTTGCCTATGTGCAATTTGTGCTTTTTGCAAAGCACGGATATTAATTATTGCGTTTTGAATTTTAGATTTTTCGACTAACATTCCATATTGTGGTAAAGCAATGCTCGCTAAAGTACCTATTACAATTACTATTAGCATAAGTTCCAGCAATGTGAAGGCATGTGTATTTTTAATCATATTTTTTAGTACCAAGGTCGCCAGCTTGAAACCATGATTGTAGTTCCATTTGCGATTTGTTTGCATAATCTAAGACCATCTGAGTTAGTGGAACCGCCACATTCTATTGTCCCATTGTTACATTCTACGCGTAAGGAGTATTGATAAGCTCCAGTTTTATCAATTGTAGCACAAAATGGATCGTGAGCTGGGTCATTTGTAAAGCGTAGATTGTTAAATCCAGGAGGCGTTGGATCTGTAAATTGTAATGTTCCAGTAGCATAAGCCCATGTACCATGCATCACTATATATTCTTTTTCAGCTTCATATAGGTGTTGGAGTAATTGAATCCCGTGCTGTGCTCTAGCTTGCTCAGTAGCATCATTAAATTTTGGAAGAGCTAATGAAACCATTGCGCCTATTACTATTATTACAATTATTAATTCCATTAATGTGAATGCTTGATTGCTCTTCATATATCCTCCCAGTCTTCTCTTAAAGTATGGCATACTAAAAAAGCAGTGTCAAAGAAAGTTCAAAAAACTTATAAAAAACCGAATTTGACAAAAATACAAATTGCGTGATACAATTCGATACTTTTCTAAAAGTATTAAAAGGAAAAGCGATTGGTTATTAACGGACAGGTTGAAAACCTGTCCCTACGAAAAGCGAATTATTTTATTGGAAAAGATAATGAATGATAAAGTAATAATTTTAATTGGTTTTATGGGGGCGGGGAAGTCGTCGGTTGCAAAGTGGTTAGGTCAGACTCTGCAGAGGCAAGTGTTATCTACAGATGGTTTGATTGAACAAAAAACCCGTCTAAGCATCCGTGATATATTTGAACAGCAAGGGGAAGTTGTTTTTCGAAAATTGGAAAATGAAGTTTTGTTGGAAATAAAAGATCAAAGAAATATTGTGTTGGATTGCGGCGGCGGGATTGTTACAGACCAGAATAATTTAAATATTTTAAAGAATATGGGCTTGGTTTTTTATCTTTCAGCTAAGCCGGAAACAATTTTAGTCCGGGTAAAAAAATCAAATCATCGTCCTTTGTTGAATGTTGGTGACCCACTTAAAGTTATTAAGGATAAGTTAAATGAACGGGATATATTTTATAAGCAAGGACAGGAGATTTTTACCGACGGTAAAACTATTGCGGAAATAGGAGAAGAGATTTTGGAGCGTTATGCTGAATGTAAATGACAGGGATGCGATATTAATTTTAAATGCGGTGAATGGTTTAGGTTTCAGCCGTATAAATAAACTTGTAGATTTTTTTGGTTCGCCGGCAGCAGTAGTAAATGCGGTGGAGAGTGATTTATTGCTTTCTAAAATCTTACCAGAAACAGTCATAAATAATTTTTTAAAATTTGATAAGCTGCGTTTTTTAGAAGAAGAGAAACGTTTGTTAACAAAACACGGTGTGGATTTTTTTGTGTATACCGACGCTGATTTTCCTGCTGCTTTGAAAAAGATATCAGATCGTCCTGCAATATTATATTTTCGAGGGTCATTAAAAAAAATACCGGAATTGGCGGTTGCCATAGTCGGGTCAAGACATGCTTCGATTTATGGGCTATCTGTAGCGGATAAATTTGCAGTGCGGTTAGCAAGCTTGGGTATAACTGTGGTCTCGGGTATGGCTCGGGGCATTGATACTGCTGCTCATACCGGAGCAGTCAGGGTTAAAGGACAAACTATCGCGGTATTAGGTTCAGGATTGGCAAATTTATATCCACCTGAAAATAAAAAATTAGCTGAAGATATATCTCATATCGGCGCGGTAATTTCTGAATTTCCAATGACTGCTGAACCGTTAGCGCAACATTTTCCCCGACGTAATCGTATTATCAGCGGGTTATCTTTAGGGGTTATAGTGGTTGAAGCCGCACAGAGAAGCGGGGCATTGATTACTGCGGATATAGCGCTAGAACAAAATAAAGAAGTTTTTGCTGTCCCAGGAAAAGTTGATTCGCCTACTGCAAGCGGGACAAATCATTTAATTAAGCAGGGGGCAAAACTCATTACTTGTATTGAAGATGTTTTGGAAGAGTTATCATTGCCTATATCGCAATGTTTGAGTGAAAATAATGAAATTGATGCTGCCTCTGAAGAAATTGCCGTCAATAATAATGTTAATGAGTTGACAGAACCGCAGCAAATGGTATATGCTCTGCTCAAAAGTAATTCAGTGCATATTGATGAGTTAGCGAAAAAAATTGATATTCCAGTTTCCAAATTGAATGTGATTTTGTTAGAATTAGAACTCAAAAAGATGATTAAGCAATTGCCAGGCAAAATGTTTAAAAAGGATAGGTGATGGCGAAATTTGTGGTGGTGGTTGAGTCTCCTGCAAAGGTTAAGACCATAAATAAGATATTAGGAAATAAATTTAAGGTTGTGGCTTCGATGGGACATTTGATCGATTTGCCTAAATCAACTTTAGGTATAAATATTGAAAAAGATTTTGAACCGCATTTTATAGTGGTTAGAAGTAAAACGAAAATTTTAAGCAAATTAAAAAAGGACGTTGAAGACGCTGAAACTATATATTTCGCGACTGACCCTGACCGTGAAGGAGAAGCGATCGGCTGGAATTTAGTTGAACATCTTGGTGCAGGTAAAAAAATAAAACGAGTTACTTTTCAAGAGATCACTAAATCTGCAGTTTTAAAAGCTTTTGAAACTCCCCGAGATTTTGACCGCCAAAAAATTGACGCGCAAGTTGCTCGCCGAGTATTGGATCGTTTAGTAGGTTATAAGATCAGTCCTTTATTATGGAAAAAAATTGGTTCACGTTTAAGCGCTGGGCGGGTGCAGTCTGTGGCGTTGCGGATGATCGTTGAACGCGAACGGGCTATTATTGCTTTTAATCCTAAAGAGTATTGGCAGATTGCGGCTGATCTTCAAAAATCTGGACGAGCGGATGTTTTAACTGCTAATTTGGATAAGATCGACGGTGAAAAATTTGAGCTTGGGGATCAGAAAATAACCGACGATTTGGTTTCTAAATTAAAAACTTCTGAATTTTTGGTTACTAGTATTTCCAGTCGCACTGTGCGCAAAAAACCCAATCCGCCTTTTATAACCAGCACTTTACAGCAGGAAGCATTTAATAAATTACGTTACAACGCGGCAAAGACTATGATGATTGCTCAACAATTATATGAAGGTATTGAAGTGGGAGGAGAAACTATAGGTTTAATTACTTATATGCGTACTGATTCGGTAAATTTATCTAAAGACGCGGTTGAACTTGTGCGCAAATATATTGGCGAGAAACATGGCGATAAATATTTACCTGAAACTCCAAATGTTTATAAATCACGTAAGTCCGCCCAGGAAGCGCATGAAGCAATCCGTCCGTCGGATGTTTACCGTACTCCAGAAGAGGTTAAGGCGTTTTTAGACGCTGATCAATTTAAGTTATATCAATTGATATGGAACAGATTTGTAAGTTGTCAAATGGAGTCTGCTGAATACCAATATCGCCGCATGGAAATACAAGCTGCTAACTGTATGTTTGCTGCGTCAGGTTCTACGCTTATTTTTGACGGGCATTTGACAGTTTATCCGCAGGCTGATGAAGAGGAAGGTAAAGCGGATTTTTCACATTATGTTGAAGGGGATAAATTGAATTTGTTAGAATTAAAACCCACCCAGCATTTTACAAAGCCACCACCCAGATTTTCCGAAGCCAGTCTGGTAAAAGCTCTGGAAGAAGAAGGTATTGGTCGTCCAAGTACGTATGCGGCGATTATACAAACTATTGTTTTACGCAATTATGTTTTACGGGAAAAAGGCGGATATTTAGGTCCTACTGATTTGGGTCTTAAAGTAAATGATCTTTTGGTGGAATATTTTTCTGAAGTTATTGATGTTGGCTTTACTGCTCAAATGGAAGAAGAATTGGATAAAGTGGAAGAGGGGCAAATGACTTACGCGAAATTGCTCCATGCTTTTTATGTGCCGTTTAAAAAAGAATTAATTTTTGCAGAGGCTAATACGGAAAAAACGCATCATTTTGTGGGACAAAAGTGTCCTGATTGCGGAAAAGAAATGGTGATTAAATGGGGTAGACGCGGTAGATTCGTAAGTTGTTCGGGATTTCCTGAATGCAAATTTGCGAAACCATATACTACAGGTATAAAATGTCCGGGATGTAGTGATGGAGAATTAGTTAAACGACGTTCTCCAAAAGGCGAATTTTACGGGTGTTCTAAATATCCCAAGTGTACTTATGTAAGTAATGAATTGCCGGAAGAAGGAAAAATTCCAGAGGTTAATAGCTAGAAACCATAAGATTTACAGCCTACTTTAATATTAATTTTCCCGCTTATATTATCTTACCTTTTGTTGTATAATATTTTTTTAATTATTACCTAAATAGATTATATGAATCGTTATATTGATAAATTTATTAATTATTTCGAAGTTGAGAAGAATTATTCTAAACATACGGTTTTGAATTACCGTATTGATCTGGAAGATTTTTTTAAGTTTATTGGGGAAATTTCCATTGAGGCAGTAGATTATTTGTTGTTGCGTAAATATTTGGCGCATTTACGCACGCATGAATATAAGAGCAGGTCTTTAGCTAGAAAATTATCTAGTCTGCGAAGTTTTTATAAATTTTTAGAGCGCGAGAATTTGGTTAAGAATAATCCGGCAGCTTTGCTAATGTCGCCTAAAAAAGAAAAACTTTTGCCTAAGTTTTTAAGTGAAGATGATATGACTAAGGTAATTGAAAGCACTCCGTTGGACGTGATAGATGATAAACGGGATCGGGCTATTCTTGAGACTTTATATAGCGCGGGTATGCGGGTTAGTGAATTAGTGGGATTGGATGTGGATAATGTTGATCTTATTGGCGGGGTGGCTAAAGTCTCTGGTAAGGGTAAAAAAGAACGGTTGGTGCCGTTAGGGAATTTAGCAATATTGAGTATTCGTGATTATTTAAAGAGCCGGCTTTCTAATGTTAAGGCGTTATTTTTGAATAAGCAAGGCGGCAGGTTAACGGATCGCAGTGTGCGGAATATTGTAAATAAATATGTGAGTAAAGCTGCGTTGACCCAGCATGTTTCGCCGCATGTTTTAAGGCATTCTTTTGCAACGCATTTGTTGAATAGGGGCGCTGATCTTAGAGTGGTGCAGGAATTGTTGGGTCATGTGAATTTATCCACGACCCAGATTTATACACATGTGACTACGGATCGTCTGAAGAAGATATATGATCAAGCGCATCCGAGGGCTTAAAAAGGATAAAAATGTTTATTTTGTATGACATTATATTTTTGATATTTGCGATAGGGTATATGCCTATTTTGATTCTTAAGAAAAAATGGCATGTGGACTTTAAAATGCGTTTTGGTTTTGTTCCAGTTGACGTTGAAAAACATTTGGCAGATACAAAAAACATATGGATCCACGCGGTCAGTGTGGGAGAAGTTTTGGCAGTATGTGATCTTATATTGCGGATCAGAAATAAATTCCCAGAACATCAGTTAATAATTACGACAGTTACTAAAACTGGAAATGATCTGGCTAAACAAAAATTATCGGGTAAGGATGTGATTGTTTTATATGCTCCGCTTGATCTTAGCTGGATAGTTAAAAAATTCATTAAAAAGATCAGACCTGAAATATATATTTCTGCTGAAACCGAGTTTTGGCCTAATTTGTTTTATGCTTTAGCTAAAAGCGGTGTCCCAATAATTCAAGTCAATGGGAGAATATCCGATCGTTCATTCAAACATTATTTATTGGCAAAGCTAATTATGCGTCCAGTATTGAATTGCGTATCCCGGTTTTGTATGCAGTCGCCGACTGACGCTAACCGCGTATTTGAGTTGGGCGTTGATAGAGGACGGATAGAAGTTTGCGGCAATTTAAAGTTTGATTTGGCGTCGGTAGTGGATAATGTGGCTGAAGAATATTTGAAGCTTCCGGTAAAATATAAATTTATTATTGGCGGCAGTACCCATGACGGAGAAGAAGATATTTTGGCGGATATTTATTTGTCATTGCGTTCTGAATTTCCGGATGTGCGGTTAATAATTGTTCCAAGACATGTTGAACGCGCGCTGGATATTTTAGATTTAATGAAAATAAAAGGTCTTTCAGCGGTTAAATATTCCGAATATAAAGAGGGTGACGACCTCTCTTCAGACGCAGTGATTATTGTTGATGTTATAGGTAAGTTACGCATGTTGTATAGGCTGGCTACTTTAGTATTTGTGGGTAAATCTTTGACTTCAAAAGGCGGGCAAAATATGATCGAACCCGCGGTTTATGGAAAACCGATCATAGTTGGTCCCAACACTCAAAATTTTAAAGATGTTATGGCATTATTTTTATCTCAAAATGCGATTGTGCGGGTTAATGATCCTCAGGAACTAAAAGATCAAATGAAATTGTTATTAAAGTCTCCCGAGAAAATGAAACAATTGGGTGAAACCGCTAAGAATACAGTTGATATTGGACGAGGGGCAACTGATAGGACTTTAGCGATTATAACAGATTATATTAAATAGAGGGGTTACTCATGGATGAAAGAATAAAATTACAATTTTGGGCGATCATGCGGGGAGAAAAAAGAGGTATTGGTCCGTCGATCGTGGTATTGATCTTATTTGGGTTCTCTGGTTTATACGGGTTATTTATTTGGGTACGAAATTTATTATTTACTATTAAAGTTTTATCAGCTCAAAAATTTTCGATACCGGTTATTTCAGTTGGGAATATTGTAGTAGGTGGTGCAGGGAAAACTCCGATCGTTATATGGCTGTTGGAACTGTTAAAAGAAAAAGGATTAAAGGCAGTGGTTCTTACTCGAGGATATATGGATAATGATCCTACGGGTAAAAAATTGTTTAGTGATGAAGCTGAAGTTATAAAGCAAATGGTGCCGGATGCACAGGTTGTGGTAGGGGCAGAGCGGTTTAAATGCGGGCAGGAATATTTAAAAACTAATAAAGCGGATGTGTTTATTTTAGACGATGGTTTTCAACACCGTCAGATAAATCGGGATTTGGATTTGGTGGCAGTTGATGCTACTAATCCCTGGGGTAATGGTTCATTATTGCCGTCAGGTTTATTGCGTGAACCGATAAGTTCATTAAAGCGCGCTCAGGTAGTGATACTTACCAAAACTGATCTTATGGAAAAAGATTCAGCTGATGCTTTTAAAAGTGTTGAAAATGTTAATTCTGAAATGTTGATATGTAGAGGAGTTCATAAACCAGTCGGTTTCTTTGATGTTAGAGCAGGAACTTGGCATAAAGAGGATCTTATCGACGGAAAAATCGTAGGATATTTTTGCAGTATAGCTGATCCGCGTTCATTTAAACGTACTTTGGAACATTTAGGCGCTTGTGTTTTAAAGGGTTTTGATTTCATAGATCACCACTCCTATGTTGATGAGGATTTTAAAAATATTAATACCGGTTGTAATGTGGAAAAAATAAAAATATTGGTGACTACTCGTAAAGACGCGGTAAAGATCGGAGCGTATTTGAAATTTTTGGCGTCAGATATCCAAATTTTAGTATTGGATATACGTTTTAATATTCCAGAAGGAAAGGAACAGTTAGTTGCTAGAATCGATTCTTTGTTTATTCATTAGAGTTTTTTCCGCGTTCATACGTTGTCTGCCATTTTCTATTGCTTTATTTATCGGGCGGATGCTAGGAAGTTTGGCGTTTATTTTCAACCCGAAATTACGCAGAAAATGTTACTACAATTTAAAACAGGCTTTTGCTGAAACTAAAAGTCCTGAAGAATTGCGTCGGATGGTTAAACAATTTTTTATTCAGTTTGGTCAGAATATAATTGATTTTATGCGCCTGCCTTTATTGACAAAAGAGAATCGTGATCAATTAGCTGCGGTTGAAGGTATTGAGTATGCCTGTAGTGCTTTAGCTAAAGGTAAAGGTTTGATTTTTTTTGCGATGCATTTTGGTAATTGGGAAATGGCAAGTGTATTAGGCGGATTACTGGGATTTCCTTATAAGATAATGGTTAATCCGCATCCGCGGTTTCCTAAATTAGATGCGCTTTTAAATGAATATCGGTTAAGAAGCGGATCTGTGGCGCTATCTACTGGTATGGGACCGCGGGAGTTCATAAAAGTTCTTAAGAATAATGAAACCATGGGGATTGTTATTGATCAGGGAGGTAAAGACGGAGTTCGGGTGCCTTTTTTTGGGAGAACAGCGTCTATGTCAATCGGAGGATTACGTTTGGCGCTCAAGTATGATGCTTCGGTATGTCAGGTTTCGACTTTTAGAATGCCGAATGGTCGCAATTGTTTAAAGATCATGCCGGAAATGAAGTTAATAAAAACTGGAGATATTGATAATGATATCAGAATGAATTTGATTGAGTGTATAAAAGTGATGGAACAAGAGATTCTTGAATATCCGCACACATATTTGTGGACGTATAAGGTATGGAAACATTCTGATCAAGCTAATATTGTTATTGTTTCGGATGGGAAGGCAGGTCATGAACGACAATCTCAGGCTGTAGCAAAAATATTGCAGGGGGTTTTGAAAAACCGGAAGATTGAGGCTGCAGTTGAAAAATGTTTGGTTGAATATAAAAGTGTGACGCATGCGCAGATAGCCTCAATAGTTTTACCGGCGGTGAGTAGATTTTTAAAGGAAGGACATCTTACTTTTTTAAAAATATTTTTAACTAAAAAATCTTATGCTGACCTTATGAAAATTAAATGTGATTACGTTATTTCCTGCGGATCGTCCATGGCTGGCATAAATTATGTTTTAGGAGAGGAAACAGGTTCTAAGCGCATAGTAATTCAGAAACCCGGAAATTTTTCGTATAAACGATTTAGTGCTTTGATTTTACCTCAACATGATAAGAAAAATGATAAAGAATATCAGAATGTAATTTTTACTAAAGGGTCGCCGAATTTAATAACGCCTGAGTATTTGAAAGATATGGGTCATAAATTAGTCCAACGTTATCCGATGGTAAAAAAAGACTCGCATTTAAAAATAGGAGTTTTAATCGGTGGTGATGCTAAAAATATGTTTATTGCAAAAGAACAGATAAGGGTTTTAATGCATCAATTAAAAGCTTTTGCTGCTGAATTCAGCATGCGGCTTCTGGTTACTACTTCTCGACGGACTTCAGTAGAAGTAGAACATATTTTAACTAAAGAATTATCCAATGATCCATTGTGTGCAATGTTAGTTATCGCAAATCGTAATAATTTTGCAGAAGCTGTAGGCGGGATTTTAGGCGAATCTGATTTTTTGGTGGTTTCGGGCGATAGTATTTCCATGGTATCTGAGGCTTTGTCATCTGGAAAGCCTACAGTAGTTTTTAAACCGGAATTTAGGAGGACAATTTTAAAACAGAAATTTAAACATGAAATTTTTGTGGATCAATTAAATGATCAGGGTTTTGTATTTGTTACTGAGGAAAAAAATATTGGTGAAGTATTAGGTCAAATGGCTAAGAAAAAAATTCAGGCGAGGGTGATGGATGATGAAGTTAATATTATAAAAGCATTGGAAAGAATATTATAAAACATGAAAATTTTGCAGATACTTCCAGAGTTGAATGTAGGCGGCGTTGAGACCGGCACTGTTGATTTTGCTAAATATTTGGTAGAGCACGGACATAGTTCGGTAGTTATATCTAATGGAGGAGGGTTAGTAAAAAATTTAATTGATGGCGGCACCAAACATTATCAATTGCCAGTTCATTCCAAAAATTTGGCTACTGCAATTTTTATGATAAAAAAAGTGCGGCAGATAATTTTAGACGAGAAAATTGATATTGTTCACGCTCGTTCCCGGGTGCCTGGATGGATAGCGTATTTTGCCGCTAAAAAAACTCCGGCAACATTTATAACTACTTGTCATGGTTTTTATAAACATAAATGGTATAGCCGGATCATGGGATGGTCTAAATTAGTAATTGTGCCGAGCCGGGTTATAGGTCGCCATATGATCGACACTTATAAGGTACCTGCGACGAATATTAGGTGTATTCCACGGAGTGTTGATCTGGATAGATTTTCAAAGTTCAAGCATGAAATAAAAATGAAGACTGATCCAGTTATAGCAATAGTCGGACGGTTAACTCCGATAAAAGGACACACATTTTTTATTAAGGCTATGGCAAAAGTGATTAGGGTTTATCCTTATGCGAAAATTCGCATTATCGGTGATGCTCCGGTTAATAAACAAGATTATAAAAATGAAGTTGCTTTGTTAGTTAAACGTTTGGGTATATCGTCAAACGTTGAATTTTTAGGTAACCGTCAGGATGTACCGGAATTATTGGCTGGGGTGGATGTCTTGGCTGTGCCGAGCATTACTCAGGAGTCGTTTGGTCGCACCATAATTGAAGCTCAGGCGGTTGGAGTTCCGGTGGTCGCAACTGAAGTTGGTGGGGTGGTCGATATTATCGAACATCAAAAGAATGGATGGCTGGTACCGCCCAAAGATGTTGATGCAATGGCAACTGCGGTATTACAGTTGTTGAAAGATCGAGAATTATGTGAACGGATGGTAGCTGAAGCACAAAAGAAAATTGATATTGAATATACTTTAGAAAAAATGGCAACGCGCACTTTGGCGGTATATGAAGAAATATTAGGGATGAAAAATATTCTAGTCGTTAAATTTAGTTCAGTTGGGGATGTGGTATTGATAACCGTAGCGTTAAAAAGTTTACGGCAGAAATTTCCTAAAGCTAAAATATTTTGTGTGGTGGGTAAAGAACATCTGGAAGTGCTGCAGGATTGCCCATATATTGACGATATAATCGTATATGACCGAAAGCTTAAACATCAAAAATTATGGAAGTTCGCGAAATTTTGTTGGGGGCTGCGTAAGCTGCAGTTAGATATAGTAATTGATTTTCAAAATAATCATCGCAGTCATTGGTTGGCATTTTTAACTGATCCAAAAGAAAGTTACGGGTTTTGTAATCAAAAAGCCGGTAAGTTATTGACCAATGGTTTAAAAAATTATAGGGATGATATTCCTCCAGTTGAACATCAATTTCAAATATTGAAAATGCTGGGTATTGAGTACAGCGCGGATTTGCGTCTGGAATTATGGCCGTCGAAATATAATTATGAATATGTACAGGAATTATTGGATTCAGAGTGGTTGGGTACAACTAAAAATATCGTAGGTATAAATCTCGCAGCGTCAGAAAAATGGAAGACTAAGAATTTACCGCTGAAACATGTAGCAGCTTTGAGTGATATATTGTCAACCAAAGGCATCAGAGTTATATTTACCGGAATGGAAAAAGACGCGGCAATCGGACGGGAGATATCACGTTTGTGTTTAACTAAGCCGGCAAATTTTGCGGGTAAGACGGATATGATGCAATTAGCGGCTTTAATAAGCCGATGTGTAGCTTACGTTACACCAGATTCAGCGCCGTTGCATGTGGCAGCTGCTATGAATGTTCCGGTAGTCGCAGTTTTTGGTCCGACTAGTGATAAACGCCACGTTCCACCAGCTTCAAAAATTATAATATTGACCAAACAATTAGAATGTGCACCGTGTTACAGTCCGGAATGTTTGACGCGTAAACATGATTGCATGAACGCCATAACTCCGCAGGACATCGCAGACGCGATCTTTAAGATCATAGAGGGAAAATAAATTGAATATTTTATTTTTGACCACACATTTGAATACCGGCGGGATAACCAGTTATCTACTGATTTTGGGTAAAGGTCTGGTAAAAGACGGCAATAAAGTGGTGGTTTGTTCAAGCGGAGGAACATTAGCTCCGAGTTTTACTGCTGCAGGAATTAAAGTCATTGATTTGGACATAAAGACTAAATCAATATTGAATCCTAAATTATTTTTTCTTTTGCCAAAATTAAAAGAAATCATAAAAAGTAATTCTATTGACGTTATTCACGCGCATACCCGGGTAACTCAATTTGTAAGTGAAATTTTGGCGCATCTGACGGGTGTGCCGTTAGTGACAACTTGTCACGGTTTTTTTAAACCGCGGTTTTTTAGGAGGCTGTTGCCGTGCTGGGGAAAGAAAGTTTTAGCGATAAGTCCGGCAGTATTTGATCATTTACGCAGGGATTTTGGAGTATCGCCTAAAAAAATTGCATTGGTGCAGAGCGGGATAGATTTGACTGATTTTATTAATCTTGACGATCAATTTCGTGCTTTACGTCGTAAACAATTGAATGTTCCAGATAATATTGTTTTGTTAGGCGTTATTGCCAGATTGTCTGATGTAAAGGGGCAAGATATATTGATCAAGGCAATGCGTGAAGTGGTGTTGGCGTGTCCTAATTCTCGTCTGCTTTTGGCTGGTGAAGGTAAGATGGAACCGCAATTGCGTTCAATGGTCAAAGAATATCAATTGGAAGACCACATAATATTTTCGGCAGTTGTAAATAATACCGCGGATGTTTTATCCACTTTAGATATTTTGGTCGTACCTTCGAGAATGGAAGGTTTAGGATTATCAATACTTGAAGCGCAAGCAGCGGCAATTCCAGTCGTGGCTTCACGGGTCGGCGGGATAATAAGTCTGATCAAAGACCAGGAAACTGGTTTTTTGGCAGAGCCGGGCAACAGCCGTGACTTGGCTAAAGTGTTGATCAATGTTATTAAACGTGAAGATCGGGGTAAGTCAGTTGGTCTGGCAGGTCGGGATTTTGTAATCAAAGCGGATTTTTTGAATACCATGATAAAGAAAACAGAAGAAGTGTACGTAGAAGTAAAAAAATGAAAAATATTTTGGTGGTGAACGTTAATTGGCTGGGTGATGTGATATTTTCTACGCCGGTATTCCGGGCTTTGAAAGAAAAATATCCGCAGGCTAAAATATCTTGCATGGCTGTACCTCGGGTATGTGAAGTATTGAGATATGTTCCATTCGTTGACGAGGTGATTGAGTTTGATGAAGATGGGATTAAATGGCGGGTATGGCAGTGGATAAATTTTATCGGTATTTTACGGGCAAAAAAATTTGATGGTGTGTTTTTATTGCATGGGTCAAAGACCAGAGCAGTATTGGCTAAATTTGCTGGTATACCAGTCAGGGTTGGATATGAACGTAAAGGCAGGGGTAGATATTTGACTCATGCGTTTGAACCATCCCCGAGCAACACGCACCGGTCAGATGTGTATTTGAATGTTATTCGTAAATTTGGTGTGGAAGTTAAAGATGGTCGGAACATGCTGACTGTTCCGCTCGAGGGAAAAATGCAAGTTTTGGGTTTGTTAAAAAATGCAGGCATTGATTCGGAAAAACCTTTTGTGGTTGTCCATGTTTGCGGGAATTGGGATCTTAAACTTTGGACAGAACATAATTTTACTTTATTAATCGAACGGTTAATGACTAAGTATGGGGCTCAAGTAGTGATTCCAGGAGGACAAAATGATTTGCCCAGGATAAATCGGATAATCGCGCCTTTGAAAATCAAGCCTGCAGTCTTGGCTGACAAAACAAATTTAAAAGAATTAATAGTTTTACTTTCAATGGCAGAAACAGTTATCTCATCGGATTCAGGACCTTTGCATGTGGCTAACAGTGTTGGAACCAAAGTTATTGGGATTTTTGGACCGACTCGTCCGGAGATAACTGGTCCGCGGGGAATAGGTAAATATATATGTCTGCAGCAGAATGTCGGCTGTAATATCAGTCCATGTTACTTTTTAGATTGCAAAGATAATGTATGTGTTAAATCTATAAGCGTAGAGGATGTTTGTGAAGCCTTTGAACAAATCCGAAATAAGTAATATTTTGTTCATTACCTTATCCAATATCGGTGATGTTATTTTGACTTTACCGGTTCTTGATGTGTTAGCTGCTGATTTTCCGAATGCGGATATTTCAGTTTTGGTTGGTCCTCGAGCTGAAAGTTTATTTAATGGTAATCCACGTATCGATAAATTGCACATCTATGATAAACATGCTCCAATTTGGGTAAAACTAAAATTATTGTGGAAACTGCGTAAGTCAAAGTTTGATTTAGTGGTTGATCTTAGGAATACTGCGATTCCATTTTTGATAAATGCTAAATATCGAACATTTGCTTTAACGGATAAAGATCCTTGTCGTCACATGAAAGACAAACATCTTGATTTGCTCCGTACAGTTTATAAATTCGATAATGTTTTACGAGAACAAAAAGCTTTGTACGTTGAAGAAGGTGATGAAATATACGCCCAGAATTTGTTGCATCAAAATGTGAAGAATGATCGTTTTGTAGTTATAGCGCCTGGTGCAGCTGATCATCGTAAGCGTTGGCCTGCGGCTTATTATGCTCAATTGGCAGACCGGATAATTTTATCGTACGGTATTGCAGTGGTTTTTGTGGGGGATGAAAAAGATAAAGCAATAGCTGAAATGATAATTCGGTCAATGGGTAATCATGGGGTTAATTTGTGCGGGCAGTTAACTTTACCCCAATTAGTGCACATTATGCGTCAAGCAGTGCTGGCAATTGGAAATGATACTGGTCCCTTACATGTTGCCAGTTACTTGGATATTCCAGTATTAGCATTTTTTGGTCCTACGGAGCCGTTGCAGTATGGACCATGGAGTTCTAATTGTTTATACATAAAAGCAAAAGATACTTGCGAGGCATGTGTTAAAAAAGATAATAAAATTGTACATACTTGTATGGAAAAACTCCGTCCGGTAAATGTGCTGGACGCGTTTGTGATCCAGGGACGAAGCGTAAAGTTTAAATTCAATGATAAATATTAAAAATATTTTGGTGATCCGCACTGATCGGATAGGGGATGTGGTATTGACCACGCCTGCTATAAAGGCTTTGCGTACTGCTTACCCGTCAAGCAAAATTACTTTGTTAGTTGCTCCATTAACGTATCCGTTAGTTTGTAACAATCCGGATGTTGATGAAGTGATGGTTGATGATAGGCGCGGTGAGCATAGCGGCTGGCTGGGATTTTTAAAATTGATAATGCAGATACGCAGACGCAAATTTGATGTTGTATTAGTTTTTCATACCAAACGCAGAACCAATGCTTTGGCATTTTTTGCTGGCATTACTTTACGTTGTGGGTATAAAGATAAAAATTGGGGTGGGTTGTTAAATTGTCCTGTAGTTGATACCCGTACGAATTGCCAGAAACATGAATATCAGTATTGTTTAGATGTTTTAAAATGTCTTGATATTTTTTCTGATGAAAAACAATTAACTGTGTCGGTGGACGAACAGTCGGAAAAATGGGCGGAAATTTTTTTACAGAATAAGGCGGGTAAAGATCAGAAATTATTTTTATTTCATGTTGGGGCAAGTGATCCGGCACGGATGTGGCCTGAAGAACATCATGTTGTCTTATTAAAGATGTTAAAAAATTATTATTACTCTGTAGTTATATTGATTGGGAATGAACAATTACGGGGTATAGCCGCTTCAATAAAACAAAAAGTTCCTGGTATGCTGGATCTTACTGGTAATACTTCCTTAAGCCAATTAGTTAGTTTGATTAAAAGGGCTGATCTGGTAGTATCCAATGATTCAGGACCCGCACATATTGCTGCAGCTTTTGATCGTCCGCTTGTTACCATATTCACGCGTAATCAGCCTGGGATTAATCCTGAGCGTTGGCATCCATTAGGTTCACGATCTTTATTTATTGCGCCTCAAGTCGATAATTCAGTTTCTTTCTTAAAAGCCGGAACACAAGGCTCATTTTTATCACATATTACTCCCGATAAAGTATTTTCGGCTATTCAAGAGCTGCAAGCACTGCATTGATCAATCTTGCCTTATAGATGTTTATGTTTTATATTTGCAGGACTAATATTAATATTATGAAATTCAAAAATATAATTTCGTTTATCTTAGTGTTTTTAATGATCCTGCCGAATACAGGTTGGACGCAGTCTACTTTACTGTTCTCGACAGGATCGCCATTGATCTTAAAAGGCATGATTTTTGATCCTTCTCGGTCATCACATATTGATTTTGTTTTTGATTCAGACGTAAAACAGCCTATCACATATGCCGAAAAACAAAATATTCAAATAAGCGCCCGATATTTTCTTTCCGCTTTGACAACTCCAGATAAAGATTTATGGGTAAATCTTTCTCCTAAAGAACCTGACCGTATAATTCCTGTTTTATTTGGCAAGACTGATATGGGAAGGGATATGCTTAAATCTGATTATAAGCTTAAGCAATTAACTTCACAATTATTGGATCCCCGTGATCCGACTGGAAGGACATTTTGGAATGAGGTTAGAGATTTGCAAAAATCGTTATATAGTCAAAAGGATTTTTCAACGGAAATGTGGAGTAAAGTTTGGATTATTCCTGGCAAAGTTGATGTGCGGGTTGCAGGGAATAAAGTTTTTATTATTAAGGCGGATCTCAAAGTTGAAATGCGTTCAGATGAGAACGCGCAAAAAAGTGTCATATCTGATCCTCGCGTTGTATCAATTTTCCAAAAATGTATTTTGCCGGTTATAGAGGATAGGATTAATAATGATCAAAATTTTTCTGAGTTGCGGCAGATTTTCCGCGCGTTAATACTTTCAGCATGGTTTAAAAGGAATCAGCCTAACCATATTTTAAACCGGACATATGCAAATAAAAGGGCAGTCTACGGTATTGATCGAGTTAAAACTGGAGAAATTAAAAATATTTATAATAGATATTTGCGTGCAGTATTAGGAGATGATCGGGCGCTAATTCAGGAAGAATATGATCCAATAACCCAGAGTTTGGTAGCAAAAAAAATTGTTACAGGTGGGGTTATTGGTAAGATTGAAGATATTCATGTTGACCAAGCTGCGTCAATAAAGTTGCAGAATCCTTTTATTGCAGGGTTTGATCTGGCTATGCTAGGTGCAGCGTCCAGCCATTCAAAATCACCAACTATGATTATGACCAAAGAGGCGTTTAGTTACTGGGCTACCGATAAATTTATGGAGGTATTAAAGCCTTTTGAAAAATATATGAAAGATTATGATAAATTTTTGGTAAATCCGTTTTTTAGTGTTAGAGAGTTTGTTTTTGGGTCAGTTTTGGCTAACACGTATGATAGTGTTCACGAACAATTGCTAAGAGAGCTTAATAAAGAAAAAGCGCAAAGACATCCGTTTACTCCTAAAATTTCTGTTTCAATGATCAGACTGGGACCTGAAGTTTGGGTTGGAGAAGTTACAGATAATGGTGTAGGTTTTAATGAGCATATGATTCTTTCTGCTATGGAGAAACCTGTAGTATCAAGAAAATCAAAATTTGATAGTGGAACTTTTGGGGGGCACGGGAGAGGAATAAGGGAAGCTGTTGAATTTTATCTTAAGACTGGAGGAAAAGATAATTTAATTGCTCCGGTCAGGTTTGAAATTGAGACCAGAAATGAACAAGGGTTTTCGATAAAAAAGATTGTTGAAGTAGGAAATAATGTGGTTACGGTAAAGTATGATAGGGATTTTCGAAGAGCTGAAGTTGGTACAACTATTAGAATGACTTATAATTTTAAAGAGGCAGATCAGCAGCATTCTGCTCCGTTGACTTATCAGTCTACATGGACGCCATTAATTATTCCAGATTCAGCACAGATAACTGAACAATTGCCTTTATTTAAACGGCTTGATAAAAGAGATTTTACTATATGGAGACTTCAGACGTATAGTCCTATAGTGGCTTTGGCACAAGAGTATAGCAGTGATTCAATAAAAAAAATATTAGGGTCTTTTAGGGCGGCATTAAATGAGCCATTATTGCCAAACGCTTTTGATGCGGTATGGATGCGTTCTGAAAAATTCCCAAATGATAATTTTGCTGCGGATATAAATTATCAAGTTAGATATGATTCAAAAGGATTTTTGGAATTATCAGTTACAAGCAATGGAGTAGGGATCGATAAGTTTACTTTTGCTAAACTTTTTAATGGACCTATCGTTTCTGCTCACAAAGTTAGGATTTTGGGTAAATATCCATCCTATCCAATTTATGGCGCTTCTGGGGTTGGTTTGAATTTTTTAAAAGCTGATATTAAAAAACTTGGCTATCCAAGTAAAATAATAATTTCAACTAGAAAGCAATCAGGATTTGCAGGAGTTAAATCTTTGGATGTATTAAGCGGTGATGTTGAATATCTCAATTATAAAGGAGATTTACCGATTGGTGTTACAGTTAAAATACAGATTGAAGTGCCGGAATACGCACGGCATGAGTTGGTTCCTGGAGAGTTATACAGCGATCATTGGTCAGATGAGGATGAAGGGAAAACTGAAAATTCTGAAATTCCAGGTGGTATAGATTTTAATCCAAATCAGATTGTTTTGCCGCACCAGCCAGATTCACTTGATAATGGTCAATTAAATGCTATACCAACCGGGTTAAAAGGTTTATATCCAATGCTTAAAAGCATGAAATTTGTTCAGCCGCAGCAGATATTTTCACTTCCTATAAGTAAATAATTTTTAATGACGCTTTTATTATTATATGCTACAATCGTGCTTCGTTTCGGGGGGTATGTTTATAATATTATCTATTTAAGGATTGGTTTATGCTTTATAAGGATATAATTAAACGTTTTAAGTCAAAAACCATTATGGTTATTGGGGATGTGATATTAGACCGCTATATAAAAGGTTCAGTATCCAGAATATCTCCTGAAGCGCCGGTTCCAGTACTTTTGGAGGAAGAATTTTCATATACTCCTGGCGGGGCGTCAAATGTGGCGCATAATTTGCGTAGATTAGGGGCGAATGTTATTCAAGTAGGCAGGATCGGGAATGATTTTGAAGGTCAGCTTTTAAAACGCGAGCTTAAGCGTAAAGACATAAATATCAGTGGTATTTTTTTGGATAATAAAGCTCCTACAATAACCAAGACCAGAGTAATCGCTAATCACCAGCAAATAGTCCGTATTGATAAAGAACGGATTGGTACGGAAAATAAATTGGTTCAGGAAAAGATATTGCAGTTTATTGAGAAACATATTGATGAATGTGACGGCATTATTTTATCTGATTATGGCAAAGGAGTGATTACGTCTGAGTTAGTCGAGTTTGTCTGTAATTTAGCTTTACGTAAGAAAAAAATAATTACAGTTGACCCAAAAGTTGGGCATTTTAGTTTTTATCGTAAAGTTACTTGCATCACTCCGAATTTAAAAGAAGCTGAGAATGCTATTCGTAATATTAAGATCACGTCTAACGTGCCAACGTTAGATATAACAGTTGACCGGTTGCATACTGATAAGGAAATTGATAAAGCTGGTCAGGAACTGATGCGTTATTTGGATTTACAGTCTTTATTGATAACTTTAGGTGAGCGCGGTATGCGTTTGTTTGAAAAAAATAAAAAACCATTTTCGATTCCAACTCAAGCGCAGGAAGTTTTTGATGTTACCGGTGCAGGAGATGCGGTTATATCAGTATTTACATTGTCTTTAACTGCAGGTGCTGATCGACGGCAAGCTGCAAAAATGGCAAATGCCGCAGCTGGAGTTGTAGTCGGGAAATTAGGCGTATATGCGGTGTCGGTGGAAGAATTGATTGGAGCAATTAAAAAATGATAGCAATAGGTATAATTCCTGCTCGGTGGGGTTCGACACGATTTGAGGGTAAAGTTTTGGCAGATATTGGTGGTAAGCCGATGATCCAGCATGTCTGGGAACGGACGAAAAAGAGCCAACATTTAAAAGAAGTTTTGATTGCGACGGATGATGACCGTATAAAGAATGCTGCGCAAAAATTTGGGGCTTCAGTTATTATGACTGCTGCTTCGCACCCGTCTGGAACAGACCGAATTGCGGAAGCGGTATCGAGAATTGAGTGTGATGTAGTTGTGAATATTCAAGGCGATGAGCCTTTGATTCAGCATAAAGTAATTGATGACCTGGTGCAGGTATTTGTGAAAAACCCGGCTACAGTCATGGCAACAGTTATTAAAAAGCTGACTAATGAAGCGGATTTTTTAAATCCTAATGTGGTTAAAGTGGTAGTGGATCAGCAAGGTAATGCGATTTATTTTTCGCGCGCGCCGATACCATTCAATCGTGACGGAGTGCCGTTTGAAAAATTAAAGGTTTATAAACATTTGGGAATATATGCGTATCGTAAAGATTTTTTAATGGGCTTTAAAAATTTACCGGTATCTATTTTGGAACAGACTGAAAAATTAGAACAATTGCGGGTGCTAGAGGCTGGTTATAAGATCAGCACAGTTGTGACGGATATTGAGACGATCGGTGTAGATACGAGAGATGACTTAGAAAAAGTACTAAAGGTGCAAATATGAAATCAAAAATTATAAAAATTGGAAAAGTAAATATCAGTAATGATCTGCCTTTTGTATTGATCGCTGGACCATGTGTTATTGAAAGTAAGACGCTGGTTTTAAAAGTCGCGAAGCAATTAAAGACGATCACTTCAAAACTTAAAATACCGTTTATTTTTAAAGCGAGCTATGACAAAGCTAACCGCACCTCAATCGACTCATTTCGCGGTCCTGGGATCGGAAAAGGTTTGGCAATCTTAAAAGAAGTTAAAGACGAGCTTGGTTTATCTATTTTAACTGACGTGCATTCGGTTGAAGAGGTGGCTTTGTCAGCTAAAGTTGCAGATATATTACAGATTCCTGCATTTTTATGCCGGCAGACTGACTTAGTTGTCGAGGCAGGTAAAAGTGGTAAAGTAGTAAATATTAAAAAAGGTCAGTTTTTAGATCCGCAAAATATGGGTCAGTTGATTCGTAAAGTTGAAAGCACAGGGAATAAAAAAATAATTTTAACTGAACGCGGCGCTTCTTTTGGTTATGGTAATTTGGTAAGTGATTTTAGGGCTCTGGCGATAATGGCTAAGACCGGATATCCAGTAGTTTTCGATGCGACGCATAGCGTTCAACAGCCAGGAGGGTTAGGTCATGCTACAGGCGGGTGCAGTGAATATGTCCCATTGCTTGCCAGATGCGCGGTTGCAGCAGGGTGTGCAGGCATATTTATCGAGGTTCACCCGAATCCAGCAAAAGCACTTTCAGACGGACCGAATATGATGGCGTTAAATCAGGTCGAGAAATTTTTGATCAAGATTAAAAAACTTGATCAGGTGGTGAAATAATATGTTAAAAAATGCTAAAGATTTAATTAAGACTGAAGCTAATGCAATATTAGGCTTATCTAAAAAATTAAACTCTAATTTTTTACAGGCAGTAGATGTTATTTTAAAATGTAAAGGTCGAGTTATAGTTGCTGGTATGGGTAAGACCGGTATTATTGGACGTAAAATCTCAGCTACTTTTTCATCAACTGGCACGCCCAGTATTTTTATGCATAGTGCTGAAGCTGTTCATGGAGATTTAGGACAAGTCACAAAAGACGATGTAATAATTTTAATATCGTCCAGCGGAGAGACAGAAGAGACAGTTAGGCTTTTGCCTTTGATCAAACGGATCAAAGCTAGAACAATTGCTATTACTGGAAATATTAAGTCTTCATTGGCAAAACATAGTGATATTGTTTTAGATGTTTCAGTGGAGAAAGAAGGTTGCCCTTTGGGTTTAGCGCCTATGGCATCCACTACTGCGACGTTGGTAATGGGCGATGCTTTAGCTTCTTGTCTGATTGAACGCAGGAATTTTAAACGGGAAGATTTCGCGTTTTATCATCCTGGAGGATCATTAGGCAGAAAATTATTGCTTAGAGTCAGTGACATTATGAGGTCAGGTGCTCATTACGCTAAAGTTAAAGATAGTGCAAAAGTAAAAGATGTTTTGTTTGCTATAACTCAGGCGCGCTGCGGGTCTGCGTGTATAGTTAATACCAAAGGTAAATTTGTCGGTATATTTACAGACGGAGATCTTCGCCGGCATCTTGAAATGGATAGTAATTTATTAAGCAAACAGGTTAAAGATGTTATGACAGAGAATCCGACTGTAATAAAAGCTGAACAATTGGCAGCTGAAGCATTGCAAGTTTTAGAAGGCAGAAAGATCGACGAATTACCGGTTTTAGATAAAAATGGGAAGCTGGTTGGGTTGTTGGATGTTCAGGATCTTTTAAGATCAGGTATTGTTTAAAAGGATGGACATATGTTAAAGAATATTTCAAAGCGTATTAAGAAAATTAAAGTATTTGTAATGGATGTGGACGGGGTTATGACTAATGGTTCAATCAACATGGATGAGCATGGACATGAGATTAAAATGTTTAATGTTCAGGACGGGCTGGGTATTGCAGTATTGCGTAAAGCAGGTATACATACTGCGATTATAACTGCTCGCGCTTCAGGTTGTGTATCAGCTCGCGCGCTTGATTTAAAAATTGACAAAGTGTATCAGGATGCGTATCCTAAATCGGCTGCTTTTGCTGACCTTCTGAAAAATTTCAATGTTTCAAAAGATGAAGTGTGTTTTATCGGCGATGATTTACCGGATATATCGGTATTAAAACAAGCCGGATTTGCAGTTGCGGTAAGAAACGCGTCAACTGATGCTAAAAAATATGCTCATTATGTTACTAAAAATAGTGGAGGCAATGGCGCGATACGAGAAGTGGTTGAACTAATTTTAAAAACCCAAGGCAAGTGGCATCACATATTGGAAACGTTTAAATAAAGTTCGTAGGGGCACGATATATCGTGCCTAATAAAATTTAAAAATTAGGAAAACACATTGAAGATAAAATTAATAATTTTAAATATTTTATATTTGTTTTTTTTGGTTTCGGTTGGATTTGCTCAAGAGCAGAATCAGGAAATAATACCTGCGCCTAAAGCTGGGCAATTGCAACCACAGCAGCAATTACAGGGATTTAATTTACAGGGCTATTCTAACACTGGTGAGAAACAGTGGGATCTAAAGGGTGAGAAAGCAGATATTGTTGGTAATGAAATTAAGTTAAAAAATGTGGATGCGAATACTTATGGTCAGAATAAAGTGAATGTTACTGCTGATACTGGGTACATCGACCAAACCCAGAATAAAATGCGTTTGGAAAAAGATGTGGTTATCACTGCTCAGGACGGGCAGCAGATGATGACTAATTCTTTGGAATGGGATAGAAATAAAGAAACAGTTAAAACCAAAGATGATGTGATGTTTACTGGAAATGAGATGACTGTTACTGGCAAAGGATTGGAAGCTAGTACTAAAGATAAGACTGCTCAGATAAAAGAAGATGTTACTGCGAGGGTGAATACTACGCCGAATGCAGCGGATAAGAATATTGTTACCATAACTAGCGACGGACCTATGGAATTGGATCAGGCGCAAATGGTAGCAGTTTTTCATGAAAATGTGGTGGCGGTACGGGATACGCAGACTCTTAAAGCAGATATAATGAAAGTTTATTTTAGTCAGGAACAAAAAAAGATTACTAAGTTAGTTTGCCAGGGTAATGTTACTGTGACACAAGGTGAGAATCAATCTTTTGCTGAAGAAGCTGTATATGACGCGGCTACTCAGAAAGTGACATTGTCCGGTAGACCTAAATTGATATTTAAAACTGAGGGGAATAATGGCTTTACACCTTTTGGAAACTAAGGGATTAAGCAAAGAATACGGCAGACGCAAGGTAGTGGATGGTCTCAGTATAACGGTTGGTAGGTCTGAGATCGTGGGTTTGCTTGGTCCTAATGGCGCAGGTAAAACAACTACGTTTTATATGGCGGTTGGTATTATTAAACCGTCTGATGGACAGATATTTTTTGATAACGAAGACATAACTAAAAAATCAATTCATGAGCGTTGTCGTTTAGGTATGGGTTATTTGGCACAGGAAGCTTCAATATTTAGGAAATTGACAGTTGAAGAAAATATTATGGCGATTCTGGAAACTTTGGATATTGGACCTAAAGAGCGTAAACGCAGATTGCAGTCTTTGCTGGAAGAATTGAATATAGCGCATTTAGCGAAGAGTAAAGCTTTTACTTTATCAGGAGGAGAACGCCGTCGTCTTGAAATCACCCGGGCATTGGTTACTAATCCGTCTTTTATTTTATTGGATGAGCCATTTTCGGGTATTGATCCGATTGTGGTAGCTGAGGCACAAGAGATTATAAAAGAATTAAAGAATAAAGGATTAGGGGTTTTGTTGACAGATCATAATGTTCGGGAAACTTTAGCGATAACTGATCGGGCGTATTTGATTGCAGATGGAAAAATTTTAATATCTGGCACAGCGGAAGAATTGATCAATGATCCTGAAGCAAGAAAGATATATTTGGGGGAAAAGTTTCGAATGTAAAAATTTTAAAACAATGTTTATCAGGAAGGAAGATGTAAATGAAAGTTGATGTAAAGAAAGTAGATCCAACTCGTCGTGAATTGAACTTTGAAGTTTCCAAGGAGCGGGTTGCGAAAAAATTGGAAGAAATTATGAATGAGATTTCAAAAGGGGCAAAGATTAAAGGTTTCCGCCCAGGAAAAGCTCCTCGTAATATAATTGAATCGCAATATGGTAATTTAGCGAAAGAAGAGGTTTTGAAAAAGCTTATACCAGAAGTTTATCAGGAAGCTTTGGAAAAAGAAAAATTGATGCCGATCGATATGCCGGATATAGTTGATGTGGCATTTAAAGACGGGAAAATTACATTTAAAGCTTCTATGGATATTCGTCCTGATGTTACAGTTAAAGATTACAAAGGCATACAAGTAAAGCGTAAAAGCGCGCAAGTGAATGATGAAGACATTCAAAAGACTTTGGAATATTTTAAGCAAGGGCAGGGAAAAGAAAAAGAAGAAATTAAGATTGATGATACTTTTGCGAACGGTTTAGGTTTTCCGAATTTGGAAGAGCTTAAAAAATCTTTACGCCGTCAATTAGAATTAGATAAAGAACGGCAGACCCGGGTGGATCTGGAAAATCAGATCGTAGACGCTGTACTTAAAAAAGTAAAGCTGGTAGTTCCGCAGTCTTTAGTAAAGAAACAAGTTGAACATCGTATTTTGGAGGTTAAAGAACGTTTGAAGAAACAAGGTATGTCGGATGCTGACATTACTAAAAAAGAAGAAGATATCCGTAATGATCTTAAAGTTTCAGTAGAGAAAGATATACGGGTTTATTTAGCGTTGGAAAAGATCGCTGAAGAAGAAAAGATTGAGGTAAAACCAGGCGAGAATCTTCCGGCAAAAGTAGTGGAATTTTTACTAAAAGAAGCTAAGTGGGAGGAGGAAAAGTAAAATGGATATCCGCAATCAAATGTTGGTTCCTATGGTCATTGAAAAAACTAGTCACGGTGAACGGGCTTATGATATTTATTCCCGTTTGTTGAAAGACCGGATTATATTTATCGGTACTGCGATTGATGATAATATTGCTAATTTAGTTATTGCTCAGCTTTTATTTTTGCAGAGTGAGGATGCGACCAAAGATATTAACATTTATGTTAATTCTCCAGGAGGATCAGTCACTGCCGGGTTAGCGATTTACGATACTATGCAATTTGTTAAGCCGGATATTTGTACGTATTGCATTGGACAAGCAGCCAGTATGGGATCAGTTTTATTAGCAGCTGGCACCAAGGGTAAAAGATACTCTTTACCTAATTCTCGTATCATGATCCATCAGCCGTGGGGCGGAGCTCAAGGTTCAGCCAGCGACATATCAATTCAAGCTAAAGAAATACTGCGGATGCGCGAAGAGCTTAATAAAATATTATCCAAACACAGTGGTCAGCCTCTTTCGAAAATAGAGACTGATTGCGACCGCGATTTTTTTATGTCAGCCCAAGAATCAAAAGATTATGGTTTAGTCGATGAAGTGGTAATAACTTTAAAAGGAAAATAATTAAAATAGAAAAGGGTATTTGAAATGGATAGAAATTTGTTGTTAACTCCAGGACCAACTCACATTCCACCAGATTTATGCGCGGCTTTAGGTAAGCCGATCATTCATCACCGCACTCCGCAATTTCAGTTGTATTTAAAGGAAGTTGCAGAAGGTTTGCAGTATATTTTTCAGACCAAGAGTCATGTTTATCTTTTAGCGAGTTCTGGTACTGGAACAATGGAAGCAGCAGTGGCTAACGTGGTTAATAAAGGGGATAAAGTAATCACTATCGAAGGCGGTAAATTCGGCGAACGTTGGACTGAGCTTTGCAAAGTTTATGGAGCAGAATGTAAAGTGGTTCAAGTAAAATGGGGAACAGCGGTCGACGCAAAATTGATCAAAAAAATGTTAGATGAGGATAAATCAATTAAAGCGGTTTTTGCTACTTTAAACGAAACCTCGACAGGTGTTACTACTGATATTAAAGCTTTAGGTGAAGTTGTTAATGGCACAAATACTTTATTAGTTGTTGACGCTATCAGTGGTTTAGGGGTAGTTGATTTTAAAATGGATGAATGGCACGCTGATATTTGCGTGGCAGGCGCGCACAAAGGTTTTATGCTTCCGCCGGGATTAGGGATGGTAGCAGTAAGTGACAAAGCTATGAAGGTAATTAATGAATGTACTTCTCCCCGCTATTATTTTGATCTGCGTAAATACGAGAAAGCTTATGGGAAAAATGATACGCCATTTACTCCAGCAATTAATATTATTGTGGCAATGGTTGAGAGTTTAAGAAAAATGCGCGCTGAGGGTTTGGATAATATGTTAAAACGTTTTGATCGTTTAGCAAAAGGAGTTCGTGCCGCAGCTAAGGCGATGAATTTAACTTTATTAGCTGAAGATTATTGTATTTCAAACGCATTAACTCCGATCATGCTTCCTGAGGGAATGGAAGCTAAAAAGGTGGTTAAGACCATGCGTGATGTCTACGGTGTTTCTGTAGCAGCAGGTCAAGGTGATATAGAGAATAAAATCATCCGTATATCGCACATGGGTGCTGTTGATGAGTTTGATATGTTAGTTGGTATTGGATGTTTTGAAAAAGTTATGAAACAGATGGGACATAAGTTTGAGTTAGGCGCTGGCTTAACTGCAGCACAGAAAGTATACAATGCATAAAGGCACTTTATCTTTCAGGATAAAGGTCTAGGTACTGTTCCTTTCAGGGATCAGACCAAAAAAAGAAAGGCTTCACAATGAAAAAGCGGATTTTAATCACTGACAACCTGCAAAAAGAAGGCGTAGAGATACTCAAGGCTGTTCCTGAGTTCGAGGTCGACGTCAAAAATGAGGTAAAGCCGGATGAATTAAAGGTGATCCTCAAGAATTATGACGCGATCGTAATCCGAAGCGCTACCAAACTCAAAGCAGATATTATTGAGGCTGCTGGTAATTTAAAATTTATCGGGCGCGCTGGTGTTGGGTTGGATAATGTTGATCTTCCGGCAGCTACTAAAAAAGGTATTGTTGCTATCAATACTCCGGCAGGAAACACCACGTCTACAGCGGAACAAACCTGGGGATTGATTATGGCTATATCCCGCAGTATTCCACAGGCTTGTGCGTCGATGAAAGCCGGTCTATGGGATCGGAATAAATTTAAAGGGGTTGAACTTTATGGAAAAACTATCGGGATCATTGGTCTAGGTCGGATTGGTTCAACAGTCGCTAAATTTGCTAAGACTTTTGGCATGACTGTTATAGGCTTTGATCCTTTTCTTCCTGTTGAATTATTTGAACAGCGCGGTGTGACATACGCGACATTAGAAGATCTTTTAAAACGTTCTGATTACGTTACTATTCATATTCCTAAAAGTGATGAGACTTCAGATCTTATAGGAGATAAAGAATTTGGATATATGAAAAAAACTGTTTTTGTTATCAATTGTGCTCGAGGTGGTATTATTAATGAAGCTGCTTTGGGACGAGCTTTGGAACAAAAAAAGATCGCTGGATGCGCATTGGACGTGTTCGAACAAGAACCGCCTGATTTTTCATCTGCGTTATTTAAGTTTGATAATTGTATTACCACTCCGCATTTAGGCGCGTCGACTAATGAAGCACAGATTAATGTGGCGATCGAGATTGCCGAGACGATTAAGAATGCTTTATTAGGTAAAGGAATTATGAACGCGGCAAATTTCCCTGCAGTAGACGCGGAAAGCCAAAAAGTTTTGAATCCGTACATTAATCTAGCTTTTCGTATGGGAAAATTTGCTGGTCAGCTTGTTAGCGGTGCTATTAAAGAAATTGAAATAGTTTATAGTGGAGTGATGACTGGTTATAAGGTTGCTCCATTGACTTTATCTTTGGTAAATGGCGTTTTGACTCCGATCCTCGGAGAGACAGTGAATTTTGTCAACGCGCTGGATATGGCAAAAGAACGAGGCGTCGCAGTTAAAGAAGTTATATCCAAAGCCGAAGAAGAATTCGTCAATTGCATGACCATGAATTTGGTAACGGATAAAGAGAGTTTGAAGATCTGCGGGACTTTATCTGCAAATCTACAACCGCGCATTGTTAAAGTTAATAGTGTTTATGTTGAAGCTGTTCCAGAAGGCGGCATGTTGTTTATTAATAACAATGATCGTCCGGGCGTGGTTGGCATTGTCGGGACAGTTTTAGCAGAAGAGGGTGTAAATATTGCAGGCATTACTTTTGGTCGGGAAAGCCGCGGCGGTTTGGCGATTAGTTTAGTAAACGTAGATAGTGAAGTTCCTGAAGCAACTATACAAAAATTGAAGAATACCAAAGATATTTTGTTTGTTAAATATCTGAATGTTTAACTATGACCATTTGGCAAGCTTTGTTATCAGGGGTGAACGATTCGCTTAGCCCATTCTCGATCGCGGTGTTACTGTTGTTTTGGATGTTTTTAACAGTATTTTGTAAAAGCCGTAGAGAAGTGGTTATTTATGGAATAATTTTTATTTCAGGAATCTGGGTAGCTAAGTTTTTATTAATTTTTGGTATAGCATTAGATCGTTTGAGTTCTGTGCCGTTTATGTTAAGGCTGGTTTGGCTTAATTATGTTTTTGCCAGTATGCTGATTATATACGGCATATTGAACTTAATCGACTGGGCGGTACTTAAATTCAGTAGTAAAGAGATTAAGCCGGTATTGGTACAACTGCCATTTTTTGTGGTCGCTGGTAATGTAGCACCAGTTAAACGTTTTTGGTGGGTAGGGGTTTTGGTGCTTGCTTTGGCGTTGGTGGTGCAAATGCTGGGTTTATATATTGCTGAAGATTCTAATTTTTATTTTTTATTGGGTTATTTGTTTACGCATGGCGAGAATATTAGTGTATGGGTCGCAATAATTTTATATTTAGCCACATACAGTTTGTTGCTAATATTTTTGTTAGCGGCAGTATTTATGCTGTCTAGTAAAAAATATTTATTGATATGGAGTGTAAAAACGATATCTTGGTACAGAATATTTTTTTCTGGGGCGTTGATAGCAGTTGGTATAAGTTTTTTGATGTTCATTCACCAATTCAATTATCGCTAATATAGCGAGACGCGCCTGCGGGTTGCCGCATATTCGTCAAAAAAAAGGATCATTAATGAATGTTGTAGTAATAGGATCCCAGTGGGGTGATGAGGGTAAAGGTAAGCTTATCGATGTGTTGTCTGAAAAAAAGGACATCACCGTGCGTTTTCAAGGCGGTAACAACGCCGGTCATACGGTTGTGGTCGGAGATAAAGAATATATTTTTCATTTATTGCCGTCTGCTATTTTGCATAAAGGCAAGACTTGTGTAATCGGCAATGGTGTTGTAATCGACCCTAAAGCGTTGTTGCAAGAGATAGTGGATTTGGAAAAACGTGGCGTTAAAGTCCCAGTTAACCGTTTGAAAATATCTGGTCTTTGTCATGTAGTAATGCCATATCACCGCATTTTGGATAGTCTTAGAGAAACTAAACGCCAGAATAAAATAGGTACTACTGGACGGGGTATTGGACCATGTTACGCCGATAAAGTTACTCGTTGCGGTATACGGGTGATCGATCTTTTGAACCCCCGTATTTTAAAGGAAAAATTGGAAGATAATTTACGGGAAAAAAATGAAATATTCAATAAAGTGTTCGGACAAAAACATTTTGATTTTGGCGATATATATCATGAATATCTGAATTATGGTAAACAGATCGCGCCGTATGTTTGTAATGTGGTAACTTATTTAAATGCTGAAATGGATAAAAAGAAAAGTGTATTATTCGAGGGTGCTCAAGGAACTTTTCTAGATATTGATTTTGGAACCTATCCGTTTGTTACCTCATCGAATACTGGCGTAGGCGGGGTTGCCAGTGGTACTGGTGTTCCTCCGACGCGTATTGACCGGACTATTGCTTGTGTAAAAGCCTATACCACTCGAGTAGGAGAAGGACCGTTTCCGACGGAGTTTGATCCAGATTTTATGGAAGTTATCCGTAATAAAGGTAAAGAATTCGGTGCTACTACTGGTCGTCCTCGTCGTTGTGGCTGGTTCGATAGTTTGTTGGTTCGATATTCAATTATTCTTAATGGATCATCAGAACTGGCAATTATGAAATTAGATGTATTAGACGGGCTAGATGAGATTAAAATCTGTACCGGATATAAATATAAAGGTAAATTATATAAAGAATTCCCAATGGATTTTGATATTATTGCTAATGCAAAACCGGTTTATCAGACGGTAAAGGGATGGAAAACTCCTACCCGCGGAGTTACTGCGTATAGTAAATTGCCGGCTAATGCCAAGTCGTACATTGAAAAATTGGAAAAGTTGTTAAAAGTTGGGGTAAAATATATTTCAACTGGAACAAAACGCAGTGAAATAATATTCAGATAATTGATGTATCTTATTATTTTTAATAGTTTTAGGTAGAAATAGCTTGACTTTAAAAATTGCTTATGTTACTTTTGGAGATTAAGAAAATATAGGAGGATTTTATGAAAAAGGCATTACCATTAGTTTTAATCATTACTACCGCAGCAATGTTAAGCGGTTGCACCTTTATTTTTCAAAAAGGGCGCAGGGTGGACGTAGAAAAGATCTCAAAACTTCAAAATCAATTATCGGATATGGAACGGGCTAAGCAGGAATTAGAAGACCGTTTGAAGAATGATATCAGAGATAAGGATGTTAAAGTTGAGATGCTGGATAAAGGGTTGACTATTACTTTCGTGGCTGAAGTTCTTTTTGATTCTGGTAAAGCTGATCTAAAAGAATATGCTAAAGAAAAATTGCAGAAAGTAGCTGAAGTTTTAAATACAACTGCAAAAGATTATAAGATTGGCATTGAAGGTCATACAGATAATGAGCCGATTAAACATTCAGGTTGGAAATCTAATTGGGAATTATCTGCAAATCGCGCTTTGGGCGTGGTGCATTTTATGATTGATACCGCGAGTTTAGACCCGACTAGGATGAGTGCGATTGCTTATGGCGAATTTCATCCAGTAGCTGAAAATGACAGTAAAGAAGGTCGTCAAAAAAATCGCAGGGTAGAGATAGTTATTTTGCCAAAAGAAATCAAAAAGGTGAAAGCAAATGGAGAATAGTACTACTCGTAAAATAGGTATATTAGTAGCAGTTGTTGTAATATTGAGCGTGGTGGTAGTGATTCAATTTTACCGTCAAAAAGCAGTTGCTGAAAAGCAGTTGAATGAAGAGCGATATCTACGGATGGTAGCAGAAGAAAATTTGCAGCAGGTTAAAACTGGTGTTTCTTCGATGGAAACTGAGTTGGACCGGATTAAGAAAAAATCCGGTAATTTGGAAAAAATGTTAGTTGATACTAAAGCTATGAATTCTGATCTTAAGAAACAGATCGATGATGTTTCAAAACAAAAGGATGAATTGCAGAGCAGGATAGCAGATATCGAAAGTAAGCAGAAAGCTGAAAAAGATAATGTGCAACCAGCTCAGCCGTTGCCAGTTCAAAAGTAAATAGATTTTGTGTTGTTTAGAAGATTTTTTGCGGAACCGATATGGGGGATGATTTTATCCCCCATTTCTATTAAAGGATGAAAATGTTTGATTTAGATCCAAAACGCATACCTAAGCATGTTGCCATTATTATGGATGGTAATGGTCGCTGGGCGAAAAAACATGGTCTTACTCGCCCGCAAGGTCATATTGAGGGAGTGAAACGTGTAGGCGATGTTATGGATTTTTCGAGGGAAACGGGTATTAAGGTTTTGACTTTGTTTGCGTTCTCAACCGAGAATTGGAAGAGACCGCAAGCTGAAGTTGAGGCGATAATGAAGACTATGTGTATGGCAATAAACGCCCAGATGCCTAAATTACAAAAAGATAACGTGCGGATACGTTTGTGCGGTCAAAGAGACGGAGTTCCGGAAAAAGTTTTGAATGATCTTGATGCTATAATGCGTAAAATGGAAAAAAACACTGGGCTGATAGTTAATTTAGCGTTTAATTATGGCAGTAGAATTGAAATCGTTGACGCTATAAAACATATTGCTCGGGATGTTGTGGTTGGTAAATTGTCTCAGAAAAACATTACTGAAGAAATAGTTGGAAAATATTTGTATACCAAAGATCTTCCAGACCCGGATTTGTTAATTCGTACGTCAGGAGAATTAAGAATAAGTAATTTTTTGCTTTGGCAATTATCATATGCTGAACTTTATTTTACGGATGTGTTTTGGCCGGATTTTACAAAAGCAGAGTTTAAAAAAGCGATATTGGATTATCAGAAACGGGAACGGCGTTTTGGAAAAGTCAGCTTACAGAAATAAGGATTTAAAATGTTAAAAAGAGTTCTTTCATCAACGATAATTGTACCATTGGTCATTGTTGGTCTTTTTAACAAGTGGGCGTTGTTAGGTTTGGTATTATTTTTTACTCTTGGAGGTTTATATGAATTTTTTCATATGGCTAAAAAGAAAGGCATACCAATCTACGACTATACTGGTATTTTTTCTCCGGGGCAAATATCGAAAAATAACTATGCACATTGCATTCATATGGATGCCCAACATCTTTTAGTCTTAATCGTTTAGGATCTGTGAACATACCTTTTACTTTAGTTTTTATTTCGTCG
>JADFYE010000014.1 GCA_015233195.1 Candidatus Omnitrophota bacterium
GTATGATCAGGCAGTACTTTTATATACAGGTATAATGACTGATACAGGATCCTTTAGGTTTGATAATACTTCGCATCGGGCGCATGAGATCAGCGGTGAGCTTTTGGATTTTGGTTTTTCCGCGAATGAAATATATCGTAAGATTTATGAAACCACGCCTTTGGGTGACATGAAATTACTTTCAAAAGTATTAACTCATTTTGATTTGTTTGAGAACGATCAAGTTGTATTCGTAAATTTACCGAAACAAGTTATGGATCAATTTAGTGGTGAATTTGATTTGCGGGATCGTATATTTGATTTTTTCAGATCGATAAAAGAGATTGAAGCTGTAATTATATTTACCGAAGTTTCTCGTAAATTGACCAGGATAAATTTTCGGTCAAAGACTAGACTTAATGTAGCTAAATTATCAGAAATTTTTGGCGGTGGAGGACATAGACGGGCAAGCGGGTGCCAGATCGACCGAAGTATTAATCAAGCCCGGGCAATGGTATTGAAACAACTCAAGAAAGTTTTTTAATGGAGCCCATGAAAGTTATTAAAGGGATTAGTAAAGCTAAGGGTTGTTTTAAAGATATTGTTTTGGTGATTGGTATTTTTGATGGACTGCATATCGGACACCAAAAGCTTATCCAACAAGCTATTAACCGGGCTAAGGAACTTAAGGCTAAGGTTGTAGTTTTGACATTTTCTCCTCATCCGATGCTGGTGCTTCATCCTGAGTATCATTTTAAAAAAATCTCATCATTAGCGTACCGGCTGAAATTATTTGAACAGTTTGGTTTGGATGCTGTGGTAGTAGCGCGTTTTTCAAAACAGTTTTCAGAAATGACACCTGAGCTTTTTGTCAGGCGTTATTTAAAAGATATCTTTAAGGTGAAAGAAGTATTTGTAGGTGATGATTTTCGGTTTGGGCAAGAGCGCCAAGGCACAATTACAACTTTTGGTGAATTAGCTCGTAGATTTGGATTTTCGTTAAGAATAGTTCCGCAGGTTTTGCGGGGTGCTGAAAAAATCAGTAGCACATTAATACGACGCATGATAACGAATGGGGATTTGGATATTGTTGAAGCGTGGCTGGGTCGTAAATTCGGGATTATGGGTAAAGTTGAACGGGGGGACGGCAGAGGCAAGACTTTAGGTTTCCCGACGATAAATATTTATCCGGATCCGCTGCAAATTTTACCGCCGCAAGGTATATACGCGGTATATGTTGAGGTGGATAGTAAAATTTATTCTGGAGTTTCAGTTATCGGTCAACGTAAAACATTTCATTCCGCTAATCCAAATGTTAATATCGAGACTTATATTTTTGATTTTGCAAATGATGTTTATGGGCAAGAGGTGGTGGTTCAGTTTGTAAAATTTATCCGCGAAGAAAAGAAATTCTATTCTGCAATGGCTCTCATTGATCAGATTAAAAATGATGTAGAATCCGCAAAAAAAATTCTAAAAATTAATTAATTAAATTTATTAACCTTTTACCTTTTTTTATTGACAAGTAGGGTCTATTTATGTATATTTGGATACGTGGTGGGGGGATGTGGAGTAAAGTGGTTTATAAGAGAAATGCTAAAAATTTATGTTTTACGGTGAATTTAGACACAGCTTAGACGAAAAAGGACGTATTATCCTGCCCTCCAAGTTTAGAGATACTTGTGTTGAGCATGGTATAGAAAAATTCTTTTTGACCCGTGGTTTAGATAAATGCGTTTTTATGTTTACTGAAGAGGAATGGCGGCTTCAAGAACAGAAATTTAAAGCCAAACCTTTTACGAAAAAAGAAACCCGGATGTTTAATCGTTTATTTTTTTCTGGAGCAGTTGATACTATTCCGGATAAACAGGGTCGTTTTATTGTTCCTCAATATTTGAAAGATTATGCTGCGATTGAAAAGGATACGGTTTTAATTGGTGTATCGAATAGGATTGAAATCTGGGATCGTAAGACTTGGGATAATTTTTACGCAGCGTCGAATGATTCGTTTGAGCAAATTGCCGAAAATATGATTGATCTTTAAGAGATTTTTTTGTGAATCAACAAGATAAAAACTCGACTCGGGGGGAGGCACTCTTCGGCCATGTATCTGTGATGCCGAATGAAGTTTGCGAGTTTTTATCAGTACGGTCGGGGGGCGTGTACGTTGATGGTACGTTAGGGTTAGGCGGTCATGCACAGATGATCTTAAAGTCGCTGGGGGGAGCTGGCCGCCTAATTGCTATCGATCAAGATTTGTCCGCGTTAGAGCAGGCGCGTAAGCGTTTGGCTGAATACGGGGAACAATGTGTCTTGGTACATGATAATTTTAAGAATATTGACGCTATTTTGAATGCTCGGGGGGAGCATGCAATAGATGGAGCCCTGCTGGATCTGGGGGTTTCTAGTTATCAGTTAGATGAAGCCGAACGTGGTTTCAGCATAAAAGGCGACGGTCCTTTGGATATGAGAATGAATTCCCAAGGATCGGTCTCTGCTTATGAACTGGTAAATACTTTACCTGAAAATGAAATTGAGCGGATCATCCGTGAGTACGGCGAGGATCGTTTCAGTAAACGCATTGCCAAATCAATTTGTTATGTCAGGGCGAATGCGCCGATCTCGACCACCGAGGATCTTAGGCGTGCAGTTATGAAGGCTATGCCGCAGGGAAGGTCGTGGCAGAAGACTCATCCTGCGACGCGGACTTTTCAGGCTTTTCGAATTGCAGTTAATCAAGAATTAGATGTTTTGACAATTGGTCTTAAAGCGTTGATCCGAAGGTTATCTTCTGGAGGACGTATAGTAATAATTTCTTTTCATTCTTTGGAAGACCGTATAGTAAAAAATATTTTTCGTGAAGAAGCGCAGAATGGGGTTTTAAATATTTTGACAAGAAAACCTCTTATTCCGTCTGATAAAGAAGCAGAAGAGAATCCTAGATCTCGCAGCGCGAAATTACGCGCAGCAGAAAGAATATAATGAATTTGTTTAAATTCATAAGGTTGACTGGTTTTTGCACGCTCTTGGCGCTGGTCTATATTCACATGCAAATGAATATAATGGATAATGCGTATCAACAAGAGAAGCAAGGTCGGCGGATTAAAGAATTAGCTGAATTTAATGGGAATATGCGATATGTAATTTTGAGGTTTAAATCCGCTAACTATATCGGCGATAAAATCTTCGCGGATAAGTCAGATATGCAGTTTGTAGACCAAGCTAATGTGGTACAAGTTTCAAGTGTGCAAACTGTTCCTGAAAATGCTCAATTGGGTGAGAGTAAAAAAAATTTATCTGATTCGCTCTTGAGTTTTTTAGGTAATGGAATTACCAAGTAGAATATTGTTTCAGGTTTCATCGGGGGGTGAAACCTGGTTTTCCTTTTTTAATTCTCTTCACGAATGTTAAGCGTGCACAATTCAAGGTACGTCCTAAGGTTTGGTATTATTTTCTTAGGCCTGATCGGCCTATTTATCTATTTTGCTATTCGGCTTTCTACGTTGTATATTTTTAGTTCTTCCCGTCTTACAGAACTTGCTGATCGTCAACAACATCATATAGTTGATCTTGAACCAGTACGGGGTACAGTGTTTGACCGTAATCTTAGACCATTGGCTTTTAACACTGCTGTCTATTCAGTTTTTGCTAATACCCGGGCTATGCGGGATGAGGATAAACGCCAGGCAATAGCAGTTTTGCCGAATTTATTGGGTGAGAGTCCGGCGTACATTCAAGACAAATTAAGTAAGAGCAGATATTTTATTTGGGTGAAACGGAAGATAGATCCTGGAGTGGCAGATCAGATAAAGGCTCAAAAGATCCGGGGGATTGGTTTTCGTAAAGAGTCAAAAAGATTTTATCCGAACGGGTATTTAGCGTCGCATATCATTGGTTTTTCGAATGTGGATAATCAAGGTATGGAGGGTGTGGAATTACAATTTGATAATGAACTAAAAGGTACTGCAGGTTGGATGAATGTTTTGCGGGACGCGCGTTTAAGAGATTTACAGGTTGATGATGATTTTTTAAATCCAAAAGACGGGAATTCAATTGAGTTGACGATTGATGAAACTATTCAGTATATAGCTGAACGCGCCTTAGACGAAGGATATAAGAAGCATAATGCTAAAGGCGGTTCGATTATTGTGATGAATGTAAAGACCGGTGAGATATTGGCTTTAGCAAATCGTCCGACGTATGATCTTAGTAAATATGCAGACAGTGATGTGGCTAGCCGGACTAATCGGGCAATTAGTTTTGTTTATGAACCAGGTTCGGTATTTAAAATAGTTACAGCTTCGGCTGCTCTCGAAGAAGGGGCTTTTACTGAGAAAGATAAGATATTTTGTGAGAATGGTCAGTATAAGGTAGCTAACCATATTTTACACGATCATACTTCGCATGGACTTTTGACTTTTCAGGAAGTGTTTGAAGTTTCGAGTAATATCGGGGTTACAAAGATAGCGCAGAAATTAGGACCGGATAAAATTTATGAATATATAAATAAATTTCGTTTTGGAAAATCTACGGGTATAGATCTGAAAGGTGAAGTTAATGGCTGGGTAAAGAAACCTAGTGTTTGGTCTAAGACTTCAATCGGCGCTATTCCTATTGGACAGGAAGTTACAGTCACGCCTATTCAGTTAGTGTCTGCTACTGCTGCAGTAGCTAACGGCGGGGTGTATATGAAGCCGTATGTAGTTAAAGCGATTATAAGTTCGGACAATAAAGTTATAAAGTCGTTTGAGCCGCAAGTAGAAGAACGGGTTATAGGAGAGGATATTGCGCGGCGATTGACGGAGATATTAGTAGGGGTTGTAGAAAAAGGTACTGCGACTAAAGCGAAAATAAAAGGGATACGGGTCGCAGGGAAAACTGGTACTGCTCAAAAAGTTGAGAATGGCGCGTATACTCATAGTAAATTTTATTCTACGTTTATGGGATATGCGCCGGCAGATGATCCGGTTTTAGCCGCGATCGTTGTATATGATGAACCTCATCCAAGTTATTTCGGCGGTACAGTCAGCGCCCCGGTGTTTAAGCGCGTGGTCGAGGATTCTTTAAGATATTTAAGGACTAAAGGTGAATGGAATGGAAATATAATAGCGTCGACACCTAAAGATGAAGCGAAAAATGAACCGAAATATAATGATTAGAAAATATGCGATTAGATAAAATATTATCCGATGAGATCATTGAGCAGTTGCCTACGGAATTATCGTCGAGGGAGATTTCCGTGGTGGTTTGTGATTCGCGTTTGGCAGAAAAGACTTGTTTGTTTTTTGCAGTTGAGGGAAGTGTTAAAAATGGCGCGCAGTTTATTGCTGATGCTGTTAGTCGGGGAGCTAAGACAGTAGTTGGTCAGGGTGTGGCTGGTTATAAAGTTGAAAATGGCGTTTTGTATATTAATGTTAATGATCCGGCGAAACGGCTGCGTCAGGCTGTAGATAATTTTTATGGTCATCCGTCTGGATCAGTAAAATGTTTGGGTATTACCGGTACTAATGGTAAAACTACTATTACATATTTATTACGTTCGATTTTCGGCGAGGCTGGCAAAGCCTGCGGAGTATTAGGCACTATTCAACATGTGATCGGCGATGAAGTTATTGAAGCAAAAAATACTACTCCGGGTTTAGTGGATATCCAAAAATATTTGGCATTGATGCGGGATCATAAAATGCAGTATTGCGCGATGGAAGTTTCTTCTCATGGTTTGGCGCAGAACCGGGTTGATCTTATTGATTTTAGTCAGGCGATATTTACTAATCTTACCCAGGATCATTTGGATTATCATAAGACCGAAGAAGAGTATTTTTTAGCAAAAGCCAAACTTTTCACGTCGCTTAAGTCTGATGCCTATGCGGTCATTAATATGGATGATCCCAGAGGTAAACGTTTAGCTAAGATGACAAGCGCTAAAGTTATCGGATACGCGGTTGATAATAGATCAGAGGTTCGCGCGGTTGATGTAAAAATGAGCGCGGCTGGATCAGAATTTAAATTGGTGCATGTTAAAGGTGAATTTATCGTCAAGACTTGTTTAATTGGTAAACACAATATTTATAATATTTTGGCTGCAGCGTCTGCGGCTTTGAACGAGAACATTGATCCGAAATTTATTCAGAGCGGCATATTGAAGTGCTCTTTGGTCAAAGGTCGTCTGGAAAAAGTGGATTATGGTCAGGATTATTCAATATTCATTGATTACGCGCATACGGATGATGCTTTAAAGAATGTTTTGGAATCATTAAAAAAACTGCCGCATCAAAAAATTATTTTAATATTCGGCTGCGGCGGTGACCGGGATAAAACCAAGCGTCCTAAAATGGCAAAAGTTGCGGGTGAATTAGCTGATTATTCGATTGTGACGTCGGATAATCCGCGCAGTGAAGATCCAAAACAAATTATTGAAGAGGTTATAAAAGGTTTTAATAAAAATAATTATGAAGTTGAAGTGGATAGGACTGAGGCGATTCGAAAAGGTTTAGCTTTGGCGAAAAAAGGCGACATTGTATTGTTGGCAGGCAAAGGGCATGAGACCTATCAAATATTTAAAGACAAAACTATTGATTACGACGAGCGTGTAGTTATAAAGGAAATTTTGCATGTTATTAATTAGTGAAATTGTTAAGGCGACAAACGGAAAATTAGTTAGTAAAGGATTAGTTTTAAATGTAGATGCAGTTTCTACTGATTCAAGAAATGTTCTACCGGGTGAATTATTTTTTGCTATTGTTGGTGAAAAATTTGACGCGCATAATTTTTTGAATGAGGTAGTTAAAAAAGGTATTACTGCAGTGGTTGTGTCAAAGCCGGTTTCCCTTCCTGCGCAGGTCGCTGTTATAAAAGTAAAAGATACTACTGAAGCATTAGGTGATCTGGCGCGTTATTATCGAAATAAATTTGATATTCCGGTTATTGCTATTACAGGCAGCGCTGGAAAAACTACTACGAAAGATATGATTGCTTCGGTTTTATCTGAACGATACCAGGTATTGAAAAGTGTTAAAAGTTTTAATAATAAATATGGCGTGCCTTTAACTATTTTAAAGTTGCGTAAAGAGCATATGGTTTTGATCTTGGAATTAGGAACTAATCACCGAGGAGAAATAGCAGCTTTAGCTAAGATTGCTCAGCCGACCATGTGTGTATTTACGACCATAGGCGAATCGCATTTGGAAGGTTTAGGCAGTACCTTGGGAGTGTTTAAAGAAAAAAGCCAAATGGTAAGGCACATGAAACGCGACGGGATCGTGGTCTATAATTCGGATAATAAATATTTGCGGGCTTTTTCGTCAGACAAATATAGATTTCCAAAATTCAGTTATTCAGTTGAACAGGAATCTGATTTCAAAGCTGAGGACATTAAGCAGGATGCTCGTAAAATATCTTTTAAGGTGAAAAATCAAGATTTTATTTTGAGTTCTCCAGTTTCGCACAATACCCATAACGCGTTAGCAGCGCTGGTGTGCGGCAAACTTTTAGGATTGTCATATAATGAAATAAAATCTGGATTAAAAAAATTCAAGAATCCTGACGGAAGACAGAATATTTGTGCTATAAAAAAGAGAGTGTTAATTGACGATACCTATAACGCTAATCCAGTTTCATACCGCAGCGCGATTGATACGTTGAATAAGTGGTCGGGTAATGTTACTAAAATTTTAGTTTGCGGCGATATGTTGGAATTGGGAGAGGAAAAGATTGAACAGCACAAGTCTTTAGGCAGGGTTGTTGCTGATACGAATATTGATGTGGTCGTAACTCTGGGTACCAATGCTGCGTATATAGGACAGGAAGTTAAAAAATTTTCGGATAAAAAGGTTTATATTTGCAAAACTATTAAGCAGGTTGAATCTAGATTAAAAACTGTATGCAGAAATACCAGTTCTGTAATTTTAGTTAAAGGTTCTCGCGGCATGAAAATGGAACGCGCAGTTGAGTTTTTAAAACAATATTTTAAAAAATTATAGAGGGTTTTTTATGTTTTTTTATTTAAGCCAATTTAAAGATTTATTTTTTGGATTTAACATTTTTAGATATATCACTTTTCGTGCGGCTATGGCAGGATTGACTACATTTTTATTTTGTATGATCTTGGGTCCGATGTTTATAAGATGGCTGCAAAATATGCGGTTAAAAGAAATAGCCAAACGGCAGGATGCTCCGGGATTGGATCAGTTTCAAAAAGTTAAAGAAGGTACGCCGACCATGGGCGGCATATTTATTGTAGTGAGTATTTTACTTTCAGTATTGTTGTGGGCGGATATGACAAATTGTTATGTGATTTTTACTACAATTACTTGTTTATATTTGGCAATTTTAGGCGGGGTGGATGATTATGTAAAGTTAAAAGGTATAGGCAAGCATCGCGGGTTATCAATGCGGACTAAAATGTTTTGGGAAATATTTTTAGGTTTTTTTATTGGGTCATATGTTTATTTTAGTCCTAATATTCCGGTAGATGTGACTTTTCCGTTTCTGAAATTTTCGATGAATATTGGATGGGGATATATTTTTTTTGCAGCGTTTGTTATCATTGGGACTTGCAACGCGGTTAATTTTACCGACGGGTTAGATGGCTTGGCTATTGGTTGTGTTTTATTCGCCAGTTTAACTTTGGCAGTGTTAAGTTATATTACAGGACATGCTTTGTTCTCGAATTATTTGCTTTTGCCGTATATTCCAGGGGCAGGTGAGTTAACTGTATTTTGTGCTGCTATAGCTGGCGCGAGTTTGGGATTTTTGTGGTTTAATTGTCAGCCGGCTAATGTGTTTATGGGAGACGTTGGATCATTGGCTTTGGGAGGGACTTTAGGGGTTATCGCGATATTCATTAAAAAAGAATTATTGCTTCCGATTATCGGAGGAGTATTTGTGCTTGAGGCTTTGTCAGTGATATTGCAGATTGGGTCTTTTAAATTGACTGGAAACCGGATATTTAAAATGGCGCCGTTTCATCATCATTTGCAGTTGAGCGGATGGAAAGAATCAAAGATCATTATACGGTTCTGGATATTGGCTGTAATTTTTGCGTTGTTAGCTTTAACAACTTTGAAGATAAGGTAAAAGGAGCCCTGAACCACGCAGGGTTCAGGGTGATTAAAATTTATGGATTTACAAAATAAAAAAGTAGTTATTATCGGTGCGCAGAAGAGCGGTTTGGCTGCGGCAAAGTTAGCTAAGACTGCGGGCGCGTCGCTGGTAAAGATATCGGAGATGTCGCTTCCTGAAAAATTTGATGCTTCAGTTCATTCATTTTTAAAAGAATTTGGAATTGAAGTTGAATGGGGCGGACATACTAAAGATTTTGTTCAAGATTCGGATTGGGTTATTTTGAGTCCGGGAGTTCGTTTTGACGCTGATCCAGTTAAATGGGCTAAAGAGAAATGTTTGCCAGTTTTAGGAGAGATTGAATTTGCTTTTCAATTTTGCAAAGTTCCGGTGATTGCGGTTACTGGAAGTAATGGAAAAACTACTACGGTTAATTTGATCAAGAATGTTTTAGTCAGCGCAGGATATAAAGCTTGTTTGTGCGGGAACGTGGGTACGCCTTTTTCAGAATACGCGTATGAGATAAATCAGAATGATTTTGTGGTGTTAGAGGTGAGTTCTTTTCAAATGGAATCTTTGGTGCGACCGGAAAGTATTTTTCGCAGCGAAAAAAGTCCGGCGGGATGGACGGTAAGAGGGTTTAAACCTTATATTGGTGTTATTTTGAATTTTAATCCTAATCATTTAGACCGTCACGCGGATATAGACGAATATTTTAACGCTAAAAGCCAGATATTTCTAAATCAGACCTCAGAAGATTTTGCGGTTTTAAATGGGAATGCTCCACGTTTGGCTGAGCTGGCAGAACGTTTGCCGTCTAAGATTGAGTTTTATAATAAAAATATCCCGATTGAGAATGCTAATTTGAATGATAATCAATTAGCGGTTTTAAGAGTTGCTCAAATTCTTAATATTAAGCCTGTGGTTTGTCAGGAAGTATTTAATTCGTTTAAAGGTATTCAGCATCGGATGGAATTTGTGAGAAACTTAAATGGCGTTGATTATATAAATGATTCTAAAGCTACTACAGTTGAGTCTGGAGAATGGGCGCTGAATGCTATGAATAAGTCGGTGATAATGATTTGTGGCGGTTATGATAAAAAATTAGATTATCGTCCGTTGCGTGAATTAGTTAGGGAAAAAGTTAAACATATGATAGTGATCGGTGATACTCGTCCACGTTTGAAAGAAACCTTTTCGGATGTGGTGGCTTTACAGGAGGCGGATAGTTTTGAACAAGCAATACTTACTGCTAAAAACATTGCTAAATCCGGGGAATGTGTTTTATTAAGTCCGATGTGCGCGAGTTTTGATATGTTTAAAAATTTTGAACATCGGGGAGAAGAATTTAAGAGGATCGTGAATAGTTTATGAGAGAACTTCGGGTTTCTTTAGCCATGGTAGTTACTTTATTTTTGTGTATAGGCATTATTATGATCTATAGTGCCAGTGGTATTTATGCGCAACAAGTATTAGGTAATCCTTTATATTTTTTAGTCAGACATCTTTCATTTTTGGTTATGGGATTATTGGCAATGATACCGATTATGTTAATGGATTACCGTGATCTGCAGAAAATTGCTAAGCCGCTGATGGTAGTATCAGTAATTTTGCTGGTGTTGGTTTTGATCCCGGGATTAGGTAAATCAAGTTTTGGCGCTCGTCGGTGGTTTAAAGTTGGACCTATAAATTTTCAGCCTTCAGAGTTGATGAAATTATCGATGCTGATTTATGTTTCGGATTTTTTAACGAGAAAGAAAAATGATATCCGTAGTTTTTCTCATGGTTTTATACCACTAACTTTGGTTATGGGTGTAAGTTGTTTATTAATACTTAAAGAACCAGATATGGGTAATGCGGTTTTGATCGGTCTTATGGTTTGGGTTTTAATGTTTTTGGCTGGAGGTAAATTAAAACATTTACTTTCATTTTTTATTTTAGCTTTGCCGGCTTTAGTAATTTTGGTCATTAAGGAACCGTATCGTATGCGGCGGCTGGTGGCGTTTATTGATCCATGGAAGGATAGTTTAGGCGCGGGCTTTCAATTGACCCAATCGCATATTGCTTTTGGTTCCGGCGGGATTTTTGGTTTAGGATTAGGGAAAAGTGTTCAGAAATTGTTTTATTTACCTGCGGCACATACTGATTTTATTATGTCGATTATTGGAGAAGAATTAGGATTTTTAGGGGCGTTTGTGGTTATCATGCTTTTTATTATTTTTGTCTTTCAAGGCGCGCGTATTGCTAAACGCACTCAAAATCCTTTCGGATATTTTTTAGCGAGTGGCATTGTTGGAATGTTGGGTACTCAAGCTATGGTGAATATCGGAGTAAGTATCGGGGCGTTGCCTACCAAAGGTCTGCCTTTACCTTTTATAAGTTATGGCGGGTCAGCTTTAATATTTAATTTAATGGCAATAGCTTTATTGTTGAATATTTCCCGTACCGAGGATTTATAAAAATGAAAATTGTATTAGCTACTGGCGGGACCGGCGGTCATTTATTTCCGGCTTTAGCAACTGCTAAAGAATTGACTGCGGTTGGACATCGGGTGATTTTTTGCGGTGATTTTAAAAAAAATCAGGGATTGATCGAGGAGCAGGGTTATACTGTTATTCGGATAGACAGTAAAGGTATAACGTCTTTGAATCCGGTTAAAATATTTCTCGCCTTGTTTAATTCTTTTACTGCAGTTTTTCGCGCGCTAAAACATTTATATGGGATTAAACCAGACGTGGTATGCGGGTTTGGGTGTTATAGTGCTTTCCCTATTGTACTTGCCGCCATAGTTTTACGCATACCTTGTATTATTCATGAACAAAATGTGCAGCCTGGAAAAGCCAATAAATTGCTGGCATTTTTTGTTTCAAAAATTGCAGTTAGTTTTGTCCAAAGCCGTCAATTTTTTCCAGAGGGTAAAACTGTTTTTACTGGTTGCCCAATAACTTTAGAGATTCCTGCCAAGAATAAAACTGATCTATTAAAAGAGTATGGATTAAAGTCGGAATTTAAAACTATTTTGGTTTTTGGAGGAAGTCAAGGTAGTCAAAAATTCAACCGGGATTTAGTCGATATATTAGTTCAATCGCGGAACAAGTATGAATTTCAGGTTATTCATTTATCTGGATATAAAGATTTGGAAACGGTTAAAGAAAAATATTCACGTTCCGGTATTACAGCTCAAGTTTTTGATTTTTCGACGAAAATGGGGGAGCTGTACACTATGGCGGATTTGGTTATCGGACGTTCTGGTGCAATGACTGTGTTTGAGTTGGCGATGTTTAAAAAAGCTGCAATTTTGATTCCATATCCTCACGCTGGGGGACATCAGATATATAATGCTCAAGTTTTAGAACAGTCAGGTGCGGCTAAATTGGTAGAAGATAAATATTTTAGTTCAGGAGAGGTCAGCTCTGCAGTCGAAGGGTTTTTAAATGGCACGTCGATTTTAGCGGATAAAACAGTAGATTCTGATATCTATCAGCCGGATGCGGCAAAGCAATTGGCGAGGGAAATTTTTGTGTGTCGATAAAGTGGTAGAGGTGGTATAGGTGGTATAGGTGGTAAAGGTGATAAAGGTAGTAAATGGGGATGGGATACGGAAATATTCCCCTCCCCTTGTGGGAGGGGTTAGGGGAGGGGTTTTTGAGAAAAACGTTAACACCAATTGCTCAGAGATTAAGGAATGAACTAACAGAGGCGGAAAAACATCTTTGGCTGGCGCTTCGGTCAAAAGGCATGGGTGTTAAATTTCGCAGACAAGCGGTTATTGGTAAATATATAGTAGATTTTGTGTGTTTTGAGAAAAAAATAGTTGTAGAAGTTGATGGAGGACAGCATAGTCAGAATGAAGATGATATAACACGAGATGCATGGTTGAGAAGCCAGGGATTTGAGGTCATAAGATTTTGGAATAATGAAGTGCTTGAGAATTTGGATGGGGTGTTTCAAAAAATTGAAGAATATGTTTAAATCCCCCTCCCGTACCCTCCCCACAAGGGGGAGGGAAATCAAAGCTTAATTATGAATAAAATTAGTATATTTTTAATTTCATTTCTATTGTTTGCCAACGCGGCTACGGCGAAGATTGACGCGCCTGAAGAAGGCTGGTCGGTCGTGAAGTCTCGTCATTTCTTAGTTTATTATAAAGACGTGCCTATTGATTTTGTGCATGCGGTAAAAAGCGCTGCTGAGACTAATTTTAAGGAAATATTTGATAATTTAGGTTTAGGTATTGGTGCGGGTTGGGATATAGATGAGCGGGCTAAAATATATATTTTTCCCAGCCAGGAAGAATATATAGCGTCGGGAAAAACTTATAAATGGTCGAATGGCATGGCTTTGGTGCAGGAAAAGATCATCCGCACTTTTCCTTTAGACCATGGTTTTTTTGATTCAGTATTGCCGCATGAGTTAGGGCATATTATTTTTCGTAAGTTTGTAGGTTTTGAGGTTGAATTACCGCTATGGTTTGAAGAAGGCGTGGCAATGTATCAGGAAAAAGCTAAACGCTGGGGCGCTAATAAATTCGTTAAGGATGCGATGAAGAACAAAAAGTTCATGGATTTAAAAGAATTAACTAATACACGATTTAGTAAAACGACTAAACAGGAAGCTGTAGATTTGTTTTATGCGGAGTCTGCTAGTGTAATTAATTTTTTGATAAATGAATATGGTGAAGAAAGATTTTATAGATTTTGTAAAGATCTTAACGAGGGGTTTACCTTTGCAGCTTCATTTGAAAAAGCTTATCCACAACTTAGGACTATGGAGCGTTTTAATAAACGTTGGATAGAATACATAGAAAAATTATGAAAAAACATTATCACTTAGTTGGAATAGGCGGGATAGGTATGGGAGGTCTCGCTGGTTTATTATTAGCCAAAGGACATAAGGTTACTGGTTCAGATGCAAAAGACAGCGATATGGTTAATATGCTGCGTCAGCAGGGAGCTGATATAGCAGTCGGGCATAATGCTTCAAATGTAACCCAGCCGGATTTTGTGGCAGTTTCAACAGCGATCAAACCTGATAATCCTGAAATAATCAGCGCGCGGGCTAAGAATATTCCTATATTAAGAAGAGCGGAATTATTATCTCAATTGATGCTAGAATATAAGACTATTGCGGTTACTGGGGCGCATGGCAAAACTACAACTTCGTCTATGATTTTGCATACTTTGCAGGTAAATGACTTGTCGCCCATGGGTGCGATTGGCGGGATTGTGCGTACGCTCTCGACCAATATCGCGTTGGGGCAAGGTAATTATTTTGTGGCAGAGGTTGATGATAGCGACGGAACACACTTGTTTTTCCATCCGGATTATTCAGTGATTACCAATATGGATAAAGAGCACATGGATTTTTACCGGGATCTGGACCATATTGCTGAATTGTATGAAAAATATTTGAAGCAAACTAATGAACAGGGGATGATTTTTATTTGCGGGGATGATATAAATTTAGCAGCTGTTGCGAAAAGTACAGGGCGAGTATTTCGGACTTTTGGTTTGAATAACGAAAATCGGATGCGACCTGAAGAAATAACCATTGAAGGACTGCAAAGTAAATTTGATTGTATCTTAGCTGGAAAATCTTTAGGACGAGTAGTGTTAAATGTTCCGGGCAGGCATAATATAATTAACGCTTTAGCCTGTATTTCGGTTTGCCTTGAGATTGGACTTAAATTTGCCGATATTGTCAAAGGTTTAGAAAGTTTTAGGGGAGTAGAGCGCAGGTTTCAGTTTTTAGGTGAGAAAAATGGAGTGGTAATTTATGATGATTATGCTCATCATCCGACGGAAATAGCTGCCACTTGCAAAGTAGCCAAGACTTTAAAAGCTAATAAGGTTAAAAGAATAGTCGGGGTATTTCAGCCGCATCGTTATACCAGGTTAAAACATTTGTGGAAAGAATTTCAGGGGTGTTTTGAAGGGTGTGACAGTTTATTGGTAACTGATGTGTACGCGGCAAGTGAAAAACCTATTGAGGGAGTGGGTGCTGAGCTTTTTGTGGAAGAGATGAAAAAAAACACAAAAATAGAAGTAATCTATGTTAATCGTGATAAATTATTAGAAAGTGTTTTGTCTTTTATCCGTCCTGGAGATTTGGTTTTAACTTTAGGGGCTGGGGATATTACTAAATTGGGAAAAGAATTGATACATGGAAAATTGTAATTTAAAATTTGGTTGTATCGGGGTTTTGATGGGAGGATATTCATCTGAACGCGAGGTTTCTTTACGTTCTGGAAAGGCGATTTTAGACGCGTTATTAGCTGCTGGATGTGATGCAAAAGGGTTAGATATTCAATCCGAAGATGAACGTGAGATAAAGAAACAAATCCAAGAGGCTAAGATTGACGTGGCTTTTATTGCTTTGCATGGTAAACTCGGCGAAGACGGTAAAATCCAAAATATTTTGGAACAATTAAATTTGCCTTATACTGGTTCAGGGGTACAGGCTAGTCAGTTGTCTATTAATAAAGTTTTGGCTCATATGATATTTAATCAGAACGGAATTAAAACTCCTGAATATGTGGCTTTGCATAAAAGTGATGAATTTGTTATTGAAGATATTATAAAAAAATTAGGCGGGAAATTTCCTTTAGTGGTTAAACCGGCTTGTGAAGGCTCTTCGATTGGAATACATTTCGCTGAAAGTAAAGAAACTTTGTTATCCGCGATTGAATCATCTTGGCAATTTGTCGACCAGGTTTTGATTGAACAGTTTATCAAAGGACGAGAATTAACTGTGGGAATATTAGGTAATGATTGTCTGCCGGTAATTGAAATAAAACCTAAACGGGATTTTTTTGATTATACGGCTAAATATCAAAAAGGTTTGACTGATTATTTAATTCCCGCACCATTGCCAGAAGAGCTGGCAGGTAAAGTTCAAAAATTAGCATTTGCAGCTTATAAATCTTTAGGATGTGAAGATCTTTCTCGGGTGGATGTGATGTTGGATGAAAAAGATCAGCCTTTTGTTTTGGAAATAAATACCATACCCGGTTTTACTGAGACCAGCCTGTTACCCAAGGCTGCTCGTCAAGCTGGAGTGGATTTTCAGTCATTATGTTTAAGATTAGTAGGAATGGCATATGGGAAAAGCAACCAAGAAGACTAAAATAAAAATCCCAGTCAATCTGATCCGAAACATAGTGATAATCATTGTGTTATTCGGATTAGGTTTTTGGATTTCTCTTTCTATTTTAGATAGAATAATTCAGGCTCCGAATTTTAAGGTGCGGAAAGTAGTGGTCGAACAATCTTTAGATTTTATTCAGAGAACAGATTTTTCGTATATGGTAGGAAAAAGTATTTTTGAGGTTGATCTGCCTCGTCTGAAACAAGGCTTGGAATTGCGGTATCCACAATTAGCGAATTTACGGGTGACACGACGATTTCCGAATGAAATTGTAATTGCCGCGCAAAAGCGTGATCCGTTTTTACAATTTGAATATAACCGTAGATTAATAACTTTGGATCATAATGGTTATATTTTATTTTATGACCAGTTGCGCAATGAAAAATTACCGCTGGTAAAAGGGGTAAAAGTTTCTGGTCCGAATTTGACGCTGGGATACAAGTTGCGTTCTGATAATGCGTTTTTAGCTGTGGAAATTTTTAGGGCGCTGGAAGCAGAGCCTAAACTTAAAGGTTTAATAATATCGACGATGGATATTTCTAATATGTCGAAAGTCGAAGTTGCGTTGAACAATGGGCTTTTATTATATTTGTCTAAAGATAAAATGAAGGAAAAAATGGGTATGTTGGCTATAGTTATGCAGCAACCGAATTTTCAACCTGAAACAATAGAATATATTGATTTAAGGTTTAATGAGCCGGTATTAAAAGCCAAACCGGAAGTGAAAAGTAAGGTCAAAGGTCAAAGACCAAAGGATAAAGGGTAATATAAACATGGTTAAGAAATTTTTTAAACAAAAGTTTTTTTGCGGTTTGGATTTAGGTGCCAACCGTATAAAAGTCGCGATATTAAAAACCTCGCCGGTTGAAGGGCAATATGAATTGATCGGTGATTCAATAAGTAAAGTCCATGGTTTTAAAAAATCTTCAGTAACTGATATCGCAGAATTATCTGAAAGTATTCGTTCAGCTGTGCAATCCGCCGCGCAAAAAGCGCAAGTAAAAGTCAAAGAATTGAATTTGGGTTTAGGTAGTGATTTAGTGGTCAGTCGACGTACTGGTACTACCATTCCTCTGGTCGAAAAAGGTCACAAAGTTATTACAGAGCGGGATCTGTATAGATTGCGTAATTTAGCCAAAATGTTAAGTTCTAAAATTGACGAGGAACTCATTCATGACATTCCTCAGTATTACAACGTTGATGATGATAATCAGGCGCTGAATCCGGTTGGTTTGTACGCGCGTAAATTAGAGATCAATACTTTGATGATATTAGTGAATGCGAATCGACTGCGTAATATTTTTAAATCTGTTAGCCAAGCCGGATATGAAATATCGAACGTCATGTTCAACACTTACGCGTCAGCTTCAGTAGTTTTACGGGATCAAGATAGTTTACGGGGGTGTGGACTGCTGGATATTGGCGCGCAATCTACAAATATATTGGTTTTTAAAAATGGCAGTTTAAAATTTTTTGATAAAATTAATGTCGGCAGTGACGATCTTAGTCAGGCAGTAGCGGATACATTAGGAGTGTCTTTTGATCTGGCTGAAAGCATCAAACGTTCACATGGCTATGCTTTAGCTGGAGAGCATGACGCGAATGAAGAAATATTGATAAAACAAAGTAATGCTTATAAGCCGATTAAACGCGGCGCGATCTTTGATGCTTTAGATAAAAAAGTTGAAGAATATACTGAACAGTTAAAAGCATTTATTTTAAAAGAACATTTGTATGATGACATGGCTGACGGGATGGTAGTTATAGGCGGTGGTTCATTACTTCCGGGTTTGATAGAGCGAATCAGCCAAAAATTAACTATTCCCGCAAATACTGGACGATTGCGGCATATTCATCATCCTCAAGCAACGTATGTATCCGAGTTGATTCCTGCTGTTGGTTTAGCTATGCAAGGGTTTAAGACTAAACCGCTTCCTTGGGATGGGTTGGGCAAAGATAACCGCGGAGTAAAACACATCTTTTCTAAACTTCATGATCTCTACCAAGAATACTTCTAACCGGCTCCGCAGATGACGCATCTGCGGAGCCGGTTTATTTTAATCTTCTCGTTAAATGATACCGCACGTCTTTTAAGGTGTGGTGCATTCTTTGGATCCCGTTAAAAATATACAATACCCAAAATGCTATTAATAAGAGGATGAATATGCCAATAGCTGCATAATAAGTTTGAGCTATTAACGCTCTTTCAGCTATAGTTGCAAATTTTGTTTGACTCGACAGGTCGATGACTGTAAAAATATTTATAAACCAGAATATGAATAGCACGATTAGAATGAATTGAAAGAAAATGTAGTAAAGGTGCCGCATCATCCATTTCGCTATGATGTTATCCCAGTGGCGAACTTTGTCCATCAAGTCTTTATAGGTCATTTTAGTCTCCTAAATTTTTTTGATGATTAATATGGATATTTTATATCTATTTTTGCTTATATATCAATATTAATTAAAAGTTTTGAAAAAAATGTACGCATGGTAATATATAAAAACAAGTCATGTTATTATAAATGTAATATTAGGAGGACACATGTCACATAAGATTCTATTGGTCGATGATGAGCGTATAAATACCGCATTAATGCGATTCAGTTTAACTCAGTTTGGGTATAAAGTTTTTGCGGCATTTGACGGAGAGGAAGGCTTGGCTTTGGTTGAGAAAGAAAAACCAGATTTGATAGTCTTAGACGTGTTGATGCCAAAGATGAATGGTTTTGAATTTATGACAGAGCTAAAACGTATGCAAGGCATGGATATTGTGCCAGTAATAATGTTGACTTCTAATGAGACTATGGAAGATATATTCAGGCTGGAGGGGGTTAAAGGATATTTTGTTAAGCCAGTGGATTTTGTTCAATTACAGCAAAAAATAGAAGAATGTTTGGATAAAAAATGATTAATTCTCCAGAATTATTAGCTCCAGCTGGAGATTGGCCTTCGGTAAAAGCTGCGGTTGCGGGTGGGGCGGATAGTGTTTATTTCGGAGTTAAGAGTATTAATATGCGGCATTTAGCCACAAACTTCGACGCGCTTGAATTAAGTAAGGTTATGGATTTTTTGCGTGAACATAAACGCAAAGGTTATTTGACTTTAAATACTATTTTAATGGACGGAGATTTAGCTAAAGCTGAGAATGTTTTGCAGGAAGCTAAAAAAGCCGGAGTGAACGCGATTATTTTATGGGATATGGCTGCTTTGAAAATGGCGAAAGATTTGGGATTGGAAATACATTTATCAACTCAAGCCAGCGTTGCGAATTATGAGGCGTTAAAATTTTATCAGGGTTTAGGGGTAAAGAGAGTAGTGTTGGCACGTGAATGCACGTTAGATGATATTACGCGTATAGTACAACTAAAACGCCGCGAAAATTTACCTTGTGAGATTGAGACTTTTATTCACGGTGCAATGTGCGTTAGTATAAGCGGCAGATGTTTTTTATCTCAATATTCGCATGGACGTTCTGCTAATAAAGGACAGTGTATTCAGCCTTGCCGCAGGGAATATTTGATTAAAGATGTGGATCAGGAAGCGGAATTTATTTTAGGTCAGGATTATGTTTTGAGCCCTAAAGATTTATGTACTGTAGATTTTATTGACGAGCTGATTAAAGCTGGAATAGATTCATTTAAAATCGAAGGTCGGATGCGTTCGCCGGAATACATCAGAGTAGCAGTCGGGGTTTATCGTAAAGCAATTGATGCGTTTTATGAAGGCAAATTAGATGTGCCGTTAAAGAATGAATTGAAAGAGCAGTTGTATACAGTATATAATCGAGGGTTCTCGACCGGGTTTTATTTCGGTCAGCCGCAAGATGCAGTCAGCCGTACGCTGGAACATGAATATGAGAAAGTTTATATCGGCGAGGTAATGAAGTTTTTTAAAAAGATCAATGTGGCACAAATCCGTCTGCAAGCCGCTGATCTTAATAAAGGTGATATTTTGATATTTATTGGGAAATCAACTCCCGCTGAATTTGTTACGGCTGAAGAGATCCAGAAGGATAATGTTTTTATTGATAAAGCTGAACGGGGTATGCACATTGGGGTAAAAGTTCCATTCAATGTTAATCCGAGAGATAAAGTTTATATTTGGAAAAGGAGAATTAAATGAAAGAGATTAATGTTTACTTAGACCCTAAAGAAATGCCGCGTAAATGGTACAACTTGGCTGCTGATCTCCCGACGCCGATGCTTCCGCCTTTAACTGCGGATGGAAAACCAATTACGCCTGAATCTTTAGCTCCAGTATTCCCGATGAATTTGATTGAACAGGAAGTCAGTCATGAAAGATGGATCGATATTCCGGAACCGGTTTTGGATATTTTATGCAGATGGCGTCCAGTCCCTTTACGTCGGGCGATTGGGTTAGAAGCTTATTTAAAAACTCCGGCGAGGATCTATTATAAAGATGAAAGTGTAAGTCCCGCAGGAAGTCATAAGACTAATTCGGCGATACCACAAGCTTGGTACAACAAACAATTTGGGATTAAACGTTTAGTAACTGAGACGGGGGCTGGGCAGTGGGGTACAGCATTATCATTAGCGTGTAATTTTATCGGGCTGGAATGTAAAGTTTATATGGTTAGGGTAAGTTTTGATCAAAAACCGATGCGTAAGACTTTAATGCAGATTTGGGGCGGGCATTGCGTCAGCAGTCCGAGCGAATATACTCATGCTGGACGAGAAATGTTGAAAAAAGATCCTAATACTCCGGGTAGTTTGGGGATAGCGATTAGTGAGGCTATTGAAGAAGCGGTGTCAGATAAAAAGGGTACGACCCGTTATGCTTTAGGCAGCGTCTTGAATCATGTGCTTTTGCATCAGACTATAATTGGTTTGGAAGCTAAAAAACAATTGGCTTTGATAGGAGAGAAAACGCCGGATGTGGTTATTGGCTGCGCTGGAGGCGGAAGTAATTTCGCAGGCATTTCTTTCCCGTTCGTCGCTGATAAAATAAATGGTAGTAAGATCACGATTATACCTGTAGAATCAGCGTCTTGTCCTAAAATGACTAGAGGTGAATTTGCTTATGATTTTGGTGATACCGCAGGCATGACGCCGTTATTACCTATGAATACAATTGGTCATGATTTTGTTCCAGCGCCGGTTCATGCCGGAGGATTACGTTATCATGGTATGGCGCCTTTAGTGAGTCAGGCTGTGGTCGAAGGATTGCTAGCTCCTCGGGCGTGTGATCAGTTGGATGCTTATAAGGCTGCGGCTTTATGGGCTAAGACTGAAGGGATGATTTGTGCCCCTGAAACCAGTCACGCGATAGCCGCGACTATTGATGAGGCGATTAAAGCGCGTGAAGAAGGTAAAGAAAAAGTAATTTTATTCTCGTATAGCGGTCATGGGCTTTTAGATCTTATGGGATATGATAAATATTTGTCAGGGCAGTTAGAAGGTTATACTTTGCCGGATGAAGAATTAAAAGCGTCGATGCAGGTGTTGAAAAAAATGCCGAAAGCTAAAATACATAAAACCGGCAAATGGTAGGGTGAAGGAAATATGAAAAAAAATGATAAATTTCAATATGTTGGTTTGGCTGTGGTTTTGATCGTCGGTGTCTATTTTATAATCGGTGGATTGCGACCTGAGGATATGAAACAAAATAACACGAAATTAGCGCAGATATTAAATAAAATCAAAGGTAAAGTGCCAGCAGCAGTTATTAGTGAAGTAGCGGCTCCGGATATTGAGGGCAAATATAGTGTTTTTACTTCAAAGATCGGGTCAGCAACAAAAGAAGTGCTGCCTAAATTAGAAAAATTAAATATGTTATTTTCTAACAATGCGTCTAAAGGTAATGCTTTGTCTATTCAATTGGAAAATGACAGAAAGATTTTGGAAAATGATTTACTCGACTTAAGACTTATCAGCAATCAATTTTTACAGGATTTGCCTGAGGATGTAAAAGTTGATGTTTCGATAAAATATTCCGCATTTAAGAAAAAAGTCGTGGAGTTGTTCGCGGGTATAGAAAAAAATATGCCGGATTTGGTAATGCGTAGAACTAAATTTTTTGAACAGTTAGATCAAGTTGTTTTGGATAATAAATTTATTGATGGAGAATCGTGCTCTAATCGAGTCAGCTGCGGGCAGAAATTATTTGAATATTTTGGTCAGGATATCCGCGACTATGATTTGGATGCGGTAACCCGGAAGTATTCGGTAGTTAAAATGTGGAATGAGATGTGGGATATATTAAAACGTGAGACGGATTTGTTGCAGAGAAACACCGTTGGCACTTATGAAACTGTTTTGAGCTCAAATGAACAGATGTTAAATATTATAAATTCTATAGTGTCTAAGCAAAGTCGATCTGGAAAAGCCATTGACCTCTTGAATGGCTGGTTGATTCAAACGGAAGATTATTGGAGTAATTTGCGTTTAGGTCAGGAACGTTTTTTGCAGAATAATAAAGTTTTTTGGGACGGGTTAGGTTTAATTAAAGAAGCGCTTGGTGATGCGGATTTAGGAGAAACCGGAGCGCTGATGAAACCCCAGATTCAGGATATTACAGAAGCGGAACAATTAATAGCTGATATTTCGCTGCAGAATAAAGATGTAGACGTGGGATTTGACGATATGATGTCAGCGTCATGGTCGATTTTTAGTATGGCGTACAATAAATGGGGGAAAGGCGATAATATTGTTACAGATTGGCAGGAAAGGCAAAGATCTTTCAATCAGAAAATACTGGGTGCTGCTGTAGACACTTCAGAGTTGAAAAATCGTTTGATCAGAATATTAAATGAATTAGGCACTTTAAAAGAGAAAGCAGGCTAGATGGAAATAGGTATTGTAGGTTTACCAAATGTTGGAAAGTCATCATTGTTTAATGCTTTGACCGGCGCTGGAGTAGCAGCGGAAAATTTTCCCTTCACAACCATTGAGCCTAATGTTGGAGTAGTGCCTATACCGGATGCGAGGCTGGATCATTTAGGGAAAGAATTTAACAGCCAGAAAATTACTCCGTCGGGAATAAGGTTTGTGGACATTGCTGGGTTAGTAAAAGGCGCGAGCCAAGGAGAAGGTTTAGGAAATAAATTTTTAGGAAATATCCGTTCAGTCGAAGCTGTGGCGCATGTGGTGCGTTGTTTTGTAGACGATAATGTGGTTAATGTTATGTCGCAATTAGATCCGGTTTCTGCAGCTGAGACTATTGAAACTGAATTGTTATTAGCCGATCTTCAGCAGATTGAGAAAAGTATTGACCGGGTGCGCAAAACCGCGAAAGCCGGCGACCGTGAATCACAAAAAAAATGCGAAGTTTTGGATGTGGTAGTAGCTGAATTAGGTAAAGGCATTCCAGTCCGTCGCCAAAAAGTAGATATGGAGTTAATACGCGAGTATCAGTTATTGACTGCTAAACCGATGATGTATGTCGCAAATATTGATGAAGCTAATTCCAGACCGGATCTGGTCGAAGCTTTGCAAGCTAGGGCAGAAAAAGAAGGCGCTGGTATTGTGGTTTTATGTACGAAAATAGAGGCGGAAATTATTCAGCTTCCGCCGGAGGAGCGGGAAGAATTTTATGAGACTGCCGGAATTACTGAACCAGGATTGCATCGTTTGGCAAGGGAAGGACAAAAATTATTGAAACAGATTTGTTTCTTAACTGCAGGAGAGAAGGAGACCCGGTCTTGGATAATTTCTGAGGGGACTAAAGCTCCGCAAGCTGCAGGTAAGATTCATTCTGATATTGAACGCGGGTTTATCCGCGCGGAAATTTATAAATACGCGGATTTTGAAAGATTAGGTTCGTATAAAGCTGTCGTGGAGAATAAACTTATTTCGCTCGAGGGTAAAGAGTATGTGATGAAGGATGGGGACGTGGTGAATTTTAGGTTTAGTGTTTAAGAAATTATTGAGAGTTTTAAAGTCATCGGTATTTTGCGTAACGCTGGTTAGCCCCTGCGAGGCTAAACTGCGCTCGAAGATAATTCTCGCTCTCGTACGGTAAAGCGTGTACGAACCGTGCCCGCTCGAATTATCTACGTACGCTTAATACCTCTGACTATAAAATATTTTATAAAATATTAGTTCCCTCTCCAGCCTCTGGGGAGAGGGTGGGGTGAGGGGAGGGAATATGAAAATAGGATTTGTCGGTCTGGGCCGGATGGGTTTGAATATGGTTCAGCGTTTGTTGAATGATGGGCATGAGATTGTGGCATATGCGCGTAAAGAATCTTCCCGCGAACCTGCTAAAAAAATGGGAGCTGAAACTGTGGCTTCACTTGAAGCACTGGTCGATAAATTGGAGGCTCCTCGAAAGATTTGGGTAATGGTGCCTGAAGGTGAAGCTACTGAAGAGACTATCCGGGAATTATGGAATCTGCTGGATAAGGGCGATATTGTGGTTGATGGCGGTAATTCAAATTATAAAGATTCTATTCGTCGGGCTAAAACTTATATTCCCAAGGGGCTGGGATTTATTGATTGCGGTACCAGCGGCGGGATATGGGGTTTGAAAATTGGTTATTGTCTGATGTATGGGGGAGAAAAAGAATTTGTTGCTCAGTTAGAGCCGGTATTTAAATCATTAGCGCCCAAGGACGGATATTTACACGTCGGACCAAGCGGGTCAGGGCATTTTGTTAAGATGATGCATAATGGAATTGAATACGCGATTCTGCAGGCGTACGCGGAAGGGTTTGAGATTTTAAATGCTAAAAAAGAATTTAATATTGATCTTCCGTCTGTGGCGCATTTGTGGAATCAAGGGAGTGTGGTTAGGTCATGGCTTTTGGAATTGGCAGAAGACGCTTTGAAAAAAGATCCGAAATTGGAAAATATTAAAGGTTACGTTGACGATTCTGGTGAGGGACGCTGGAGTGCTAAAGAAGCAATTGATATTGATGTGCCTGCGCCGACTATTACTTTGGCGTTGTTTGAGCGTTTTCGTTCTCGTCAGGAACAATCGTTTGGGAATAAGTTTATTGCGGCGTTGAGGAATGAATTCGGCGGGCATGAGGTGAAAAAAAGTGGGCGAATTTGAATTTGATCCTTCAGCATTGAAACAAAAGCGCGATCCTTGTGAAGAAGCAGCAGAGCATAAGGTCGAGCCTTTTGTGTTGGTTATTTTTGGTGGTACTGGGGATTTAAGCCGCAAGAAACTTTTGCCTTCTTTATATGAATTATTTTTTAAAGCTAAATTAGTTGATGAATTCTCCGTCCTTGCAGTAGGTTCCCGCAAATTTTCAGACGATGAATTCCGAAACCTAGCGTTGGATGCTATTAAGCAGTATGGAACATCGTCTATAGATCTTTCCCGCGTTCAAGATTTTCTAAAACATTTACATTATTACAGCCATGATCTTAATCAAGACGGGCATTATGGCGAATTGTGTGACCGCTTAACTCAAATTTGCAATTCTCACCAGGTTCCGGTAAAAAATACAGTTTATTATTTAGCAGTTCATCCGGAAATGGTTGCAGAAGTCATTGAGCGTTTGCGTAAAGTCGAGATGTGCCATAACACTCCTAACAGTAAAATTATTATTGAAAAACCTTTTGGTACTGACCGGGTTTCTGCTGAAACGCTGAACACTCAGTTAAGTAAAGTTTTTGGTGAGGAACAGATTTATCGGATGGATCATTATTTAGGCAAAGATACAGTCCAGAATATTTTATTTTTCCGTTTTGGTAACAGCATCTTAGAACCATTGTGGAATAGGAATTATATTGAACGGGTGGATATAATTGTAGACGAAGATATTGGAGTTGAGGCGCGGGGTAAGTTGTATGAACAGTCGGGTATAGTACGCGATGTGGTGCAGAATCATGCTTTACAAATTTTATCGTTAATAGCGATGGAACCTCCGGCAGGATTTGATGCTGAGCTTATTCGCGACGAGAAAGTTAATGTTTTACGCCATGTACGTAAACTCAGCAAAGAACACATTGTTAAATTTATGGTACGCGGACAATACAGGGAAGGGACGGTACAAGGGCAAAAAGTAGTTGGGTATCGTCAAGAACCTAATGTTGCTTCAAACTCAAACACGCCTACATTTTTTTCTGGTAAATTTTTTATCGATAACAGCAGATGGGCGGACGTTCCCTTTAATATACGCGCAGGTAAACGTCTGGCAGAGCGAAAAACTGAAGTTGTGATATCTTTTAAATTTCCGGCTTTACGTTTATTTGGTAATTCTTGCAAAGATTTGCATGCTAATGAATTGATTTTTAAGATCCAGCCTCAAGAAAAAATTTGCTGGCATTTGAATGTTAAACGTCCGGGTATGGGCAATTATCCGCAAACTGTGCCTATGGTTTTTGATTATGATGTTATGTTCAACGAAAAACGTTTGCCGCCGTATGAACGTTTGTTAGCAGATTGTATAAGAGGCGATGCTATGCTTTTTGCGCGGCGAGACGAGGTAGAAGCAATGTGGTCGATAGTTGACCCGATCAACGCATTTTGGGACAATAATCCAGCGCAGGATTTTCCGAATTATGCTGCAGGAACTTTTGGACCAGTGCTGAAGTAAAAAATAAAAGTTAAAATGATCCCCTCTCCAACCTCCGGGGAGAGGGTAGGGTGAGGGGAATAGTTTTTGAAATAAAATTTTTATATTGTTTTGTCTGTCTTTTAAAAATAACCCCTCATCCTAACCTTCTCCCCAGAGGCGGGAGAAGGGAGCAAAAAGAGAATAATTAAAAATTTAAATATTATTTATGCCAAAAACAAAATCCCATTCTAATGTTGTTATAAATTTTTTAAGTGAAGCACAGGCTGCTTTGATAATTATCGTGCTCAATTGCATGATGTTTTGGTATGTTTATCATTCGGCTCTTCCTAAACCTCCAGTTCAAGATTTAATTTTATATCCCGGAAATTTATTGCGGGGTTATTTGTGGACGATACTTACTTCAGGATTCATGCACCGCGATCTGATGCATTTATTTTTTAATATGCTCGGGATTTTAGTTTTTGGTCGGATAGTGGAAAGACAGTTAGGTGTGGCAAAAACTTTTTATGTATATTTTGGGGCGCTTTTTATATCCATGCTTTGCGCGACCATGGCGTATATGATGTTAGGCAGGAACGTGGCGCTTATTGGCGCTTCCGGCGCTCTGATGGGGTTAATATCAGCCGCAATGTTGCTTGACCCATTTACTATTACTTATGAAATGATAATTCCTTTGCCAGTAATGTTAAAAGCCTGGCTGTTTTTTTACGCGGATTTTAGAGGGGTTTTAAGTCGGGTTAACGACGGAGTAAGCCATTTCGCGCATATATTTGGATTTTTATCAATTTCAGTTTTGATGTATTGGCTTTCCGTAAAAGAACGCAAAAAAATGACAGTAGGATTAATCATTAACATAGCATCTTTCTTCGCGTTATTTTTGATTAGGAAATGGATATACAGTTATCTATGACCTTTATTTTACACATCGACATGGACGCATTTTTTGCTGCTGTAGAACAGCGGGATGATCCTAGATTATTAGGGAAGCCAGTTATTATCGGCGCTGATCCGCAGGGAGGAAAAGGTCGCGGTGTGGTCTCGACTTGTTCGTATGAAGCGCGGAAATTTGGAGTGCATTCAGCAATGCCAATTTCGCAGGCTTTTAAGAAATGTCCAAAAGGATTTTTTTTACAGCCGGATATGGATAAATATAGCCGGGTGTCTGCTGAGATCATGAAAATTTTGTATGATTTCACGCCTGAGATTGAGCAGGTGAGTGTTGATGAGGCATTTTTAGATATTACCGGTTCATATCATTTATGGAAAACACCTTTGGCTGTCGGGCAAAGCATTAAAGCCCGGATTAAAAAAGATTTAGATTTGAACTGTTCGATTGGCATTGCGTCTAATAAAATGATAGCAAAAATCGCGTCTGATTATTGCAAACCTAATGGGCTTTTGCAGATTAATGCTGAACAAATTTTGGAATTTTTGTGGCCGCTTACTGTTGATAAAATTTGGGGAGTAGGCGCTAAGACAAAAGAGATATTGAATAATTCCGGCATATTCACAGTCGGGGATATGGCGCACACGTCAAGAGAATTATTGCGGTCGCGCTTAGGCGAGCATGGTTTGGATTTGTATGAATTAGCCAATGGCATAGACGATCGAGGCGTAGTTTTAGAACATGATGTAAAATCTGTAAGTAATGAATATACTTTTGATGAAGATACAAATAATAAAGAGGAGCTGTATAAAACCATTTCTTATCTTTGTGAAAAAGTGTCATATCGTCTAAGACAGGATGAATTAAAGGGAAAAACTATAACTGTAAAAATCCGGACTGGTGCTTTTAAAACTGTTACCCGTTCCCGTACTTTAGACGACCGGACTAATTTTTTTGATGATATTTATAAAAACTCAAAACAATTGTTTGATGAATATTTTGGGTCTTTACCGTCTAAGGAAGTAGTTCGTTTGATTGGGGTGCGGGTAGCAAATTTTGAAGAAAATTTTGTTCAGGATAGTTTGTTTGAACCAGCGCTGGATATTAAAAAAGAAAAAGTTCATCAGGTAATGGATAAGATAAAAAATAAATTTGGCGAGGGAGTTATTGGACGAGGAAGATAAAAATTTTATGCGTAGAAATTTTGTTATAACCATATTTTTGGTGTTGCTGTGCTCCGCTTGCTCGCCTTTGCGTTCAGTTAAATGGGAGAATATGTATTCTCCTTTTGAACAGTTGCATATTGATGAAAAGACTACTTACGAAAACTCGCCTTTTACAAAATTAATAAATGTGGTTTTTAAAACGGGAATTACCGCATTACCTGGAAACGCGCCGCATTATGTTGATTTGCTTAACACCGGAGAGGACGCGTTCTTAGCGCGGGTTCATTTGATCCGTAATGCTAAACGTTCGATTTTGCTGCAGACGTATATTTGGGATAAGGATGAATGCGGCAGGTTTTTTATTAAAGAACTGATCGAAGCTGCAAACCGCGGAGTAAAAGTAAAAGTTTTGATCGATGCCATGGGCGCTACTAAAGATCTTGACCTGTTAGCTTATTTTGCCGACGCCAGCCCTAACCTTGAGATAAAATTTTATAACCCTAATGTTTTACGTATAAACCCTTCTGCTTTACAAATAGCGAGTCAAATGGCAATACGTTTAGATGGTATGAACAAGCGCATGCACAATAAAACTTTAATTATTGACGACCAGATCGCGATCATGGGCGGGCGCAATTATCAGAATGATTATTTTGATATGAGCAGTTTAAGAAATTTTAAAGATCGAGATGTTTTAGTGGTTGGACCGATAGCCAAGCAAGTTACAGATTCTTTTATTCAATACTGGGCGTTTCATCAGGCAGTATATGCTAAAGATATGTTGGATATTGGCGCTTTGATGAAAAATAAAACGTATAAAACAAAAATTACTGACCAGACTTTTGATTTTAACGATTTATTTAAAGATGCTGAGACACAGTTGGCAGATCTAAAATTTATAGACCAGCGTTTTGTGAATAGCGCGCTTTTGGTGAAGCATTTGCAATTTATTGTTGATTTACCAGGAAAAAATTTCATACCTGGACTTGCTAGTGGAAGTGATGCAACTGATGCTTTATTAGATATTCTGCAGCAAGCCAAAAAACAAATAATTTTTCAAACGCCATATTTAGTTTTGGATACTTATTTGGTCAAGAATATCCGTAAGCTGAAAAAACAAAATAAAGACTTGGATATCTTAATATCGACTAACAGTTTGGCAGCCACCGACCATATCACTGCTTACGCGCAATCTTTTAAACAGAAAAGTTTTTTTGTTGACGCTTTAAGGTTTAGGATATTTGAATTTAAGCCAGTGCCTAAGGATATTGAGTTCATGCTTCCGAATTATAAAAAACACCCGCCAGAATTTTTTCCGGCTTACAAAGATTCAATTTTAGAGTGGGCAATGGAACCGATCTCTGTACCACCGAATCGCAGATATGTTTGTATTCACGCGAAATCTTTTGTGATTGATGATCAAGTAGGCTGGGTCGGTTCATTTAATTTGGATCCGCGTTCAGCGCATTTGAACACAGAATTAGGCGTTGTTATCTGGGATACAGCGTTTACTAAATTGCTAAAAGATAATATTGATGTGGATATGGCTACTGGTAATAGCTGGGTGGTGGGTCGCAGGAATAATGTACCGGTGGTAAAGCAATTAAATATGTTCATTGATAAAACTATGGAAACTTTGCCTTTGGGAGATGTTTGGCCATTCCAGCATATTACGATGTTTGAATTAAAAGAAGGGGCTCAGCCAGTACCTTTCTATGATAATTTGTTCTATAAAAATTACCAGGAAGTTGGTTCTTTTCCTGAAGTTCCCTTTCCTCAAGGACAGATCAAAGTCATTCTGCTTAAAGCATTTATAGGTCTTGCAAAACCTTTAATGTAACCTCTTCCGTAACCCCCGGGGTTACGGAAGGTCCTCTTGACAACTCTTATTTATATGGCATACTTACACTCCATTTATTTAATTATTATATAGGAGATGGATATGCTCAAACGTCTTATCAGTTCATTTGTTTTAACTGCATTTTTATTCACCAACCTTTTTTCCGGAACAGGTTATGCTCAAGTAGTATTACCAATGCCCGGTACAATGTTGACTCCGACTGCGGTGTATAATCCTGCAATGATCCGAGGGGTGAATATTGACCCAAACAATCCGCTTAAGTTTGATTTTATTCTGGATCGCGGCGATAAAGTATTATCCGATTCTGACTTTAAACTAGAATCAAGTAAACTGGTTAAATATTTCCTCGCTGCTTTAACTGTCCCGCAAAAAGAAATGTGGGTCAACCTTTCTCCGAACGAGCCAGACCGTATTATTCCAGAAAATTTTGGCAAGACTGAAATGGGTCGCGATGTTTTAGCACAGGATTATTTATTGAAACAGCTGACTTCTTCTTTAATGTATCCCGAAAATGAATTAGGCAAAAAATTCTGGTCAAAAATTTATGAAAGAGCAAAAAAAGAATTAGGCACAACTGACATCCCGACTGATACCTATAATAAAGTTTGGATTGTCCCGCAAGTCGCAAAGATTTACGAACATTCCAAAGGCGCGTTTATTGTATCGACTCATCTGAAGGTGCTTTTGGAAGAGGATTATTTTGCAAAGCAACAAGCACAAATTTCCAAAAGCATCCCGAGAACGCAGGACGAGGGATTACATGACGCAAAGTTAAAAGTGCAATTAATGCATCAAATTATTATCCCAGAAATTGAACGGGAAGTTAATGAGGGGGAGATTTTTGCTAATCTTCGTCAGATTTATAGTTCTATGGTCCTTGCTCTGTGGTATAAACAAGCTTTAAAAAATTCTGCCTTAGGTCAGGCATTTGTAGACCAAAAGAAGACTTCAGGACTTGAAACTGGCGATGTAAAAGCTAACCAAAAAATTTATGACCAATATTTAGCCGCGTTTAAAAAAGGCGTTTATGATTACGTTAAAGAAGAGTATGAACCTTCAGAACAAAAAATCATCAGTCGCAAATATTTTTCAGGTGGAGTTTCCGCAGATAGAGCTCAAATTAATACAATAAGAAAATCCGATGCTGCAGTATTAAATGCAGTTGATAAACTTGGCTCCCGCGTGAAAATCGCAAGCGTTACAGTTGGCGACGAAGCAATGCTTTCCGGAACAAATGCGATGGAATTTCTTTTTGCGAGTTACGCGGATATTAAAGGTGTAATGAGAGGTTTGGAAGAGTGGAAAGCTAAGGATCGGGATGAGGCAGAACGGTTAGTGGCAATTTTTGCTAAGCTGATGCCTAAGTTAGATGAATTCGAGAGCGGAGAATATCAATTATCGTCGGATGAACAACAATTGTTGAATAAATTTGGTGAAGAGTTTATAGGGTCTAAAGATGGTATTTTGAGTTTTTTGAAAAATTTAAAAAAATCTCAGATCGCGGTCGTTCCTCCTGGAATTGTTAAAAATGTTCATAGAGACAAGAAAGTTTTTATTACAGGCGGTGGCGGATATATAGGAAAGAACGTTGCTTATGAATTATTAAAAGCAGGTTCGGATGTTGTGCTTTATGATGTATCGCCGAGAAATGTGGAAGCATTAATTAAGGAATTTGGAGAAAAACGCGTAGAAGTGGTTAGACAGGATATGCGGGATCTTCACATGCTGAAAAGGGCAATGCTGGGATGCGATTCTGTGGTGCATTTAGGCGCTTACATTGCCGCAGGTGATTCTACAAAACGACCGGCTCAATATTACGATGACAATGTGTTAGCAACATTGAACTTGTTAAAAACCATGAAAGAACTGGGTATTAGTAATTTGTCATTTGCTTCCAGCGCGGGAGTTTATGATGGAATTAATTTTAATAAAAATGAAGTTTTAGACGAAACTATTCATGCTAATCCGCAAAATCCTTACGGAGAGACCAAACTCATGATGGAGCGCTTGATGAAAGCGTATGGCGAGGATATTAATTGGTTTGCTGTCAGATTTTTTAATGTGGCAGGCGCAGTGTCGTTTAGAGGACGGGATGGTAAAGAATATGTTTTGGGAGAAGATCATGATGGCGCAGAAACCCATGTTATCGCCCGAGCAATTCAATCATTAAAAGAAAATAAAATTGCATTTAAAAAATTCGGTATTGATTATAACACTCCGGATGGAACCAATGTTCGGGATTATATTCATGTAGGCGATTTAGCAAAAGCCATTGTCCGAACTTTGGCTGTACAGTATGTTAATGCTGAAAAGAAAATGAAGACCGCGCAGATTGTTAATTTAGGAACAGGATCTGGCACATCGGTTAATGAAATTACAGAGGCGATTCTTCAAGAACATAAAGCCGCAACTGGCGAAGATTTAAAATTTAAAGATGCTCCTCGTCGTCCAGGAGATCCGGATGCTTTAAAAGCCAGCGGGCTCAATGCTTTTGTGGAATTGGGTTTTGTTCCAACCCGAGGGGTTAAAGAAATTGTTAGGAGTGCTTATAAATATCATGTAACCCATCCGATTAATATTGATAATATCAAGCAGCCAGAGGCGAAAGATCAAACCAGCGAATCAAAATATTTAGAAACAATCCGTTTATCAATTATGCAAAATAAACAAATACCTTTAGACGTTCGTTTTGAGATTTTGTATCGGTTATTTATAGATATGGTTCGCGAACCAGCAGTTAATTATCGTGTTGGGAAAGGAATGGATCCGTTTAATGACAAGCAAAAGGAATTAATCGAAAAAATTATTCAGGCTTCAACAGTAATATTTTCAACTCCAAATGTTTCTATAAGGGAGCAAGTTGCGAATAGCATGATATTAAAAAAATTATTTATTGATTTATATTTGGATCTTAAAGAAAGTGCTAATACATTTGAAAAGTTGGATTTTACAAGAGCAATGGATAGTTTTTATTCAATGGCTTATTTAGGAGAAGATTTATTAGATAGTAAAAATGACGAAGCCATGATCTCTAAGCGTAAGACAGATGAAGCAGTATGGAAAGAGTGGAAAGACGTTGATGCGACTATAGTAAAGAATTTAAGAGATTGGCTGCCGCGCGAAACATTTTTAAATTTAATGGCAGAGAAAACAAAAAATCAAGAGACATGGTGGTCCGTATATTTTAATAACTTGGGTGAGGTTATCGGATGGGAGTATCGTCGCGGTAAAGCTGTAGAATTACAGTTTAACGGCACAAGATCTGAATACGTGTTACGCGGTGATAATGATTTTGATGGGGTGATAGCAACCAGCATTAAACTTTACGACCAAAGTATTTGTTTAGCTATGGGGCCTCGTATTTCAAATAAGATAACTCCGCAGGAAAAGGAAAATGGGGCCGCATGGGTCCATGGTGATGGTTGGAAAATGCCATTCTTGGGTCAGCATGGAATTAATATGAAAACTTTCTGGCGAAATAACTGGCGATCTTCTAATTTTGCTATAGATGTAGGAGAGAAGAAATATGGCAATATTATTGGGGCTGATGGTTTAAAAAAATGGGTGCCAATAGGTTTATTTTCGCAAGCGGGTGAGCTTTCAGTTGTATTGGTCGAAAGAGGCAGTCAGATTGTAGAAGGAAAGATACCAGTTGAGCGGTATTCTTTAAAAGGTATACGATTTGGACGCGATGAACAGTTTGATTTTACGACGAGGACGATTTTAACGCAAAAAAGCGTCGGTTTGTCAGAATCAGTTTTTGGTGAATTTTATTCAGAGGAAATGGAGATCGATAATGTTTCTAAGACCGGAGAAAAAATAATTATCCCAGTTAAAATAAACAATAAAGAGTATTCTTTAAAAATATTTAGGGATAAAGATGGCAGGTTTTTTGTTTACGAAAGTTACTGGCTTTTTGATCTTTTTGGTGATGATAAAACAGAATTTGCAGAATTTTTTAAATTATTGGCATCGTTAGTACCTGCAAACAGCATATTAGAAAATGTTATTGACGGGATTAAAAAACAAATCGTCAAAGATCCGTTGTCATTAGTTAAAATAAATGGCTTAGGGGAAATCGATCCGTATCCAAATCCAAATTCTGACAAGGCGATGATTATTTCTGAACCGGATAAAATTGGGATAGCGGATAAAGGTGTTAAAGAATATACCAGAGAATATCCTGTGACAGTCATTGGGTTGCGCGACGACGTGGTGGCGTTGCGTTTAGGTTCAGACGCGCCTTTGTTCATAGATGAAAAGGATCAAATACTAGGATTTTTAGAAAAGGATGTCACACGTTTTATAGAAAATGAAATACCCGGAAATCATCCGATTGAGGAAGTGGATAAAGTTGTTAAACAAATTAGAACATATATGGGCGTGCCAAAACTCACAGTTGTAAAGCGTGAAGCGAGTCAGTCTTCTGTTAAAGGTTTAAAAGTTACGGTTAACGTGACTTGGGATCGGGCTATGCAGTCAGCAGCGCTTCAAATTGAAGGTCGTATATTTTATAAAGATTCTTATGGGTATGGACAAGTGTTTGCATTTATTAAAATTGACGGTCAACTTAAATATATGTTGCAATTACTTCAACATCAAGACGGTGGAACTGTATGGGGCGCATATTTGGTGCCTGAAGAGAATTTTAAAAGTAATGGAAGTATCGGAACAGAATATGCAAAATTAAGTGCTTCTGCTTTAAGTATTAGACCCATAATTTATTTTCCTCATGATCTATTTGTTTCGGATTATACAAAAGGGAAATTAGCAAAACCAAACGATAAATATCCTTGGTTGGAAGATTTGGTTCGTCAGATTTTAACTAGGGTTTTTTGGCAAACTCAAAATGACCCTGGTATAAATTTGCAAAAAGTTGCTTGGGCGTTTAATTTGCCAGTGGCGTTAGGTGATTTGTCTTTTAATGGAATAATGAGGAAACAAGTTTCGGTAGAGGTTTCAGACGATGAAGGTTTTGTGAGGAGTAATGTGAATTTTTATGAAGGTGATGTTGGTGATATAAAAATAACGAAAGTTGATAATGGATATCGGGTATATTATCAAACCAGAGCAAGCAAAGATTGGTATTTGATTGGCGCAATTGATGAAAATTTGGTAGGAGATGAAAATTTTAATGCGTGTACTAAATCAAAAATGTGGCTAACTGAAGCAGTAAAACAAACTATTGAGCAGGCACAAAAACTTGGCATGACCATTACCAAAGATGCTGCAATGATGAAAGCATCACAACCGCCGAATCAGTTTAATGGACCATACGTCAGAGAGGTGGCAGGACAAAAGCAAGTAGTGGCTTTTGTTAATATTTATGGCTTAAATAATTATATGTTGCAGTTGGTAGCTGAAAATAATGGTTGGCATGTTTTAATGGTTTCACAAGATTATTATGTTCGGTCTATGGGAGAAAGTCTGGGCACAATAGCTTCGAGAATGGAAATAGAGTCGAGAAATGATCGTATAAAACAAAAATATTTTCCTGCATTATGTATAGTTGGGCTTAAAGGGTTTTATATTAATGGTGAGCTTTCATCACACGACAGTATTAAAACAGACTTTCCGTGGTTAGAACAGTTAGTTAGTGAAGTTTTAGCAAAACTTCCGAAAGATAAAGCCGCATTAGTAAAAGACGGTGGTATAGACTTGAATAATACTAATCTCGACGTGAATAAAGTTGAAGGTGGTTTTAAAATTAATGCGGATGCTGCAATGATCCAGCAAATTCAAAATGCTACTGGTTTAGTGCCGGTTAGGATCGATATTTTTACAGTCGGGAATTTACGATTATTGCTGGGTTTGTCGGATACAACAACGCCGTCAGTTGCGTCGGACGAATCGTCGCCGATGGATAGGAAAGTTAATAGTTAATCGATTTATAAGAATCAGGATATATATGTTTAAACGCCTTATCAATTTAATCTTTGTGACGGCGTTTTTAATCAATAATCTATTAGCCGGCACAGGATACGCGCAAATGCGTTTATCGGCTTTGGCTCCAATGATTAACTCTGTTCCCGTGCCTCTGATCAAAGGCTTGCGTGTTGACCCCCAGCAGCCATTTAAGTTCGAATTTGTAGTCGATCCTAATGGTTCTACGAATAAAAATGATATCCAGCTTCTAATCAAATATTTTCTTGCTGGTTTAACTATTCCTGAAAAAGATTTATGGGTGAATTTGTCTCCCAAAGAACCGGACCGAATCATCCCTGAGGCGTTTTCTCAGACGGATATGGGAAAAGGTTTGCTTGAACAGGATTTCATATTAAAACAAATGACCAGCGCCATGATCCTGCCTAATAATAAATTGGGCAAGGAATTTTGGGAAAAAATTTATGAGAAAGCATATGAAACGAGAGGTAAAGAGGGAAAGGATTCCCTCTCCAGCCTCTGGGGAGAGGGTAAGGGTGAGGGGATTTTAAATAAAGTATGGATTATCCCCGATAAAGCAGTTGTATACGAAGGAAATAATACTGCGTATGTTGTAGAAGCAAAGTTAAAAGTGATGACGGAAGAAGATTATTTAGCTGGTGGTAGCCCCGTAAAATCGCTACGCGATCACGGGGTTTTAAATTATCAGACATTTTTAAAAAATATAATTATCCCCAAAATCGAAGCTGAAGTCAACGAAGGTCCTCAATTCGCCCAGCTCCGTCAGATCTATCACTCACTCATCCTTGCCATGTGGTTTAAAAAGAATTTGCAAAATCATATTATCAATAAAGGCTATTCTGACCGCAATAAGGTCGACGGTATTAATAATAATGATCCGCAAGCAAAACAAAAAATTTATGACGCGTATTTAAAAGCGTTTACCGACGGCGCAAACGCGCTCATTAAAGAAGACTACGATCCTAATACTCAACAGATCGTACCGCGTAAATACATTTCCGGCGGGCTGGATTACACGCATTTTGATTCTGCAATGACGGTTACACAGGATAAAGCTATGGTTCCTGCAGAGCAGGGCTTAGTGTTGGTCAAGTCTGGCATATTATCATCAGACAGCAAAATAGAAGAAACAGATGCGGCTATGAAAGTCCAAACAATTTTGGATCAGCAGAAAAAAGCTGGTTTGTATGTTTGGTCTGATGATATTTCGCGGAAAGGTGCCCCGAACGGAGAGATAAATGATTTTGATCCATTCTTTGTGAAAAAATATGATTTTATTGATTTCATCATGACTCCTTTATCGAATAAAGAAGATATTTTGAAACGTCAAACTGCAGTTAAAGTATTTTTGGGACTTCCTGAAGAAAAACGTAGAAAATTAAGTCGAACGATCAATGATACACTCAGGTGGTTTGAAGCGTACCAATTTTTTGGTCAATATACGTCGGATGAAGATGAAGTTTTTTCGCAGGATGAAAGGATCCCGCTACTTCTTCAGCGGAAGAAAAAAATCGGTAAAGATTATTTACAGAAAATAGCAGAGTATGAAAAAAAGGAAGGGTCTGATTGGTATTTGCGTCAAATTAATTATGGGGACCTTGAACGGGATGCGCATGCTATGTTTAAAAGAATATTGACCCTTGATTCCGCGTTTGAGCGATTTTTTGATGAAATCCGTGAAATAGGTGATCCTTTGTTAACACAATTGGCAGAAGATATATCAGCCATATTGAAAAAAACAAAAATGCCGTCTATTGAGGAGATTCTTGAAATTGCAAAGCGCGGGGATGAAAAGGCGCTCGATAAAATTTTCAATAAGGTTCAGGATTCCGAAGAAATATTCGGGCAAATGATGATGTTCATTAATTTTGCGGACATGGTCAAAGAGATGCATTTTCAAGAAGCCACATATGATGATGAAAAACCTGCTGGGTATAAGAATGGTTGGATGTTTACAGATTCCCGGGATAAACAGGTTGTAAATAATTCCCCTGAAGATATTCCGGTTGCGGTTTATACAGGAAGCCAAATGGCTGGGAAATCGTATCAATTAAAACAGAATTTTTTTATCCAGCTTCTTGGGCAGTCAATGGGTTTTGTTCCAGCGGAGAACGCGAATATCCGTATTTATCAGAGTCTTGCGTTTTTAGATCGTCCGAGGACGCAGGCGCTCTATGACTTAAGTGCGTTTCAGGTAGAAATAAGAAATTTACTACCTGTGGACCGGAATAAAAAACACCCTTTGTTATTATTTATGGATGAGGGATATTCTACGACGTCACCGAATGAGCAGACCAGATTTTTGATAGGGACGCAAAAATTTGTTGAATCTTTTCAAGGGAGAATGCGTGTTGCCACGCATAATGAAGAATATATCCAGTGGGCAGAGATACAGCCTTTAACACGAATATATCACCCAGAGGTGATATTAAAGCCTGATGGAAAACCGGATTACAAAAGAAAGATTCTGCCTGGATCAGGAGATTCTTTGGCTATAACGGTTGCAAGATCTGAAGGTTTACAAAAAGAGATATTAAGCAGGGTCGAACGGTACCATGAACAAAATGGACAACTTGAACCAGTTGCGGATATTAAAAAAACAATAAATCCTCTCACTCAATATTCAGAAGAAGAACGCGCTATATTAAAACAACGATCAGAGAGTTTTACCGGATTTTTACCTTTGGATAATGAACTGGTCATTGATGATCAAGGACACGGAGGGAAAAATACTTTACGTTGGAAAGATCCGAAGCATAGTTCTCGAGAATCATCATTGTCCAGGTTTTTTGATCTGGACGAAAAAAGAGTAGCAGCTGCGTATCCGCCTAACGGTATTTTTTATCCATATTCCAAAGATAAGCATTGGTCTGATGGACAGCTTCAAGAAGGGATGAGTACTATTATAAGCCGGATGTTGAAGATGGGCGCAACGAGTGATCCTAAAGAATTATTAGAGCGCCAGAAAATGTTTGAGTTGTTATCATCCAGTAAAATAGACAATCTTTTCAGTCAGACAAAATTTTTGCATGGACTTATGCTAGTGCTTTTAAAGCTTGAGGATTTTGATGCGGGCGCTGTTAATTTTGCTTTATTAAATTATCCTGAAGCAGAACAAATGTGTTTTCACAAAGAGAATGGAATGTTTTATCGAGGAGAACATCTTATAGAGAGTGGCATGCGGCAATTCCTGCAGATCGCAAAAGCGGTCATGAGTTTTTCAAAATATAAGGAAGATGCTATGGGGCTGACAGGTTATTTAGATACGATCGAAGAGTTAATGACATTGGATCGCGATCGGGAGATATTGTATGCCCAGATAAGCGAAGCGTATAACGAGGCAGTAGAAGAAATTTCAAAAGATCTGGATTGGAAAAAAAATCCTGACCGTGCGCATGAGATTTATCAGAAGTTTAAAGAAGATTATAATATAGATATCCAAGTAAGGAAAAAAACTGAGGTAGTAGAAAATCGGATCAATGAATTGATACTGCAAATTTCATCTCTTCATAGAAATGAACAGGATTCTCTTGCAGCCTTGGAATGGTCGGGTTTAAGGGTATTATCATTAAGAGGGGATGATTTACTGATAAGAGCAACGCAGTATAGAGCTAATGACGATTCTTTATCGCAAGAAATAGCTTTTGCTGTAAAAACGAATTTGAAACAGTTTATAAGTGAATACCTTCGGATAGCGATGCCCGTCTCTATTTTAGATGCGGATTCGTCATTGCGCGAAAAAATCTTTCAACTTTTGAATCCAGCGGCTTCTTTGATTGCGGCAGATTTGATGAACGAGGCAGGACTTTCTATGTCGCTTAAGTTAGTATCTATGCCGCCGATCGCGGTTAAGTCTGTATTTATTAATTTTTTGGTTGATGATAAAGGTCCTTTACAGAGGCTTTTAGACGAGATGCGTTCTTATGATTCTGTTCCTTTGCATCAGATGAGTAATTATTTTGAACAATTATTCAGATATTATTTTAACGGAAAAATAAAGGGATCGGATTATTTAGAAGATATAAAGGAAAATTATGACCGTTATAAGGAAATTCAAAATACAATAGAACAACTTAATACGGTTGTTAGTGTGTTGAATGACCGTGAGGTAGATAAAAAAGAAGTGATGGGACAACTCAGAGATCTTATCAGCAATCTTCGTCCGAAGCATCAAAATTTTGAAGTCGTATTTGAGTTAATAGACAGGATCGCCGCAGGTGCGATCGCTTGGGATGGAAATCTTGATGTTATTTTAGGGGACTTGGATTCTCAGCATAAGGGAAAACGAGTAGGGGCTATGAATATAGGTGAATTATTAAGTAAGGTGGTTCCGCTAAAATATGAAGAATTGTCTGTGCAGTTATCAGCTATCGCATGGAATAGATCTTTTTTGGATTCTGGAAAAATAGATGAAGAAGAAAAAATTGCTGAAGAGTTATCAAAGTGGGAATCTATTCTAGAATTTGCAAAGATGATTCGTAGCGAACAATGGGCGAAAGTTGAATTTACAAATGAGTCGGTTATGGAAGCGCGCAATGCGTGGAATGTCGCGAAAAAGAAAGCAGAACAATCCGGAGACCGCAGGCTGAATTTTAGGATTGACGAGCGCGAAAGAGTGAGAATATATGCGTCTACCAATGGTTCGGGAAAAACATTTGCTTTGAAAACACAAATATGGCTGGCATTAGCCGCGCAAGTTACCGGCTTTGCTCCGTGTGATTTTATGCGCAGTCAAATTTTCAGCGGTATATTTTATATTGACCGTCCTGGTTCTGACGGATATGAGATAACTTTAAGCGCGTTCGGACGTGATATGAAGAACTGGAAGGATTATTTAAGCCGCCGGGCTAATATTCATGGGCCGGTATTAACTGCCATTGATGAAATTGCTTCAACCACATCACCGACGTATCAGGAAGCATTCGCGTATGGGTTCAGCGAAGATCATTTAGAGCGGGGAGATTTTTTGTCTATCGCGACTCATAATGAGCAGTTTGTGGATGCATTTTCAAGGATTAATGGACGTCACACGGGAGTTTATCATTTTGAAACAGAAATTACGCCTGAAGGCGCAGTGAATTATCATTACAAAGTTGAGCCAGGTATGGAACCGAGTAATGCGCTGGCTGTTGCGAAAGCGCAAGGGCTTAAACGCATAGCAAATTTTGTTGAAAAAATTCCGTTGAAAGATGCGGGCGATAAAGCGCAAGTTTCATCGATTAATGGTGGGATTGATTTGCAGAATACGTCAGCACAGTTGCAGCAGTTTGGTAATCCCGCGAACTGGTCGATGTCAGATATTGAGAAAAATTTCGCGGCGTGGCCTGGAGTGAAATCAGTTATTTTTTCAATTATCCCGTTAAATGATTTGAATGGATTTTTGGCTGGTATACCTGTTATTTAGAATTTTACTTCCGTCCACACTGGCAGATGGTCGCTGGGTCTCAGGTTTATAACTTTGCCTTTTGCAACAGTATTAAATCCTTTGGTGTAAATGTGGTCGAGCTGGGTTTTTCTACCTAATGCGAAAGTCCAGCCAAGGTTTGCCGTGGATTCTTGAAAATCATATTTTTTGAATGCGGTATTTATTTCTGCCCGGTCTTTTTTTGTAAAACTGTTGAAATCTCCACCTACGATTGCATATTTAATATCTTCAGGAATGTTTTTTACTACTAGATCAATTCTTTGTTTACGGTCGCTGGGTTTTACGAATACGCCTAGATGCACACAAAAAACCCTGATTTTTTTATCATTAACGTATACGGTGGCGCCTACCGCGATCCTCTGTTTTTGATTTAATTTAAAATGCGGCAGAATGATTTTTTCATCATCAGACATTTTCCATTTTGATAATATTGCGTTGCCAAAATCCTTATCATTATGTTGGTGCAAAACTGCCGGATAATAAACATAATTATATTTTAATTCTTTGGCTATTCGTTTTACTCCAACCTCGTCCATTTCTTGTAAAAGTAAAATATCCGCGTCTTTTAAATTAGGTTCGGATTCTAGTAATTTAATCGCCTGAGTTATTTTTTTGGAGAATTTAATGTTATATGAAACAACCTTTATGGTTTTTTTGATTTCGGTTGGAGGTTTTAAAGTTGCAAGTTGGGCATAACGCGGACGGTCAGTTTTAGTGTAGTTAAAAAGATAGTTTTTGACACTGCACCCGCTTAATGCCAATATATAAATCACAAATAAGGACATATTTCTAATTCGCATATATTAATTTTAATATGATTTTGTATTTAAAGAAAGCTAATATTTTTTCTATGTCTCGGATTTTAACTCTTACCGTTCTCTTAACTTTAATTTGCTCAACTTCTTGGGCGAGAACATATTATTACCGTTCTTACAATTCTCAAAAAGTAGTCAACGAATTCAAGTCAGAGATTCTTCCGCCTAAAAATTCTCAAATTTTGGTTAAATGGGAAAGAAAAATCGGTACAAAAGTTGAAAAAGAGGAATACGTTTTAGACCAGGATTACGCAACTCTTTCTTGGGTAGTGAAAATACCCCAGGATAATACTGATTATAAAGGAGAGCGGATTGGTTCTAAATTGGTGATTAACGGTATATTTAAAGGTACGCCTATTCAAAAGGTTATAAATATAGACAATGCCCCATTTTTATTTAATCCCAAAATTGGTTTAATGGGGTTTGTAAAATCAGATAAAGAACAACTGAAATATTGGGGTTTTAGATCAGATAGTTTAGAGGTTTTTAAGATGCAAGCTAAGCGGAAAGGTATTGAAATCATTGAAGTTAACGGAATTAAGACTGAGTGTTATAAGATTTGGTGGGCACCTGAAGCTTTTGCCGGTATATTTAATAGGATATATTGGTTCCGTACTTTAGACGGTATTTATGTTAAACAGTCAGCTGAAGAAGGCGTTATACGAGAGCTGATCAAGCAAGAATAGATTTGTAAACTTGATTTAACTTGACATAAATTTAAACTTCTTTAAAATGATAATAAGTTTTCAGGTATAATATAACACTTTGGTAAAAAGAAGGTTATGGATAGAAATGAAAGTTTAGATATTACATCTGTTAATGATGAACGCAGAATTCATCCGCGCCATCATATTCAGGAAAGGATTGGCTCTCATTTTCTGTATGAAATTGCTACCAAGGTGATATTTCAGAAGTTTGATAAATGGTCTAACCAGATAACAGGTACGCCAGTTAATGGTTTTATTAAGAATATGAGCGTTGAGGGGTTATGCTTCACTACTGATGAAATGCTTAAAATCGGGGAGTCATTGAACCTTAATGTTTATTTACCTAAAGATGTGGACCAGGTTCAGATGAGAGGCGAAGTGCGTTGGATAGCACCTTTAGCATTTTCAGGTGACTATCCTAAGTATGATATTGGGGTTAAATTGGTTACAGTAAATGATCACCCGGTACGGGATACTATTTATTTTGATCAGCAGTATAATTTAGAGTGGAGTTCAGTTTTAGAATCGGTTTTTGGTAAGTATCGTATTTTGATGCAAAAAGAAAAAAATCCGGGCAATAATAGTTAGGGGGACATTATGGCAAGATTAAATAAGGGCGTCAAAGAACAGCATAGCTGGCTTAATATTTATAAAGATATGTCCGCTCACGGTTTAGAGCTTTCTTTTAAAGCAAACCGTGAGTATGTTTTAGCAAAAGACCAATACACCGCAACCTCGCGTGATAATTTTTTGGCTTTGGCTTTATCCATCCGTGACCGCATTGTAGAACGCTGGATTGAAACTCAGCAATACTATCACAAAAATAATCTCAAACGGGTTTATTACTTTTCAATGGAGTTTTTGATTGGTCGTTTGTTAGGTACGTATCTTTATAGTTTAGGTGTTGATAAAGAAAGCAAAGCTGCTTTAGAAACCTTGGGATATAAGCTTGAAGAACTTAGGGAACAAGAAGTTGACGCAGGTTTGGGTAATGGCGGTTTAGGTCGTTTAGCTGCGTGTTTTTTGGACTCTATGGCAACTTTGGAAATACCTGCGCATGGTTATGGTATACGTTATGATTATGGTATTTTTCAACAAAAGATTCAAAATGGACATCAGGTTGAGATCCCGGATGAATGGCTGCGTAATGGATGTCCGTGGGAGTTTCCTCGTCCAGAATATACGGTAAAAGTAAAATTTTACGGTCGGGTTGAAAATCAAAAAGATGATAAAGGTGTTGCTCGTCCACGTTGGGTTGATACTCAGGATGTTTTGGCAGTACCTTATGATACTCCGGTAGTTGGGCATAAAAATGATATAGTGAATACTTTACGTTTGTGGTCAGCGCGAAGTACTGAAGAATTTGATTTTGATTATTTTAATCATGGCGACTATGAACAAGCAGTTTATCAAAAGATTTTCTCTGAAAATATTTCTAAAGTTCTTTATCCGAATGATAAACAAAGTTTTGGTAAAGAATTGCGGCTGAAACAGGAATATTTTTTTACTGCAGCGTCTATAGCTGACATTATCCGTCGGTATTTTTCTGAAAATAAAGATCTGCGTAAGTTAGATGAACGTGCAGCAATTCAGCTCAATGATACTCATCCAGCTTTAGCTGTCGCGGAATTGATGAGGATCTTGGTGGACGAGTATAACATTGATTGGGATGCTGCGTTTGAAGCTACTAAGAAAACTATTGCTTATACTAATCACACGTTGATGCCTGAAGCATTGGAATGCTGGTCAATAGAATTATTGCAAAGAGTTTTGCCTCGGCATTTGCAGATAATTTATGAGATCAACGCGCGGTTCTTGAATAATGTTCAGCGTCAATATATGAATGATCAAGGACGGATTGAACGGATGTCTTTGGTCGCTGAAGACGGCGAAAAACGTATCCGGATGGCGAATTTATGTATAGTAGGAAGCCATTCAGTCAATGGTGTTTCTCGTCTGCATTCAGATTTGTTAAAAGAAAAATTGTTTAAAGATTTTTATGAAATGGATCCGAAGAAATTTAATAATAAAACCAACGGTATAACTCCCAGACGCTGGCTTTTAAAAGCTAACCCGCGTTTATCGGATTTGATAACTGAATCGATTGGCGATGATTGGGTGGTTAATCTGGATGAACTTAAAAAATTAGAAAAGTTCAAGGAAAAGAAAACTTTCCGGGATCAATGGGCTGAGGTTAAATTAGCTAATAAAAAAGATTTGGCTGAATATATTTTAAAAAACAATGGAGTAAAAGTTGACCCGTATTCTATGTTCGACGTGCAAGTAAAGCGGATGCATGAATATAAGCGTCAGTTGTTGTTTACATTTTATATAATTTCTGAATATTTGAAGATCAAACATAATCCTAAAGCCTTTGTTCAGCCTCGCACTTTTATGTTAGGCGGAAAAGCTGCGCCGGGCTATTTTATGGCGAAATTGATTATCAAATTTATTAATAACGTCGCGTGTGTAATCAATAATGATAAGTCAGTATCAGATAAGATAAAATTGATCTTCCTGGAAAATTATCGCGTATCTTTAGCTGAGAAAATTTTTCCAGCCAGCGATTTATCTGAACAGATTTCGACTGCAGGAACAGAAGCCTCTGGTACCGGTAATATGAAATTCATGATCAACGGTGCTTTGACCATTGGTACTCTCGACGGGGCTAATGTGGAAATGGCGGAAGAATTAAGTAAAGACGATATTTTTATTTTTGGCTTGAAGACTCCGGAAGTCGATGATTTGAAACGGCGCGGTTATAATCCGCAGGATTTTGTTAACCAGTCGCAGACTTTAAAAGAGATTCAGAAGTTGTTTACAGATAATTTCTTTTCGCAATATGAATTAGGACTGTTTGATCCGATATTACAAAGTATTTTTTACAATGATAATTATTTGTTATGTGCGGATTTTGAGTCGTATATCAAAATGCAGGATAATGTATCAAAACAATATCAAGACAAAGATGCTTGGATCGCTAAATCGATTTCGAATGTGGCGCGTTCTGGAAAATTTTCCAGTGACCGTACCATTAGTGAATACGCGAAAGAGATTTGGGGCGTTCCAACCAGATAAAAAAGGAGGGTACAGTGGCACGCAATTTTGATGAACAACAATTATTACAGCTTCCAGAGGTAATTGAAGAGATTAAACGTCACCTTTGGATCGAGAGTGAGAAAAAAGGTTTTGATCTGGGTTTTGAAAAAGCGAAACAAGATTGGTTGGATAAATATGCTGATGGTTGGGTGGCATATTTCCGTCCGGATTTGAAAAAAGGGGTAAAACCACCAGCAGGAATTGCAGAAACTTCTAAACCAGTTGAACCCTTTATAGTTAAAAAACGTAGCGCTAAGGCATATCTTTAATTAAGGTAAAAGGCAAAAGGTTAAAGGTCTATGGATCAGCTTAGGTTGGTTTTTGAGAATTTGAAAGTTCGAGATATAATGCGTACACCGGTAATTACTATATTCTCAGATGAGAATTTGAGTGACGCTTTAATTAAGTTCTCATCTTTTAATGTTAGTCATTTGGTAGTTATCGACCGGGGGCATAGGCTGGTAGGTCTTTTTAGCCATAAATATTTATATCGTACGCAGTCGCCGCGTAAGGTTATAGGTGATGATGTGTTGTATGATCCGGGCTTGATGACCGACGGAGCAGATGGTTTGTATGACAAGTCAGCTTTAGATTGTTATATTTTGGAACATGTAATGAAAAAGAATCCGTATTATCTTCACCCTGAAGATAAATTGTCTAAAGCTTTGATAGATATGGCACAAAAAAATTTGGCGTGTATACCTATCGTTGATGAGAAAATGAAAGTTAAAGGTCTGGTTACTGATCACGATATTTTATTGTACTTGGCAGGGATATTAGAAGAATAATATGATTTTGAAATCAACTTTTCGTGAACCGCTCGAATTCAACGAGCGGTTTACTTTTACTATAGACCTGCTGGAAAATACCAGTCACAACGTCCTTATTACCGGTAAAGCCGGAACAGGCAAATCAACTTTACTGAAATATTTCCGTGAACACACTTTAAAAAATGTGGCAGTGCTTGCGCCTACCGGAGTGGCTGCTGTAAATATTCAAGGTCAGACCATCCATTCATTTTTTTGTATGCGACCGGATACTACACCGGATAGCGTCTATAATATACGTTTACGTAAAACGCAAAAAGCGATATATAAAAATCTGGACGCTGTGGTCATAGATGAAGTATCTATGGTTCGAGCTGATCTTTTAGATTGTGTTGATAATTTTTTACGTGCTCATGGTAAACATCCGGATCTTCCGTTTGGCGGGGTGCAGATGATATTTTTTGGTGATCTGTTGCAGCTGCCGCCGATTGTTACTAGAGTTGAAGCGTCTACTTTTGGTTCATCTTATGAAAGCGCGTATTTTTTTGATTCTAAAATATTTATAGAGTTGGTTAAAAACGATAAGATAATGTTTGTTGAATTGGATAAAATTTACCGTCAGAAAGATGAAGTTTTCATTAATTTGTTGGGGAATATCCGTTCTGGTCAGTTAACTGCGGAAAATATGAATATGATTAACAGCCGGGTGGTACGGGATTTTGTTCCTCCTGAGAATGAGTTTTTTATTTATTTGACTACGACAAACCGGTTAGCTGATGAAGTTAATGAAAAAGAATTAGCTAAACTTGCTCATCCGCATTGCAAATTTAAAGCTGAAATATCCGGCAAGTTTGAAGCGAACAGTTATCCGACCAAGGAATCTTTGGAATTAAAAGTCGGCGCGCAGGTTATGATGTTAAATAATGATACTGAAGGACGTTGGGTAAATGGGACAGTCGGGCGGGTGGTTGACCTAAATCCCAGGCAGGATAAGATAAGCGTAGAATTAGAGGACGGGAAATTAGTTGATGTTGAACCTTTTGAATGGGACATGTACAGATTTTATTTTGATGAAGATTTAAATCGTTTGGAGTCTGAAAGTATCGGAGCATTTAAACAATTTCCTATTAGGTTAGCATGGGCGGTAACAATACATAAAAGCCAGGGAAAAACTTTTTCAAAGGTTATAGTTGATGTGGGTTGGGGCGCGTTTGCTACAGGTCAAATATATGTGGCGTTAAGCCGATGTACGGATTTTGAAGGGGTGATTTTAAAACGTCCAATAGGAAAAAAAGATATACTGATAGACGACCGTGTGATAGCATTTATGAAAACTATAAATAACAAGGAATAGTGTATGTCAAACGCGATTTTGTTAGTTTCTTGTCCTGATCACCGAGGGATAACTGCTGCAATAACTAATTATATTTTCCAGCATAATGGAAATATTTTACATGCTGACCAGCATACTGATGACCAGACTAATACTTTTTTTATGCGGGTGGAATGGGATTTAACCGGGTTTGATGTGCCTCGGGAAAAGCTGGTCGAGAGTTTTGCTCCGATAGCACAGAAATTTAATATGGAATGGTCAGTTAATTATACTGACCAGAAAGCGCGGGTCGCGATTTTTGTTTCTCGTCATTTACATTGTTTATATGATCTTTTGTATCGTCGTCAAGCCGGGCATTTGGATTGCGAGATTCCTCTTATAATCAGTAACCATCAGGATGCGGAAGGATTGGCTAAGCAATTTGGTATTAAGTTTTGTCATTTTTCTATTATGCCTGATAATAAAAGCGACCAAGAAAAACGTGAGCTCGAACTATTAAAACAGGAACGGATTGATAGCATTGTTTTAGCCCGGTATCATCAAATATTAAGCCCAGGTTTTGTTGAAGCCTATAATAATCAGATCATAAATATTCATCACTCATTCTTACCGGCTTTCGTCGGGCAGAACCCATATGATCAGGCGTTTAGAAAAGGGGTTAAGATCATAGGCGCTACCAGTCATTATGTAACTGCTGATCTTGACCAGGGACCGATCATAGAGCAGGACACGGTACGTATTAGTCATAGAGATGAATTAGCTGATCTTATCCGTAAAGGTGAGGATCTGGAAAAAATGGTGTTAAGTCGGGCAGTGCGCTGGCATTTACAGAAAAAGATTTTGTGTTACGGAAATAAAACAGTGGTATTTGATTAATGAATATATCTCTAATTTTAAAAAACTCATTTGATCAGTATAAGAATTTTTACCAGCGGCTTTTGCCTTGGGGATTTTTTTTGGCTGTGGCTGCGGCAATCGCGAATTCTTTTGTGCTTAAACTTGCCAATGACCAAGTCCAAATTATTTTATTAAGTTTGATTATTGGGACGCTGTTTACGAGTTGGCCGCAAATGGTTTTATATAAGTTAAGTTTACAAATTGAATCTAAAGGTGAAGCTGATGAGGATTTTAATAATGAGATAGCTCCGCGCTGGGGAAGATATTTAACGGTTATGTATGCGTATCAGTTTTTAATTTTAGCAGGTTTATGTTTGTTCATAATACCAGGGTTTTTATTGTTAACATTGTTTTGGTTTGCGCCGATATTGTTGCTCGATTTAAATAAAGATGAATTAATTTTTGAAAATTTTTTTAAACAAAGTCAACAGTTGGTCAAAGGAAATTTTTGGCAGGTGTTTAGCATAATGATATATACGGCGGTTTTTGTTTCTGCGCCGGTTTTGATTATTTCTTGGGCTAATATTAAATACGCGGAAATTATTTCATCAGTCTGGATGGCTTTAGCAGCACCTTATGTTTATATAGCGCAGATCCAGACTTATGTTGCGCTTAAGAATATGAAAAAAGATGAGCTCATAAAGGGCGAGGATAATGTCGGATAATATTTTTACAGTATCAGAGTTGAATGGGTATATTAAGGATGTTATTAACGCGGGATTTCCGCAAATAGTTTGGATATGCGGCGAGATACAAGGGTTTGACCGCAACAAAAATAAGAATCATATTTTTTTTGAGTTGGTAGAAAAAGACGAGAAGTCTAAAGATGTTAAAGCCCGGGTCGGAGTAGTGCTTTGGGAATTCAAGAAAGCCCAGATAAATCAAATATTGCGTAAGAGTGAAAATGCTTTTGAATTAAAAGATGATATTGAGGTAAAACTTGCGTGCAAGGTTGATTATTATGTACCGCATGGTGCAGTGCGTCTGGTAGTAGAGTCTATTGATCCGGTCTATACTTTAGGAAAGCTCGCCCAGGAAAAACAAAAATTAATTGCCCTTTTAAAAGCAAAAGGGGTATTGGACAAAAACAAACAGTTAGCACTTCCGACTGTACCATTGAATATCGGGCTTATCACGTCCGATGATTCTGCCGCGTACAATGATTTCATGTCTGAACTTAAAAAAAGCGGGTTTAGTTTTAATGTTTATTTAAGAAACACCTTGATGCAGGGAAAGAAAGCAGAAGCTGATACAGTCCAGGCTTTGAAGGAATTGCAGCAGATTAAGACGCTGGATGTTATAGTTATAACCAGGGGCGGTGGTTCAATATCAGATTTAAGTTGTTTTGATAGTCAGATTATAACCGAAGCAGTAGCTAACGCGAATATACCGATATTAAGCGGCATTGGGCATGAAATAAATATTACTATTACAGATTTGGCAGCGCATACTTTTGCTAAGACGCCTACAGCAATTGCTCAATTTATTGTTGGACGAGTGCAGGAATTTGTGGATAAATTGAATGATAGTTTAGATTTGGTTTTGCGTGGTAGTGAGACTTTATTGGAGCGCAATAAAAAGAAGCTTATTAATGACGCGGTCTCAATTCAGACGAAGATGCGGGAATTTTTTAAAGAACATCATACTTTGATTGCGAGATTAGGTGAGGCTATGAAACAAAAGTCATTAAAATTATTAGCGTCTGAAAAACAAAGGGTTTCAAGGTTTACTGATAATTTGACGCGGGAAACAAAAAATTGTTTTCGTAAAGAAAATGATAAAGTAAATAATATTGAAAAGGTGGTGCGGGCTTTACATCCGGAAAATATTTTGAAACGGGGTTTTAGTATAACCCGAGATCAGGCGGGAAAAGCTGTTAAAAGTATTAAGCAAGTTAAAGAGGGTGACACTTTGACTACGCAAGTGGTCGATGGGAATATAGAAAATAAAGTTGTAAAAATAATATAAATTTCGTAGGGGCACAATATATTGTGCCCGCATACAAAAGGATAAATTCATGAAAGACAATTATAAAGACGCTATGAATCGTTTAACTGAAATTATTGAAAAAATTGAGGATGAAGATGTTGACGTTGATGAATTAGCTGCTAATGTTAAAGAAGCGGTAAAATTAATAAAGACGTGTAAAGATAAAATTGAAAAAGCAGAATTAGAAGTCAAAAAAGTAGTCGAGGAATTAGATAAGGAATAACATGCTTTCGCTTTCATCCTGCTGGAATTATTCTACGGACATTGACATCCATAAATGGCTGGTTCAAGTCAAAGATATGGGTTTTAATGCTATAGAATTAGATTATAAAATATCCCGTTCGCATTTACAGCAGATCCATAAAACTTTGCCTAAATTAGGGTTGGCAGTTTCCAGTGTCCATAATTTTTGTCCTACCCCTAATGATGAGCTTTCTCCCCGCCATGTGTCTAATTATTATCGTTTATCTTCTTTAGATGAATGGGAACGTAAAAAAGCAGTTGGTTGGACGTGTTATACCATTGATACTGCCGTTGAATTCAAAGCCAAAGCTGTGGTGTTACACGCAGGAATGATTGAATCAGATGATATCAGGTCTAAAAAATTATTTGATTTGTATAAACATGGTAAAGAACTTTCTGCCGCGTTTTTACAAGAGCGGGAGCGGATTTTAAAATTCAGGAAAAAAAATTGTGATCCGTATTTGGCTGTTTTAGAAGAGAGTTTGCGGGATGTAATGGATTATGCGTATCGGAAAAAAATAAAGATAGGATTGGAAACCCGTTATTATCCAACTGAAATTCCAAACTTTCAAGAGATTGGAATGTTATTGAGTTTATTTGAGCGTAAAGGTATGGGCTATTGGCATGATGTTGGACATGCTGAAATGAATAGTTTATTGGGTATTACAGACCATAGAGATTATTTGGAGGCATACGGAAAATATTTGATAGGCGTGCATTTACATGGCATGGAAGGTATAGACGATCATTTAGTGCCTTTTGCCGGTGATATGAATTTAACCGCTTTAATGAAGTTTTTTGATAAAAGCGTGATTAAAGTGGTGGAAACGTCAGCGTCTTCAGTGGAAGAAATGCGGGAAGCTGTTGATAGGTTAAAAAAGTAATAGGGTGAAAGCAGACTTGACAAAAGTATTTTATGTGGCATAATCACTATGTAGATACATTGTAATTACATAGGAGGTTTTATGAGGGTTAATATTATTTCGATTGGTAATTCAAAGGGCATTCGAATACCGAAAGCATTATTAAATCAATGTCAAATTCATGAGGAAGTTGATCTTGTGGCTGATGGAAAGAAAATTGTCATTAAGCCTACGAAAGATCATCCACGTAAGGATTGGGGAAATCGGTTTGCTGATATGGCTAAAAATAAGGATGATGTATTAATAATCAATGACCTGATCGATATTAAGGATAATGAATGGACTTGGTAATCCGGCAGTATGATATTTATTTGATCAATTTGGATCCGACTATAGGGCATGAGATAAAGAAATCCCGTCCTTGTGTTGTTATATCTCCCAATGAAATGAATAGTCATATTAGCACAATTATTATTGCACCTATGACAACGAAAAGCAGGGATTATCCTTCCAGGATTCCCTTGAAGTTTTTAAAGAAAGACGGGTGGATTGTTCTGGATCAGATCAGAACGGTTGATAAAAGACGGATCATTAAGCGGCTGGGGACAGTTCCTGAATTAAAAGTTGCGGAAATAAAAGCTGTTATTAAAGAAATGTTGGTTGATTGATTTTTATGCGCCTATAGCTCAGTGGATAGAGCACTGGTCTTCGGAATCAGGTGTCGGGGGTTCGACTCCCTCTAGGCGCGTTAATTTTTTGGTAATAAAAAATTTTAGGAAGAAATATGGAAAATAAAAATTTAAAATTTACTCCGCTTCATGATGAACATGTGTCATTAAAAGCTAAAATGGTTCCATTCGGCGGATGGGATATGCCGGTACAGTATGACGGTATTTTAAAAGAATATGAATATACCCGTCGCGGCGTGGCGATATTTGATATTTGTCACATGGGCGAATTTTTGGTATTTGGCGATGCGGTTGAGAGTGGTTTAGATAATTTAGTTACTCAAAAGATCGCAGATATGCCGGTCGGTACTTGCCGTTATGGATGTATGCTTAATGATCGTGGCGGTATTATGGATGACTTGATAGTGTTTCGTAAGGCAGAGCAGGAATGGTTTATTGTGGTTAACGCGTCGACAACAGCGAAGGATGCGGCGCATTTTCAAAAACATTTATCGCCAAAGGCGCAATTTAAGGATATTTCTTCTCAGACGGGAAAAATTGATATTCAAGGACCTTTATCTCGGGATGTGATGAAAAATTTCGCGCCGGGTATTGAGAAATTAGAATTTTATTCTTTCGGCATGTTTAAATGTTTGGGTGAAGAGGTGTTGATCAGCCGCACTGGATACACTGGCGAATTAGGGTATGAAATTTACATGCCTTGGTCTAAAGCTGCGGATTTTTGGAAAGCATTGTTGAAAGATGCAAGAGTAAAACCTGCAGGTTTAGGAGCGCGGGATGTGTTAAGGCTCGAGGTGGGATATAGTTTGTATGGTCATGAATTAAACGAAGAAAAAACTCCGTTAGAATCAAGCTTGACAAGGTTTGTCAATTTTGATAAAGATTTCATAGGTAAAAACGCTCTTATTACGCAAAAAAATATTGGATTGAACGAACAAGTGATTGGTTTTACCGCGCTTGACCGCCGTTCTCCTCGGGCAGAACAAAAGTTATTTGCGCAAGACGGTAGTGTTATAGGTGTGGTTACCAGCGGAAGTTTTTCTCCGGCGTTGATTAAAGGTATTGGTTTGGGATTTGTAAAAACCGGTTATGCTAAGCAGGGCACGTCAATATTTTTTGGCGAGGATAAATCCAAAAATCCGGCAATAGTATCAAGTCGGATATTTTATAAAGGCGGCTCATTAAAACAATAATAGGGGAAGGGAAAAGATGGAGATAATCGAACATTATCATTATACCAAGGATCATGAATGGGTGTGTATCGAGGAAGATTTGGTTGTAGTCGGTATCACCGATTATGCTCAGTCTTCTTTGGGAGATATTACTTTTGTTGAGTTGCCTGCAGTAGATACTGAGGTTGAACAATTTGAAGAGCTTGCTTCAGTGGAATCTGTAAAAGCAGCCAGCGATATTTTTTCTCCGCTCGGTGGTAAGATCGTGGATGTAAACCACAATTTGGAAGAGGAGCCGGGATTGATCAACCGTTCTCCTTATGACCGCGGATGGATCGCCAAAATAGTAGCTTCAGATATGGATCAGTTAGGTAATCTGATGAATGCTGAAGAATATGAAAGTTTTTTGGCAACCGAGCAAGAATAAACTGAAAGCACACTTTGAATCCGTATATTGCGAATACAGAGCAGGATGTTAATTACATGCTGCAGAAGATTGGTGTTAAGAAGATCGACGATCTTTTTATCGATATTAAGCCGCAGCATAAGCCGAAGTCATTTAATTTACCTAAAGGTAAATCAGAGTTTGAAGTCTTAGAATATCTGAAAAGTCTTTCCGCAAAGAATTCTACTCAATTAGTGCCTTTTATCGGCGGTGGTTATTATGACCACTATGTGCCGGCAGTTGTTTCAGCCTTGACTTCTCGGGGGGAGTTTTTTACTGCTTACACTCCGTATCAGCCTGAATGTTCACAAGGGACGCTGCAGTCTTTATTTGAATATCAAAGTATGATTTGCGCTATGACTGACATGGAAGTATCGAACGCGTCTTTGTATGAAGGTGGGACAGCTTTATACGAAGCAGTTATGATGGCGCTTCGTATTACTGGCAGAAAAAAAGTTTTAGTCGACGGTGGTGTTAGCCCGATTCATAAAAAAATTATTCATTCATATACGGATAATTTGCATTATGAATTTGTAGAGACTCCGGTAATACATGGTCAGGCGAGCCGGGCAGCTATTAAAGAATTATTGAATAAAGATATTGCGGCAGTTGTGGTGCAGAATCCGAATTTTTTTGGCGCGATCGACGATTATACTGACATTGTGGATATGGCACATAAATGCGGAGCTCTGGTGGTTGAGAGCGTTTATCCGATCTCTTTGGGGATTTTAAAAACTCCGGGGGAAATGGGTGTGGATATTGTTACAGGCGAGGGGCAGAGTTTAGGTCTGGCGTTAAATTTTGGCGGACCGTATTTAGGTTTTATGGCAACTAAAAAAGAATTTGTGCGTAAAATGCCTGGTCGTATTGTGGGGCAGACTGTTGATACACAAGGTCGACGCTGTTACGTTAACACTTTACAGGCGAGAGAACAGCATATCCGCCGTGAAAAAGCTACCTCGAATATTTGTACTAATGTTGCTTTATGTGCTATTCAAGCGGTAATTTTTATGTCTCTGGTCGGAAAACAAGGTTTTAAAGAATTGGCGGGTATCAATGCGGATAAAGCTGAATACATGAAACAATGTTTAGCCAAGATCAAAGGCGTAGAAGTAAAACGCAGTTCGCCGACGTTCAATGAGTTTACAGTATGTTTGCCAAAAGATGCCTCGTCGGTAGTTGAGGTCATGATTAAAAAAGGTTTTGCAGCCGGCTTCCCCTTAAGCCGTTATTACAAGGGTATGGATAATTATATGATCGTTGCAGTGACGGAAAAGCGTACTAAGGCTGAGATTGACGCTTATGTTAAAGCGTTGGGGGAAATTTTATTAAAGTGATAAAGGTGATAGAGGAGGACAAATTTTAAATTAAAAGGCGCAGGTATTGAGCGGACATTGGGAATTCGAGCGGGCACGGTTCGTATGCTGAAAGCGTACGAGAGCGAGAATTCTCGCGAGCGTAGTTTAATTCGCTGGATTAAACAAGCGTTCCGCTAAATACATAAGACTTTTAAAAAATTTGTCTCATATAAGTAAAATTTTTGAGAAATATGATAAACAAACTTGTTCCATTAATTTTCGATGACAGCGTTAAAGGCAGACGGGGATATGTTAATCCTCCGTCCGGCGTTGACACCAAAGCTCCGATCCCTCAGGCTTATTTGCGTAAGAGTGAATGCAATTGGCCGGAAGTTTCGGAATTGGACGTAGTACGTCATTTTACCCGCTTGTCCCGCATGAATTATTCAGTTGATACGCATTTTTATCCGTTGGGTTCGTGTACTATGAAATATAATCCGCGCATAACTGAGAAGATCGCGCAGTTATCTGGTTTTACAGATCTGCATCCATTGTTACCTCAACTTAAACACGGCGAGAAATTCGCCCAAGGCGCTCTGCAGGTTTTATATGAAATGGAACAATTGTTATGCGAGATAACCGGATTTAAAGCTTTTACAATGCAGCCTTTGGCTGGCGCGCATGGCGAGTTGTCCGGCGTAATGATGATTGCTGCATATCACAAAGCTAAAGGGAATAATAAAAAAAATATTTTGGTGCCTGACGCTGCTCACGGAACTAATCCGGCTACAGCCGCAATCGTTGGCTACGAAATTGTTTCAGTTAAAACAGCGCCTAATGGTGAGCTTGATATTGAAGATTTGAAAACTAAAGTCAATCAGGATACAGCAGGTATGATGATGACCTGTCCTGATACACACGGTATATTCCAATCACAGATCGACCAGATCGCCGAGATTATTCACGCTGTAGACGGTTTAATGTATTATGACGGAGCTAATCTGAACGCGATTTTAGGACGCTGTCGTCCAGGTGATGTTGGGTTTGATGTAATGCACATTAACATTCACAAAACATTTTCCGCGCCACATGGCGGCGGAGGACCAGGTTCTGGTCCAGTAGGCGTGGGTGAAAGATTGTTACCGTTTTTGCCGATATCCCGGGTCGTAAAAAATACGGACGGTGATTTTGCTTTGAATTATGATTATCCACAATCCGTCGGATACGTTGCATCGTTTTATGGTAATTTTTCAGTCATATTGAAGGCTTTTGCGTATACATTGTTATTAGGCGGTCAGGGTTTAAAAGAAACCAGCGACCATGCGGTTTTAAATGCAAATTATGTCCGGGCTTGTTTAAAAGATCGTTATGAATTGCCTTATGATCGTATTTGCATGCATGAAGTGGTTTTTTCAGCGTCTGAACAAGTAAAACGCGGCGTCCACACTTTAGATATTGCAAAATTTTTGATAGATAAAGGTTTTCATCCGCCAACAATTTATTTTCCGATGACAGTAAAAGAAGCCATCATGATCGAGCCGACTGAAACTGAATCACGGCAAAGTATTGATGAATTTATTCAGGCGATGATTGAGGCTGATGAATTATCTAAAACTGATCCGGAAAGTTTTCATAATATGCCGACTACTATGCCGATCTCCCGTCCTGACGACGTAAAAGCAGCAAAAGACATTAATACCTGTTATCATTGTTAATATGATCTTGCGTGATATTTCTTTTAATTCTCCTGCAGAAAATATTCTATTCGACGAATTTTTATTGCATCAGGCTGAAGCTGGACAATCTGGTGAGAGTCTACGTTTTTGGGAATCTCCTAAGTATTTTGTGGTCTTAGGTCGTATCGGCAAAGTTGACGAAGATGTAAACCTTCCTGCAGTGAAATTTGATAAAATCCCAGTATTGCGCAGAGCTTCAGGCGGCGGCACAGTCTTACAGGGTCCGGGATGTTTAAACTATTCTTTAGTCTTATCAAAAAAAACAGACGTGAAACTAGCTGATATTAGAAGGTCTTACGATTATATTCTCTCCAAAGTAGTTAAGGTTTTGGGCAAACAAGGAATAGACTCTAAATATTTTCCAATCTCAGATATTGCTCTAAAAGATAATGAGAAAAAATTTTCTGGAAACGCTCAAAAACGTGGACGTAATTATATTCTGCATCATGGCACAATTCTTTATAATTTTGACCTTAATTTAATTTTTAAATATTTAACCATGCCTAAAAGTATTCCTGGATATCGTCAAAAGCGTCCTCACCAGGACTTTGTAACGAATATTTCGCTATCAATAGCAGACTTAAAAAAGCTTATGGCACAAGAGTTTAAGATTAAAGGAGCGGTTTCCGCAATTAATGCTTCAGAAAAACAACTTTGGTCTGAATTTTTCCTTAAAAAAGATCTTTCCGCGGGTATTTAACCTATTAAGACGACAAAATTTAATGTTTTGGAGAATTAAAGTATAAAATTATATTCTATTTAATTAAAATATAGGTATAATCTTAATTATTATTTAACCAATGGTATTTGTGAAAGTTATTGCAAGACTCACATATATGCGTTATAAAAAGTTCATATTATTAGTGTTGTTTTTAGGGTTGGCGCCTTTTTATTCAGAGTGCAAACTGGCTGAAAATAAAATGGATATAAAACCTCTTAATACAAATATTTCAAAAAAATCTGCAGTTAAAGAATCCAAATCAGTTGACCAGGTTTATCAAAGTTACCTTGATTATTTTGAGCAAGTTTATAAATATATGGACGAGAACTATTATCACGCGGTTAGCCGGGAAGCATATAATGATTTTGTTCAAAAATTTAATACAAAAATTTATGCTCAATTTAAAGATACTGGTAAATCCGTTGATTTTATAAAATGGCGAAGCGCTGCACTTTTAGTTGATCATTTAAAGACGCAGGAAGATGTTTTTTCAGCTTTGTATCCGCCTAAGCCTGCTGAAGAATTTGTAAAAAGTGCTACAGGAAAAAGAAATGATCTTGGGATAGAAGGACATAAAATTGCAGAAGGATATTCAGTAGATAAAGTTGAACCTCGGTCGGATTCATATGTTAAAGGGTTAAGACCGCAAGATTTGATTTTAGCTTTTAACAGTCAGAATGTGGGTGATTTAGATGATGTGAAGATTAAAGATTTTCTTAATCCTCTGGAAAATGCAGAAGTGGCAATTGATTACTTAGCTGCTGTAGATAAGCATAAAAAACAAATTAAAGTGAAAAGTCAGGAATATATAAAGCAAACTGTATTTGCTTTTGATACAGGGGTGCCAAATGTTTATGGAATTAAGTTAGAAACTTTTAACCGGATGACGTCTGAAGATATGCTTAGGTACATGGAGTTTTTCCGTCAACAAGGATCGATTGAAGGACTTATTTTGGACTTACGCAATAATCCGGGAGGTCCGCCTTTAGCTGCCCGGGAAATATCGGCTTTCTTTTTACCTGGAGGAGATCAGTTTGCATATTTTCACAAAAAGGGTTTGGAGGAAGCAAAGTTGGATGTTCCGGTTATCCCTGAACAGTTCAAATATCATGGTCCGATGGTTATTTGGGTTAATAAGGATTCAGGAAGCGCGTCAGAATTATTTTCTGGCATATTGCAGCGTAAAGGTCGGGCTATTTTAATGGGATCTAATTCCGCAGGTCAGGTTATGTTAAAAAGTATGTTTGATATGGATGATAAAGCCATGCTGCTTTTAATAACTTCGCGCGGTTATCATTCCGACGGAACTCCTTTTAGTTTTGGTGGTTTGATACCTGATCAGCGGACTGCTACTGAAAGTGAAATATTGCAAGCATCTTTGAATTACATACGATACATGGATATGAAAAACAGCGGAAAAATTAAATAAGATGAAAATTTTAGTAACTATACCGGCGTTTAATGAAGAAAAAAATATATTCAAAACTATTGAAGAGGTAATGGGTTGCGGTGTTGACGTATCAGTAGTGGTGATCAATGATGGCTCCGTCGATAAAACCGTGGATGAAGCTTCAAAGGCAGGCGCTAAAGTAATTTGTTTGCCGTTTAATTTAGGCATAGGCGGTGCTGTTCAGACGGGGTTTAAGTACGCGTACAAAAATAATTTTGATGTTATGATTCAGATAGACGGCGATAATCAACATGATGCCGCGTATTTGAAAGATATTTTGGCTCCA
>JADFYE010000015.1 GCA_015233195.1 Candidatus Omnitrophota bacterium
CATATTGAACGAACTTGGCTTTATTGCGTGCATCCTTGGGATTAAAATGTTCTTCCGCATTATAATCTTTAACTTCAGCAGCAAATCTGGTCGGATAATGAGTAACATCAAACGTCGTTATCGGTCCAACCCCGCTTTTCCCTAAAAATAATACTCAAAACATGATCTGCTAATTTCTCAACCAAATAAAAAGAAGTTTTTTCTACCTCTTCCTTAATATTCTTAACCAAAGCCAAATAATCTACAGCATATTTTAGATCATCGGTCTTTGCAGCTATTGAAGCATCATAATCAAAAACAATATTCAATTCTAAAATCTGCTTGGTCTTGCGCTCTTTTGGCAAAGTACCAATAATAGTTTTTACCCGTAAATTGGTTATACGTATTTTTTCCATATTATTATCTATTGATCAAACTTAAGAATTCCGCTCTGGTAGAACTTTCACTGCGGAAAAATCCAAGCATACAAGATGTGATCATTTTAGAATTTTGTTTTTCCACGCCCCGCATCATGGTGCAGAGATGCTGTGCTTCTATAACCACGCCCACGCCTTTGGATCCGGTATATTTCATGATTGTTTCAGCAATTTGGCGGGTCAGGTTTTCTTGTATCTGTAAACGACGGGCAAACACATCAACCACTCTTGGAATTTTAGAAAGACCAATAATTTTTTTGTTTGGCAGATATCCCACGTGGCATTTACCAAAAAACGGCAATAAATGATGCTCGCACATGGAGTATAACTCTATATCTTTAACAATGATCATTTCATCATCTTCAGTTTCATAGATCGCGCCGTTAATAACGCTCTCAAGATCCTCGCTATAACCTTTAGTCAAAAAAGTTAAAGCTTTGGCTGCTCGCGCTGGAGTTCGGATTAAACCTTCCCGTTCAGTATCTTCTCCAACAGAACGCAGCAAATCTTTATATAAATTTTCTAATTGTTTTGATTGATCTTTTTCCATAAGGCGTCATATTATCACAGGCAGGAGGATAATGTCAAATTTCACCTTTTATCTTATTCATATATGCTAAAAAATCTGCAGGTGAGACCGGTTTGCTGAAATAAAATCCCTGAACATAATCACAACCATAATCTACTAACATTTCAAGCTGCTCCCGGTTCTCTACTCCTTCAGACGTGACTTTAATGTTCAAACTCTTGCCTAAAGAAATAATACCTTTTATAAGCGCGTTAGCATTAATATTCCCCGGCATTTCTTTTATAAAACTCCGGTCGATCTTTATCATATGAAACGGGAATTTCTGCAAATAATTCAATGATGAATATCCGGTACCAAAATCATCAATCGCAAAATGCACGCCCATAGCACAGATCTTTTTAACTGTACTCATAACATGCTCGCCGCTATCCATAAGTAAATGTTCTGTTATTTCTAACTCTAATTTTTCCGGAGGCAATTTTATTTCATCCAATACCCGTTTTACAGTCTCAGCTAAATCGCTTTGCCTAAACTGCCGAACTGAAATATTAACTGCCACCTTTAAAGATAAGCCTAACTCATCATTCCAATATTTAGCCTGATTACATGCTTCCCTTAATACCCATTCACCGATAGGAATTATCAAACCATTATCCTCACAAAGTGAAATAAATTTATCCGGCATCACTAAACCTAAAACTTTATTCTGCCAACGTAAAAGCGCCTCAAACCCTATAATCTTTCCAGTATGCAAACATACTAAAGGCTGATAATGTAAAAAGAATTCTTTATTCTCCAAAGCGTGACGTAAATGCACCTCTAATTCCATGCGTTCCTGCATTTTTTCATTCAAAGACTGAGTAAAGAAAAATATAGTATCGCGGTTGCCTTCTTTAGCTTTAAACATAGCAGCGTCGGCATTCTTGAATAATATATGTGAATCCCGTCCATCCATTGGCGCGATTGTAATCCCTATACTAGCGGAAGTGAAAAGTTCTTTATCCTTTATCAAAAATGATGTTGATAACAAACCTTGAATTTTTTTCGCAATTATCTCCGCATGCGCAGGATTATCCAGATCTGACAAAATTACCAAAAATTCATCCCCGCCTAACCGTGCGACCGTATCACTTTCCCGGACAGCGGATTTAATTCTTTCAGCAGCTTGCTGTAAAACGCTATCGCCATAAGCATGACCTAGAGTATCATTTATCATTTTAAAACGGTCTAAGTCCACCATTAAAACCGCAACGTTCTTATTTTCTCTTTGAGCACGGGCAACTGCCTGAGTCAAACGGTCTATCGCCAAAATCCTATTAGGTAAATTAGTTAATGCGTCATAATTTGCCTGATATTCTAAACGGTTCTCATATTCTTTCCGTAGCGTAATATCTTCTTCAATAGCCACAAAATGAGATATTTGCCCTTTTGAATTGTTTATTGGTGAAATGGACACATACGACCAATATACTTCCCCGTTTTTACGTCGATTACATATTTCCCCGCTCCACATTTTTCCAGAAAGAATAGTATCCCAAAAATTTTTATAATAGGTCTGTGCCGTATATCCTGACTGCAATATCCGAGGAGATTTACCTAATACCTCTACCGCGGAATAACCAGTTATCTCTGTAAATTTTTGATTAACATATTCAATGTCGCCTTTTAAATCAGTAATTATAACTACAGCCGGACTCTGCTCAACTACACAATTGAGTTTTAAGCTTAAATCTTTGATTTTTTGCTGTTCGGTAACATCAAAACCTGCGCCAAAGAAAAATTCAATTTTCCCGTCGTTATTGATCACTGGCGCGCCCCGCCATTCGACCAAAATCACCTTACCATTTTTAGCAATAATATTATTGGGAACAGCGCTAATATGCTTGCCGCTCAACATTTCACTGAACCAACCTCTTAAAAGGTAATGCTCCCGCTCTGGGACAAAAAGACTCAAATAATCTTTACCTTCAACTTCTTCTTTCTGATATCCAGTAGCTTTTAACATCGCCTGATTAATTAACAGCGTCTTTCCTTCATTGCTTATAACCGCAAAAAATATTGGAGAATGGTCCAAAATCGAACTGGTAAAATTCTTTTGTTTCAATAATTCTTCTTCAACCTTTTTCCGTTGAGAGATATCTGTACCAATTGAAAGTACTCCAGTTAATTTTTTATCTTGATCATAAATAGGTTTATTGGTCCAAGTAACCCAAACTTTTTCCCCATTATTTTTAATATTTTCATTATCATGATTTATATATTTAGCCGGATTATTCACAAGATCTTGAACAAATCCTTCCAAATCTTGACCATGGGAATCTTTGGCTGGGATTATACGGTTTATGGGGCTTTGTCCGATTAATTCATCTTTAGTGTATCCGAAAAATTCCAAAGCAAATTCATTAATAAAAGTTATTCGTCCATTAATATCAGTTTTCAAAATTATACTATTGGCGTTCTCGACCAATTCCCGGTATTTTTGTTCACTTTCAAGCAAAGAAAGCTCTGCCAATTTTGTTTCAGTCTCATCCTTAAAAATCGCGACTATCTCTCCATTAGTCAATTTAAATACAAAATTCTTAAACCATGATGTTAACCGTGCGTCTTTATACTCGCGGGTATCCATAGTCTCAGCATTACCGCTGATATTTACTTGCTGGCATAAATTAAAAACTCCCATTTGTTTTGCATATGGAAAAACATCTAGAATCCTTTTTCCAATTATGTCTTCTTTTTTTACTTTTGTCATCTGACAACCAGCTTCATTCATATCCACAAATATGAAATCCTTACCATCATCAACCGGTTTATAAACTGCCACACCTTCTCTCATAGTATTAAACAAACTTCTAAAACGCTGTTCACTTACACTCAATTCGCGTTCCCATTCCTTACGCTGAGTAATATCTGAAATGACCGCAAATCCACCTTTCAAATTACCTTTTTCATCAAAGATCAACTGAGGAGAAATAAGTCCCAAAAAAATTGTTCCATCTTTTTTGGTTAACTCTAATTCATAATAGTTATTTCTTTTATCATTAGATATTTTCAAAGCTTTCATAAAAAGCTCGAAACCCTGCGGGGTGAGAAAATCAAATATTGGTTTGCCTATTATCTCTTCCGGGGCATAATTCAAAAATTCACAAAATCTTGGATTTACATACTGGATACGCCGCTTAGCGTCAATAACACAAATACCATCATTCATCGTCTCAACTAATGAACGATATTGCTCTTCTCTTGATACTAATTTTTCGTCGGACTTTTGCCTATTTAATTCTTGTTCACTGAACTGCCAAATTAGATATAACGATAAAATACCTATGATAAATAACAATCTAACAAAAAGCTCAGTCAGCTCTTTTAAATATTTATTAGCTTCTTCATCTACCTCATGGACATAAAAACCAGCACCAATAATCCATTTCCAAGGCACAAATTTTTGCACAAAAGTTATTTTTGGCAAAGTCCGGTTAGGATGATCTACCCACTGCCAATAATAATTAACATACCCACCTTCTGATATTCTAGACTTATCCAGAATATCCGTAACATAATGTTTGCCGGTAGGATCCATATAATCCGAAATATCTAAATTTTCTAAATCCGGACGATATGGGTGCATCAGCATTATGCCGTTACTATCCAAAATAAAAAAATAATCTTTATGTTCTCCTCCGAATCGTAATAACCGGACTTGATTTAAAGCTTTTTTCTGCGCTTCTTCAAGTGATATTTGACCCTTTTCAACCTGGGTTTCATATACTTTCAAAAGATCAACCACTAACCCTGCCATTTCTCTGACCAAGGTTTTTTTTGATTCCAAAATATTAGTACGCAAGGAAGGAATCCCAAAATAAAAAACTGCCATAAAAATCAGAAAGAAAGTAATGAATATAGGAAGGATGTTTCTTACAAATATACGCAGAAGCATGTTAATAAAAAACGTTTTTTTCATATTTATATATATTTTGTTTTATATAAATTTATTTAGTGTTTATTTTACACTACAGAATGATAAACGTCATCTATTATGTTACCCGAGCTAAAATTATCAAATTAAAACATGACTTTTAATTACCAAAAGAATCTGCTTGATCTGCACGCTTTTTTTATTTAGGATAAGCACTCACAAGGATGATATTTTTATGATTAAATCTGATTACCACATCCACACTTCACTTTGCGGGCATGCTGATGGCGAACCCAGCGAATACGCAGAACAAGCGCTAAAAATGGGTTTAACTGAAATTGGTTTTTCCGACCACGCGCCTTTAGTAGCCTTAAATGATCCATCAGTTTCAATGCAATTAGATCAATTACCCAGGTATCATAAAATGATCGCTGATGTAATCCAGGCATATAAAGGCAAACTAAATATCAAAATTGGAATTGAAGCTGATTTTTTTCCGGGTTATGAAGACAAAACCCGTGAAATATTAAACGCTTATCCCTACGATTACGTACTAGGTTCAGTGCACTACATGGAAAAATGGGGATTTGATGACCCTATTCAACGCCAAATCTGGGATGAAAAAGATGTAAATGAAGTGTACCGCGAATACTACCAATTACTGCGTGCCAGTGCCCAATCAAAATTATTTGATATAATCGCCCACGTTGACCTAGTTAAAAAATTTGGACATCGCCCTTCACAAAATCTGACTGATGAGGTAATAAAAACCGCATCAGTTTTTAAAGACACCGGTGTTGCTATAGAAATCAATACTTCAGGATTACGTAAACCCGCCAAAGAAATCTATCCAGCCTTATGGACGTTAGAAATCTATGCTAAAGCCGGCGTGCCAATAGTTTTTGGATCAGATTCACATTCACCGGATCAAGTTGGAAAAGATTTTGATAAAGCCGCAGCTCTTGCCATTAAAGCTGGATATAAAGAATATTTGATTTTTGAGAAGAGACAAATTGCCATAAAAGAAAAACTTCAATAATTAAACAAATCTTTAATTGTAAAACTCTTACCGGTCGCGGCATTAAGCGCTTTCAAAATTTTCATTTGCAGATGAGGTGTAAGCCTCCTGCCTTCCCGGGCTTTTTTAAGCATCTTATGAGTCAATTGTTCAGTCGATGCTCGCACCACATGAGTATTATCCAAATTTAAAGACTTTAAAATATCGTCGATAGGTTGGGTGCCAAATTCAAATTTTTCAATAATCATTTTTTATAAACCAATCCAATATCCGCAAAAACTGTTGAGTCAAATTCTTGCCCGGTAAAATTTTGACCAATTTTCCTTTAATGTAAACTGGCGCTTTTAATTCTTCTGAGGAGCCAGGAAGCGATATTCCGATATCTGCATGTTTGCTTTCACCCGGACCATTAACTACGCATCCCATTACCGCAATTTTAATTTTTTCAACACCTGGATATTTTTTCTTCCATTGTTTAATATTTTTTTTAATATGGATGCGCACTTCTTCTGCTAATTTTTGAAAATTATGCGAAGATGTACGACCACATCCCGGACAACTGATAACACTCGGAAAAAAATAACTCAATCCCATAGACTGCAATAACGCCTGACAAACCTCAACTTCTCTGCTTCTTAAAAAACCTTTTTGCGGTGTCAACGAAACTCTTATCGTATCACCTATACCTTGCTGTAATAATATTGCCAACGCGGCTGAACTCGACGATATTCCTTCAATATCACCCCCAGCTTCAGTTAACCCTAAATGCAAAACATAATCACATTTTTTAGCTAATTGTTCATAAACAGCAACCATATCCTGTAACCGCGACATCTTAACACTTAATACAATCTGGTCTTTGCGTAAACCAATCTTTTGCGCCATAGCCGCGCTATCTAACGCGCTTTTAACCATCGCCTGATAAACCACTTCATTGGTAGCTAATGGTTTTTTAGCTTTTGAGTTTGCATCCATTAACTTAGCCAAAACCCCTTGATCTAATGATCCTCCATTAACACCAATACGCACCGGCTTTTTATTTTTTACCGCTATATTAACAATCTGAACAAAATTATCATCATGCTTATCCCCTGATCCTACATTACCTGGATTGATCCGATACTTATCAAGTGCCTTAGCCAATAAAGGGAATTCCCGAAGTAAAATATGACCGTTATAATGAAAATCCCCGATGATCGGCGTTAAATATCCATTTTTACGTAATCGCAAAATTACTTTCTCAGCGCCTATCGCAGCTTTATCGTCATTGATCGTCCAGCGCACTAATTCACTGCCCGCTCTTATCAATTCCACAGTTTGACTATAAGTAGCCGTTACATTTGCTGTGGGAGTATTAGTCATAGCTTGAACCGCAATCGGACAATTACCGCCGATACATACCATTCCAATTTTTACTACTGGTGTTTTTCTACGTGATTTAATACTCATAAATATACCATCCCTCATTTCAAATCATTTCCCGCGTAACGATTATAAATATTTTTTAAACTTTCAATTTCTTTAGCTGCACTAAACTTTTCCAAAACTTTTTTATGCGCTGCCTGCCCTAAAGAAACTGCGAAGGATAAATCCTGACACAACTTTAATATAGCCTCAGCAAAAATCTCAACATTTTCAGTATCAATCAAAAGACCATCTCGACCATTACTTATAATCTCATTAATACCTGGAATATCAGATACGATAACCGGCTTAGCAAAACTCATAGCCTCTAATAACGCGTTGGGGCATCCCTCCCGAGCTGATGACATCACAAAAAAATCAAATGTTCTTATAACCGCTCCTACATCAGCAACCCACCCTGTAAATTTAACATTATTTTCTATGCCATGCTCTTGGGATAAATTTTCTAAATAATTTTGCTCTATTCCTTTTCCAACGAAAATCAGTTGAGCTTTTGGATAAATAGATACGATTTTCGGCATTATCCGGATTATCCGGTCCAAACGTTTTTCAGCGCTTAATCGTCCAACTGTACCAATAATTGGAAAACTTCTATTCTTATCAACTGCAATATTCGCATTATTATTCCAACTATTATCTATTCCTAGATATACCACATCAATCGTTTCTGACTTGCGTACCTTCTGTAGGATAAGCTCTTGTTTTATTCCTTCTGAAACCGCAATTGTTCTACAAAATTTTTCTCCAACTATTCGATTTATAAAAGAATAAAATAGATTTTTTAACTTACCGGTATTCGACGTTAATGGCTGTGATTCATAATATCCTATCAACCTTATACGATTTAATCCAATAACGGATAGCGCGCTAAAAATATCTGCCTGAATACCAAAAGAATGAATAATATCAGGCTTCATTTTTTTAAAAACTTTACGTAATGTAAAAAGAAACGGGACAAAAAATATTTTTTGCCAATGCGGAACAAATATTATCTGTTGCGGACGCAACCCGGCTTTCAAAAATAAATCACGAATCTCGTCTTCGACTGTAGAACATATCACAACCATACAATCAAAATCATTCTGCAAACGCAGCATCAAATTTGCCAAATGCCGGTTACCGCCGCCGGTTTCATTCCAAGTTGCAAAGTAAACAATCCGCATATAAATATTACCCGCTTTTATGAACTTAATTTTAAATTGTCGTATTACAGTTTACGAAAAACTTTATTCTATGTATACATATTTTGTATTTTACTATAATTCCATTGCCCAGCGAAAATAAATCCGCTAATATTACAACCATGGATATATATCTATCTCGAACTCAAGGATTTTGTTCCGGAGTATCTTATGCTATAGATATCGTGGAACGCGCTTTAGTTAAATACGGTACACCTTTATACGTGTATCATGAAATCGTGCATAACACTCATGTAGTTAATAAATTTAAAGATAAAGGCGTAAAATTCATTGATGATCTAAATACTGTACCTAACGGCTCCGTACTTATTTTAAGCGCGCACGGAGTACCTCCAGTAATATTTAAAGAAGCTGAACAAAAAAAATTAAATATAATCGATGCTACCTGTCCTTTAGTTAAACGCGTGCATAACCAGGCAGTAAAATTATCTAATGCTGGATATCACACGATTTTAATCGGGCATAAAGGTCACCAAGAAGTGATTGGCACTTCCGGATATGTAAAACTTGAACTACTTCATGTCGTAGACAACATCGAAGATATAAACAAACTTGATTTACCTGCTGATGCCAAAATAGGATATGTAACTCAAACCACTCTCTCTCAAGATGAAACTAATGACATGATCCTCTTATTACAGAAAAAATTTACTAATTTAAAAATGCCGGATCGTTCAGACGTTTGTTATGCAACTCAAAATCGTCAGAACGCGGTAAAAGAATTAGCCCAATTATGCGAACTTATAATTGTATGCGGATCATCTAACAGCTCTAATACGAATCGTCTAAAAGAAACTGGGGAACGACTGGGAACAAAATCAATAATTATTGACGAACCAGCTGATCTTAATCTTTTACAATTATCTAATATAAAAAAACTTGGCATAACATCCGGCGCATCAGTACCGCATTACATAGTAGAAAAAATTTTAAATATAATATTAAAATCTTATCCTCAAGCCATAATACACAACTTTGATAACCCGGAAAAAAATGCGCAATTTAAATTACCTGAAATATAAAAAATTATGATAAAAATCAATGACCAAATCTATATCGATACTGATTCAACCGCATTAGCCGCATACACCACTTTCCGTCTAGGCGGTCCATGTAAAGGCGTCTGTAACTGCACAAATAAAGAACAATTAATTTACGCGCTTAAATTTATTCAAAATAACAAATCTCCATTTCTCGTCATAGGACAAGGCTCAAATTTATTAGTATCTGACCAAGGAATAGACGCATATGTGCTTAGATATTTTTCAGAAACACCAAATATAAAAGCAATGAGTCAATTTGAGCTGGAAGTTGAAGGCGCCACCATCCTCGACCATTTGGCTGCGTATTGCGCGGAACAAGGATTAAAAGGAATAAATTACGCCAGCGGTATTCCCGGTACTGTTGCTGGCGCTATTGTCGGCAATGCCGGGGCTTATGGTCAGCAAATTGGAGACATAGTAAAATACGTACAAATTTTTGATACTGGCTTAGGTATTGTTAAAACTCTTGAAGGTGCTGACCTGAATTTTGCTTATCGTGAATCCTTTCTAAAACACTCAAATGACATATTATTATCCGCCCGGCTTAAATTTTCAGCAGATAATCCTATAGAACTAAAAACCGAACGACAAAGTATAATTAATGAGCGTAAAGATAAACATCCGGATTGGCACAATATTCCGTCTGCTGGAAGTGTATTTAAAAATGTTGCCCCTACCTCTAACGGGGGAAGACGAAAATCCGCGGGTTGGTTTTTAGATGAAGCTGGCGCGAAAAATTTTCAAATCAATGGCGCAAAAGTATTCCCTAAACATGCAAATATAATAATTAAAGACGGGGAATGTTCTGCACAAGATGTGTTAAACCTTATAAAGAAAATGCAGGAAGCGGTACGCCAACATTTTAAAATTGAGCTCGAACCGGAAATACGGGTGATTGGAAAATTTACGCCATCTCAACCGTAATATCAGGATTTATCTTTTCTTTCAAAATCATTTCAATAAATTTCAAAGTTCCATACGCGGCATGCGGACAGCCATGACAAGCGCCTTCATAATGAATCTTTAAAATGTTATTTTCATAACTAATAATATTTAAATCTCCACCATCGCGCTGTAACATGGGTCGGATTTCTGTATCAATAATCTTCTTTATCTCTTCCATTTTATTTTCCTTATATTTTATTTTGAAAAATGTTTCGCAATATATTGTTCTAACAAAGTGATCGCTTCATCTTTACATTGTCCACAAACTGTACCAAGTTTAGTTTTTTCCTGTAATTCAACATAAGTACGCGCACCGTCTAACACTGCGTCCTCTATCTCATGGTCAGTAACATTCATACACTGGCATATAACTTTTGCTTCTTCTTTTTGAACTTTATGTTCCATGCCGTTTTTTCTATAATAATCATTTATTGCTGCACGTAAAGCTTTATCCCCAAGGACGGAACAATGAATTTTATGATCAGGTAATCCTCCTAAATTTTTATTAACATCTTTAGGAGAAACTAAATACGCCTTGTCTAAAGTCATGCCTTTAACCATTTCAGACAAAACTGAGGTGCTGGCAATTGCGCTGGCACAGCCATAAGTTTTCCAGCGGCAGTCGACTAAAGTATTTTTAATCTTATCCACCTTGATTTTAAACATCATCTGGTCGCCGCACTTCATGTTACCGACCATGCCTTCACCGTCAGCAACAAATTCTTCTCCCTGCTTCAATACATTTCGCGGGTTCATGAAATGATCTTTAACTATATCTGTATATACCCAATCCATATATATCTTGTCCTTATTAGGCAAATTTTATTTGTAAATCTTCGGTATTTCGCGGAACACTGGTTAGTCCCTGCGATACTAACTGCGTTCGAAGATAATTCTCGCTCTCCCCGCTTTCAGCGTGGATCCGTGCCCGCTCGAATTATCTACGTCCGCGTCAATACCTGCGATTTCCAATTTTAAAAATTTGCTAATTATTTTTTGCTTCTTTTCCCTTTGACCCTTGACCTTTACCTTTGACCTATATTTAGTACGCTGTCGAAATTTCCCGAACTCTTTTTACGACTTGCGCCATTTTTTCTATCGTATATATAATTTCTTTTTCTGTTGTTTCTCGTCCTAAACTTATCCGGATCGAACCATGCGCGCGCTCTACTGGAATGCCTGTAGCTAATAAAACATGCGAAGGGTCCAAAGAACCTGAAGCACAAGCTGAACCAGTTGATACACAAATACCTTCCAAATCCAAATATAAAAGTACTGACTCGCCTTCAACACCGTCTATAGAAACATTTAATGTTCCAGGCAAACAATCTTCCGGATGACCATTAAAAGTAATATCTGCTATATTTTTTTGTAATCCTTGTTTTAGGATTTGCTTTAAAGCCAGCAACCGTTTCGTTTCATCTGTCATTTCTATTTTACGTAATTCCACAGCTTTACCAAAAGCAATAATGCCCAACGTATTTTCTGTACCTGCCCGCCGTCCTTTTTCCTGATGACCGCCACGAATCAAAGGACAAAAACGTACTCCTTTTTTAACATATAAAGCACCAACCCCTTTAGGTCCATATAATTTATGAGCTGATATAGTCAAAAAATCAACATCTAAATCTTTAACATTTATAGGCATTTTCCCGACAGCCTGCACCGCATCAGTATGAAAAAGAGCGTCATTTTTATGCGCTATTTTTGCTAATGTTTTTATATCCTGTATTGTACCGATCTCGTTGTTCGCAAGCATAACTGATACCAATCCGGTCTTATTGGTAATAAATTTCTCCAACTGACTGCTGTCTACTTTTCCATATTTATCGACACCCAAATATTTAACTTCAGCTCCCCGCTCCCGAATACACTTTGAAGCTTCCAAAATACAAGGATGCTCAATAGCAGTCGTAATTATCTCATGCCGAGCTGAAGGACAATGACATTTATTAGGGGAACATGGAACTAATGAAAGCACGGTATTATTCGCCTCTGTACCACTTCCCACAAAAAACACTTCTTCAGGATCTGCGCCAATAAAATGAGCTACTTTCCCTCGAGCTTCTTCTACCAATTTTCTTGCTTCCCTGCCCAAGCTATGCATGCTAGACGGATTACCAAATACATCCAAAGAATTAACTATGATCTTTTTTACTTCTGGATGTAAAGGTGTAGTAGCGTTATGATCTAAATAAACACGTTGCATAATAATCCTTTTTAAAAAATTATTATAACAGACCCACGATTACTTTTCTAACAGGAAAATACAGTTCAAAGAGAAAAGATTTTTAAAGCGGTTTATAATTTTATCCTTGGAAATGCCTTTTTCTTTAAGTATTTTAATGTCGTTCTCGTCACAAAAATCTCTAAAATCCTTAATACTTAAAAAACGCAAGTTAGGCGTATCGTGCCATTCAAACGGTAATTCTTTTGTAACCGGCACTCTACCTTTAAACATAATCTGTAATCTGGCTTCCAATGAACAAAAATTAGGTATACCTACAATAACCTTTTTCCCGATTCTAAAAGACTCTAGAATTACCTGTTTCGGATAATAAACTTGTTGGAGACTTTCATTTAAAATAACATAATCAAAACGTTTATCCGAAAAGTCAATTAACTCCGTATCAATATCCCCATGATTAACACTTAAACCTTTTTCAACACACTGGTAAATCAATTTCTCATCGAGTTCAATCCCAAAAACCTTGCATTGTTTCTGTTCTTTAAGTAAAAGCATCAGGTCGCCATCCCCGCATCCCAAATCCAAAACTAATGACCCAGGCTTGACCATATCCAAAATTATCTTAAAATCTAATCTCATCAATTACCCGCTTCTTTCGCTATCCGCTCCACAAAATGTGAAATAACTTTTGACTGATTATCCACCTCAACTAAAAACGCGTCGTGACCATATTTTGAATTAATCCCAATGTCGGTAACATCCACCCCATTAGCTTTTAACGCTTTAGCAATTTGTTTAGTCTGTGCTGGAGGATAAAGCCAATCCGACGTAAATGAGATGACTAAAAATTTTGACTTAACATTAGCAAAAACATCCGTCAATTTTTGATCCTGAGCCAAATCAAAATGGTCACACGCCTTAGACATATATAACCATGAATTAGCATCAAACCTCTGGACAAAACTATCTCCTCTATATTTCAGATAATTCGCAACTTCAAAATGAGCAGAAAAGTCATATCCTCTCCGCTCAGTATCAATAACTTTACGTCCAAATTTTTCTTCCATAGAGTGATCGCTCATGTAAGTAATATGCCCAATCATCCGTGCTACTGCTAAACCCCGTGCAGGAATTGTCTTTCCATAATAATCACCATTCTGCCAATCCGGATCAGCCATAATAGCATTACGACCAACCTCATGAAAAGCTATTTGTTGAGCAGAATGCCTATAATTAGTAGCAATTACTATAGCTGACTCCACCATATCCGGATACAACAAAGACCACTCTAAGGTCTGCATACCGCCCATTGAACCGCCGGCTACAGCTAATAATTTTTTTATACCAAAATGATCAACCAAAAATTTCTGAACCTTAACCATATCCCGAATAGTAACTACCGGAAAACTTAAACCATAAGGTTTACCAGTCTTGGGATCTATTGAAGCCGACCCAGTAGTTCCTTTGCAGCTGCCCAGAACATTGGAACAAATAACAAAATATTTATTAGTATCAAAAGCTTTACCTGGACCAATCATCGCATCCCACCAACCAGCTCTATCCGAGCCTTGATGATACCCTGCAGCATGCGCGTCACCGGTCAAAGCATGAACTATTAAAATCGCGTTATTTTTATTCGAGGAAAGTTTGCCGTAAGTTTCATAGGCAATTGTGATCGGACCTAATTTTTCACCGCAAGAAAGCAATAACTCCTGCGGAGGCTCGCAACAGGTGAGATATTGTGTTTCAACTATACCAACAGATCGTTCTTCCATGGTTGATATTTTACTTCGCACCAACTCGAATGCAAGTATGTTTTTTCGGGAATTATTGTTAAAACTGTTTAGCTAAATGACAAAGACAATAAATTTTGAAACAGCGCTTCAAGCTCCTTTAATTGTGCCAAAGCTTTTATTTTCTCATCTTTTAATTCTACAACTTTGGAAAACATATCCCGGTAATATTCAAAAGCTTGAGCGACATTTTCTTTTAAAGCATCAAACCCTTTTTCACCAGCAGCTTGTCCAGCACGTAAAGCGCAAGAAATATAATCTATGTACAATTCCAATTCCCGGATAAAAAGATTAGGTCGATCAACATTTTCTAAAAGATTGATCCTCCCGTAAATATGACTTACCATTTCTTCTAATGACACTATCTTCGAAAAATATATCAAATTAGGTCCCGGACATACTGCAGGAGAGTTTTCTTCTTTTTTGGCAAGACCATATTTCAATAAAGCGCCTTGCGCCAGATCAAAACATAAACAAGATTTATTAACCAATCTCTTACGTTCATTTTCAATCTCTTCTTCAGAAAGCTTCTTATCCGCCATATTCTTTAAAAATAGCTTATGATAAGCAGTTGAAGCTAAACATAAATCCTTTTTTGCAAGACCAGGATATAAAGCTAAATAACCACGCGGACAACTGCTTCCTGGTTTTCCCATAGCGTTTTTTTCGTTTTTCTTAAGCTCACTACCGCTGTTTTTCAAAGTATAGAACGGAACATTTAAAGGCGACACACCACTTAAAATAATATCACCCTCTTTTGAAGCGGATAATTTTTGTAAAGTATCATCGTCAACATTAGTCACTTCCGGACATAATAAAAATGGTGATGCCCACCCAGTACCATCAACCTTAAAATAATCCCGTAAAAACTTATCTTCAGCCGCAGTACCAATACCGCCTTGTACCGTAATTCGTATCGGCTGTTTAATATCCGTTGCTACACCTTTTTTATTTAACGCCTCAAGATATATCGAGCCTAAGGTATCGGATAATTCATTGCGTTTTTGTTGAAATTCGTCTAAGACCAAACCCAAAGGTTTTGCGTTCTCCACAAAAGCATGACCACCGCAATTTATTCCAGACTCAATTCTATACTCACTAATCCATACCCCATGTTTAGCAAATATTTTACCTTGCAAAAAAGCTGACCTATAATCACTGATCTTTAAGATTATTTTTTTCTTAATATCGCCCAACATATCCGCATAAAAATCTTTAAATTCAAAAAGATATTTATATAATCGCTGATTTAATCCTGCAGATAAAACTACTGAACCATTCACTTTACTCTTAGCAAACCCTCTTAAAGCAGCATGTCCGTCATTGTATTCAATCGGCATTTGCTCGCCGTTCTTATCATAATTATTCCGGTCTACCTTGACCATAATATTAATATCAATACTTCCCATCTTAACTTCACGACGCAATTTATGCTGAATTTGTTTTTTCTGGTTATGGTCTGAAATTTTAAGCATCTCTAAATAAAGTTTCTTTAACGGCGAGGTTTCCGGAAGCATTTCAAAATATTTGGTAAGCTCTGTACCTTTTTCAAATTGCATACGTTTTATTGCAGCGATCTGTTTACGTACTATATCCCAGACCATATCCAAATAGCTAGTAATACGTTTGGCGCGGTAATCTTCCTCACCTTTATTTATCGGGAAATAATCTTTATTATATTTTTCACAATAATATTTTCGCATCCGCTCGATTAGCTCATCATCCGCCATTGGAATAACCGACGATATGCCAAAACGCGCTATTTTTATTGGAGTATCAATTGAATATCCAGTTCCCATAACCGGAACATGAAATGAATGTACATTTTCCACTACTTAAATCCTCCCGTAGTATTACTGCTCAAAAAAAAACCAGCTAATATTTATAAAGCTGGAAAAACATAGAATGTCATTAGAACATTCAATCCAGCAGGTGTCAAGATATATATTATACTATTTATACTACTTATTTTACCAATAATTGATCTCGGAAAACGTTTTCTATTATTTTCGGCAAGCTATGGTTTTTCCCTATTAATCAGTATATACTTTTATTGGAAGTAAACGTTCTTTTAAAGTTTAAAAGGTAAACTACTCGAAAGAGTGGGGCGCAAAGCCATGAAGCTAAAGCTTAAAAAAGCCATGCTCGTCTGGTTGCCGATAAGGAAATCGTAAAATCCGAAATCTTTAGCCCTCTCTCTTTTGAGGGTTTTTTTATGTATATCCTTAGAGGGGGAAAAAAGGAGCTAAAGATGAAAATCTTAACCATTCTAATTACCGCAGCAATGCTTTGCACAAGTCTGGTCTGGGCAGAAACAAAAAGTTACACAGTCTCTGTAGTTATTCCGCAGATAGTCGGAGTCAACTTCTTTCCCAACCAGGATAATCAGCAGATCACAAACAACAACAGATCAGTATATACTCAATCATCCCAGCTGATATCTGAAAATGAAGAAATGCAAGGAAATCAACTCGTTACAATAAGAACCATCGTTGCCAAATGATGTTCTATTTTTTCTTTAAAGGAATGTAAAAAACAAAGGTAGAACCTTCTTGCAAAGAAAAAGTTTTTTGAAGACTAACACTGGGTATATACTCCAAAGGAATCGAATTTATATCTATTTTTAACATATGCTCGCCCTTGCTCACACCCTGAAAAACAAACGTCCCGTTCTGATCACTCTTAACTGAAGATTTTTTATCTAAATATATTTTTACACCAGGAATAAATTCTTCCCCTCTATCCGGCTTTTTATTATCATTCAAATCCAGAAAAACAATACCAAAAATACCAGTATTAGTTGATAAACCAAAATTAGCCATTTGCGTCTTATATCCGGTCAAAGTAAGTTGTACATTACCCGGTGTGCTCAAAATATAACCCGCAGGAATCGTATCAACCAAAACTTCTGCTGTGGCGTGCTTTGCTCTTATTTTAGTTGAATAAAATCCTTTAGCGTCGGAAATAAGGGTCTTTTTGCCTAATTGAATTTTTACGCCCGACACACCAGGCTCATCAAACTCGCGGCTGCCATTTGCATTATTATCTTTATATACATACCCTTCTATCTTAGCTAATGGCGTCCACGAAAAAGGACTTTCTAAAGAAGTTCGTACGCCTCCGCGTAAAGCAATTTCACGATATGGATCACTATTATTACTTTCAGCCCAAACATTAGAAAACCTGCTGTCAAAATATATTTGAAAATCAGGCGATGGATTAAAACTAGCTGATACCCCGGTATTAAGACTATCCTGCCCACTTAAAAAACTATTAACCCCCTCGGTATTCTGTTCATCCCGATAGTAAGCATTCGCAGAACCAGATAAATGATCACTAAAATTATGAGTATAATAAAATCCTGATGTAAAAACGCTCGGCGACGCCCAAGTTTTAATCCCTTTAGTTTCTATCCAAGAGAATTCCATATTAGAAAATTGGTTTAAATTATCCAAAACCGGCAAATCATATCCTACCGAAGTAGAATATCGATCATATTCAGAAACTCCGCCGGAATCACTTCTGCTTACCTGATATAATCCCTGAATAAAAGTGTTTATTTGCCGTTGACCCCAAATTGGAAATCTCTTAGAATAACGGTTTGAATATTGAAAATTAGTTCGCGGCGAGATTTCCTGCGGATTATTCGAATAACTTACCGCAGTCTCCATTTGTCCGTCATAAATAAAAGGAGTATCCAGTATCGTCGATGTATCAATGTTTACCCCATTCTCATTATCCGGATTCGGATAAGCCAGATTATTATATAAATTCAAATTAGAGCTCAGATATACATTATCCGATGGACGCCAATTCCAATCGAGCAAGCCCGCGATCTCCCCGTTATAAGCGGGAAAGCCTGCGGTATTCTGATATTCAGGATGAATATTATAGAAACTTAAATTTAATTTTGTCAGATCCGTAGAATATCTTGTGCCAACCGAAGCAGCGGTATGATTTTCATCATAACCAATCTCTCCGCGGGAAAGCCAATGGTCAAAGGTCCGAACTTGCCCTTCTACAGACATCACCCTATCCGGCAAAGTAGCCATTCTTCCTTGACCAAATCCTCTGGCAAAATTAAACGCGACATTGTTATCCTTATCAGGGAACAATTTAATACGCGCACCCTCAGTATAATTATCTCCTTCAGTACTGGCAGACAAACCATTAAATACACCAAAAGTACCTAAATCTTTTCCTCTGAAATACGAAAATTCAACTAAACTTTCCAGCATCTTAACATTAGCGAAATATCCGCGTAAACTTTGTAAAGGCGCGCTTAAATCCGAAAATCCACCCTGTCCATCAAAGACCCGTAAATTATAATTATTGATCAAACCTAAACTGCCTCGAGACAAACCAATAGTGTAATAAGAAGGATCCGCCTCCTCATTATTTTGAGTAGTAGTTAAAGCCATATCCAAAAACCCATACGGAGTTTCCCCAGTTATATTATTGGCATAAACGTATTGTAAAGACTGCCGTCTCATATCAGCTTCTTTTCTTCCTGAAAAAACTGTATTCCAGTCGATAGAAGTATAAAGTTTAAAAGGTTCGGATTTACTTAACGCTTGCTCTTGCTTTCGCTGCGCAGTTTGATCCACCGGGATTATGGTGTTTATATCTAAATTCCATCTTCCCTTTTCATCCCAGATATATAACAAAGTTTTTCCAAACAAAGCTTTCACGCCTAAACGATTAATATCAATTTTAGAAACCTCGATCACACCCGGAGTAAGTGCTAAAAATTTCTGGATATTCCGACCTTCAAAAATATATGATTTATCAAATTCAAGAGTCATTGCTATTTTCGGCATACTTTGCCACAAAGCGTCATCCAGCATTATAGTTTTTGTTACTTTTACCGACGCTGGAGCAGAAATAACTTTTGATTCAGGAGAAGAAACAACTTTAACTTCAGGCGTGGCAGATTTAACATCAGAAGCAGCAGTAGCTCCGAATTTTGATACAGCAGTGGGAACCTGCGAATTTTCCGCAGCATCAAGAGCCTTTTTTAAAGCAGCTTCCCTATCAACATAAACTGTTTTTTTCTCATACGACTCAAGAATTTTCGCCACCGTATTCTCAACAGGTTTCTCGACAGAAATTTCTTCTTTACCATTAATACTTTGAATTAATTCGATTAATTCTTGGGGTTCGTTTGCTGACGGTTCAATCGATTTCGCTTTATTAAAACTATCTAAAGCTTTAAAATATTTTTTTTGACCTAAATAATTTTTTCCTTCTTCCAACAAATATTTATAGACGAGAGAATATTCGCTGTGCGCGGGCAGAGCATATAGCATAAACAAAGTTGAAGCAAAAATGATGACATATTTTCTCATATAAGAATTTTAACATTAAAAATCAAATGGGAAAGTTTTTAGTCGGAAATTTTATCTATGCTGATAAGACTCCCGTTTTTGGTCAGAGTGATTTCTTTATTAATTACATCCTCATCCTGCAGATCAAAAGAAAGCATTAAAGTATAGGTCCCATCATCCTTTATTTTTGGATCAAACGTCAAATCTTTTACAGTTGATGGCGGCAAATATATATTTTCCAAATCGCCCCTATCAACAACATTACCGTCGCTGGTTATCAAATTATACACCGGGTGACAAACTACAATTACATTACCCTTATTCTCAAAATTCATAACAATTTTATTGTCTTTTACTTTTATATCAGTAATAACCGTAGTCTTACTTTTCGTAACTGGCTCAACAAAAAACAAACTTCCGGTTCTTGACACTAAATTTATACTTTTACCGCCCATGGACGCAGACTCAGGCGCGTTTTCAAAAAATAAAACCCCATAATGTCCTTCATTAAAAACCTCTGGTACTTTTACAGTATAAGTAACAATTTGTTGACTCCGAGGAGACAGTTTAAACGTAGTCGGACTGGTCGATACCCAAGCGCCTACACTATTCGGACTTACTCCCTGCGGCATAAAATCTTTGGCACCATCAAACGGCGGTTTATAAGCAAAGTCTTCGAAATACGATTTGATGCTAATTTCTTTATTAGTGGTGTTGTGAATTACAATCTCGCCTGAAGCAGTTGAATTTGGTTCCGCGTTAAGGACTATTTTACCTTGTTCAATCATAATTTGAGCGTTAGCTAAATATGGAAAAAATAACAATGCTACGGTAAAAATAAATAATTTTTTTAACATAAATAGTCCCTTTTGGAAAAATTCAAATTAAAAGCAAGGAGAGCATTACGCTCTCCTTGCTTTTCTTTAATTTAACTTGCTGTAGCAGAAATTGTAAGTGTTCCGGAATAAGCACCTGATTTATCTGAAGCCACGAAAGGTTTCAAATCTGCATCAGGCGGTGTACCTGCTCTTCCAACCCACATCCCAACATACAAACGGCACCAAGTGCCTGCAGGAAATGATGTGCTGGTCAATGACATAGTACCAATATTCTTTAAAGCTTTTTCAGAAAGAATAACTTCACTAGTACTGGTGGCGGAAACATAAGTAACCTGTGCAGCTGAAGCGATCATTTTATAACCTAATTTTTGATCAACTGGCTGACCAGTCGGAGCGCTGCCTTCAGTATAAGACAAAGTAACATTGCTCAATGATGCAAATTTAGGAGCTACCTCGATCGCAAAATAATAATTGGATTTATACACATCAAAAGTAGCGCCTGTACCAGGATCGGTCAAACCAAAACTTACATCTCCAGAGGCTAAAGTCAAACTGGAAACTTCTGTGCTCCAAGTATCATCAGTGGCAGTAGCTGTACCTTTACCATCAATTTTAAAAGCTTTAATATTAAGTATCGGTGTTTGTGTAGGCAGCGTTACTGATACCGCGTACGTCTTGGTGCTGGTGATAGCAAAGCTTTGCGTGGCGCACAGACCAAGCACAAGCAATGCTCCCAAAACTGAGCTCATGGTTAATTTTTTCATTGTTTCATCTCCTTGTATTTTTTATTTTTGATTTTTAATTTTATTTTTCACTTAATGTATATACAACTGACGCCTTATAAGTTCCTGCTTTAAGTTCCGCGTAAGGTTCCAATTTATATAAAACCTTAAACTCAGAAGCGGTTCCATTGTTGTCAGATAAAAAGATTGGATTTTGATTAACATCTACTTCTTTAAATCCAACGCTTTCAACTTGTCCGCGCTGGTTCTCACCCAGTACTTGTTTAGTAGTGAAATACCGCGAATCATAAACTTCCGATTTCTCATTCATCAGCGGAGTAACGAATTTCTGCATAACCGCATAAGGTTTTTTCATGTTCGTCTTAACCTTAACTGCCACTTCTTTGCTTTGCGGAGGCATATCCGGTAAAACCTTATTGAATGAGACACCACCTTCGGGAAATTCAACATTCATTTCAAAGATCGGTTGAACATCAATCAGCACGCTTACATCATAAGTACTGGTATTACTTTCAGTTTCCACTTTATACCGCATGATGCCGCGGTATTTTCCAGCAAACAGATCTGATTGATTAAGAGTAAAAGGAATTTTAATCGTATCCTGACTATTACTCGACTTATAAATCAGATCATTCATTTTTACTTCCGCATAACTCGACTTAATACTTTGCTCAAATTCAGGCTGAACTTTAAACACCAAAGCTGATCTATCAAGTATTTTTGAATCTTCACTCTGAGGAGGATTTAACCATTCTTGATAAATTCTGATTTCCTTCCCGTCGTTCTCGCTGAATTTAATCACCACTCCGTCTTCTTTTATGCCGTTCTTATCCTGAACTACTTCAACTGAATTCTTAATGTTAGCCCCTTCGACACTAACCTTTAACTGCGATGCTACTTTGTCGATATAAAGGTTAACAAAAATCCGGGCTTGCGCACTGCTGCCTATAGTCCTGACCTCATACTGAACCCTGGAGAAAAAATTACCTGAAACATTTATCTGATCCTTATCGACCATATACATCATACTGAAATTACTGCCTTCACCTGAAGGGCTGGACGTATATATCAATTGATCGGTTAATCCTAATGATTCAGGAACCTGCACATATAAAGTCCCGGACGAATTCGAGTCATTTCGGGAATAAGTTTTAATTGCCATAGGTGTAAGCGTCTGACCTTGTTCATTCCGGGGGCTGTCTAACAAAGTTTGAAATACCTGATATTGTTTGCCCTCAGTTGAGGTTATTCTAACCCGGACTTCTTTCAGCAGGTCATCCTGCGTCTCTAAACGGCTGAATCTGATATTCGGACTTCCGTCAAGAGGCGTTACACTTACCGCAACACCGGCATTACACGGAATTAACAAAACCCAGCTTAAAAACAATAAAGCTGACATAGAGAAAAGTATTTTATGAACTTTATTAGACATAATTTATCCTTTTCTTTTCATCTTAGTTAATCCCTGACCCGATGTCAAGTTTCCCTAAATTATTTGTCAAAGAACAGTTACGGCGCGACTGCTGTTACTGTTATTGTTCCGGTATACGTACCGGCTTTATCATAACTCTTAAACGTTTCAGCTCCCCGAGGAATAAGATCCGCGGTTTCTGATCCGTCAATTATCCCAATATATAACCTTAAAAATCCATCACCTTGTGCAATATTGATAGTATCGCCTGATTTAATCTCATTAAAATATTTGATCGCGTGACCAGGAATCGCGAACTCAACACCATTTTTTACCTTAGCAAAATTAATCTTACCTTTATAACCCAATGTTTTCACTTGACCAGCCGGCGCTGTCCCTTCTGTATATTGAACCGTAGTAGCAACTCCGCTAGTTCCTGAAGCAATATTCACATCAACCACAAAAAATTTGTCCGGCAAATATATTTCAGAATCCGTCTGATAAACCAAAGTCCCAAAATTTAATTCCTGAGTCGCATTAATCTCATTAAAAGTCTGCGGTGCATTTTTAGCCATTGTATAAGCGCCAATATCAAGCCGCGTAATATTAGGAACAAAAGCTGTGATCATGAACTGCTCAGTATTAGCTGCTATACAGAGTTGAGCAGTAAAAAAAATAAAAAATAAAAGTATGAAAAATTTTTTCATAATTTTTTTCCTGATAAATAAAGTTAACTCATTAAAAATAGTAGATATGCCATTGATTGGCAATGAAAGTATAAAATATATAGTATATGGTGTCAATATAGGGCAAGAAAATTTTCTCGGATACAACCCATTTATTATCAACTAGTTACAGGAACAGCCTTTAAGATATATGAAGACGCATCTGTAATTCGGACCTGCAAAAAATCTCCTGCATTATATTTGCCGTTTGGCAGGATAACTAACTTGTTGGTATCCGTGCGGGCTTCCCACTCTTCTTTGGATTTTGATGTGCCTTTTTGTTCGACCAGAACATCTTGAATAGTACCAATCAACGCCTGATTTTTATTTAGCGAAATTTCTTTTTGAATCGCGTTTAAGAGGACAATCCTGCGCGTCTTTTCTTTTTCCAACACATCATCCGGATATTGTTTTGAGGCAAGGGTCCCCTCGCGTACTGAATAGTTAAAAATAAACGCTGCATCAAATTCTACAGTTTTTATAACCATGACTGTATCTTCAAATTCCTCGTCTGTTTCGGTTGGGAATCCGACGATAATATCAGTGGTGATAGCAAGGTTAGGACATTTTTTTCGAAATTTTACGACCTGATCAAGAAATTGTTTATGGGTGTAATGCCGATTCATCATTTTTAAAATGCGGTCGTTTCCTGCCTGAAGCGGGAAATGAATATGTTTGCAAATCTTTGGATCAGACGCGATCAATTCGATTAAATCCGGCGGAAAATCTTTAGGGTGAGGTGACATAAATCGAATACGACGTAAACCATCAACCTTGCTAACTTGCGAAAGCAATTGAGTAAAATTCACGCCTTCAAAATTATATGAATTAACATTTTGACCAAGTAAGGTTACTTGCGGATATCCTTCAGCGACCAACCTTTTAACCTCTTCAATTATATTTTCAGGCGAGCGGCTGCGTTCCCGCCCGCGAGTATACGGAACAACACAGAAAGAACAAAAATTATTACAACCACGCATGATCGAAACCCAAGCATTCACGCCGGGCTTACGTTTGGGATAAATGTCGTCGTAGGTTTCGATGTCTGAGAGAGCAAAATCAGCTGGATGTAAATGTTTTATAGCTTGGCGAAGTAATTCAGGAAGTTTTTTATAACTATCTGGTCCAGCGAAAAAATCCGCGTAGAATTTTTTATCCTGGGTGAGTTTTTCTTTTTCATGGCTGGCAATACAGCCTAATAACCCTATGATAGGCTGTTTTGTCGTCTTAAACCGGTGGCGGATCTCGTGTATCTCGCCTTTAATCTTGCGTTGGGCATTATCGCGCACCGAACAAGTGTTTAACAAAATAATATCCGCACCCTCTTCGGAATCAACAAAAGAAAACCCATCTGCGAGCAATATAGACTCAATAAGCTCCGAGTCGTATTCGTTCATCTGACACCCATAGGTTCGCAAAAATATTTTCATATTAGCATAGTGCCGTTTCAATCACGATTTTCTTAAATTTATTTCTTCCTCACCAAAAAATAAACAACTATTGCAGGAATAAAAAGAATTTTACACAATAAATATATTTGCGAAATTGAAATAATTCCGTACAACGGATTTATATTTAATGGATAAAATGGTCGTATGTCTGTATAAATCGGCGCATCAAATAAAACATGTAAACATCCGCCCAATAATCCTGATAACAGACTCATAATCAATGAAGATGAAGCCGGTAATCCCAAAAAATTCATCATCTTACCCAAAGGCGCCCGAAACATATATGCAACTATTCCCCATAATAAACCAATAATTGAAGCACCTAACAAAGTATGCGCATACCCATGTAATGGATAGTCAAAATTAAAAAGCATAACTAATAAAGGCTCTACGTCTATAACAACATTAGCTAATATAAACGCAGGGATATCAACTTGCTTTTTGAATGATAAAGCTACTAACGTATGTGCACCAAAATGAAATGGTGTAAATGGCATATCGTATTTTTTCTAATTCAATTTATTTATCAAATTTACCACCAAAGCCACGATAATGTTTTTTTCTTTAGGCTGGCTTTCGGCGATCATTAATGTTATTGCAACCAAGGCATTATCCGCAAGGCGCTTACTGCCGTCAGCTTTATAAAGAATTTTATTGCGGTCAAGGAAATAAACAAACAATGCGGCAGCGATACGTTTGTTGCCGTCTGAAAAAGAATGGTTCTTGACCACTAAATAAAGCAGATTAGCAGCTTTTTCTTCAACACTTGGATAAAGGTCTTTGCGACCAAACGTTTGATAGATTGCACCTAAGGCGCTTTTAAAAGACTCGTCTTTTTCATGCCCAAATAAGCTGCTGCCTCCGAATTTTTGCCGCATTTGCTGAATAATATTTATCCCTTCAGCATAATTTAATTGATATGATTCTTTTGCGGTTGCTGACTTGATCTGAACGCGTCCATGGTCATAATCATCCAATACATCTAATCCATAACTATAATCACGGATTACTTCAAATAATCCTTTTGCTTCATCACTGGTCAAAGCTTTACGTTCACTCAAATCAGCCAGCATCTGAACAGTTCGCTGTAATGACTTTAGATTTGCAGTCTGCTCTTTTAACCGCTTATCATTAATAGTATAGCCTTTAATCAAATGCTGTTTTAAAACATTTGTCGCCCAAATGCGGAATTGTGTGCCACGTTTAGAATTTACACGATAGCCGACTGAAATTATGACGTCAAGATTGTAAAGATTAACCGGTTTATCTGAATTAGCAATGTGCATTTTTTGCACATTACTTTTTTGATCTAACTCTTTAGTTTGGAATATATTTTGTATATGCTTAGTTATAACACTGCGTTCTGTAAGAAATAATTCTGACATTTGCGCCTGCGTAAGCCAGACTGTTTCCTCTTTCAACTGGACTTCCAGAGTTGCAGTCTCTCCCTTAGGTCGAAATATAACTACATTACCTAAATTTGATATATCAGTTTTATTCATATATCATTTCCCATATTTATTCATCAATCCTCGTAACCTTAAACTTTATTTTTCCGCCGTCGGGACAGGTAATTCCGGTTTTACAATTTGGATTTTTTTCAAAAGAAAATGTCGCGCCAAAATTCATTTCAAATAAAACCGGGAATAATAAATGATACGCAGCTCCGCACATGCCATCCGGAGTTCTTAGCCCAGTTACTTCCCATTTATCTCCTACTTTGTAACCATAATGACATGTGTTATCGCTGTGCTCGACTTCAATCAGCATTTTTTTTGGTTTTGGTCCAGTTGGTTTTTCCTTCTGCGGAACTACTACCACCTTTCCATCTTTATCCAAAAGCTCAATTTTAAACGCCATTTTACCGCCGTCTGGACAAGTAGTTACTAAAGACGCAGTATTTTCCATAAAAGGAAATCTACCCCCAAAGGTTAAGGTATGCATAGCTGGAAAAGCAGCATGCGTAATAGCCAAACAAAAATGTTCAGGCGCATGAGTAAAATCTTTTAAAATAAATTCATCCCCGACTTTATAATTGTGATAACAAAAATTATTATCATTTTTAACGACGGTAAATTTCAATTGCGGAAATGTCATTCTCGCAGTTTTAACATCTTTTTCTTTTTGATTTTCATCACATTTATCAGGACACATAAAAAACCCTTTCTTTATATTCTCTCCCCTACATATACTTAAATTTCAATAACCTCTGCCGGTTCTCTGACTTTAAAAGGACTAAAATCATTCGCCATAGGCATCTGTTTATTCAATTCATTAGTTAACCTAACTAATTTTATCATCTTTATAAAAATCCTCTGCATCCGCCACAACCGCTTAATTTTTTGCTTAAAAGTTTTTGGATACATATAAAACAACATCAGATCATTAATAGGCTTTGCAATATCGCCAGTAAGCTTTTCAAAAACAGCCCGATCTTCCTCAGATAAACCAAGATCTTCCAGCGTCTCAGAAATGCAGCCAATAAACGCATCCGACATTTTCTGACAATCTTCTTCAGTCAACTTTACCTGTGAAGGTAATAAAACCGCCATATTATCAAAATGTAATTTCGCGTTTAACTTCTCAATAAATTTCCTGGAAAGCTGTTCCTGTTCAAACTGTGATAACTCCCTGACTCTAGTTACTAACCGTTCAATAACCGGATGCCTGGAATTTTTTAAACTGATCTCATTCATTTCATCAATCGCCGCTGTCAACCCACTTACATCCATAATAGCTTTTATTTCTTTAAGAACAGGTGACAACGGTTCATGTACCTTATCCGAAGACGGCTCAAACAAACTAACTTGCGTTCCGGTCTTTTTACTTTTTGTTTTTGCTATAAGTTTTTTCGACGAAACTTTTACCTTATTTACTGCTTTAGAAGCTTTCTGTGTCGCCTTACCCAAAGCATATGCGGCTTTTAAATGCCATGCATCCGGAGTTTTCTTTGCTATTTTTTTCGTAATAACTTTCTTAGTAACCATTCAAACTAAATTCCCTTCTAAAATTATTTCCCAATGTCTTCATACCAAAGCTCTGGGTTTTGTTTAATAAATTTTTCCATCATGTTAATACATTCGGCGTTTTGCAAAACCTCAACTTTCACTCCATTATGCTTTAATAAATCCTCCGCTCCCATAAATGTTTTATTCTCTCCGACCACAACACGGGGAATTCCATACAGTAGCATTGCTCCGGTACACATAATACATGGAGACAAAGTTGTATACATAACACATTCTCTATAAACATTCCCCGTTTGCCGTCCAGCATTTTCTAAAGCATCCATCTCGCCATGCAGAATAGCACTTCCCTTTTGTATCCGTCGATTATGACCCCGACCCATTATAACGCCTTGATGCACAAGCACAGCGCCAATAGGTATGCCGCCTTCTTTCAACCCAGCTTGCGCTTCCTTTATAGCTTCTTGCATAAATATATCCGTCATTTATCTTCACCTATCTGATGTTTTTTCATTACCATTATGTAGTTGTGACCGCTTAACCCCTTAATCTTAATCGGAATTCTATATTCATCTTTGCTGATCCAAATTTCAATTTTAGGCGGAGTACTGGTAAAATGATACGCATTAAACTCTCCAGCCGGTACTTTTATATCGTCGATTGACGTTAAGGTCAATTCAAACTTATCCGGTAAGCTTGCAGTATAAGACCATCCAATATCCAAATTTTTTACAGTGCGCAAATAAAAAGGTAAAGTAATCGCATTACTAATCGGTTGATCTGATTTAAAATCGTATTCCTTTACTTTCTTATTGCGGACAAATTTTGTTATTACCAACGCGTTTTGTTCAGGCGTATATTCTTCGACCAAGTATTCCTTTTTAAAGAAAAATTTTACAAACCGTTCTACTTTTAACGGTAAAAAAGTTTTAGGATCAGAATAAATTTTTTCTAAATCATCAAATCCGGTCAGCCTAAATCTGAAAGTGCTAAACTTTACTTTTTTCCCGTCAAGATCAATTAAACCTTCATCATTATATTCAGCTGTCCCCAATGGAGAAATCGCGTAAATTATTTTTTCACCCGCGTATGCTCTTACATTAAATAATGCAACACATAAAAAAATTAGTATAAATAGAAAAGTAACCCTATTTATTTTTACTCGTCTTTTCAAAAAAATAAACCATCGCGTAATAAAATATGCAAGTACCGCGAGCGCTAAACCCATAACCATGCTTCCAATAAATAAAGGAAAATAAAGATGAAGAAATTTTTTATAACTAAACTGCTGAAAACTCGACCATTCTAACGGAGCATATTTATTCCCCAGCATAAGCCTGCCTATACTATACCCCGCCCAAGTTATAAAAGGCACTGTCGGAGGCAAAGACACATTGGTTCCAATAAAAATCGCTACTTTATTTACTCGCTTTATCAGAAACGCCGCAGCAATTAATAATAGTGTATGAAAACCATATAAAGGAGTTATGCCTATAAAAACACCAATCGCGATCCCTAAAGCAATTTCATGAGGAGTATTATTAAGCTTTAATAACTCAATAATGAGCTCTTTTATAGTCCGCTTTGCTTTTATTTTATTGTCGGTATTTCTAATATTCTCCATGACACCCAATCCATTGAAAAATTTCCTAAATACGTGTTCATACTCGTCAAAATACGCTCAGGAAATCCTAAAAATTGTAATGGAACAGCTACAGTTATCTGATTATTTTCCCTCGCCACGCTTACCCCTGACTCTTTTAAGTCAATATTCCGATTCTGATCATAAATATGGTGAAGCAAGGCTCCCAATTGAATATGTATTTTCGGCATTTTTGAAAAAGCAGTCGCTTTTTTATATCCGAATAAATATACTGAAACACCTTCACCCCTGCCAATTTTTTTAGATAATTTGAAAGTCAATACCAGTCTGCCATTTTCTAAATACACATTATGCTCTTCTATACTAGCTAAAGAAGGTTGTTTCCTATCCTTCAATTCTTGAGCAAGACGAGCAATATCTTCCTGCCCTAAATAAAACAAAGATAACGGTAATCCTCTATTGTTCAAACTTATCCTCGAAAAATCGCCGAAAAGTTCATTTTGTTTAACAAAAGCTGATAAATATGAAGTTGAAGATTTAAACTGAGAACTATGTTTTTTAAGCGCATTTTCTTTTATTTCAATCTCTTTGGAATTAAGCCAGCTTACCTCCCAAGGAATTTCCTTTTTAAAAATATCCGGCGGCTGAAGTTTATACGTAGGGTGCAATCCTCGAGGATATGGCCAAGATTTATAATGCACCAGATATGGAAAAAGTTTAACCTTATCCATACCTAAATCCCACAACGCTACAGTAGTAAACAAATACAGGGATTTATGGTCCACATTATGATCTGCAGGATGCGAAACAAATATTTTAGTTGGTTTAAAATCTTTGATAACCTCTGTAAGGTCGCTTAAAATTGCCTCACCTTTATAAGAAGACCCTGGATGAAAAGCATTAGTATAAGGAACAGCCTTAACTTTAGTCAGCATACTCACAAAAGCCGGTCTCTGATCCCAATGTTTATACCAAATATTCAAAGTGCCAAAGTCAGGATATCCTAAGAAAACTAGTTTATCAGCGTCAAGACCTAAAACTTTATCCGCCTCTATCGCTTCATTATGCCGGATCTGCCCCATGCCCTGAACCGACTTTGGAAAAACTACCAGATGCTTACGATATAGAAAAAAAGACCATTCATTATTATCACCATAGGTAAGAAAAACTACTTTAATAGAAATTTTTAGAGCCAATGCTTTCTGAATAATTCCGCCGCAAGCTAAAACTTCATCGTCAGGATGAGGCGCCAAAATTAGAATGCGGTCTTGAGATGTCAGCTGAACATTAGAAAACGACATCTCAGACAATGCTTTCTGCGCATGACTAGATCTTTCAAAACCAAATAAAACAACAATACCGATCAAAATAATAATTAAAAATAAAAACCTCTTATGCTTTTTTAAAAAAATCTTCATTACTAATAACTCCTCATGAATGTCCGTTACAACTTTTTCCCCAAAATATAAAAATTAATTTCCTGGTCGATATAAGGCTTGAGATATGTTCTTTTACTTTTAAATAAAATATTAAATCCCTGTTTTAAAAAAAATGTTTTAGCTCCTTCTGAAAATGTACCTAAATGTACCGCCGAGATTTTTTGTTCTTTTAAAAAATTTAAATAAGTTTCTATGAGCCGTTCTCCTATTCGTTGTCCCCGATAAGCCTTATCAATATTTATATGCAGCGTTGCCGGAAAGTCTTTTGAAAAATCCGGCATAACAAATTCGCCTTTAAACGCGCTTCGTATAACATTAAAAAACAATTTTAAATTGATCTTATTCCAAAAAATCCCCCGACGAAAGGCTTTGATCAAAAGCGGGATAATAATTTTTGAGCCGGAAATACGATTTATATTTGCAACATTTTTTGATCCTATAATATAACCAATAACTTTATTATCACTAACCGCAACAAAACAAGATTCCGGCTCATGATCTGTAAAGGAAAGCGTAAGCGCATCTGCAAGTATTTCTTCATCAGAAAAAAATTTATGCAAATCAACTTCCAAAAACGCGGTTTGACAGCTTATCCTTCTTACTTCTGCTCTATCTTCGCGTCTGAAAGGGCGAATGACTATATTACCCATAAAACTTCCGTGATTATTTTTTAACAGCGCTTTGTTCTTCTTCTATTTTTTGAATATATTTTTTAGGATCTTTTTTGAATTCTTCAATGCACGCTGAACAGCAAAAATTATAAATTTTTCCTTCATATTCATAGGTTGCTTTATATTTTTCGTCTATTACACCGCCTAATACTGGACAAATTTTATTGCCTACATCTACCGGCGCTGCGACAACATCTGCAGTTTTTACATCAACCGGCGTATTTTCAGCCTGCGCATTTTGATTGCCTGCAAAAATTAAAACACCCAAAACCATAATCATAAAAATTGTTCTTTTCATTTAAATGCTCCTTTTTATTTTTGCCCATTTTTCATTTCATATTTCCATTTCCAAATTGAATAAATCGGTGGATAAACCAAAAGTTCCATAATAAAACTTGTGAGGATACCGCCGACCATTGGAGCTGCGATACGTTTCATCATATCCGCACCTGCTCCCATAGACCACATAATCGGTAGCAAGCCCATAAACATTGCCATTACTGTCATCATCTTAGGACGGATCCGTTTTACCGCGCCATGAATTATAGCCTCATCCAGATTCGCCTGAGTTTTCATTTTTCCCTGGCGAATCATTTCATTATATGACATATCCAAAAACAAAAGCATAAATACCCCGGTTTCAGCGTCTAAACCCATTAACGCGATCATCCCCACCCATACCGCGATTGACATATTGTAATGCAACAAATACAAAAACCAAACTGCGCCGACTAATGAAAAAGGAACAGCTAACATTACTATAGAAGCTTTTACCGGCGACTTAGTATTCATGTAAAGCAAAATAAAGATCAGAAATAGCGTGATCGGTATTACAACTTTTAATCTCTCCCTAACCCTAAGCATATTCTCATATTGTCCGCTCCATTGAAGAGCGTAACCCGCAGGCAATTGAATTTTTTCACGAACAATTTTCCGTGCTTCAGTAACATAACTGCCTACATCTCGTCCAGCAATATCAACATAAACATAACCAGCTAACATCCCGTTTTCATCTCTAATCATTGCTGGTCCTAAAGAAAGATGAATATCTGCTAATTGCTCCAGCGGTATCTGAGCACCTGAAGCAGTAGGCACCAGCACCCGTTTCAATTTTTCAATATCATCCCTGAATTCCCGGGCATACCGCACATTAACGGCATATCGTTCCCGTCCTTCGATAGTGGTCGTAACCGGTTCACCACCGATAGCGGATGTAATTATCATTTCCGCGTCTTTTACTGTCAGACCATACCGGGCAAGCTCTTCACGTTTAATATCAAAATCTATAAAATATCCACCGGTAACCCGTTCCGCAAAAACTGAACGCGTACCTTTGATATTCTTCATAGTTGATTCAAGATTCAAACCAATTTTTTCAATTTCTTTTAAATCTGCGCCATATATCTTTATTCCAACCGGCGTGCGTATCCCAGTAGACAACATATCTATTCTCGCCTTGATCGGCATAGTCCAAGCATTGGATACTCCAGGAAATTTCATTTTCTGGTCTAATTCATTTATTAAATCATCATAAGTAATCCGGTCGCGCCAAATCGGACGGAAAGGTTTTTGTATAAAATTTGGCAGCCATGAATACCAGCGTTTTACTTTTCGCCATTGATCTTCCGGTTTTAAAACCACAGTGGTTTCCATCATCGAGAACGGCGCAGGGTCAGTAGAAGTTTCAGCTCGTCCAGCTTTTCCAAACACCCGCTCCACTTCAGGCGTGTCTTTTAAAATTTTATCCATTGCTTGAAGCAGTTTTTGCGTCTCAGTTACTGAAATACCCGGCAAAGTCGTAGGCATATAAAGAATACTGCCTTCATTTAACGGCGGCATAAATTCTGAACCTAATTTAAAATAAACCGGAACAGCTGAAAGCATTAATATAATAGCGGTTATAATTGTCGCTTTACGATACTTAAGCACAAATCTACAAGCCGGTTCATAAATGTTGAACAAAACTTTACTCACCGGATGTTGCTCTTCCGGATAATATTTTCCGACGGTAACAGTATTAAAAATATTTGAAAGCCAGCGCGGTTTAAAATGTTTATAGTCCATGCGTGTAAACAACATCCGCATTGCAGGGTCAAGAGTTATGGCAAGAATAGCGGCAATCGCCATTGCAAAGTTTTTGCTAAACGCCAATGGTTTAAACAGTCTGCCCTCCTGATCCAAAAGCGTAAACACCGGCAAGAAAGCGATCGCGATTACCAAAAGTGAAAAAAACACAGACGGTCCGACTTCTTTTAAAGCATTAAGCCTTACTAAATGAAAATCACCTTTTCGCCCTCCTGCTTCCCATTGTTGTAATCGCTTATACGCGTTTTCAACTTCAACAATAGCTCCGTCGACCAGCACCCCGATTGAAATTGCAATGCCGGACAAGCTCATAATATTTGAAGTTAGTTTCATGCCGAACATTGGAATAAATGAAAGCAATACTGCTATCGGTATGGTTACAATTGGAATAATTGCAGACGGAAAATGCCATAAGAAAAACAAAATAACTAAACTTACAATGATCATCTCCTCGATCAGCTGATGCTTCAGAGTTTCTATAGAACGCTTGATCAAATCTGATCTGTCATAAGTAGTGACCAACTCAACGCCAGCAGGTAAAGATGGTTTAATCTCTTCTATTTTCTCTTTTACACGATTAATAACATTAAGCGCGTTTTCGCCGTAACGCATTATCACTATACCGCCTACAGTATCTCCCTGCCCATCCAGATCTGCTACACCTCGACGAATTTCAGGACCCAAAGCAACTTGCGCTATGTTTTTGACAAGTACTGGCGTACCTGCCGCATCTGAACCTATAGAAATATTCTCTATATCTTGTGCAGACTTTGCGTAACCTCGGCCTCTAATCATATACTCAGCACCTGAAAATTCGACCAGCCTGCCGCCTACATCATTATTACTGTCACGAATAGCATCCACTACTTTTGTAAGCGGAATTTTATAAGATAAAAGCGCGTTTGGATCAACATTAACTTGATATTGTTTTTGGAATCCTCCAACAGATGCGACTTCAGCTACTCCTGGAACGCTTTGCAGCCAATAGCGTAAATACCAATCTTGAAAAGAACGAAGTTTAGAAAGATCATTTTTTCCAGTCTTATCTACCAAAGCATATTGATAAACCCAGCCAACTGAACTTGCATCCGGTCCCATTTCAGTCTTAACACCTTCAGGAAGTCTGGGCGTGATCTTACTTAAATATTCGAGCGTGCGACTGCGCGCCCAATAAATATCTGTACCGTCTTTAAAAATAACGTAAACGTATGAAAATCCAAAATCAGAAAATCCCCGGATAGCTTTTACGTTAGGCGCGCCCAACATAGCACTTACGATTGGATAGGTAACTTGATCTTCTATAATATCCGGTGATCTATCCCAGCGTGAATAAATAATAACCTGGGTATCAGAAAGATCAGGAATAGCGTCTAACGGAATATTTTTTATGCTATACACCGCGCCGACCATGGCAGCTATAACAAAAATAATAACCAAGTATTTATTTTTTGCTGAAAATTCTATGATTTTTTCGATCATATTAAACCTACTGCGCTGATTTTAATTTCGACTCTGAATCCACCAAAAAATTACCACTAGTGACGACCAGATCGCCTTCTTTAACTCCGCTTATAACTTCATAATAATTTTCCGCTTTTTGCCCGAGTATTACTTCCCTCGCTTCAAGCACATTGTTATCCTCGGAAATATAAACAATTTTTCTTAAACCAGTATCTAAAACTGCAGTTTCAGGAACTGCTAATTTTGATCCTAAACTTTCTTTAATCACCGCGTTAACGAACATTTCAGGTTTGAGTTTATTATCCGGGTTTGGAACTTCAACCCGTACTTGATTGGTTCTGGTATTTGGATCTAAGACTGGACTTATTGCAACCACCTTTCCAGTAAATTTCTCGCCTGGGTAAGCCACTGTTTCTAATTCAACGCTGTCGCCAATTTTAATAAATCCAATTTCATATTCATAAATATTGATATACGCCCATACGTTTTCTCCATTACCCGGAAGATACAGATTGGTTTCTGCTTTACGCGATTTTTCAATACCAGCTATTTGATCTTCGCTCATACCAGCAAGTTTTAATTTATTACGCGCCGCTTCAATCAAACTTTTTGCCCGGTCAATCACGTCTTGTAAAGGCGAATCTTTCACATTATCTTGCGCGTTTAAGGCTTGAATAAATTCTTCTTGAGCTACGACCAGCTCAGGATCATAAGCAATTTTTCCTGACACCCTCACCACTTTATTCAAATCCATCATTTTAACTGGCTCGGTTTTAACGCCGATCATTTGTTGTCTTTCCTGACTTATAGTTACAGTTGGACCAGCGGTCGCTGTCGAAGATTCTTCTTCATATACTGGAACATAATCCATTCCCATTTGATCTTTCATAGGTACAGGCGAGGTAACTTTGGGATCCATTGGATTACGATAAAAAAGCAGCTTCCCGTCGTTTGTTGAAATAAATTCACCGCAAACCGGACATATAATACGCTCACCCGGTTTTAGATCAGCCTTTATCATCGGACAATTTTTCATAGTACATTTATGCACCGGACAAACTGCTCCGGTTGTTTTTGCTTTAGCAGGCGCGTTTTCTTTTTTAATCAGCTTCATACCACAAATCGGACAATCCCCAAGTTTGTCCGACGTATAGGTCGGATGCATCGGACAACTATAAATAACTTTAGCCTGTGAAATAGTTTTAGTTTCTTGCGATCGTCCACAACCCATAAAAACAAATACAGTTCCAAACGAAATAATTACCGCGATTATAAATAAAACAATTTTATTTAACTTCATATTCCCCTCTTTCTTAAAAATCTATACCAGCGCCTACAACACGCTCAAGATCAGCCAAAGCAATTCTTAAATCTAATATCGCCTTATAATGTTGCAATTTAAAATCAATCAACATTCTCTGGCTATCCAAAAGCACAGTTAACATTTCTGATTTTCCTGATTCATATCCTTTAGCCGCAACATTCACTGTTTCCTGCGCCTGAGGTATAAAAGCAGTTTCATATAGCTCAACGAGTTTTTTGTTAGCATTAGCTCGCGCATAAGCGTCATTTAATTCAAATAAAACTGAATTTTCCTTACCCTTATATTCAGCTTTTAACATTTTAAGGTCTGACTTCATCTCCTTAACCCCAAATGCCTGTTTTTCAAAAAACCATAATGGAATAGTAACTCCAATCATGCCTGCCCAAGCTCCGTCTACAAAACTACCTTTATTAACCATCTGTCTAAATTTCAAATTAAAATCAGGAAGAAATTCATTGAGTGAAAGATCATACGCGGCTTGACCGCGATCAGTAGCGTAGCGATATGCTTTCAATTCTGGATTATTATCAAGAGTCAGACGATAAAAATCATCCAGCGTCCGATTAAATGTAATTGCAGACTCAGCTACAGGAATTCCAAAATCTGTTTTAGGATCACGGTTCAGCAACACATTCAATCTGGCTTGAGCTGTGACCCTTTTTTGCTCAAGAAGAATAAGTTCATTATCAACTCTCGCAAGCTCAACTTGAGACTTAAGTGCTTCGACTTGTGATCCTCGCCCTGAGCCATACCGCGTCGTAGCAGTTTTAGAAATTTGTTCTAACAAACTTTTGTTTTCTTTACTGATCTCAATTTCTTTATATATGAGACTTAATTCAGAATAAGCACTTTTCAGTTGAGCCACAACATCCCGCTCTTTAGCTTTATAATTTTCATATGCCATCTTAGCAAGTTTTGAGGCGATCTTGGCGCGTAAATATATTTTGGTAGGGAACGGAATATCCTGAGAAACCGAAAATGTTTTCATCGGTTTTCCAGACAATTCGCGGTCTGCGGTTATCCGGTCATATTCAAAATCGATTTCCGGATCATTTAAACTTGCAGCCTGCGGAATACGGGCGTTAGCTGACTCAAAAGCATTTTTTGCGGAGAGAATTTCAGGGTTTAAAGTCAGCGCTTCTTGAATTAAAGAATCTAATGTATAAGATTGAACACTCTCAGCTTTCACCGTGGAAGAAAACAAAAAAATAAATATTGATAAAGAAAAAACTTTTAGAATAAACATCAGTCTGCCCATATTATCCGCCCTTCTAATCTTAATTAAGCAACGTTCTTTGAAACCAGCGCTTCTGAAAGTTTTCTACGTCGAAGTTTTCGGACAACAATAAAAATACTATCAAATTTCAAAACTTCACCACCCTCAACATCTCTGCCTAATTTCTGTGCAACCCATTCATCCAAAGTCGGCGGACGATCTGCTATATTCTCTAAAGATAATTCTATGCCAAGTTTTTCCGCAATAACTTTCATAGAAATTGCCCCGCCTACTATCCAACCTGTGCCATAGGGATGCGCGTAAGTAGGAAGTTTATCAAATTCATCTTCAATTTCCCCGACCAGCTCTTCAATAATATCTTCCAAGGTTATCATTCCCAGAACTTTTTGTTCTTGAGAAACCACAACTGCAATGTGAACTTTTTCCCGCATCATATCTGACAATGCTTGCGAAAGTAATGTTTCCTCAGTTATTCTCTTGATCGGTCGGAATATGCCCTTGATAGTCGGATCCTCTGGACTGATATTCAAAGCATTAACAATATCTTTAAAATTTATATAACCAATAATCGCCTGTGGATCCCCAGCTTGTTCTGTAACCGGAAACCGCGTATGCATATCCATATGCGCTTTAATCAATGCAGCTGAAAGGCTATCCGTAACCGGAATCATGGAAATATCTTCTTTATCCATCATGATATCCGTAACCTTCCTTTGCGACAACTGAGCAGCTGAAAGAACTATTTTTTCTTCTTGAGCTCCGATCAGACGAGAAGTACGGGCAAGAGCAACTGCTGCTTTTAGCTCAGCCAAATTTTGTTTATTTATTGCGTCTGTAGATTCATTTTTTATTTTATTTGAGCCTAATCCCATTATCATCTTTACTGTACTCTCAAAAATTGAAACAATAGGATCAGCGATCCAAGCAATCGTCTTCATTATAGGCGACAAAGCGAGACAAACTGTTTCCCTATTATCTAAGGCAAAAATCTTTGGCACTAATTCCGCGAAAATTATTGTGAATACGCTTAAAGGAATTACCAGACATGCTAATGATAAAATTTCAGAATAAAAAGGTTCAATACCCAAGCCTTTAAAATACGGCGTAAATGACTGCTGCGCCCCTGCACCGCCGGTTGCAGCAGCAATAGCACCTGACAAAGTTAAACCAAGCTGAACTACTGCAAGACTTGCCGCCATCCTATCCTTCATGTAAGCAGCGTCTTCAGCGCCTTTCTTTTTCTGCTGACAAAGCGTTGAAAGCCGCGCGCGAGAAATTGATGCCAAAGCCATTTCATACGCGGCAAAAACCGCGTTAACTAATAGCATCAATAAAATCACAAATATTTCGTAACCAAACCTCATGTCATTTACTTTCTAATTAATTAATATCTCATCACTTATAAACATTTTATTCGCTTGGACTATCAAGTTCCACAACAATCTTATCACTGGTAATCTTTGAGTTCGGTATAATAATTTTCTTCGTCTTATCAGTATTAATAATAATCGTATTAAAAATGTGAATCTCCTTAACTTTTCCCTGTGCGCCGCCTACCTCAACTGCATCCCCGACTTTAAAAGGCTGAAATAATATCAACATTACACCTGACGCAAAATTTGAAAGCGAACCTTGTAAAGCCAAACCAACTGCTAAAGAAGCTGCACCAACTACAGCAATAAACGAACTGGTTTCTACTCCAAGTTTATTAAGCGCTGCAATAACCACAAAAGTCATTAACAAGTAATATGCTAAATGTTTTCCAAACGATACCAAGGTAAGATTTACAGTAACTTTATTTAAAGCTTTTTCAATTAACTGAGAAATAAATTGCGCAACTGCCCGACCAATAATAAATATCAGAACCGCGTATAAAAAACTCAACCCATACTGAATTACATAACCATAAATTTTTTCAATCATCTTCTCGTCCATTGATCTCTCCTTTTATTTAACAATTAAACTAAATCTATTATTCCTCCGCCAATAACAGTATCTCCCTCGTAAAACACAATTGACTGTCCGGGTGATATTGACTTTTGCGGCTCATTAAATTCGACTTTAACTTGACCGTTACCCTCCGGGGTAATAATACAATCTGCCTCTGGATGATGCAGCCGAATCTTCGCTTTAACCCGCATCGACTTATCTAAACTTGGAATAGCAATCCAATTCAAATCCCGCGCTATTAATTTAGACGATAACAAATCTTTTTGCGGACCAATTATCACCTGATTTTTACAAGCATCGAGCCGTATGACATATAAAGGTTCTTTTAGTCCGCCAATACTTAAACCTTTACGCTGACCAATAGTATAATGGATTATCCCATCGTGTTTACCCCAAACTTTACCTGCATTATCCACGATATCACCCGGCTTGACCTGACCCTCAGGAAAAAACGCGCCATAATCATCACCTTCATAAAAATCCTGACTCTCAGGTTTATCTACAAAATCTTGAAGTCCTATTTCAGACGCCAATTTTTGAATTTCAGTTTTTTGATATGTACCCAAAGGAAACAATATTTTTTTCAACTGTTCCTGGCTGAGCCGATAAAGAAAATATGACTGGTCTTTACGCAGATCAGAACTTTTTTTAAGTAAGTACCTTTGAGTCTGTTCATTGAAATCTTTGATTGCGTAATGTCCGGTAGCAAAAAAATCAAATTCTATTCCCTGTTGATAAGCTTTATCTAACAAAAGCCCAAATTTAATTTTTTGATTACAAATAATGCAGGGATTAGGGGTTTTTCCCGCTGAGTATTCAGCACAAAAATACTCTAATACGGATTTTTTATATTCATCTTTTAGACCAACAACATAATGCAGCACGCCAATCTTCTCAGCAGCTTTCTTAGCGTCAGCAATATCCTTCTCTTCACCTGGACCATAACAACCACTTTTTACCGACGTTATATCAGAAGCATTTTTATCCCAAATGCTCATAGTAACGCCAGTTACTTCATGACCAGCTTTTTTCAATAAATACGCAGTAATTGTAGAGTCAACTCCCCCGCTCATACCGACTAAGATCTTATTTTTCATTGCAGCATTCTATCACAGCCTATTTATTCTTGAAAGAGCCAAGTAGAAAGATATCTTTCGCCTGTATCAGGTAAAATAACCACAATCAATTTGCCTTTATTTTCTTTACGTTTCGCAATTTCTAATGCAGCCCATAAAGCTGCGCCGCTGGATATGCCTACGAATATTCCATCAGTTTTCGCGATTTTTCTGGCAATTTCACCAGCAGCATCATTAGAAACTTTAATAATCTCATCAATAATTTTACGATTTAAAACTTCTGGTATGAATCCAGCTCCTATACCCTGGATCTTATGCGGACCAGGATTACCGCCGGATAATACCGGTGAAGCTTCTGGTTCTACAGCAATAACTTTTAAACCTGGTCTACGTTTTTTTATAACTTCTGCTATACCCGTAATAGTTCCACCCGTTCCAACCCCAGCGACCAGAATATCTATTTTACCGTCTGTATCATTCCAAATTTCTTCAGCTGTGGTTTTACGATGGATTGCAGGATTAGCTGGATTATTAAACTGCTGCGGAACAAAGCTTTTAGGAATAGTTTTTGATAACTCTTCAGCTTTTTCAACTGCGCCGCGCATACCTTTCGCTCCGTCGGTTAACACGACTTCAGCACCAAAGATTTTAAGTAATTGTCTGCGTTCAATACTCATGGTATCAGGCATAGTTAATATCAGACGATATCCTTTTGCAGCTGCCACGAACGCCAGCGCTATACCAGTGTTACCACTGGTTGGTTCAATTATCACTGAATCTTTTTTTAATAATCCTTTTTTTTCAGCGTCTTCAATCAAAGCAACACCCAGCCGATCTTTTACGCTGGAAAGAGGATTAAATGATTCCAATTTAGCAACTATAGTAGCACCCACCCCCTCGGCAATACGGTTTAGTTTTACCAACGGCGTATTACCAATAGTCTTTGTAATATCAGAATAAATTTTACCCATAATATTCTCCTATTTATTTAATGCTTGCTCAATATCTGCAATAATATCGTCAATGTGTTCAATGCCGATTGAAAGACGTATAAAATCCGGAGTTACTCCAGTTGCTAATTGTTCCTCGCTGGTCAATTGCTGGTGAGTAGTTGTAGCCGGATGAATTGCCAAACTTTTAGCATCACCGATATTTGCCAAATGTGAAATTAATTGAAGAGCATTAATGAATTTCTTCCCAGCCTCTGCTCCGCCTTTAATCCCAAAACCAATAATAGCGCCCGCGCCTTTAGACAAATACTTTTTAACCTTGTCTTTTTCAGGACTATCGTCGAGCCCAGGATAATTCACCCAAGACACTTTTGGATGTTTTTTCAAATATTTCGCAACAGCCAAAGCATTTTCAGAATGTCTGATCATCCGTAAATGCAAAGTTTCTAATCCTTGTAAAAATAAAAATGAGTTAAACGGAGATACTGCTGCACCAAGATCACGTAAAAGCGTAACCCGCGCTTTAATTATATAAGCGATGTTGCCTAATGGTTTTAAAGCTTCTACAAAATTAATTCCATGATAACTTGGCTCAGGTTCTGCAATTAATGGGAACTTGCCCTTGGTCCAGTCAAATTTACCAGAATCAACGATCACACCGCCCAAACTCGTACCATGTCCGCCGATAAATTTAGTAGCAGAATAAACTACAATATCCACCCCATGGTCGATCGGACGCAATAAATACGGAGAAACTGTATTATCCAAAACAAACGGAATTCCATTTTTATGCGCGACAGAGGCAATACCTTCCAAATTTGACACATCCAATTTTGGATTTCCAATCGATTCCGCATAAACCGCTTTAGTTTTAGGCGTGATTGCTTTCTGAATAGCGTCGAGGTCATTAGACTTTACAAATTTCACATTGATGCCTAACCGCGCGAAAGTATAGTGAAATAAATTGTAGGTGCCTCCATACAAATTATCCGCTGATACAATTTCATCTCCAGCTTGAGCAATGTTCAACAAAGCTATAGTTATGGCTGATTGACCACTGGATACTGCTAAAGCACCTACCCCTCCATCTAAAGCAGCAACGCGTTTTTCAAACACGTCGGTGGTCGGATTCATCAAACGCGTATAGATATTGCCAAATTCTTTGAGACCAAAAAGATTAGCCGCATGATCAGTATCCTTAAACACATACGAGGTAGTTTGATAAATCGGCACAGCTCTTGATCCCGTTGTCGGGTCCGGTTCCTGCCCTCCATGGAGGGCGAGACTTTCCGGTTTTAATTGTTTGTCAATCTTGCTCATTTTAAAACTCCTTTTCGATTTTATTTTTTAAAATTCTAAAACGCATATTGTGTACTCAAGACTATTCCATTACCCAATCCAACTCTTGAACTCTTTGTACTTCCTGCATCAACATAAGCTAAAACTAAACTTAATTCTTTCGTAGGTGTCCATGCCAAATGCGCGTCCCAATAATTGGCATCTTTCCAGTCAGCATAACGAGGGCTTTGTTTATATTCAAACCCAACAATAAAATTTGCTGGCAATACAACATCAACGTTAGCGAAACCTGTAATTTTTCGGTCTTTATCATAACCGAAAACACCTGTGGTCTTACTATTAGTAGAAAGAACACCTCCAGAAATCAAAACTGGTCTCGGAAGCTGAGGTATCAATTTTGTTGCAACCGCATAAAAATCTTCGCCGCTAGCATCCACTCCTGATCCGACATTGGACGTATGTTTATAAATCGTACCCACAGATACAGCCGGAATATATTTTGTATCAAATGAATTCTCAGGTAATAACAACAGCTTGCTTCCTATATTATTCTTATGCTTTGCTGAACTGCCTTCTTGATTAACTGTCTCATATCCATACGAAACTTCCAGCCTCTTAAATAATGTATCAGCAACACCAAAAGTAGTCCAATCTACATTTACATGGTCTAAATTCACATACCATGCGCCAAACCTTGGCTTCCCTATTACATCAACCCCTCCTGCAGTTAAATGGCTATTATCACCGGAAGAATCTGCTAAATATGCTAACGGATTAAACGCGATTCCTCCGACACCTTCCAAATTTACCAAAGGTGGACCAGCTAATACATCTTTTATTGAAAATACAACAGTCAGCACCAAAAGGGCTGAGAATACAATGAACTTTTTCATGATATCTCCTCATATTTTTCTCCTCTAAGCCCAGCTGACTGGTTATAGAAAAATTTAATTTTATTTTATTTTTTTGTTAACTAATATAGCCGGTTATCCGATTCTTTTTCCTTTTACCTCTTTTTTATATGCCACCTCCTTCCTCAACCTTCCAAATATCGTCGAAACGTTGTTTTTCCGCAACTTCCACTTGCGTGATTTTTTTATTGTGAACTGTAACCACTACAGTACCATATCCAAGTTTTTCAACTGCGCCGCTGATATCTTTAATAATCGAATCATTAATAATTTTTTTGGAATTAAATTTGTTACTCATTTCCTTCTGCCTCCATTATATCGAATATGCTAATACCTTTTTACCTGAGTTAACCTGCGCCGCTAAATCTTCAAAAGTTACATTATCAACAATATCTGATGTTGCTTTTGCGACTTTATGCCACACCCCTTTAAAAACACACTTATGCATATCCGTACAATTGGAATATTTATCTTCCAAGCATGAAATTGGTTCAATTGGTCCATCAATAAACCGCACAACCTCTCCAAGAGTTATGTTAGCTGGAGGTCGAGATAATAAATATCCGCCAACCTTACCGCGCCTGCTCTCAACAAACCCGCCTTTTTTCAAATCCAGCATAACTTGTTCTAAAAATTTTATAGGTGCATCAATCCTCTCAGCTAAATCATTAGCAGTAACCAAATCTCCGTCGTAATGTAAAGCCAAATCTAAAACCGCTTTTAAAGCATAATCACCCTTAAATGTAATTTTCATCTCTCATTCCTTTTCTCTATAATTCCCATTGATTAAGTAGAGTATAAAACAAAAAAACGATTTGTCAAGGAGATATTTTAAATGTGCTAAATTTGTTTTTTGTTATACATAATTTTATATTGACAATAATATGGCTAAATGGTACTCTTTTTTCATGGATATAATCTTTGAAAATTTTATTTGGAATAAATTTAAAGAGCGCGCTAACATCCTAAAACACAAAATCAGTTTTTATACTGCGGCTCTCGCTTTTAAAGATCCGAAACGTAAAATTTTTATTGATGAAACTCATAGCTTAACTGAAGAAAGGCATTTTTGTATTGCAAAAGTCAACGGTCGAATTTTAACGGTGCGGTTTACCCATCGAGATAAAATGATTAGAATCATTGGCGCTGGATATTGGCGCAAAGGAAAGGATTATTATGAAAATAAAAAGATCTGATTTAGATATGCCAATAGGTACATTAAAAAGGGTTTCTGATTTTTTGCCTCCACCAGAAGAATTAGTTTTTCCAGAAGAAACTGTCAAAGTGACCATTGTGCTTAACAAACGAAGTGTTGATTTTTTCAAGAACGAAGCTAAAAAAAATCGAGCTAAATACCAAAAAATGATCCGCGCTTTAATTGATCAATACGCAACGCGTTACGCAAATTAATTGGTATAAAAAACGTCATCCTTAGGACAATAAACCTAAGGATGCCGCAAGAAAATAAAAAATTTTACGCTAAATTCTTCCTATCTTTCGCACTTAACAGAGATAGCTTAAACGCGACTTGTTTGGCTCTATTCTCTTCCGTTGCCATACCTAAAAACATCGGCAAATTAGTTATAGTTTGAATATCTGTGATCTTATACATCACACCCGGAGCATTTATGAATTGCTGTAACATGGCAGGATCAACATCGTATTCAAACCCTTTGCCTTGTTTATCCAACCCTACGGAAAACTTAGTAGTATTCAAATCAATACCACCGTCTGTCTTCTTTTCTTCAGTAACATTTGCAATTGCATCTGTCGGCATAGCTCTATCTTTAACCATATCCGCATACAACAAGAAAACACCCTCTTTTGCTCCTGGCTTAAGCGCGTCTGCTATAGTTTTCTCTGCAGTTCCCTTAACTATCTCCCCAGCATTCTCTAAAGTTATCTCCGATTCTTCAATAACAGCATTGGTTTGTCCATTAACAATAATAGTTCGTGACACCTTAGGCCTGTCAACGTCTAACATATAGCTGTCTTTTTTAACCGGATAATTCGCATATATTAGATCAGTCCTATTATTACGAGTAATAACGCCAACCAAAACAAAATTATCCCCTTTTTCGCTTTTTCTTGTGTCATGATAAAACAATCTTCCTTTTGAAAAAACATCTGATAAAGACGGCATCTCATTTTCTTTCAAATAAAAATTCAAAAGCGCGCTTATTGCTCTAGGAGTAGCATCTAGTAAAAAATAACCATTAACTTTTTCAAAATGAATTCTTTGCAATGGTGCATCTCCAAAAGCTAAAGCCGCGTAGTGACCCACAAATATAGATTGTGCAAGATTCCTATATATGTAAGGATTATATGATATATTATCCAATATCCACAAATCCCCAACCCCATCCTTACCCTTTTTCATAAACCTAAAAATATTCCCAGTTAAATTAGTGAATAACATCGCTTTTCTTATTTGTGCATATCGCCTATCATTTATATTTCCTTTTAAATCATAAATAAGTCCTTCATTAAAACCATTGT
>JADFYE010000016.1 GCA_015233195.1 Candidatus Omnitrophota bacterium
ATGAAGGTAATTGGATTGAATACTTTCAAGATTGGATAAATATATATGGGAGATGAAGTGAATAAAATATTAAAAATCAATGAAAGTGAATTTTATTGTAATATTAAAGTTTTGCGTAGAATTGATAATCCATTATCGATAACTTTAAATTATCTTTTTATTTTTTGTTGTTGTGCATTAAGTGTTGTTAGTGTTTGGGTTTATTATTTCTATCCGTCAGTAAAAATAATTATTTTGTTTTTTGTTTTGTTTTTGTTTGTTTTATTTGTGTTTGAAATTTGTAATGAGTATTTAGGTAGGGAAAATCTTAAGATAAAGACAGAAAATGGGCAGATTTTTATATCTATTAATTCGACAATCATGCAATATGATTTAGAAAAATGTAAATTCGAATATCATAAAGAAAAAGACTCATGGTTGATTCTAAAATACGATAATAAGGATGTTCAAGTATGGACTTTTGCAAAAATTCCGCCTAAAGAATTTTTTGATTTTATTGCTAAAAATAAATAGGACAGACGCTATTTTTCGTAGATATTTTGTTTTATATTGAAGTTCCGACGTGTAGCGCGGAACTAAATTCGCGCAGATCACTTACGTTCGCTATCGCTACGTAAGTGATGCGCTCATTTAATAGATAATGTAAATACAGCAGATCAGACGTTTGGATACGACTCACTCAACAGATTAACATCAGCGAATGGTCAGGCGTATGGCGCTAAGACGTATGATTATGATGAGATTGGGAATATAAATTCTAAAGACGGAAAAACATATTCATACGGCGAGAATAATGCAGGACCGCACGCAGTAACATCATTGTCTGACGGGTCAACGTATGCGTACGACGCTAACGGGAATATGCAAACCCGTACCGAGAGCGGCTCTTTGACAAGTTATAGTTATGATACTGAAAATCGTCTGAAAACAGTAATAAAGGGCGGCGCAACAGTCGGGCAGTACACATACGACGGTGACGGCGGGAGGTCAACTAAAACCGCAGGAGGGGCAACAACAATATTCATCGGCGCAATGTACGAAGAGACTAACGCGACCCCTACCAAAAACATCTTCTTAGGCGGACAGCGCATAGCCTCAATCAACACCCAAGGCGCATACTACTATCTCACCGACCATCTTGGTGGAACCAACGTCCTGATGGATTCATCAGGCGTAAAGAAAGAACTTATAGAGTACGACCCCTATGGAAGTTATGCAAGACACGACAAGTATGGTGACAGTGATGAAGTTGCACGTTTCTATTTCACAGGTAAAAAGTTAGACGATGAATCAGGATTGTACTTTTTTGAGGCAAGATACTACGACTCAAAACTCGGTCGCTTTATAACGCCGGATACTATCGTCCAGAGTCCCAGCAATCCGCAGACGTTGAATAGATATAGTTACTGTGGCAATAATCCGGTGAATAGGGTTGACCCGAGTGGGCATAAATGGAGTTGGACTAAATTTTGGCATGCGGCAGTTGGGGCGTTTGTAGGTGTGGTAGCAACAATATTACTCGGTCCTGTAGGAACAGGTTTTTTTGCTACATTTGCTGGTGCAGGTGCGTTTGGTGGGGCTTTGGGTGGTGCTATAAGTGGTGGCTTAGATGGGGGTTGGCGAGGGGCGCTAATAGGCGGTGCGATGGGTGGCGCGCTTGGAGGTTTAGGTGGGTGGGCATATGGAGAAAGCCTTGCTGGTCACGCAATTGGTAATCAGATAATGGGTGGAATGCTTGCTGCTGGAGTAGGAATAGCAGCAGCTACAAATAGTTGGGATAGTTTTGCTGGGGGATTAACTGGTGCGGTTGTTGGTAGTGTAGCGAGTAATGGGATTATTGAATCAAAAACATGGAAAAATTGGCAACAAAATAGAAGATTGCAAGCTCTTTCAAAAATTTCATCTTCAGAAAGTGAAGGTCAAAAATCATTAAGTGTTGCTAAGAATACAGAAGATGACATATTAAATAATAAAAACGTACAGGATAAAATTAATCAAGCATGGGATGATTCTTTTAATCAGCCACCTTATGGTGGTCCTGGTGGTGCTACTTATCGTGAACAAGGAGGATTTATTTATCAAGATGCAAATGGACAATTAGATGTTGCGCGGTGGCCATCAGGAAATCCAAACAGTTATCAAGGAATAACAATTCCTCATTCACCAGAAGGGACGATTGCATTATTTCATACTCATCCTTTTGCAAGCATTCAACCTAGTTCCGGTGATTATATTGCATATGGAATATATGGTATGAAAGGCTACATTATTGGAAATAATGGTGTTAGTAGATTTACGCCAGATATGAATGGAGGGAAATGGGATGTGTTGCCATCAATTATCAAATAAAAAAATGTGTTCATTAAAAATGACTTCTAAAATTTTGATTTTGAGCCTGTGTATTTTAATTTCGTCATTCATTTTGTATTCACCCGGGCAAGCAGAACAGAAAAGTGATATTTTTATTCCATGGGATTATTTAACTCTTCCACGAGATATGGCAAAGTACCAAAATGTTTTAAAGAGAATTTTTTTTAATAAACAGTATTCAATTTTAACAATGTTGTATTTACCTGTATCAAAAAATGAATGGATTGTGAAAGTCGAAAACATTAATTCGGAAGTTATGGAGGCTGTTGTTATTGAAAGCAAGAAAAGGATATGGGATACGTTGTTACAATCTGGATTTTCCGATGAGATTATAGAAAAAACGAATTGGGATATTTCTATAAGTAAGAAAGAAATAAACAAGAAGTTAGTAAACAAGATTTTTAAAATATGGAAGACAAATTTAGAGGGGGTGTATCCCTTAAATGATAGCCTAAAAATGCTGGACACGGATATATTATATTTTTCTTGTTGGGAAAATAAAATTGGATATTATTCTGGTATGAATTATAGTGTGGCGCCTCATTCAAATGCCGCCAAAATGGTGCAGATTGGTTTAAAGTTAAAAGAATATGTTTTATCGAATGAAAAAAAGAAATCAAAAATTTTATCGGAATTGGAATTATTAGCTCAATAACTAGGGGCGGAGTGAGCTGCCCCGGGTTTAAATAATTAGAATAATTAGTGACAGGCACCAATTTGCTATATTTCCCGTTTATGTTTATGGTAGCACTGCCATCTCTTTAGTATTGAAGTTCCGACGTGTAGCGCGGAACTAAATTCGCGCAAATCACTTACGTTCGCTATCGCTACGTAAGTGATGCGCTCATTTAAAGGTTTATTATGGTACAGCGTCTGGCGTTTATGGCGCGCCCGTTGTTCTTGGTAATGTAACTAGTAAAATTGTTACCGGCTTAACTAATGGCACAAAATATTATTTCGCAGTTACTGCATACAATACTGTTAGTGAATCAGTAAAATCAGTCGAGAAATTCGCAACACCTTTATTGCCAGCTCCCTCAACTCCTGTATTACAAAACGTCGACCCTGGCATAGCTCAGGTAAGGTTAGGCTGGAGCACTTCAAGCGGAGCAACTGCGTATATTGTTAGGTATTATAAAGTCGTAAGCGGCACAAGCGCGATGAGAGCAAGTGTTCAAACTGCAGCAACTACATCTGATCCTGTGGTTGAAGTTCCAGTAGGCAACGTTACTAATTATACAGTCCAAAATTTAGAGGAGAATGCGACCTACGCGTTTAGTGTAGCAGCAACCAACGGCGTAGTTCAAAGCGCCCCGTCTAATGAAATGCAAGCTGAAGTTTTAAGCAAATAAATAGTGTCAGATCTCGTGATGTTGTTGAAATATATGATGTTATGAATTAATTACAACTTTTAATTCTCGTCGATGAAGTTGTGAGTTTTAAATAGAAAACGCGTTTCCCTTCGCGTAAATTTTTCTTAAAATCGAAGGAGGAGCGTGTGCCTAGAGAAAAACGAATTACGCGGGCCGGATTGATATATCATGTGATTAATCGCGGAAATAATCGTCAACCTGTATTTCTTGAAGACGATGATTTTAGGAAATATTTAGGAATTCTATATAGATTTAAAAAGCAATATCAGTTTAAATTGTTTGCGTACTGTTTAATGACCAATCATGTCCATTTACTAATACAGGTTGGTGAAAAAAAGACAATCAGTCAAATAATGCAAAGTATCACAGTTGCTCATACACGGCATTATCATTTTAAATATCAATCCAGTGGTCATGTTTGGCAAGGGCGGTTTAATAGTCCTATTGTTAGTGATGATGAATATTTGCTGAATGTAATGAAATATATAGAGCAAAATCCTTTGCGGGCTCGGATGGTAAAAAATATTGGTGAGTATTTGTGGTCGAGCTATCGTTTAAATGCGCTTGCAGTACAATGTAAAATGATCGATCGGCAAGATAATAAAGTTTATCAGAAATTGGGTGAGACGGATGATATTAGGCGAGAGCAATATATTAGGTTGATGAAGAGGGGTATTGCAGAGCAAGATTTGGAAGATATAAGGTTTAGTGTAAAGACGGGGAGTTATATATCGGAGAAATTTAAAGTTAAAATTGAGCAAATGATGGCTAAGAAACGTGGACGAGGTAGGCCTAGAAAAGTAATTTATTCATAAGCTGTTGGCAATGTGGTGGTTATCGAGATCTGACACTATATATTGGAAGATAGAAATTTTTTCCATCCTAAAACATGCGCGGTTGATCTGTTTTGCGATGTGTCGCCGCCGTATACGATTTTTGCTTTTTCTGGAGGATATTTTGATAGTTTGCACCAATAGGTTATGTTTTTAAAATAATCTTCAGAAATGGTCTTACCAGATTTTATTTCGATAGGGATCACGGAAGTTTCTTTTTCCATAATACAGTCGATCTCTCTGCCCAATTTATCCTGCCAAAACCATACGCCAGGATCATCACCTTGATTGAAACGTGATTTTACAATTTCTGAAATGATGAAACATTCAAACAAATTTCCTTTTAGCGGATGTTGCGTCAGAGTATCTTTATTTTTTATTCCCATTAAATATGATGCCAGCCCGGTATCGTAGAAATAAATTTTAGGTGTTTTTATGAGCCGTTTGTTTAGATTGTTGTAGTGAGGCCGCAGTAAAAATATGATATAACTTGATTCCAGGACAGAGATCCAGGATTTAGCTGTGTTATGTGTGATCCCGCATTCATCAGCGAGAGAAGATAAATTCAACAATTGACCAACGCGGTTGGCGCATAATTTTAAAAATGTTTGAAATGTTGAAAGATTGTGCACGTTTTTTAGGAGACGGATATCCCGATCGATATAAGTGCGGACATAATTGGCGTAAAGATCTTTCGGATTCAGATGATCTGCATATATTCGTGGATAGCCGCCGTGAAATAAATGTTCTTCAAAGGAAGTGAACGCGTGATGGGAATCAGATAATTCCTTCCATGATAGCGGCAGCAATGACAGCAGTGCTACGCGTCCAGCAAGTGATTGTGTGATTTGTTCCATGAGTAGAAAATTATGGGAGCCGGTAAGTATAAATAAGCCGGGTATTTTTGCGTTATCAAGTATGCCTTGTAAATAAGAAAAAATAGCAGGAACTCGTTGAACCTCATCAAGAATCGCACCGTGAGGATACTGATCAAGAAAGCCTCGAGGGTCTTTTTCCGCAAATTCTCGAGTATCAGGGTCTTCAAGAAGTACATAAGGTTTTTTTGGAAAAGTTTCGCGGACTAAAGTGGTTTTTCCTGACTGTCTAGGTCCGGTAAGAGCTATCGCAGGGAATTTTTTTGCTGTTGAACTAAGTTTTAAAGATAAAGTTCTTTTTATCATGATGTAAATGTAACACGGCATGGACAGATTGTCAATTAAATTTACAATTTGTCCAGATATTGCTACCGTCTACTCACTGATTGCAAGAACCCGCTTATCTGGTTAAAGTCCAAATGTTTTGCCTTTAAATTTTTTTCAGGTTCTTTTTTGGCTGTTACTTTTTGAGTTTGGAACACATAATCATTAAACAGCCACTTGCCATTTATGTAAGTATACAAACGTACATAAACTGCTTTACCATTCAACGGAATTATGTGGGTACTTGCCTTAAATCTTTCGTGATTGAATGATCTGCTTAATAAATTCCCTGATCCGGCTGATGTTCCAATCATTAACGCGTAGTATTTAGCGTTCTTTATTTTTTCCCATTCAAAAGTAACTTTATCGCTTTTGATCACAGACCCTTTAACTGGCATTAATAATTTGCTTATTGTGTCAGTTTTTGGCGGTTCAGGCGGCACTGGAGGTGGAGGAGGAACCACTACCGGCGCAGTTACAGTTACATTTATCATTTTTTGATCTGTGGCGCCATTCACATCAGTTACAGAGAACACGAAATAGAATTGTCCGACGGTTGCTGGCGTCCATGCAAACGCTGCTGTACCGTTACCCTGGTCAGTTAATGTAGCAGCCAGAGTAGATATAGCGTCGCCATTTTGTAATTTAGCGCTTAAAATCATTTTATCATTATCCGGGTCAGACGCTGAAACACTAAATTGTAATTTTTGATTCTGCACTACACTCTTATCGCCTATGGAATTAAGTGTAGGAGGTTCATTATCTTTATACCGGAAAATATCCCAGTTATTATTGCGGTATTCCACCCAAGCAATGCTGGTTCCGTCTGCAACCGGTGGTCTGGTCAAGAAAGTGGTTGGGGTAATGTTTATAATCTGTTTAGAAGTCAAATCATAAGCAACTATATGTTCAGTGCCGTCATTTCTCCACCATGCGATTTTAGTATTATTTATCGTCGCGTTATGGTCAGTGGTGGTTCCAGTAGATAATTGGGTGGTCACAGCAGTAGTCATGTTGTACATCATAATACGCCAATAACCGTCTACAAAACTTTGCCATACCACAATGTTTCCGTTAACATCCGGATATAAATCATCAGTGGCTAAGGACGATAATTGGCTTTCTTTTCCAGTTGCTAGGTCGAATGCGTAAATATCAGCATTACCGTTACGATAATCTTCCCATACTATAATATTCCCGTCGATCTTAGGACGTAAAATTTTGGCTCCTGAGGTAGTTATTTGTTTTTCAGTTTTTGAAATTATGTCATATAAAAATACATCAGAATTTCCATTACGATAATCTTCCCAAACCACGTTACTGCCGGATACAACTGGATTGCGCTGGTCAGCAATATTGATACATACTGGAAATTCTTCTTTGGTCGATAAATTAAAACCATAAACATCCCGTTGTCCGCTGCGATAATCGCTCCATACCACTATGTTACCGCTTATTGACGGTAAAGATTGTCGGGTAGGATCAATAGTAACGCGTACTTCTTCTTTAGTGTTCATATTCATTGCGTATATGTCACGTTGTACGTCGCGGGTATCTTCCCAGGCTGCCCAGTCGCCGGATATGGCTAAATTGGTTTGATTATAATCATCTTCAGTGATCTGTTTAACTAACGGGGCAGCGGCTAAAACATTGATGCGTGTCATATCTGTAAATTCCCATTCACCGGATTGTGATATAGCGCGTATATCATATGCTCCTGCGCTCCATGTATCGGTCGGGATTTCCGCAATAACATTATCCTGTACAGGCACATTAAACGGTCCAGCGACCAGATCCCAAGTTTGTGAACCAACTTTACGGGTTTCAATTTGATAATCTGTAAAACCCGGACCATATGCTGAGCCATTTAATTTAATGGTAGGTAAACTTAAGTCAAAATTATAATTATTATAAGGACGAGCAATTTTTATAGCTACAGGTTTAGTGATTTTTAAAGCGTTAGCAGCGTCGATACGACCATATCCAAAATTTTGTTCAAATCCAGTACCGGTTACATCAGCGCTGGATGCGCGGATAATTTGGCGGATCTCTTCATTAGTAAATGTCGGGTTAAGGCTCGCGATCAAAGCTGCTAAACCAGAAACCTGGGCAGCAGCAAGAGAGGTACCGGACGAAATATCATAATTCTCCCCGATCGTGGGCGCTAAAATATTAACACCCGGAGCTGCTACGTCGATTGATGCGCCAAAATTAGAACTTGCCACTTTACTGATATCATCTTGAGCGCTGGATGAAACTGCCATAACTTCTTTCATATTATTCGGGCTGTAATTTGCGATATCGTCATTATTATCACCAGCTGCAAACACTACTAAACAACCGGATTGGTACGCAAACTTTACAGCGTCTTGAATTAAATTATTTATCGGACAAGGAGAAGAATAATACCAGCTGCTATTTATAATTTTTGCGCCGTTTTGGGCTGCATAAATTATTGCTTGGGCGAGCGTTGAATCATTACCTTGTTGAGTGTCGCTGTTAAAACCTTTAAGTATCATTAATTTAGCTTCAGGAGCAACCCCGCCTGCGCCATTGTTATTTAACGCGCCGGCAATAATTCCGGCTACCCGTGTACCGTGTCCTTTTGAATCAATTGGAGCGCTGGTACCGTCCACAAAATTATATCCGTTAACATCGTCCACAAAACCATTACCGTCATCATCAACGCCATTAATCTGTTGTTCTGGGACATTAATCCAAAAATGTCCTTGTAAATCAGGATGGTTAAAATCTACGCCAGTATCAATTACTGCCACAACTACATCTTTACCTTGCGATACAGTCCATGCAGCTTGGGCGTTAATTTTGGCTAAATTCCATGCAGGTACAAAAGTGCCGCCTGTAACAGCGGCTAATTTCATGTTATGGTCAGGCTGAGCGTATTGAACATGTTCATCAGCGCTATAGGCACGGATCACTTCCTCTATATTAGAGCCTTGTGGAATTTTGAAAATGTAAACATTGTACAAAGGATGTTTAGGATCAATAGCTTGGCTTCGGTCAGCTTGGCAGCCAGGGAATAAAGCCTCAGCTGAAGATACTTTATATTGTTTATTTAACTTATCTATAGAATCAGAATTATCCGGTAGAAAATCAGCGAATTTCCCATTCTTGGTGATAATGTCATTAGCGCAAACAGAAAGGTCAAAAAATTTTACAATGAACCGGTCAGTAGGATAAGAGGGAGCAGGAGATGCCGCTTGCGCTGATAAAGCCAGAAACAACGCGGTAAAAACAATCAGCAAAATCATTGCGATCCGTACTAGGCAATCTTTTGAGTTCCACATATCTCTACCCTCCAGCCCCGCTTCTCTTGTTCCACTCTGCCGTTTTGGGCTTTAAAAAAGCCCTATATTTTTGTGCCCTAAGCTCAACATGGTTTAGTGGCGTGCCCTAAACCCAACGTGGTTTATAGGCGAAAAAACTTAATTTTTTGGATTATTTTATCTGGCTGTCCTGTAGTAGGTACAGGACCCTGTAGCTTAGCCGGTGCTAGATGATCACCGCCCTGAACCGCTTTGGTTTGGGTTTTGGTACCCTTGCCTAAGTGCTTCAGGGGTCCCCACCTTGCGATGGGTTTGCCAATTAGAGCTGGTGCTCTAAGTTAAGTGTAGAACATTATTGAGTGGAAAACAAGGGGGTGCGGGGTAAATGTCAATACAAAGTAGAAATGTCCGCTTTTTTACAAAGTAGAAATGTCCGGTTTTTAGTTTTGGGTGGCCGCAGAAATTCCCTCCCCCTTGTGGGGAGGGGTAGGGGAGGGGGTGTCATCCTGAGGCGCAAGGCGACGAAGGATCTGTGTTGCTCTTGACAGGTACCCCATACTGGGGTATATTTTGTTAGGTCATATGATATATAAAGAAAGCAAAATCATTTTGGAGGTGTATTATGTTGGTAGTCGTGAAAACGCCCCGTACTAATAGAACAATATTTGGTATAAAAGGACGAATTCCTCAAAAAGTTCGTGTGTATTTGAAAAATGAATACGGCAATAGGGTGACTTTTTTAAAAACCAATAAATCTAACATCCAGGATATGATAGATCCTTTCAAATCAGATTGGTATAAAAAACTAAAATCTGGTGTAACAAAGGGTGATTCAGTAAAAATTTATCGTAAAAATCATAATTTTGCGCAGCAACAATTGGCGGAAATTATAAATTTCCATTTAAAAACAAAATTTACAAAACAAAAAATATCAGATATTGAAAATAATAGACGAGAAATTAGTAAAGATGTGGCAAAAGTTTTGGCAAAAATCTTTGGGACGTCAGTAGAACGATTTATTTAAATGCGCTCAACTGACCCAAGTTTAACAGACATTTTAATTAAGGTCACGGTGTGTGGCACCAGAATCAACATCATCTTAAAATTCCCTCGACAATTTAATGAATTAATAGTTTGTATAATCAAAAATAAAGATGTGTTGATCAGGATTTTTAGTACAAACAGCACATAGAGTTGGTATGGAATTTATATTTACATATTTTATTGATAAATTTCTGGAACAGATAGGACATGTGCCTGTTAAATTTATTAAATGGATGAATTCGTTTTGATCAACTTTTAAGCCAAAGCCTTTTAACCAAAAGAAATTTGTTTGAATTAAACGTTTGGAGATGTGTATTAATATTACAGATATACCTATTATAAAAAAAATTAAAATAGGATTTTCGTCATGTTGATTTAATGCGGAATAGCCCTGGACCATTATCGTATGCGCATCATAGAGTAATTTTAATATGGTTGTTATAAGACTCATAAGAGATGCAATAAATGTCCATAATGGTTTTATTGGTATTTTATAATTTAGCGTTTCTGTTATCTTGAAATCAAAATTGGTACTATCTTCACCTTGAATGTTATAGTCGTTAATATTGATATTAGCATTAGATAAATTACCGTTTCCAATAATGTTTATATTTTTATCGTTTGCTTGGATATTATTTTCTTTAATTGTTGGGTTTAAAGTGGCGCCGCATTTGAGACATAATTTATTGTTAGTTGAAGATTCTGTTCCACATTTTGAACAAAACATAGCCTCTCCTTTTTTCGAATAACTATTTTATCAGAAGTTTTATTGTTCAAAAAGATTTAATGTTTTTTAAAAAATTCCCAATAGTTTGATTTTTATGTTTTAAATAAGGGAAATCATTATACTGGCATGAAATTTTGTAAAGTAGATCTAAAGGCGTACCTACTAAAAATCCCCCTCGATAAAAAACATGCGTATAGTTTTTAAGTCGCGGCTAAGTTATATAATTTTAAATTAATAATTTGCGAGATAAAAAGGAGAGTGGAATGAAAGAAGACATTTTATCAGAGTATCAAAAAAATTATTATTTACCGAGTGTTATGGGTAAACAGGGTGGGTGGATTTATAATGTTTGTTGGTCTAGCACATGTTTATTATTTGCTTTTTTAATATTTAATTTTCAAAACACTTTATTGTTAAATATATGTTTCTTTTGGGGGACCATTTCAATGGTTATCATTTGTAAAATTTTAAACAATAATTTATATAAAAATTTTGGTATACCTAAGAAAAAATTTTTGCCTAATGAGCGCCTGCTCGATAAAATTTTAACAGTACGATTTAAAGAATATCTGAACAGGGAAAATATTGTTGGAGATAAACTTATGAAGCATTCTGATTTTTATGGAAAATATGCTCAAATTGGAAAAGAGGATATAAAAGTGCCTGTTTTTGTGGGTGTATGCGGTGGTTTGTTTGTTAGCAAATTAATGGATTGGGTAATTCTAAATTCAAAAACGCCTAGAGATCGTTTAGGCGCTACAGAATTGTTTATAACAATGTTTATTTTAGCGTGGTTTATACCTCAGGCTGTAAAATCAATTATTAATGATTCAATTGGGCAAAGATATAAAATATTAGCCAGTCTTTCTAAAAAATTGCATGAAATTTATTTATTAGATGAAGAATAGCTAATGGTAAAGTAGAGCTGGTAACAGTTCGTTCCTTCTTTATCCTCCCCTTTATGGGTAGGTAGGGAGGGGTGTGTGTGTAAAGTTAGACTAAGGTCTAACATTATCTTAAAATTCCCTCGACAAAGAAAATCTTTTGTGCGATACTATAAAAGTCTTATAAATTAAGTTTTGTATTTCATCGGGGGGTGGAATGCAGAAAGCCGCACTTTATTACATCTGCCATCATCCTTCCCGTCAGTGAAAATTTGTATCATTATATTTAACGAAGGGCAATATATGAATTTTATGCATATATTCGACCAGCTAATACAATGTCTGGTCGAAAGAAAAATATATTTAGGATGGATTTTACGCCAACCGCGGTTGTGTAAACAGCGGAAAATAAAGGGCGAAGAAATAGAGCAAAGACAAATAATAATAAAAAATATAAATAAAAGTTAAATCAAAACAGGAACTAAAATTGGGACCTGTTTTTTGGTTTGCGGGTAGTGCTGAATAAAGTGAAAGAGGTATATTATGATAAGTGTTATTGAGGAGAAAATTGAAGTTGGAGATGCTGTGGATAAGTTATTAGGATATTTAATATCTGTTAAAGCAGAATTTGATAAATATGACAAAGAATTTACAAGTGAAGCACATAAAATTAAAATTCTTATTGATCGAAAAAAAGAAATATTTAATAAATTAGATGAGTATTACGAAAGTATTTGGGTAATTTTTAAAAATTTATCTGAAATAAAAATTCAGTTAAATAAAAAATATTGCGAAGATAGGCTGCTTCCTTATTTGACGGACGATATAGAGATCAATGCTTATATACGAAATAAACCATTGGGATATGCTGGTGATTATGTAACTATGAATTATATTTTTGATTTTCATAAAGATAGGTTTTTGGGATCAACACTTTATGCAAAATTATTAAATAACTATTCGTGTAATATTGATGTTTCATGTTCTAATATTTTTCGTAAAGATTATTTAAAAAATAAAATAAGTGGTCTATTTAGACGTTCAAATGTGAAAATATTAAGTATTGGTTGTGGTCCTGCCAGAGAGTTAATTGAATTAGCGCAACAGAATAATTTTTTGCATAATATTGAGTATCATTTGTTGGATTTAGAAAAAAATGCAATAAATTTTGTTCGTACAGAATTAAATAAAATTGATTATGACAAAAATAAGTTAAAAATTAATTATCATTTAATAGATTTGATTACTCTAGTAAAAGATAGTAAATTAAAACAAAAGTTTTATGATTTTGATTTAATTTATATATCAGGAGTGTTTGATTATCTTAGTGATAGATTGTGTCAAAAAGTTGTTTATTCTTTGCTGGATAGTATAAAAACTAGTGGAGAAATGATAGTTTTTAATATGTCAATTGAGAAATCAAAAAATAGAGCATTTTATGAGGTTTTGGGGGATTGGTTTATGAATCATAGATCTAAGGAATCCATTTTATCTTGGAAAGACAAAATTAAAAATAGCACAGAGTTTTTTATTGATGAATATCCTGAGTGTGTATCATATTGGATTTTAAATATTATTAAAAAATGAATTATTTATCCATATCTGGTATTGTTGTTTTTCTTACTAGCCTAATTTCCTCTCTAGTGGTTGGTTTTTCTATTCCACGAAATATAATAAAGAGCACCTGGTCTCTTTTTAGTTTTGCTATTAGTTTGTGGGGTTTTGGAATATTTATTGCATATAGTATAGATGATTATAACATTGCTTTATGGTGCTTAAGGCTTGCTAATCTGTTTGCTATTACTATTCCATTATTTTTTATGCATTTTGTATTTTTATTTATAGATGAAATCAGGAAAAAATTTATAGAGTTAATTGCGTGTTATTCGGTTGTTTTTATATTGTTAGTTATAGCAGTAATCAAGCCAAATCTTTTCATTCCTTCTGTAGTACCTAAAATGGGTTTTGCTTTCTATCCTAATCCGGGTCCTTTATATATTATTTATACCTTTTTATTTATTTTTTGGTCAATTTATGGACTTTTTAAACTTTTTATTTTTAGCAAAAGTAGGAAGGATAGTAAAGGCTCACAAGCAAAATATATATCTTTGGGTGTTTTTATTGGTTTTATAGGAGGTAGTACAACATTTTTTCCAGTTTTTAACATACCAATTTATCCATTTGGAGCAAGTTTTCTAATATTTTATGTAATACTAGTTTCTTATGCAATTGTAAAATATCGGTTTATGGACATCCGCCTTGCCATTACTCAGGCGGGGATTTTTTTAACTGTATACGCTTTGGTTCTAGGTTTTCCTTTCGCAATTGGCACGTATTATACAAAAAATTGGCTTTTCCCAACGAGCTTGATGTTTGTGTTGGCAAGTTTGGGACCGATTATTTATTCTCGTCTAAAATCTCAGGCTGAAAATCGTCTTTTGGCTGAACAGAAGAGTTATCAGCAAAATCTTATACGTATATCTAAAGGTCTTTCACATATTAAAGAGAAAGATCGTCTAATACAGTTTGTGGTTAACATTATTCATAAATTAATGAAACTTTCGCATGCTGGTTTGTATGTTTATGAAGACGAGTATGAGGTTTATAAAATCGCGCATCAGGCAGGTGAGAAATTTGATGTGCAAAAAATTACTGTGGCAGATCCTTTAATAGATCGTTTAACTCATTTACAGTTTGCTTTGACTGTCGAGGATGTTGAGCATAAACATAATTATCCTGAGCTGGTTAATTTTATGGCTTTAACTAAAGCTGGCGCGCTGGTGCCTTTAGTGCAGGGTGGGCGGATGATCGGATTTTTTGTTTTAGGTAAAAAAAGTGATGATAGGGTTTTTACTGACGATGATCTTTCGGTTTTAAATATTATTTCTGACCAGATTGGTTTAGCTTTGGATAATTGCAGATTTTTAGAACGCGAGCGGGTACGAACTGAGGAAGAAGGTATGCAGTTGCGTCGAGAACAGATTGATATGATGTTTATGACTTTGGCGCATGAAATTGATAATCCGAACATGTCGGTATCGGGGAATGCTCAAGCTGTGTTAGCTGAACTAGATGATTTTAAGGGGAAAACTTTAGATGATAGCGCGTATAATTATTTTACTGAGAGTTTGGGAGCTGTTGTCAGGGATAGTAAACGTATTACTCAGCTTATTAAAGCGTTTGAAAAATATGCTAAGGGAAATATTGAATTCGAAGAGGTGGATTTGAATGAGTTGATGAAAATGTTTGAGCCTTTGCTTGAGGTGGTTCGGAAAAAATATTTTAAAGAGACTGGAGCAGTTAAATATCAGGCTTTTATTGAGGAGAAATTGCCGAAAATTTTCGGGGTAAGTGTTACTATTGAAGAAATTTGGCTAAACTTTATGGGTAATGCTTTTCATGCGGTGAGAAATAATCCTCCGGAAAAAGGTAAGGAAGTGGCTTTCAAAATGTATCAAAAAAATTCGCAGATGATCCGGATGGAAGTGACTGATAATGGGTACGGGATCGCGAATGAAAAGATTAAGTCGAGTTTGTTTAATAATCCTATGACTACAAAGGGAAGTGCTGAGGGGACGGGGTTAGGATTATATCGCGTGCGGCATATTTGTGAGATGCATAAAGGACGGTGTGGATGTGAGAGTGAGGGGGAAGGGAAGGGCGCTACTTTTTGGGTCGAGATACCGGTGGTGGGTTAGTTTTGAAGAGTATGTAGTATGTTGTATGTGTATGTAGTTAAAAAATATTAATTAGAATATATTTGGATGTGGCAATGTATTTTAATATTTATGCAATTCCGCCTTTAATAACTGACATATTAATTTTAGCTATTGGATTATTTGTGTTTTTTAAAAATAAAACTGCTGCTGTAAATAAGCAGTTTTTTTATTTTTGTATAAGTCTTTTTGGTTGGTTATTGGGTTTTGTATTGATGTATTTTTCAAATGATCCGGTTAAAGGTTTGATCTTTGTGAAAATTGGTTTTACCTTTACTTATTTTGTTCCAATCTGTATTTTTCATTTTTCGGTTTCAATATTAAATCTTGTATCTAAGTATAAAAAATTTTTGTTATTTTTGTACTGCTCATCCATACCATTTATTGTATTGGGATGGAAAACTTCAACTATATATGCAGGATTGTCGAATCGTTATTGGGGATTCTATCCTATAGCAGGAAAATATTATTTTTTGGTTGTTATCTTGACTGGTTTTTTGTTTTTATATAGTGCAGTCCTTCTTTTTAAAGGTAGTATAGCTGCAAAAAGGAGAGGTGAAATTGCTTTATTTTATCAGATAAATTATGTATTTTTTGCTGTCTTGGTTGGAACAACTGGAATTATTGATTATATAATTAAATATGGTATTTCATTTTATCCTACAGCGTATATATCTGCGTTGGGATTTATTTCTTTAATTGCTTACGCCATAGTCCGCTACCGCCTCATGGACATCCGTCTTGCCGTTACTAAAGCTGGGTTATTTGTTTTAATTTATGCTTTGGTTTTAGGTATTCCGTTTTTGGTTGGGAAGTATTTTACGCATAATTGGTTTGTGCCGACTGCATTGGCGGTAGTATTAGCTTCGTTTGGTCCATTCATATATTCTCGTCTAAGACAGGGTGCGGAAAATCGGATTTTGGCTGAGCAGAAACGCAATCAGGAAAGTCTGCTTCAAATTGCTAAACAATTAACGCATATAAAAGAGAAGGATAAATTGGTTGAGTTTGTGTGCGATGCGGTATATAAGTTGATGAATCTTTCTAAAGTATCAATATACACTTTAGATGAGACCAGCTCCGCAGATGCGTCATCGGCGCTACGTATAGCCGATGACGCATCTGCGGAGCTGGTTATAGATATTGGTCATGAGGAAGTGTTGGGGCGGATTGAACTTGGCGCGAAGCTGGACGGCGCAGGTTTTAGTGAGGATGACGTTTCAATCCTGAATATTATTGCGGAGCAGTGCGCGTTAGCTTTGGAAAATGTTATTTATTTACAGAGGGAAAAGCAAAGGATTATTCAGCAAGAGGCTGAGGCTAAGGCGCGGTCTTTGGATGTTATGATTGGGTCTTTGGCACATGAGATTCAGAACCCTTTGGCAGGAGCGATCGGGAATTTGGATGTGTTGAATGAGATTATGTCCGGCGATTTAGACGAGGGATCGCGTGTTGCAGTAAAAGAGAGTTTGAAATATGTTAATGAGCCGTTAAAACGGGTTTCGAAAATGATTGCGGTTTTGCATAATTATTCTAAAGGATATTCGACGAATGATTTTCAGACATTTGATGTGATTGACGCGCTTAATGATTTTAAGGTTTTGGTTCAGGCGAGGTTGAAGAGGGAAAATTTAGAGATTAATTATGAAGTTGGGGAAAATCTGCCGAAAATAAAAGGTGTGTCAGTGTGGATACAAGAAGCTTTGATGAATTTTGTGTCTAATTCAATTCATGCGCTTAAAAATGTTCAAGATAAAAAATTAATAATACGAGTTAACCTGCAGGCAACCCCCGGGGTTACGGAGAGGTTTATCCGGATTGAATGTGAGGATAATGGTTATGGTATTGCTCCGCATATGTTGAAAGAAATTTTTCATCCGTTTGTCACCACGAAATCTACGTCGGAGGGGACAGGGCTAGGGCTTTCTATAGTGAGCAGGCATGTTGCAGAGATGGGCGGGATAATTTCGGTTGAGAGTGCAGGAATAGGTAAAGGCGCGAAGTTTTGGGTGGAAGTGCCTGTCGTTGGATGTAATTAAAGAGAAGAATGGACGGTTTACTTTGATTTGGACGTGTGGTATCTTTAATTATAGATTTATTAAAAGAATGGAGTACAGATGACGGAGTTGAATCGTATTAAGCAAATTATAAAAGATAATAAACTGACATTGAAAAGTCAATTTAAGGTTAAAGAAATTGGCTTATTTGGATCATTTGTTCGTGGTGATTATTCAAGAAAAAGTGATATTGATGTTTTGGTTTCATTTTCACGTACTCCGGGAATTTTTGATTATATTAGGACGGAGAATTATTTAAAGGGCTTGTTAAAACGGAAAGTTGATCTTGTTATGAAAGGTTCGTTAAAGCCTGCAATTGGAAAAGTAGTTATGCGAGAGGTTGTTTACGTATGATTCGTCAATATAAAGATTATGTCGAGGATATTATTTCATCTATAGAAAAAATTGAAAATTTTGTTAAAGGGATGGCGTTTGAAAAATTTGAAAAAGATGATAAAACTGTGTTTGCGGTAATACGCGGTCTGGAGATAATTGGTGAGGCTGTCAAGAAAATACCGTCTGATATTAAATCAAAGCATAAAAGTATTCCGTGGAAAGAAATGGCAGGCATGAGAGATAAATTAATTCATGAGTATTTTGGTATTAAGCCCCGGGTTGTTTGGAAGACCATAAAAGAAGACTTGCCGTTACTAAAAATTGAGTTAATAAATATTAGATGAGCATAGTTGATTTATTAAAATCCGCGGTTAAGAAGCGTGAGTCTTTTAGGGCTTATACAAATGCTATCCGTTTGGTTAATGGCGTCGGGGATAAGCTGGATGGTTTGGTGCTGGAGCAGTATGATCAGTATTTTGTTGCCCAGATATTTGACCGCCGCTGGTTTAAAGAAAAAGTAGTGCTTATCGAATTGGTTAAAGAATTGGGTGGAAAATATTTTGTGGTTAAGGATCGCGGTTCGTCTGCATCGTCGCAGTCAGATGATATTAAGCGCGAAGTTTGGATTGAAGTCGATACTTCTAAAACTGTGGTCGAAGAGCAGGGGTTGAAATTTGAAGTTGATCTTAATGATACTTTAAATACCGGTTTGTTTTTAGATATGCGGCATAATCGTAAGACAGTAGCTGAATTAGCTCGTGGTCGTAAAGTGTTGAATTGTTTTGCTTATACTTGTTCGTTCGGAGTTTATTGCCGGGCAGCAGGTGCGGTAAGTGTGATAAATGTCGATGTCAGTAAAAAATGTTTGGATCGGGGTCGAAAAAATTATGAGTTAAATAATATTGTTTCTGAGCCGAATGAATTTATTAAGGCGGATGCAGTTGAATATTTGACAAAAGCAGTTAAAAAAGAAAATCGGTTTGATCTTATAATTTTAGATCCTCCGTCGTTTAGCCGTTGTGATGGTAAAACTTTTAGTGTGAAGAAAGATATGGCTTGCCTGATTAAGTTAGCAGTAAAAGTGCTGAATCCTGGAGGAGTATTATTCGCGGCAGTTAATTTTAGTGAGATGACAGCAAAAGATTTGGAATTTATGGTTGTAGATGCAAAATTAGCAGCAGGAATTAAAAATATAAAATATTTAAAGCAGGATAAAGATTTCATAGGTACTGGGTTGGTTCCAGAAAGCTATTTAGCAGCAGTATTAGTTGAACTAAAATAACCGGCTCCGCAGATGCGTCATCTGCGTTATGTGGCGCAGATGACGCATCTGCGGAGCCGGTTAAAATTTTTGTTGTGTGATTTGAAAATTTAGGTATAATTCAGAAAGTTAAATTGCTGGCGCATTGATGTGCTGGTAAATATATAACGCAATGAAGCGTTTCTGAAAATTTGTGCAAGTCTAATTGGGCTGCGCGGTTTTTGGAAACGTTTTTTTATTTGCACAAAGAAGTGCATTTAATTGAAACGCAATGAGGCGTTTTCATAAGTATTTTTATGCTTATGAGGACGCCTTTTTTTTATTTAACCATGAAAGGAGCAGTATGATTAATTCGGCAGATACAGTATTTGTACTTCTCTGTGCGGCATTAGTTATGTTAATGACGCCGGGGCTGGCATTGTTTTACGGAGGTATGGTAAGACGTAAAAATGTTTTGAGTGTGCTGATGCAATGTTTCTTCGCTTTATGTTTATTGAGCGTGCAATGGATGTTGTTTGGTTATAGTTTATCTTTTGCGCCGAGCAATGGATTTTGGGGCGGGTTTGCTTGGGCTGGTCTTAATGGCGTGGGAATGGAACCTTACGCTGCTTATTCTTCAACTATTCCGCACCAAGCGTTCATGATATTTCAGGCGATGTTTGCAGTAATTACTCCGGCTTTGATCGTAGGTGCGTTTGCTGAACGCATGAAATTTTCGTCTTTTATTGTTTTCACTTTATTATGGGCGACATTTGTTTACGCGCCGGTATGTCATTGGGTTTGGGGTAGCGGCGGATGGTTGAAACAATTGGGAGTTTTGGATTTTGCAGGCGGGATTGTGGTCCATACTACTGCAGGTATTGCTGCTTTGATCACAGCAGTTATTATTGGAAAACGAAAGGAACTCGAGCATACTCCTTCGCCGCATAATTTACCTTTTGTGGCAATTGGAACAGGTTTATTATGGTTTGGTTGGTTTGGTTTTAACGCAGGCAGTGCTTTAGCCGCCAATGGTGTTGCAGTAAATGCTTTTATAACTACTAATATGGCAGCAGCAGCAGCGGGCTTAAGCTGGGCGATATTAGAATGGATACGGAACGGAAAACCGACGGTGTTCGGGATCATGACGGGGATGATTGCTGGGTTAGCCACAGTTACACCGGGCGCTGGTTTTGTAAGTCCGATGTCAGCTTTAGCAATTGGGTTGCTTGCGAGCATAGTATGTTTTATAGGGGTAGCTTTGATAAAGCCGAGGTTTAATTATGATGATACTTTAGATGCGTTTGGCGTGCATGGCATCGGCGGGATATTAGGTACGATTATGGTTGGTTTATTTGCGTCAAAGTCAATTAATTCCGCAGGCGCTGACGGATTATTTTTTGGCGGGGACGTTCACCAATTATTAATTCAGTTATTGGGCGTGGGTGTGGTGGTTTTATATACAGCATCAGCAACTTGGATAATTTATAAATTTATTGATATTTTCTGGGGTGTTAGAGTTAAGGAGAATGAAGAGTTCATCGGATTGGATTTGACTCAGCATCGGGAACGAGCTTACACAATTATTGAATAAGATTTTTTCGTAGGGTCACGATATTTCGTGACCAGTTTAAAATATATTAATAGGAGAGATATATGAAATTAGTTATAGCAATTATTCAGCCGCACCGGTTGGAACAAGTAAAAAAAGAATTATATAATGTAGAAGTTAATCTTATAACTGTCAGTGAAGTTTTAGGTCATGGACGGCAAAAAGGTATTACTGAAGTTTATCGCGGGGTTAAAGAGACCGGCAACCTTTTGCGTAAGATCCGTTTAGAAATCGCGGTAAATGATAATTTTCTGGATTGCACAGTTAAAGCTATAGTCAAAGGGGCTAAGACTGGCGCTACAGGTGATGGTAAAATTTTTGTTTTAGATCTGCAGGAATGTATTCGGATAAGAACAGAAGAGACTGGCTCTTTGGCGATTGGGTAATAAAAAAACAGGCAGCCCAAATACTGGACTGCCTGTTTTATTTAAATTATACTTTTCTTCTTTTCAAAAACCATAACGCGCCGCTTCCCATCGAGAAAAGCGCCATTGTCATTGGTTCAGGAACTACATTATTATCTTTTGTATCGACTAAAATATACATATCATTGTAATCACGGTCTGCTGAGAGTAAATTCACATCTTCCCAAGCTATTAAATATCTATTAGGTTGTAATTGATAAATTAACGCGTGAGGGTCATTGTTAATATTCGCGAAACGATCTGAATACCAGGTGTTTTGCTGTGGAGTGTGGATATAAAAACCGAATGGATCGGTTGATGAGAATGAAACTGGTCCATTTTGCATTCCGCCTAAAAGTTGAGTATTATCACCAGGAGCTCCGGAATAATAACCTAGTATATTAAAGTTTTGGAACATAGAAGCTTCTGAGACGATTCTTACAGTTGCAGTTTGATTGCCTGCCCAAGAAAAAGGATCAGCAGTTGAACCGCTATAACCGATATAACCGGTTTTAGCGAAATTTTCTGCCGCAGTTTGGTTGGCAGAATAACCATTACTGACCATCCAAGCCCCGAGTTGTTGATAACCATATAGACCGTTATCTAAACTTTTTCCCCAATTAACTGAAAATGACGCCTGAGCGCTTGAGGTTAGCGCTATCAGGGTAATCCCGATAAATAAGATGAGGCGGGTAAGTTTGTTCATGTGTTTTTTCTCCTTTTATTAATTTTTTTATTTTAGGCATATTGCTATTCTATGTAAAAGTAAAATTTTATCAATTGTACCAAAGTATAATAAAGATTGTTTAAATATTTTCAAGAAAATATTTTGGGGTCGCTTTAATGCTTCTCTATATTATACCGCGGTACAATTGATTAATTTTTTCGCGCCATATAAAGTAATCCCGTAAATTATATTAATTAAAAAGGAGAGAAAATGTTAAGAGCAACTTTTAAATTTAAATCAGTTTTGGTTGTTATTTTAGGTGTGTCACTGTTATGTTCATGCGCGTTTGCACGGGAAGATGATAATAGAGGAGATCGGAAAGAAGATAATAGGGGAGATGTTCGTGGAGATGTTCGAAGAGATAATAGTGGGGATAATCGTGGAGACATCCGGGAAAACAGACATGAAGATCGTTGGAGCCATAATCGTCAAGATCGGTATCATTACCGCGACGGCAGGTGGTTTAGGCGGGGTTGGTTTGGATGGGAATTTGTTGTTTCTACTTTAGTGATTGGAGCGTTGGTCGAGTCATTACCGCCAAATCATACTACTATTATTATTGATAATACGCCTTACTATTATGATAACGTTGTGTATTATCGGCAATTGCCTGATGGGGCTTATATTGTTGTTCAACCGCCACGCAGGTAACAAGGATAGAGCATTATACCAAGGTATAATAGCTTTTAAATTTTTTAGTACGATAATAGGACGCAATTACAATTAGAATTTTAACCATTGTTCATGCCTATTTTTATAATTGGGGGAAAGAACTTAATGTTTTTAGATAAAAAAATTATTTATATTGTGGATGATAACGAGTCAGTAGGTCGCGCGATTAAAATTCTTTTAACTACTTTTAATTTTGAAGTAAGAACTTTTACTTCCGCGCAAAGTTTTTTTGATTCAGTATCCAATAATGATCCGGGTTGTTTGCTCATTGATATTCATATGCCGGGTATAGATGGGTGGGCGGCGCATAAGAGGCTTTTAGATTCAGGGTCGAAACGACCGGTTATTTTTATTTCTGCAGATAAACATGAAAATGCGGCTGACCGGGCTTTAAAAGCCGGAGCTTTGGGATTTTTGCAGAAACCTTTTAATTGTCAGGCGTTGGTTGATTTGATTAGTATCGTTCCATAATAAATCACCGCTGGTTTTTATATAGACTATAATGATATATCGATTTTTTACTTTCAATCAACGGACAGCATGAAAAAGAAAATAGTTGTTTCAAAAAAACGAGCGCGTCAAATGTTGGATAAAGGCTCAATTATTTCAAATATTAGTGATCAGTTGCGGATTAAACGGCAAGAATCAGCCCGAGGTAAAACGCATAATGAACTTAGTAATACAGTTAATTCTCAAGCTGATGCTTTAAAGGTTAAAAATGTTCAAATAAAACAGTGGGCAGATAAAGAACAGCGTGCTGAAGCGCAGATCCATATTCGCACTAAAGCAATGGATGCTGCCACTGACGGTATTTTTATTATTGATGTTAAAAATAAAGATTTTTCGGTTATTTATTCAAACCAAGCTTTCCAGACCATGGTTGGATATTCTAGGAAGGATATCATTGGAAAAAATTATTTTTTACTTTACGCTGATATCGCTGATCTGAGGATCGCTGAAGAAATAAAAAATACTTTACAAAAAGATGAGTCGTTTCAGGGTGAGATGCTAAATTTCAGAAAAAATGGTGATAAATTCTGGAATTATTTGAGGATTTCTTGTGTGCGGGATGTTAACGGTGTAGTTACTCATTATGTCGGTATTCAAACTGATGTTACTTTGATGCGCCGGAAAGATTTTGAGATCAAGGAACAGCGTGAAGAATTGTTACATGTAACACGGGTAGGCAAACTCGCGGAATTTGTTTCGTCTTTAGCGCATGAGATCAGCCAGCCTCTAACCTCTATTCTTTCGTACGCTCAGGCTGCTTATCGTATGCTGGAAGGAAAAGATTCTCAACTTCAAGAAATTTTACAATATATAATTAATGATGATCAACGAGCAGCAGAGGTTATACGACGGTTACGTTCTTTGCTTAAGAAAAGCGACCCTGAAGTTAAACCGATCGATATTAACAAGCTGATTAATGAAACTATCGAGCTGATGGCTACGGATGTGACGGTGCGGAATAAAGTCATTAAAATCGCATTGGAGCCAAAACTTCCGAACATTAACGGTGATCGAATACAATTGCAGCAAGTTTTATTGAATCTCATCAGTAATAGTTTAGATGCTATGGAGGGCAGAGATGAGTTTCGGGAATTGTCTATCCGTACTTCTTTAAACGGATCTGAAGAGATAATTGTGGAAGTTAAGGATTCAGGCTGCGGCATTCCTAAGGAAAATATGAAAAAATTATTCTCGCATTTTTTTACCAGCAAACCTGATGGTTTGGGTATGGGATTATCTATTAGCCGTTCGATTATTGAAGCGCATGGCGGCAGGTTGGAAGTAAAAAATAATCCTGAGGGCGGAGCAATTTTTTATTTTACAATTCCCGTCGGGGGGGGGGTAAAGGAGTGGTCATAAGGAGCAGGTATGAGTAAGCCAATTATTTATGTTGTAGACGATGATGTCTCGGTATGCAGAGCATTATCTTTATTGTTAAAATCACATGGGTTTGAGGTTGAGACATTTAATCGAGCAAAAGATTTTTTGACTTTTAAACATTTTAAAAGAGCATCTTGTTTGGTATTGGATGTTGAGCTGCCGGATATTAATGGATTTGCTATGCAAGAGCCGATGTTGGCGCAGCAGCTTTTTATTCCGATAGTTTTTATTACCGGTCACGGTAGTATCCCGATGAGTGTTAAAGCTATGAGAGGCGGCGCGGTTGATTTTTTAGCAAAACCTTTTACAGATAAAGAGTTATTAGCAGCCATTGATCGGGCTATTGCTAAAAATAAAATCCAAAATAAAGAACAAGCGGAATTAACAAAAATTGCTGAGTTTATTAAAACTCTATCTCCGACGGAATTGGAAGTTTTTCGTTTAGTAGCTAGTGGTATGGCGAATAAACAAATTGCTTATAAACGCGGCATTGTTCTGCAAACTGTTAAGGTGCATCGCAGCCGGGTTATGCAAAAGCTGCGAGCTAAAAATGTGACTGAATTAATTCGTCTGGCTGAAAAAGCCAAAATCATCCCCGCCCAAAAATAACCGCTGTTATACCCCAGTATAATTGTTTTGTTTTTGATCCTGCCTATAATAATCATTACATGAAAAAAAGACTGACACATGATAATGGCAAAAAAGCAAATTTATATTGTTGACGATGATGAATCTGTACGCCGATCTTTAGGGCTTTTGCTTAGTACTTTTGGGTTTCAAACTCAGACGTTTTCTTCGGCGGAAGAATTTTTTAGTATGGTATCGGTTAATGATTCAGGGTTGCTGATTTTGGATATTCATATGCCGGGATTAAGCGGATGGACTGCTTTGCAGCGTATTTATGCAGGTATAAAACGTAAAGTGATTGTTATTACGGCGGATAAAAATGGAGGGTTAATGGAGCGGGCTTTAAAAACTGGGGCAATGGGTTTTCTTCAAAAACCATTTGAAGATAATGATTTGGTAAATTTGATTAATAAAGTTTATTAAGGAGATGATATGAAAAACATGTTTTGGTTAATAATTGCGGCGCTGTTTCTAACTACATCAGTTTTGGGTTGCAATATGTTTAGAGGCGCGGGAAAAGATATATCAAATGCAGGTGATGCAATTCAAAATCGGTAGGATTTAATAACTAAGGAGGCATTATGTTACATTGGGCAGCTACATTTTTTATTATCGCGATCATCGCCGCAGTTCTTGGATTTACGAGTATCGCGGGTTCAGCTATTGATATTGCTAAGATTTTATTTTTTGTTTTTTTGGTGCTGGCTATTGTTTCTTTTATTTTTGGAAGAACCAGCAGTATGTAGTATTTCGAAATTAAGAATATAAAGAAAGAGGTGTTATATGAATTTAAATTATTTAAAAATAATGGTCGCGGTTACAGCTGCAGTTTTATTTACTAGTGTATACGCGATTGCTTCTGAAATGGATCAGCGTATTGAAGCTTCCGCGAAAGATTCTTACGTTTTTAAAACGTATCTCAAAGACGATAGTATTAATATTATGTCTATGGACGGCGTGGTTATGTTAACTGGAAGTGTTAAGGAAGATTCGCATAAAGCTTTAGCTCAAGAGACTGTGGCGAGCTTGCCGGGTGTAAAAAGTGTGGATAATAAATTAGAATTCAAAGGTGAGCTTCCGAATGAAAGTTCTGATATTTGGATTGGTATGCAAGTGAAATATTCGCTTCTCTATAATAGGAATGTGAGTGGCTTGAATACTAAAGTATCAGTAACTGATGGTATTGTAACGTTAAAAGGTGAAGCTAATAGTCAGGCGCAAAAGGATTTGACTAGTGAATATGCTAAAGACATTAAAAATGTTAAAGATGTAAAAAATGAAATGACCATTGCGGCAACACCTAAAGAAGTAAAAGAAGGTAAAGAGACTATGGGTGAGAAAATTGATGACGCGTCGATTACGGCTCAGGTGAAAATAGCGTTTTTGACGCATCATTCGACCAGCGCTTTTAAAACCGGAGTAGAGACTAAAGACGGCGTGGTCACTCTAAGTGGTGTAGCCAGCAGCGGCGCGGGAAAAGATATGGCTACTAAAGTTGCCAGTGATGTAAAAGGTGTAACCAGTGTGGTCAATAATATGACTGTGGATGAGTCTTTGTTAAAAAAATAGCAGGTTGAGAAAGTTGGGAAGTTCACATGAAAATTAAATATTTTATTATGTTATCGCTTGTGGCATTCGCCGCAGTTCTTAGCAGTCCTACTGCAGGGTTTGCTTCAATATTAAATTCATCAGATAGTTTTGCAGTTCTCGCCGGGTCTGAAGTTACCAATACTGGCATAAGTAATGTATATGGCGATATTGGAGTTTGGGGCGGCAGCTCTATAACGGGTTATGAGTCTCTTAATCAGACTGGAACTGTACATCAGACGGACGCAATCGCGCAGTCGGCGCAGGGAGATCTTACTAATGCCTATAATGGTTTGGCAGGTATGCCTGCAACTAATAATTTAACTGGAGATCTAGGCGGACGCACGCTTACACCAGGCGTGTATAATTATGCGTCTTCGGCTCAGTTGACTGGAATACTTAATCTTGATGCTCAGGGTCATGATAATGCATACTGGGTTTTTCAGATTGGGACCACACTTACAACAGCAGCTTCTTCATCAGTGGTATTGCTTAATCCAGGTCTGAATAATGGTATATTCTGGCAGGTTGGTAGTCCAGTTACTTTGGGTTCAGATACTTCGTTTTTAGGTAATATTCTGGCAGATCAAAGTATTACCTTAGGTACGAATGTTGATGTGTTAGGCAGGGCTTTAGCTCGAATTGGCGCAGTTACAATGGATACTAACCTCATTGATAATAGGCTTGGTTTTAATGGCGGTCTGGAGTTTGATGAAAACGGTGGCATTACACCAGTTACTGCTGTGCCGACGGTACCTGAACCTGCGACTTTATCACTTTTAGGATTGGGGTTATTAGGATTTAAGTGGCGAAAAGTCAATTTAAAGTAGATTCAGCCAATAGGTTTTATTTTTGATAATGCAATAATAAAAAAATGAGGAGGGTAAAATGTCTTTAATTTCAGTAATTATTACTTTAGTTGTAGTGGGTGTAATTTTGTGGTTAGTCAATACCTATATACCAATGGACGCAAAGATCAAGCAGGTCTTGAATGTCCTGGTGCTGATTGTGGTAATCGTTTGGTTACTTCAAGCATTTGGTGTTTTAGGTAATATTAATCAGATAAGCATAAGATAAATTAGGAGGCAATATGTTAAAAAAATTATTAAATGTTGTTATCAGCGCGGCTTTAATTTTTCAGTTAACGGGTTGCGGAACTATTCTATACCCAGAGCGTAAAGGTCAAAGAAGCGGGCGCATTGATGTAGGGGTTGCTGTTTTAGACGGAATTGGTTTATTGTTTTTTCTTATCCCAGGTGTAATTGCTTACGCGGTTGATTTTAATAATGGAACGATTTATCTTCCGGGTGGTGTATTTAGGAGTTCTGTAGATATGAAAAATATTAAACAGGTAAAATTTGATCCTAAACACATCACTAAAGCAAGTATCGAGAAAATTATTAAAGATGAAACCGGTTATGAAGTAAGGCTGGATCAAAATAACATGACTATCTCAAAATTACAATCTACTGACGAGATGATGGTTGCTTTTGATAAAGTTTTGCCGGCAATACAATATAACCAGGTAGCTTTATTAAAAAAGCATGTTGGGTTTTATTTAAATAAATAAAAGGAAACTTATGGTCAAAAGCGTAATTAGAAGTGTAAATGTTTTAATCAGCTTTACCATAATTTTTTATTTGGCTGGTTGTGGGACGGTTTTATATCCTGAGCATAAAGGTCAGCAAGTTAGCGCAGCTGACAAAGCTCAGGACAAAGGTGAAGGACAAGTTAAGACGAAGTTTTAATACAAAAGAAAAGAGTGTTATATGAATGTAAATTATCTAAAAATGATAATCATGTTTACGGCTGTAGTTTTATTTACTGGGCTTTCTATATGCATCGCCCAGACCGAGTATGTGCATCATATCCCTGGTGAAATTACCTGGATAGATACAAAGGTTGGTAAACTACAGCTTAAACATGATAAAGCTCCAAAAGAGGGAGAAATAGTAGAGTACAGAATTAATGAGAATGAAACGCGGGTAACAAATCCGGCGGATAATAAGTTTCTCTCAATTAAGGATTTACAGCCTGGTCAACATGTTGTAGTTGACGCGATCTATGGTAAAGAAGAAAAGATCGTTCAAAAGATCACTACTGAACCAAGTCCTACTTCAGAATTTCAAGTGGCTTATGGCAGGGTCGAGGTTATAGATACAACAGCTGGAACATTTACTTTATCAGAAAAACCCGGAGCTGGTGAAGAGGGCGAAAGTAATATGTCGTATTATATTTTTGACCCTAAAGAAATTAAGGTTATGCAAAGCCCGAGTACTAAGCCAGTTCAATTAGAGCTTAAGTCGGGTGATGTAGTAAAGGTTGAATATGTGTTGAAAGACGGGAAACAATGGGCGCGTTCCATTACCCGTTATTCGCCTCAACTTATTAGTACAACCACTACTACAACTACGACAACTACGACTGATAATGGCAGTCATTATTAGGGTATTAGCTATTTAAAAGAAAGGGGAATAATATGGAAAAGAAAACTCAAGGCGGCAACAAAATATCGTCAGCAAAAAGACAAGCTGCTAATTCTTTAAGCGGACAGTTAAAGGTCAGGATGCGCATGCCCAACCGAAAGATTGTATCTGCATGCTAATGTATTTTTTAACAGGTAAGAAATAGTGAGATGCAGATATATTGGCAGTTTTATTTTTTTTCTGTTGGTATCTATGGGCGCGGGGTGTGTTAGCACTAATAAAAAAATAACCGCATCCGCGCCTCGAGAATTTACATTTCCCCAAAATTTTTTATGGGGAGCCGCAACATCCTCTCATCAAGTTGAAGGCAATAATACAAATAATGATTGGTGGGAGTGGGAACAAATCCGGCTTCCCCATGCTCGTTCCGGACAGGCTTGTGATCAGTGGAATCGTTATGAAGAAGATTTTAAGCTTGCTCAAAGTTTAGGGCATAACGCGCACCGTTTTTCGATTGAATGGAGCCGTATTGAGCCACAAGAAGGTATATGGGATAGTACGGCGCTGGATCATTATGCTCAAGTTATCCGTTCTCTTAAGTCAAAAGGTTTAGAACCGATTGTAACATTAAATCATTTTACACTTCCTTTATGGCTGGCTCATCAGGGCGGGTGGAATTCAGAAAAGGCACCGGAATTATTCGCCGGGTACGTCGAGAAAGTTGTGGAAGTTTTAGGCGCAGATGTTCATTATTGGATGACGTTAAATGAGCCGGTCGTTTATGCGTATAAGGGTTATATGAGCGCGGATTGGCCGCCGGGTATGAGGTCATCAAAAGACGCTATCAATGTTTTTGAGAATTTACTGCGCGGACATGTAATGGCGTATGAGAAAATTAAAGATATATATGTTAAGAAGGGTTGGAAGACTCCTTTGGTCGGGATCGCCCAAAGCGTTATTATATTCAGAGCGTGTTTAGATACTACTTTAAGGGATAGGATAGCGGCGAGGTTTCGGCATTGGATGTTTAATCATTTGTTTGTGCAAGCTTTGGTCCGGGGACATGCGTATTGTATTGGACTTTTTAATATTCATTTATCACAAGCCAAAACTTTGGATTTTATTGGTTTGAATTATTATACGAGGGATTTTGTGCTTCATAACGGATTTGGATTTCCGGGAATTTTAGGTCAAGAGTGTATGATAACAGCGGCGCAGAACCGGCATACTGGTAAAGATAATTTTTTGTCATGGGATATTTATCCAAAAGGATTGTGTACGTTGCTTAAAGATTTCTCGAGGTATAAGCTGCCAATTTTAATTTCAGAAAATGGGCTGGCTACCAATGATGATTTTGAACGTTCGGGGTTTATTATAGCGCATATTAAAGCTGTAGCTCAGGCTATGAAAGAAGGAGTTCCGGTTATAGGTTATCTTTATTGGTCATTGCTGGATAATTATGAATGGGCGGAGGGGTTTGTTCCTAGGTTCGGGTTGATTGCAGTTGATTATAAAACTCAGGAGCGGACGGTTCGTGAGTCGGCAATAAAATTTAAGGAAATTATTCAAACAAAGAAAATATATTTTTAAAATAATATGAATACTAAAAGAGAAATAATCTGGTTTTTATTAGCCGGACCTTTTGTGGTAGCGACAGATTTTATTGTATATTATTTTTTGATACACTTTTTTTCTTTTATTGTGTCCAAAGGCGTTTCTTTTATTTGCGCAAGTATCGTCGGGTATTTGATCAATAAATATTGGACTTTTAAATACAACCATCCATCGGTAGCTGAAGTTAGTAGATATTTTTTGGTTAATTTTTTGGCTTTAGGCGTTAATGTTTTAACTAATCATATCGTTCTTAATTTGCGACCGGGTGCGGTTTTTATAGCTTTAGTTATTGCTACCGTAATAACCAGTATATTTTCGTTTGTTAGTTTTAAATTTTGGGTTTTTAGAAATAAATTAAAAAATGAGGTTATATGTGGGTGAAATGGTTCCCTTGGAAATTTATTTTAAAGCATGCTGCAGAGCGGCAAGGATTTTTGGATCCGATAAAAATTTTTGCTCAGTTAGAGAATTTCGCGCAGCCGGCGGAAGTGACTGCTCCGACGGAATTGTTACGTTCCGGCGTGGTTTTACATGCTCGGGGGTTGATAAATAGTTTGGCGATCCAACATAATTTAGATTGGGTTTGGCCGTATTGGGTGGAATGTCAGTATAATCCTAAAAATGACGCGTTTATTCCGCGGGCGTTTTCATTGACGCAGATTAATCTTACTCATCGAAATTGGACGGCTCTGGGCGTTCCAGACAGTAGTGAATATTCTATTGTTGACCCGCGCGGCTTGGTTACACCGTGTTATGACGGCTGGTCAATAGACGTCTGGATAATTCCTAAAGACGGCAAACCATTAATTCCTTCTCGTCTATCAGTAGTTTCACAGAAATTAATTATGGATGGTCAGCTATCTGTTATTACAGAATCAGTTCTGGATAAATTAAAACTTATAACTAAGGTTCAAGTGATTGGCTCTGCGCAATCTCCGGTTTGCCAAATTCAAGTCGAAGGATCCGCGCGTCAATCCGCAAGATTAGTTGTTTCTTTGCGACCGTATAATCCTGAAGGCGTAAGTTTTATAAATGATATTGCTTTGCTTGAAAATCGGATGGGCTGGCTGGTGAATCGAAAAGATGTGGTGAATTTTAATGCTCCTCCGGATCAATGGGAATTTTCATATTATAATCGTGGGGATGTATATAGTAATTTATTAGCCGGAAAGTCAGGTTTGTCATTACCTGAAGATAAGAAAGAAGTTTTTTGCAAGGTAGGTATGGCGTCGGCAGCAGCAGTATATAATTTGGAAGCAGATATTCCTCAGGAAATAACAGCGTGGATACCTTTAACTAAGAATAAAAATGAAAAACCCGCTTATTCAGACGATCAGCATACATCACAACTCGCGTGGACGAAAAGCCGGGAAGGCGCTTGTTCTTTGCAAATCCCGGATGAGCATTTTCTTTTTCTTTATGAAGCGGCTATTCGTACCATGGTTTTACACTCGCCTAAAGAGGTGTATCCTGGTCCATATATTTACCATAGGTTTTGGTTTAGGGATGCGGCGTTTATTTTATATGCTTTATTATGTGTCGGGTTAAAGGATCGGGTTGCCCGAGCTTTGGATTGTTTTCGTGCTCGTCAGTCTATTCAAGGTTATTTTCTTTCTCAGGAAGGTGAGTGGGACTCTAACGGCGAGGCTTTATGGATCACGCGACAGTATTGTGAAATGACCGGGCAAGTCCCGTCTAAAGCTTGGAAAGATTCTATGAAAAAAGCGGGAAAATGGATACAAAAAAAACGCTTAGCATCTGATATTAAATTCGATCATGCCGGATTAATGCCTGCGGGATTCAGCGCTGAGCATTTAGGTCCGAATGATTTCTATTATTGGGATGATTTTTGGTCTATAAGCGGATTAAAGGCAGCGGCATTTTTTTCCAGAATAGAAAATGATGACAATACAGCTATTAATTTTGAAAAAGAAGCTGAAGAATTATCAGCGTGTGTTGAACGGAGCATTGAAATAGCTGCTAAACGGTTAGGAAAAACAGCGATCCCAGCTTCGCCGTACCGCCGTTTAGATACCGGAGCAATTGGTTCTTTAGCTGCAAGTTATCCGCTTAGAATTTTTGAAAAAGATGATGCCGGAATTTTAGGTACGGTTGATTTTTTAATGAAAAAATGTTTAGTACACGGTGGATTTTTTCATGATATGACTCATTCCGGAATTAATCCTTATTTGACTTTGCATATAGCTCAAGTTCTTTTACGTGCCGGAGATCCTCGGTATTTTGATTTAATGACTGCGGTGGCAAAGCTTGCTACATCAACTGGACAATGGCCGGAAGCGATTCATCCTCGGACGTTAGGCGGATGTATGGGCGACGGTCAGCATGTTTGGGCTGCTGCAGAATGGGTGTTGATGATTAGAAATTGTTTTGTCAGAGAAGAAAAAGAACGGTTGATTTTATGTTCGGGGATTCCTCGGGTTTGGCTTGATAAAAAACAAACCATCGCGTTTGGTCCAGCACTGACAAGTTTTGGGGATATTGAAATATCTATAAAACCGCAGGGGCTAAAACTTAGGGTTGAATGGAACGGTAAATGGTTTACTAAAGAACCGCTGATCGAAATTCAAATACCTGGGTTTTTGAAGGTAACAGCTACGCCGCAATCGAATTTTGTGGAATTGCAGGAGAAAAAATGAAGATTCTGATGATGACCAACACTTACGCGCCTATGGTCGGAGGAATAGAGGAATCGATCCGTTCGTTCACTGCTGAATTTGAAAAGCTGGGGCATGAAGTTATGATCGTAGCTCCTGAATGTGAGGGCGCACCACCTGATGAAGTAAATGTAATACGTTTACGCGCGATTCAAAATGTTAACCATTCTGATTTTTCAATGGCCTTACCAATGTCGAGTCTTTTACCTGAACTTATGAAAACTTTTAAACCGGATATTATTCATTGTCATCATCCTTTTTGGATCGGAGATATTGCCTTACGGCTGAGCAGTCAGTTTCATATACCATTAGTGTTTACTTATCACACCATGTTTGAACAGCATATGCATTATTTGCCGGTTCAAAATGAAGGGGTCAAAAATTTTATTATAGAACTTTTTGCTGGTTACGCTAACTTGGCTAATCAGGTTATCGTGCCTTGTGAAAGTATCCGCGCTATACTTTTGGAGCGCGGGGTTAAGACTGCAATGGAAGTTATCCCGACGGGGGTGGATCTGCAAAGATTTTCTAAAGGAGACGGGAACGTTATCCGTAAACGTTTAGGCATTCCTTTTAATGTTCCGGTTATTGGTTATGTCGGTCGATTGGCAAGAGAAAAAAATTTGGAGTTTTTGAGCCGGAGTGTAGTTGATTATTTTAAAAAAGATATGAAAGCGCATTTTTTGGTAGGTGGAGACGGTCCGCTTAAGGATGAGATTAAAAAAATTTTTGATGAGCAAGGCGTTGGACGCAGATTGCATTTAGCGGGATCATTGCATGGTCAGGATCTGGTTGATTGTTATTACGCGATGAATATTTTCGCGTTTGCTTCTTTAAGTGAAACGCAGGGAATTGTTTTGGTTGAAGCAATGGCTGCAGGCGTTCCAGTGGTAGCTATAGACGCTCCTGGGGTGAGGGAAGTGGTTAAAGATGGTTATAATGGCCGTTTAATTTTTCAGGAAAGTCAAAATAATTTTTTAGAGGCGCTTGCATGGTGTTTGACTCAGCCGGAAATAGAATTTCAAAAAATGAAACAGAATGCTCAAGCTACAACCAAGGAATTTGGGGCGGATGTTTCTGCCAAAAAAATGCTTAAAAGATAGCAGGATGTTCAGGTTACAGAATATATTTCACCTGATCGGAAAAATAGCGCGTGGCTTTCGCTGGTAGATCGTCTTAAAAGTGAATGGGACATGTTTAAAAATATGCTGCAGGCCGGTGGTGCTGCTATAGTTGATACAACTCAATTAAAACAAATAATTGCAAAGAAGCCTAAAAAATTATTTATTAATTTGCCTAGATTATTGTCTTTAAGTGAATGGTCAGCGCGGCTTTTACGCCTTCCTTTAGTAAAAGGGGCAGAGACAGAACCTGGTCTTATTTTAATTCAGATTGACGGGTTATCCTTACCGCAGTTAAATAAGGCTTTTGCAAATAGAAAAATGCCTTTTCTTAAAGGTCTTTCGCAGAAAAAATATTATCAGCTTTATTCGCAATATTCCGGTTTGCCTTCCAGTACTCCATCAGTTCAAGGTGAATTATTTTATGGCATTCAACAAAGTGTTCCGGCCTTCGCATTTTGGGATCAGGAAACTGATAAGATTTTTAGAATGTATGATAGTGAAGCAGTGCTAGCGATGGAACAGCGTTTAGCAGCTCAAGGAGCAGGGCTTTTAGAAGGAGGAAGTTCATATTCGAATATTTATTCGGGTGGTGCAAAAGAATCGCATTTTTGTGCGACATCATTAGGCTGGGATCAAATTTGGAAAGATATTAATCCAATTGGTTTTGTAATTTTGGCTGTAACGCATCTTCCATCTTTTGTAAGAATGATGGTATTGTTCGGTTGGGAGATAATTTTAGGAATTTTTGACTTCGGACGTGGGATTTTTAAAGGCGAGAATTTTAAAAAAGAATTTAAGTTTATTTATTTGCGTGCTTTGATCTGCGTTTTGTTGAGGGAGTTGGTTACGATCGGCGCGAAAATTGATATTGCCCGCGGTTTACCTATTGTTCATTTAAATTTTTTAGGTTATGACGAACTTGCCCATAATCGCGGTCCGTCTTCGCGGTCGGCGTACTGGTCGTTAAAAGGGATTGATAGAGCTATTGAAAAAATTTATCGTAAAGCTTTGCATTCGCCGAATCGTAGTTATGATGTCTGGTTTTATTCTGATCATGGGCAAGAAGCAGCGGAATCTTACGCGATAAAATATAAGCGGAGTGTTCAAGACGCGGTAGCAGAAATTTTTAAAGAATTTGATAAGTTGGCAGAAGTGGAAATTTTTGATAAACAGGGTGAACAGTTAGAACGCGCCCGGTTTTTGAGACGTTATTTAATTGAGAATAAAATTACTGATGTAAAACCGATCTTAAAGAGTGTTGCAGATAAAAAACTTATTGTTACTGCTATTGGTCCGACTGGAAATATTTATTTACCGCAAAGAATGAGTAAAGAATTGTTGTACCAGTTTGCGCAGGCACTTGTAAATAAAGGCAAGATTCCAGTTGTAATGTTAACGGATGAGCTTGGACAGGTTAAGGGTTGGACGGAAGATGGAGAATTTATTCTGCCGCGGGACGCAAATAAAGTTTTTGGTGATGATCACCCATTTTTAAAGCAAGTAACGGACGATGTAATTAAACTGTGTAAACACCCGTATGCTGGGGATATAACTTTTATGGGATTTCGACCGGGTAAAATGCCTATAACTTTTCCTATAGAAGATGGGTCTCATGCGGGACCGAGTCCAGAGGAGACAAATGCATTTGCCATGCTTCCAATTGATATTATTCCAAGAAAAAGGAATAGAACTTATATAACACCAACGGATCTTCGTTTTGCGGTATTGCGATTTTTAAAACGTCCAATCCCGGCAGAGTTAAAACAATATGCTGAGATATATATTTCAGAAAAAAATAAAGCTGCCTCTGAGACGATTCGTATTATGACTTATAATGTGCATTCTTGTATTGGAACAGACGGAAAAATTTCGCCGGAGCGGATTGCGCGTATAATCGGACGGCATGAGCCGGATATTGTCGCGCTGCAGGAATTAGATTTACGGCGGGGACGTACCGGAGGGTTTGATCAGCCGCATATTATTGCTAAACAATTAGAGATGCTTTATCATTTTCACCCTTCTTTCCAAGTCGAGGAAGAAGCTTATGGTAACGCGGTATTAAGCCGGTTGCCTATGGAAATAATTCGTGCGGGAGCTTTGCCACGTATTATAAAAAATTCTATGGTCGAGCCGAGAGGAGCGATTTGGACTTTGATAAATGTTTCAGGAATAAAAATTAATTTGATTAATACTCATTTTGGATTTTTTCCTAGGGAGGGGATTCGTCAAGCCAAAGCTTTACTTGGTCCGGAATGGTTAGGTCATCCGGTTTGTCAGGGACCGGTTGTTCTTTGCGGAGATTTTAATGCTTTACCAAATTCAGAATTACACCGCAATATTAAGGGAGTTCTTCGTGATGCTCAGTTAGAACTAGACGATCATAATCCAAAAGCTACCTGGTTCAGTCATTATCCCCTCGGTAGAATTGATCACGTTTTTGTTAGTCCTGATATTGAGGTGACTAATGTTGAGGTATCAAAAACTGATTTAGATAAAATCGCGTCCGATCATCTTCCTCTTATCGTCGATATAAAAATCAAAAAGTGATTTTTTAGTATTATACCCCAGTACAATTGATTGCTTTCCGTATTTCTTTTACACTGCACCCACAAGTCAAAGAAGTAAAGCTACAGGAGAGTGAGATATGTGGGAACGCAAATATAAAACTTTTAAATATTGGGTGATTTTTTCTTATGTGATGCTTTCTATGTTATTGCTTACGAGCATATCTCATGCTCAGAGCAATAGTGATCAGTTAACTTTAGTTTCTGGAGTAGGTACTATTGCAGTATTTTTTATGGGAGTTCTAGGATGGATAGTGAATGCTGCCCGAAGTAGTTTTCTGGGTTTGAAAAGAGGTTTTGATATTGTTTTAGCGTTGATCGGTATGGTGTTGGCTGCTCCTATAGTGGCAGCAGTAGCTATTTTAATTAAAATTGTATCTCCCGGACCGATATTTTTTAAACAGGAAAGGGTTGGGTATAAAGGCAAGTTATTTCAAATATATAAAATACGAACGATGAAAATAGACGCAGAAAAATATACCGGACCAATATGGGCAATGGAGAATGATCCGCGATTAATTAAATGTGGAAAAATTATACGCAAAATGCATATTGATGAACTTCCTCAATTATTTAATGTTTTAAAAGGCGAAATGAGCATAGTCGGACCAAGACCGGAAAGACCGGTATTCGTCGAAAAATTAAGTGGCGAGATCGCAGATTATAAAAAACGGATCAATGTGAAGCCTGGAATAACCGGGTTGGCGCAGGTGCGGCTTAAGTACGATGAGACCATCAAAGATGTTCGGAAGAAAGTGAAGTACGATCTTCTATATATTAGAGAAATGTGTTTGATGGTAGATCTTCGGATCCTTTTGCGTACTGTTTTTGTGGTTCTGACTGGAAAAGGCGCGCGATAAATTTAAGGACTGAAGTTCTGTAGTAAAAATAATTAAGAAAGGAGGAAAACAAAATGAAAAAATCACTGATGACTTTAATGGCGCTTTTGTTCTTGGCATTTATGTCAGGCACCGCGCAAGCTGTACCGCTTGCAATAGGAGGTGCTGAAATACCTACCGGAGCAGCTTCGCCAGGAGGAACGCTTATCACATCCCTGACCACGTCTTTTAACGGGATCTTTGGGCAGATAGCGGGAACAGTAACACAGAATGTGTTGCAAAATGATACCGGGATGTTGTTTGAGTACATAGTAAATAGTACCGGTATAGGTAGTATCACTCAGGTTACGGCATCTTTTTATGGTAATTTTTCAACAGATGTAGACGGTCCGATTTTCCCACATACACCTCATGTTGATGTTATAACAAGAGGCACTGATGGGCAAACTGTAAGCTGGAGCTATATTGATGATGCTATGTTAAATGGAGAGAGCAGTGGAACACTCTGGGTTCAGACGAATGCAGCTTGGTATACCCAAGGTGGATTTAGTTTGATTGGAGCTGACACAGCTACAAAAGTTATGTATGGTCCAACTAATGCAGTTCCTGAACCAGCTAGTATGTTATTGTTAGGTTCGGGTTTAGCTGGTATGTTTGCAGCTAGACGGAAAAAAAGTTTATAATCATAAATAATTAAGTTGTTTCAAAATAGTTTTACGATTAAGTGTTTAGTAGAAAGTAAGTCGAGAGCATAAAACCCTTTGTTTTATGCTCTCGGCTTTATAAAGGAGAAAATCCTATGTTGGGAAAAACAATTTTATATTTTTTGATCGTATTCTGTTTTTTAAAAGTATCGGCTTACGGACAAGAATGGCCGACTGTTGAGAATATTGTAGCAAAAGTACAGACAGAATTAAATTTAGTCCCGGAGCAGCTGGTTAAGGTGAAACTGATTATTGCTGACAACATGCGAAAACGTCAACAAATAAAACCGCAATTAACCGAGGGACTTACTCAAGCCCAATCTCAGCCGTTAGATGCTGAATTATATTCCAAATTAAGCGAGGTTTTGACTCGAGAACAAATGGGGAAGTGGAATAAAATACTTGAAGTTATGCTTCAAGAAATGTATGCGAATTCAGGCAGCAAATAAAAAGGAGATAAATATGGAAGAGATTAAAAATGAATTAAGTGTAATGTTAAATCAGGCTTTGGAGTTGGAACACGCGGCGCGGATTCAATATCTTGCTCATGCTGAATTGATTAAAGGAATCGATGCTGAACCGATAATTGCGCGTTTAAAAGAGATTGCGTCCGATGAGGCTAAACATGAAGATATGTTCCGGAATTTAATTGGTAATTATCTTGATGGCGAGCCATCAATGGGAATAGCTAAAACGCATAAAACTCAAGAACGCATGGAAATTCTTACAGTTAATTTAACCGGTGAAGAAGAAGCGATTGATTTTTATAAAACAATTTATAAAAAGGTAATTGAGCATAAAGAGCAGCTTCCATATGTTTATGAAACTTTAGAGCATGAAATTCGTCATGTAATTATTGAAGAACAGCAGCATGTAGTGGAATTGTCGCTATTGTTAGGTGAGTAAAATTCTAATGATTTTTTAATTAAAGCAAAAGTTTTGATTGTTATACCCCGGTACAATTGTTTTGTTTTTACCTCCTTTTATAATATCACTATAAATAATTAATTGGTTTTGCAAAGGAGCTGAATTATGGCTAATCGAATTTTTATCACTCAAGAAGAAAGCTCTGCAGCGAGGGAGATTATGCTTAAAAATGTTTTTCTGCAGTTAGACAGCCGGACGGAAGAGGGCGATCAAGGCGTGGTGTTGTGTAAAAAATTGACGCCTACAGTTTATTTTATTTCAAGCGGTTTATTGTTTATTAATGAGAATAAAGACGCGACTCTAACGGAAACATTTTCTGTTACTTGTCGAACAAAAATAGTTTTTCTTTCAGAAGAGTCAAAAAATGAAAAATAAAGCGAAAAAAATAAGTCAAAAGAAGAAACAGACCATTCGTAGTTTAGGACAAGAATTGTACGGTATTTTTTTTCAAAATAGAGGCAGTGTAAAAGCATTCGGGAAACACAGGACATAAACATGTTTGATCCTTCAAAGAAAAGATTTAGATTCAGGATGGTAGTTCCAGCTTTTGCGGCGTTTAATGTTTATTCTAACATTGCGGCGGTGACTACAGCTTTAGGTCCGGTGTATGTGGCAACAGCGGTTAATAAAATGGAGAAATGGGACGCTGAAGTGATTGATGAAAATAATCTGCGTCTGCATGGACCACGAAGTATAACTGCTGGAGCCGATCATGAGTTTATACAGCAGCAAAGACCAGCTGATGTAGTTGGATTGTATGGCGGGTTGACTAGTACGATTCCACGGCTTTATGAATTAGCGCGTTATTATAAACATAAAGGTGTGATTACTGTTAGCGGCGGACAGCATTTTGTTGAAGAGAATATGCGGGAAGCTTTTGATAATGGCATTGATTATATTGTGACTGGCGAGGGAGAGGAAACGATTAAAGAGTTATTAAAAGCAATTGAAAGCAAGCAGGATGTTGATCAGATAAAAGGCATTGTGTATTTAAGAAACGGTGAAATGATCAGAACACCCTCGAGAGAACAGTTGCAGGATTTTGATAAAATGCCGATGCCGGATTTTTCTTTAGTGCGGTATGCCAAGATAAATCTTTATCCGGTGGAACGTATTCGGGGCTGTGGTATGGATTGTGAATTTTGTACAGTTAAAGGAAAGCCTCGGGCGGCGTGTCCGGAACGATTGCTTGAACAGATCAGATTTTTAGTTGAAACCAGGGATGCTAAGCATTTTTTTATTGTGGATGATCTATTCGGACAACACCGCGATGATACTATCAAATTTTGTTATCAGCTTCGAGATTATCAAAGAAGTATTCATAAACGATTAAGTTTTACTGCCCAAATAAGATTAGATAAAGCTAAAGATGAAGAACTATTATTAGCGATGCGGCAAGCGAGTATTAACGCGGTGGCTATTGGGTTTGAATCTCCGATCGCTGAGGAATTAGAAGCCATGAACAAACATATTAATCCGGAAGATATGTTATCGTTAGTCGAAGTTTATCATAGATTTGGGTTTTTAGTGCATGGGATGTTTATTTTTGGGTATCCCTTAGAAGAAAGTGTTGTTTTTAAGATGACGGCTCAAGAAAGAGTGAAACGTTATCAACGATTTATTAGACAGGCGCGGCTTGATACAATTCAAGTTTTGATTCCGATCCCGTTGCCTGGAACGCAATTGCGGGAGAGATTAAAACATCAAAATAGAATTTATCCTCTTGCGGAAGTCGGCTGGGAATATTATGACGGGAATTTTCCGATTTTTGAACCGGATGCTCCGTTAAGCGCGGAAGAAATGCAGGTCTCAGCCCGGCAAATTATGTCTTCATTTTACCAGTTCCCATATTTTTTTAAGATTGGGTTAAATATTTTATTGTTACCGGGGCTGGTTTTCTTTTTAGGTGATATTCGGGAGGGTTGGAGAAAATGGTACAGAAACTGGCGGAATGATTTGGTCCGTTTTATGGGATGGATAATAATAAAGAAATGGATTTCAAATTTTCAACATGATCGGTTTTTTGATAAATTACAGTCAGTCAAAGGGCAAGTTAGATGTGCTAAATGATCCGGTATAAGTTAGGATTAATAACAGGGAGGAAAAATATGAAAGCTAAAATTGATAAAAATTTGTGTGTAGGCAGTCAAGATTGTATTAGTGCTTGTCCGGAAGTTTTTAAAATGGAAGGTGAAAAAGCAGCTGTTCAAATAGATCAAGTGCCTAAAGAAGCAGAAGATAAATGTCGTACAGCAAGAGATGGATGTCCGGCTGGCGCCATTAGCATTGAATAATTAATGCAGCCAAAGTTTATTTATTTCATGGGACGAGGGAACATGAGTGAGCGTCATTCAACCGATCCCCGCATTCTGATCTGGTGCGCGGTATTATTAACTATCTTTTTCATTTCAGACTTGATGTTCCAATGGACAGCTGGCGGTATCTTATATGTTTTGGTAATTATTTTAGCGCTGCGATCGTCTAAAGATAGATATGTTTATTTTTTTGCCGGTTTAACTTCGGTTTTGTTGATCTTAAGCTGGCGGCTGTCACCTTCGGTGGAAAAGGTATGGCATGCTTCAATAATTATAATATGGGTTACGGCTATATCAGGGTTACGGTTCAAAAAAGAGGGAATTATTAAATCTTCATTGGCCGCGATAGTTGATTCTTCTTTGGATGCTATTATCGGAAAGACCTTGAATAATATCGTTATAAGCTGGAATAAAGCGGCTGAACATCTTTTAGGCTATAACCGGGAGGAAATAGTCGGACATTCTGATTATATTCTTATTCCGGAAGGCAGATTATATATGGAACAGCAATTATTAGATGAAGTAAAAGAAGGCAAGGAGATCAAACATTATCAAACAATCCGTCTGCATAAAGACGGGCATATGATCTCAGTTGCCTTAACTCTTTCTCCCATTAAAGATCCTTTTGGTAATATTGTTGGTATCTCAAGCATCGCTCAGGATATTACCGAGCGGATCGCCGCAGAAAAAAAATTGGAAGAATTAAATGATCAGATCGCTTTGGAAAGAAAAAAGATCCGTAAGGTGTTAAGCATTGAGGAACATCTTAATACGATCTTTGATATGGACAAATTAATTGATTTTGTGGTCAATAAAACTACCGAAGTTTTAGAAGCGGAAAAATGTTCAGTGATAATCGTTGATTATGATACCCGTGAATTATGTATTAAAGGGCATAAGGGGATTGAAGACAAATTTGTTACCGGTAAAGAATTAATCGCCGCAGATTCTATTTCAGGGTTGATTGCACGGGAAGCTGGACCAGTTTTAGTTCTTGATATTGAAAGTGATCATCGTTTTTCAAGAAAAAACCGGGTATCCTATCATTCGAAATCATTTATGTCGGTGCCGATTAAATTAGGTAGTAGTTTAATGGGTTTTATTAATGTCGCTGATAAAAATTCAGATCAGGGCAACGTGTTTTCGGATCTTGATCTTAAAATTCTTTGCATGATTGTGCGCCAGGTAGCTGTGGCAATTGAAAATGCGAAACTATACCGTGACTTACAGCATCTTACTATTACAGATCCATTAACTGATATTTATAATTTTCGTTATTTTACCAGAACATTAGATCATGAAATATTAAGATTAAAGCGGCACCCGTCGAGACCGTTATGTTTATTTATGATCGATGTGGATAATTTTAAATCTTATAATGATACTTTTGGGCATCTGGCAGGGGATTCTTTGCTTCAAATGATGAGTAAGGTTTTAACTAAAAGTGTAAGGGAAATTGATATTGTGTGCCGGTATGCTGGTGATGAATTCGCGGTTATCTTGCCAGAAACAGATGCGTTGGAAGCAAATATGGTAGCGGAAAGAATTAAGAGATCAGTTGACGATATTTCTCTGAAACGTAAAGTCACAGTCAGTATTGGTATTGCTAAATGCACCGAACATAACACCAACCGGTATGAATTGATTCAGTCCGCGGATATCGCGTTATCAAAAGCAAAGCAAAGTGGAAAAAATTTAGTTTACAGTTTCAATAATATCTAAGCGAGGAGTAAGTATGCGCATAAGATGTGGATTAAAAATTTATTTAATTTTCTTCGGGTTGGTCTATGGGCTGGCAACCGCAGTATTCGCTGCTGGTACAAGTACTTCTTTTTATGATCTGGGTATTGCGGCTAATATGCGGGGTGATTATCAAAAAGCCAATATATTGTTAGAACAGGCGTTGATCGGAGATGGTAATAATCCAGACATACTTAATATGCTTGCTAATACTCAGCTTAAACTGGGTCTGTTCTATGAATCGCAGAAAAATTATAGTAAGGCTTTAGCTTTATTAAAAAAGTAATAGTTTTGGCAAATTATAAATAGTGTTAAAAATAGTGACTTTACCCTCCACAATTGATAACTCTCACCTAACATAAAATAAAGTACTGTTTATTTGAAATCTTTTAATATCCCGCTGATATCAATATTACTAATATCCTCGTCTACCAACTTCGGTTTTTTA
>JADFYE010000017.1 GCA_015233195.1 Candidatus Omnitrophota bacterium
AATTATATCCTCTATTTTCCAACGTTCTCCTGGGTTGTTCGGGATTATAATATAAATCTTGAACCGCTTTTGGATCTTGGCCTTCAAGACGGCTATACCTAAATAAAATATTATTACTGTCTGGCTCAACCAGTACTTCGCTCAAATAATGAGTTCCATGCTTAATCGAGACAATTTCCATACCAGGCATTAATGCTCCCCACCTCCGGCTAAGTTGTGAAGCAACTTTTTCCGCGAGCAAACCTCTTGCAGTATAATCAAAAGCTGATATTTCTGCTTCTAAAGCATTTGTAGGCAGTTTAGAATCCATTATGGCATGAGGCAGCGTTCGGGAAAACACCAACACTCGTTTACTGAACATGCTCTCTTCTCCTACTAATTTTATTAAAAAATGCCTTGCATCACCACTTTCACGGGTTTCACCATTTTCATTCAATATAAGCAAATCTGAATTGAGCGGTGAATTCATAGTTAATAAATCCATTTGAGGAATTTTATCAGAATATATAGCTCCTATTTTACCTTCCGGATCAACAAATAAACCAGCAAGAATTAAATTTTTTGAAGCTTTCGTGGCTTTTACCGGAGGAAACTTACCAATTAATTTTTCCAGCAGCGCGCCACCCTCTGCAAGAGCTTCAAAATATACACTTATAGCTGAAGGCTTGGCATGCACTTCCACTCCGTCAAAAGGAAGGCGAGGATCATAATAAGGTTTCAACTGTTTAGATTTTTCCGTAACCACAAAACCTTGCATAGGTTTTAATGTTCCCTTTTGTTCTGATCCTGAAAACCTTTTAAACTTTTCCGGTAAATATTGAAATTGTAAAGCCGTATTAAGCTCCTGCACTTTTACGTCATCAATTTCACCAGGCTTTTTATAAATAAATCCTTGGGAATTATCATCTAGCAATATTAAATCATTAACATCGTTAGATGCATTAAACACCTTGCCTTGAAAATTATAATAAACAGGTTCAGATCCAGGTTTTTTATATTCCAAAATTATTTGGTCGGTTTTGCGTGAATAATATAACGCTGAAAGATACTCACGTTTTCCATTTTCACGTATTCCTGAAGCTGCTGGAAAATAGAAATTGAAATCCTTAGCCCATCTATCGACAATGCTAGCTGCTATTGCTGATCCCTGCTCTTTTACTGTTTCTTCCAAATTTTTCGTTGATTCAATAATCATCGCTTGGTCGGGACGGTCTTTTTGCCCATATGGTCTTTCTAGATTGCTAAAAGAAAGGAATGGATAAGTAGATTTCGTGCTTGTCCGTACACCAAAACTGCTAAATAAATCTATCCCGTCACCAAATATAACGAATTGTCCTGCCCTGAATTCAATACCAGAAATATTACCATCTAATTCTCTTGGTTTAGGAAGATTTTCACCTTGCGGTTCTTGTTTTTTTTCAAGAGTTTTATTATCAGGCTCTAAGGTATATATTTCCTGATATTTAGTGGTCTCATCTGCAATTCTTCCTTCGTATGAAACTGTAATTTTAATGCCGGTATAAGTGAATTCTACGGCTGCTGTAAACTGCTGCTCATGCTGATTTTTTCCAGTATATACAATTTTTCCATCAGTATAAGATATTTCTTTAACTCCCTTATTTGCCGCAAGAAACTTACGAACAAATTCTAACTTTGCAGTATCATCCCAGTGTTGTCCGGCTTTCGGCAATACAATATAACCAATTTGGGATAAAAGAAGCTCTCTCTGTTTTTTTAACCATTCAAGTGCAAGAGGTAATTTTGACTGCATAAACTCATCTTTTGTAACAGTTCCAAGTTTTAGCCCGTATGTAGTTGGAGTATCTGGCTGCTCCATGGAACTTTCCCATGTATCCATTCCTAAATATTCCGCTAACGCAAATATAACTGTAGGTTCCGACTGTGCCTTGTACTGCGAAACTAACCCGCTTGTTTCATCTTTAGATATTGAAAGGCGATTTTCAAAAACTTCTAAAAGTTGATCTACTTGATTCAGTGTCCGGTCCAAAAAATCTGTTAGCGTTGTGGTTGTTAATGGAAGCGTTACATAAAGGCGTACCCCGCTATTTGTTAAAATAAATGGCTTTATGTCTCCCATCATCGCCTCGTTAGAAGATTTGACGTCTGCTGGAGCAATAAGCATTGCAACGTCTGTGGGGTCTTTGGTTTCGCCTATTGCCTTTTCATATTCTCTTACAGTTGATGGCTCATTTTTCGATTGACTAGTGAGAATACCCCCAGAGAAATATTTTCGTGCTACGATTTTTTGTTCAGCCGGATCATATTCTTCTTTGATTGCGTTAGTTGCGCCTTTACGGAATGCTTCTAAATACTGATTATAAATTTTTTGTTTTTCAGATGAGGCAATTTCAAGACCAGCAGTCTTCTCTTTATTAGTATAGGCTTGACCAAGAACGCTTTTCTTTACTTTTTCTTTGTACCACATGGCTAATATAAGTGAATTGTAGATCTGGCGTAAATTTGCAAAAGTCTTGCCGGTATTTACTTCTTGTTCAATCGCAGGAATTATGACAGTTTTTATAAGGGTCTGAGTACTTTCGTTTATCCCCTCACCCTTACCCTCTCCCCGGAGGTTGGAGAGGGAATTATTCCCTTTTTCCTGTGCAAAATAATCCTTATCCGTCATTACTTTAAATTCTGTATCTGTTACAAACGCGCCTTTTTCATGTTCATAAATTTTTGCTTTAGACGGGACGATCCAGACTTTATTGAATACGTCGTTTGGAATTTCATTGGTACCTAATTTTACTTTAGCATTGGCATATACCTTATCCCAAAACGCTCGACCTACTTCTCCATCCGGACTCATTAAACTAGCAGTTAATTGTTTCAGCATAAAATCCTGAGCTAATAAATCACGTCCCATTTCGGTATTACCAAACGTTTGCGGTACAATCCGGTCTGGTTCATTAGGCGATAAGTTAACCCACATATCTTTTTGAGGAATAGTTAAAGATGCTAAAAAATAACGGATTAATTTTTGAGATTCTTGTTTAAATGCCTCCCCTTGAAGCTGGTCATTTCCTTTATCAATGATGAAATCAAATTTTAAAGGATTGGTTGGGTCGAGGTTCACACCTTTTATAATTGTGGGAACATAACTTGTTACTGGCGCAACGCTCGGCGTAACAAGTTGCGCTTGAGCAAATTGCGGCGGCAATGTAAAGGTTAATGAAATGACTACAAGTAAAACACTTGATACAAAACGGGATACTGAAGATTTTCGTAAAAACATATTTCCTCCTGATTAATATAATTGAGCTGTTCCTTATTTATATAAACTAATTAAATATGCCATATAAATTATAAAAAAACCAGTAATAGACCATCTCTATGTTTTTTTACAATTTTCTATTTTTTGTGGAAAGGACTTAAAAATATAAAAGACTAATGTTCCGACTAATAAACCGATCAAAAATCCATTTTTCATACCGCAAGCAATTAACCCTACCATTAATGCTATCATCAGATCCCGCCCAGAATTGCTGATATCTTTGAGCAAAAACATCAGCGCCAAACTTTCGAAAAATAAAATTATGCCTAATGCCGGAAACGGAAAAACTTTAACCAATTGATCAAGTCCAGTGCTGAAAAACATTCCAAATATCAAATACATCGTCCCATAAATGATCACTGAGCCGCCGGTGCGTGCGCCAAAAGCGTAATGCCCTGCCATACCTCCTGAACCATGACAAGTTGGTATGCCGCTGAAAAAAGCATTGATCAAATTCATTAAACTATATGTAAACCCGATCTTGCGGACTGTGATTGGTTTTTCTGGAAAAATATCTTGAGAAAGCTGCTTGGTCGCTAAAACTGAATTGCCTATTGATAAAGGTATTTGCGGTAAAGCTAAAATAAAAAATCCAGTGCAAACATCCGCCCAGCCTGGAACAAAGAACGCCGGAGTTTTAAAACTGACCACCGGAATTTTAGCTACTGTCCCCCAATGACAAAGCAAACCATAAATAATCCCTAATCCTATAACTATCAAACTTGCTGGACATTTACGATTGCCCCATAACATAACTACAACCACAAATAATAACCCGGCTAAAATATATCCAGGCATACCGTCGTGAACAACATAATCTTTAAGCGCTAATATCCCTAAGGTCAAACCCAAACCGAATTGAATACCGCGCACCACAGCCTTAGGAACTGTTTTTGCGATCCAGTCGATCAAACCAGTTAAAGTTAAAATAAACATCACAGCGCCTATAGCCAAAGCAGCTCCGGCAATTACTGGCGAGGTGATTTTCTGGGCAATAATAATTGCTGCCATGGCTTTTAAAGGTTGTACTGCCATTGGACGTTTGTAGACAACGCCTGTTAATATTTGCATTAAACCAAACATTATAAAAACATTGGAAGGGTCTAACTTAGCAGCAATGATCATGCCAATTATCAAGGGGAAGTCTGTGCCGATGTCGCCAAAAGCTCCGGCTAATTCATTGCGGTCAAAACGAATGTCATGAATGGCTGAGAATTTCATTTATTCCCTATTTTTAGATTCTTCTAAAAATTCCCAACGCTGGAAAGCAGCTAAAAGCTCATCCTCTATATTCTCTAATTGTAATTTTGCTTCAGAGATCTTTACAGCATTTTGTTTAAAAAATTCCGGTTCTGCCATTTTTTCATAGAATGCTTCTCTTTTAGCTTCAAGCTCCTCGATCTTAGCCGGTAAAGTTTCTAATTCTTTTTCTTCTTTATAAGAAAGTTTTTTTAAGATAACCGGCTTTTCTCCGGCTTTAACTTTTGGCTCTGCCTTAATTTCAAGTTTCGGTTCATTTTTTTCCGGCGCCTGGCTTTGTTTTAACCAATCATCATATCCGCCCACGTATTCATTAATTAGCCCATTCCCTTCCATAACCATAGTCGATGTAACCACATTATTTAAAAATGCGCGATCATGACTGACTAATAATAATGTTCCTGAATAATCGACTAACAATTCTTCCAGAAGTTCCAAAGTTTCCATATCCAGATCATTGGTAGGCTCGTCCATTACCAATAAATTAGACGGTTTGGTAAATAATCTTGCCAATAAAAGCCGGTTACGTTCCCCGCCTGATAAAACTTTAACCGGAGTACGCGCCCGATCTGGCGCAAATAAGAAGTCTTGTAAATATCCAATAATATGCCGCGGACGTCCGTCTATAATTACATTATCACCTGATTCACAAACGTTCTGTGCTACAGTTTTTTCTTCATCAATCTGTTCCCGCAATTGATCATAATAAACGATCTCTAAATTCGTACCAAAACGCATTGTTCCGCTCTGCGGCTCAAGTTTTCCCAATAATATTTTTAATAAAGTAGTTTTACCGCAGCCATTCGGTCCAATAACACCGATCTTATCCCCCCGCATGATCTGCGTCGAAAAATCCTTGATCAAACATTTATCGTCGTAACTATGATTTAGCTTAGTAGCTTTTAACACCAAATGTCCGGACTTATCTGTTTCCTGTACTCTAAACTTAACCTGTCCGATAACATCTCTTTGGGCTTTTTTCTCCTCACGCATCCGCTCTAATTTTTTAACCCTGCCTTCATTCCTGCAACGCCGCGCCTTAACTCCCTGCCTGATCCAAATTTCTTCTTGCGCTAATTTTTTTCCAAAATCTTCCCGCTGTGCAGCTTCAACATCCAATGCTGCCTGCTTACGCTCTAAAAACGTACGGTAATCACACTGCCAATTCAACAATTTCCCTCGGTCTAATTCTATGATCCTGGTAGTTAAATTCTGCATGAATTGCCGGTCATGGGTCACAAAAAATATGGTTCCTGGATAAGTCTTTAAAAACCCTTCCAGCCAATTTATTGAATCAATATCTAAATGATTAGTCGGCTCATCCAACAATAATACGTCTGGTTTTATGACCAAAGCCCTGGCTAAAAGCACCCGGCGTTTTTGCCCGCCGGATAAAGTTTCAAAATCCGCGTCAGGATCAAGTTTCATTTTTGAAATTACATATTCAACCTGATTATTTATCTCCCATCCGTCATTATGGTCAATAATAGACTGTAATTTATCCAACTCGCGCATTAACTCGGGTGTGTGCTCGGTTTGCAGACGATGACTCACATGATGATAATCACTCAAACTTTTAGCGACTGCACCCAAGCCAGACAGTACAATATCAAACACTGAACCTTTTATATCTAAAGGAACTTCCTGCGGAAGATGAGTTATGTTTATACCTTTTTGAAATATAACTTTACCGTCGTCTACACCTATCTGACCAGCCATGACTTTCATAAGCGTAGTCTTACCTGTACCATTACGACCAAGTAAAGCCACCCGCTCATTGGTCTCAAGCTGAAAGCTCAGCCCGTCGAATAAACGCGGACCGCCAAATGCCAAATTAATTTCCTGTATACTAATTAACGCCATAAATATCAATTCTCCAATTCTGAATCAAAAAATGAATTATGCTTCTTTTTTATTAAATTGCAGCAAAGAGGATTGCAATGCGGCAAAATCTTTATTATTCGCTAAAACCAACAGAACATCCCCGCCTTCAATAGTCATTGAACCGTTTGGAATTATAAAATTATCGTCGCGGGATATCAATACAATAAGACATTTTACCGGGACGTTCAACTCAAAAATTTTTTTACCAACCACCTCTGAATTATACGGCACTATCATATCATTTAATGAAGCATCAATCCCCTGAATACGTTCAAACTCAATCGGATACACCCTCGAATAACTTCCCGGAGCTGTAATTTTTAATAAGTTCGCAAAAGCAGTAACTGTTGTACCCTGGATAAGTACAGACGTTAATACCACAAAGAATACTATATTAAAAATTATCTCTGCCCTAGGAACATTAGATAAAAGTGGGAAAGTCGCCAAAATGATCGGTACTGCTCCTCTTAATCCTGCCCATGCTACCAAAGATTTTTCCGCGAAATTAAATTTAAACGGCGCCAAACATAAAAATATACTTATCGGTCGCGCTAGAAAAACCAAAACCAAAGCTATCAAAAGCCCGCTGCCTACAACCGGTATAATATGCGACGGAAAAACTAAAAGCCCCAAAGTTAAAAACATTGTAATCTGCATCAGCCAAGCAATTCCGTCATGAAAACGCATGATGCTTTTTTTATGCAAAAATTCTTCATTACTCATTACTAATCCAACTATATAAACAGCCAAAAATCCATTACCCTTGGCTAAAGCAGCTACAGCATAAGTTAAAAGTACCATAGACATTATCAACACCGGATACAGACCAGTATATTCTAATTTTAACTTATTAATTATAAAGAGCGTAAACCGCGCCATAAAAAATCCGACTAGAGCTCCCATGCCCATATCCAAAACAAACATCGGAAATAAATTCACAATCGAAATATTTTTTTCCATTAATATCCGTATAAAACCTATAGTCAAAAAAACCGACATCGGATCATTACTTCCCGACTCAAATTCTAATAAAGAAGTAATATTGCCCTTCATGCTCATCTTTTTTGACCGTAAAATTGTAAATACCGCAGCCACGTCTGTGGAAGAAACTATAGCGCCTAATAACATCCCTTCAATCCAGGAAAATTTAAGAAGATATACTGCAGAAACTCCAACGATAACCGCGGTCAGAAGAACGCCTAAAGTAGAAAGAATAAAACCCGGAAAAAGTATCGGACGCATCCGTTTCCAAGTAGTATTAATACCCCCGGAAAATATAATAAAAACTAAAGCCACAATACCAATCGATTTTGCCAAACTAAGATCATCAAAAGCAATACCGCCTAACCCTTCTGATCCAGCCAGCATACCAATTATTAGAAATAACAATAAAGCAGGGACAGACAAACGGTCAGAAAGTTTACTGGCAACCACGCTCAAAAAAATTAACGCGGCACCGTATAAAATTATATATTCAATTGAAAGCATTATTATTTAAAAATCTCCAAATAAATAATAATTATTGTGCTATATCAGGACAACATGCCATGCCACAAGCACAAGCAAGTGGCTGTTGAGTAATAGTTCCATCTGCATTTTGAATAATTGTAACTCGAAATGTCCAAGCTCCCCCAGTTTGCGGTAATACATCCCCCAAAAGCGTATATCCTCCCACAGGATTATTTAAAGTATACGTATAAGCAACATTCGTTTTTTGCATTAAACTCAAATGTAAATTATCATTAAAATATCGGGCAAAAGAACAAGAAACTGAAACCGGACCTGGATCAAAACATGTACACGGCGTAGTTCCTCCGCCCATACAAGCAGATAAATATTGTCCTTCATTAGTTCTATACAAACGGTTTGCTTCCATTATCATACGCAAATCACTTACCACATCATCTACACGCGCAGAGTTCATTTTTTTATTGAAATTCGGTATAGCAATAGCAGCCAAAACCCCCATTATCATAATAACAATCATAATCTCCATAAAAGTAAAACCTGCATTCTTTCGCATAAAGTCTCCTTTTCAGACTAATATCAACTTATTACTTCTTCTTAATAAAAGTATAACACTTAAGCCTTTTTTGTATATAATATTGGAAATAATTTTCACAAAATATTAAAATTAAAAATGTTAAACCACCTTACGATTTCAAACTTCGGACTTATCGACCAGGTTACTCTGGAATTCGATAAACAATTAAATATTTTAACTGGAGAAACCGGCGCCGGTAAATCCATTTTGATCGATGCTTTGCGTATGGCGTTAGGCGAACGCGCCAATATTGACCAGATCCGCGATAAAAATAAACCCTGCATTATTGAAACTATTTTTGAAATAAAAGATAAAAACATTAAACAAACAGAAAACCTTAAAGATTTTTTTACAGAGGGTAATGAACTTATCATCCAGCGTATACTTACTGCTGACGGTAAAAACAAAATAAAAATTAATGGATTTACAGTAACACTCAGCCAACTTAAAGAATTAGGCGATAATCTGGTTGATTTTCACGGTCCGCATGATCACCAACAACTTCTATCTTCAGCGTCACATATTGGTATGTTAGACCGCTTGATCGATCTGAGTGAATTACTAAAAGAATACGAAGAAAAATTCCGCCAATATACTGAATGCGTAAAAAAAATAAGCCAACTTAAAGAATTATCTTCGACCAGCGCCCGCGAATTAGATCTCTTGACTCACCAGATAAAAGAATTAGAACAAGTCCCATTAGACGACGAACATTACGCGCAATTAGAGCAAGACCGCACCAGAGTTAATAACGCGGAACGTTTGAATGAAAACGTCAGCCAAATGCTTAATCTTTTGGAAAGTAATGATACTGCAGTAAGCAGCAGCATCCGCCAAACATTTTCTTTAATGCGCCAGCTGAATAGCTTGGACGAATCAACTGCAAAATGGTCAGAAAATCTGGACCAGATCCAAGAATTGAACCAACAATTAGTAGTAGAGCTAAATGCTTATGCTGACTCCCTTTCGTTTGAACCGGAACAAGCCCAACTCATTAATCAACAATATGATGCCTACGACGATATAAAACGAAAATACGGTCCAACTTTAGCTGACGCCCGCAATTTTTACACTCAAGCAAAAGAAAAATATTCCTTATTAAATGATTTGGAACATAATGACCAGGAACTGCAAAAACAATTATCAGAATTTACCAAAGAACTTAAAAAAACTGCGGATAAAATTACCAAAAAACGCAAAACCACATCCGATGATCTTAAAAGGACTATTGAGCATGAGTTGAAAGAATTAGGTATAGCCAACGTAAAATTTGAGAGCCGGGTAGAAAAAACAGATTTCTCCTCTATTGGAGCGGATCAAGTAACATTTTATATAAGCCCAAATGCAGGTGAAGATTTAAAACCATTAGCAGAGATAGTCTCATCAGGCGAGGCTGCCCGGGTCATGTTAGCGTTAAAAAAAGCTTTAATTAAAGTCGATCCTATTCCTGTCCTTATATTTGATGAGATCGACGCCCAGATCGGCGGGCGTTTAGGTACTATAACCGGAACAAAATTACGCGAAATATCCAGGGTAAGGCAAGTTATTTTAATAACTCACCTCCCTCAGATCGCGGCATTTGCGGATAAACATTTTAAAGTAACCAAATCCGTAGTCGCTGGTAGAGCAGTTACAGCAGTAAGTGCTCTGGATGATAAAAATCGTATTAATGAATTAGCTAAAATGATGAGCGGTGAAGAAGAAACAGAAATAGCGTTAAAACATGCTAAAGAATTGTTAAAAAAAGTGATTTGATTTTTAAAATTCACTGTGATACTGTAAACCATAATTTTTCAAATTTCATTAACATAAATATAGGAGTTTATATGAAAAAGATCGGTGTTATTACTAGCGGTGGTGATTGCGGCGGATTAAACGCGGTCATTAAAGGTGCAGCTCAAATGGCAAAAGCTACAGGAAGTTCTTGCTATGTTATACCTAACGGTTACGCCGGACTTTATAATTTAGTAGAATTTGATTCTTTGGTCGAGCTTACCCTGGATCGTGTTGACCAAGTTAACGCCAATGCCGCAGGTTCAGAAGCCGGACATTCCCGCGTTAAAGTTAAAAAGATCGACGACCCCAATAAATATCAACGCATTAAAGACGGCATGAAAAAATTCGGTCTGGATGGTTTAGTTATCAGCGGCGGCGATGATTCAGGTAGTGTTATGGTAGACCTTTCTGAAAACGGCATCAAATGTATCCATGCGCCTAAGACCATGGATCTTGATCTGCAAACCTATTCAGTTGGTTTTGATTCAACTGTAAACCGTATAGCTTCCTTCACTGAAGATTTAAAAACCACTGGTCGTACTCATAACCGTATTATGGTCATGGAAGTTTTTGGACGATATGCCGGTCATACTGCATTCCGCGCAGGGATTGCCGCAGACGCTGATGCGATTCTTATTCCCGAAGTTCCGGTAGATTTTGACGCGCTTTATGAAAATATGAAAAAAACTTTTATGAATCGTATTTTGATTAGCGACGTTCATGCTGGTACTTACATGATCTTGGTTGCTGAAGGTTTAAAAAACTCAAACGGCGAAGAGCTTTATGATGAAAGTTCAGGTATTGACGCTTTCGGTCATAAAAAATTAGCAGGTGCGGCTAAATATGTTCAGCAACAACTTGAAAAACGCGCTAAAGCTGACCCTGAAATAAAGGAATTCATGAAAAAAGCTAAAATGTTTGTAAAAGGTATTTATGAAGAACCTGAAATCCGCACTGTTGCCCCAGGTCATTTAGTCCGTTGCGGTAAATCAACTGTTTATGACGTTAATTTTGGTAAAGAAGCTGGTGCTGCTGCAGTAGTTTTACTGCAAAAAGGATTAACCGGATTTACAATTGTTGGTTTACAAGGCGGAAAGATCCAATATGTTCCAGCAAAAAAAGCTATTGAACAACGCTTTGTTGATAAAGAGCTGATTAAATTCTATGAACAATTAGGCATTTGTTTCGGACGTAAAATCGTAAAAGCTGATTTTCCTGCTGAAGAAAAAGTTGGACCAATTGCGAGATATTTGGAATTATAATGTCACCATTATATAAAAAAATTTCTACTTTTTTAATGCTGGGGCTGCTTGCAGTCTCAGCATTTTTTATTCGTTTAGAAAATTTTAAAAACAGCCCTTCCCGTACTATTGATGAAGTTGTATTTTTCCGTATGGGTCAACAAGTTAGTAGTGATTGGGGAAATTATAATTCCATACAATATGGACAAGAACTCAAAGCGTCCGGGCGTGAACTTCCCTCTTATTTTTTCAAACCTTTATACAAACATCCCCCGCTATTTACTTTTCTGATAGCTTTTGCAATGAAATTAATAGGAAGCACATCAATAAATGTTGCAGCCCTAGTCGTGATTTTATGCGGATCTTTGCTTATCCCTCTGGTATATTTGTTAGCATTAGAAATATTTATGGATAAACGAACTGCTATTTTATCCGCAATCTTTATGTGGTTCGATCCAGTCTCGACCATATGTTCACAAAAAATCTGGATGGATACTTCCCTTTGTTTGTTTTCAACAGCATCAGTTTATTTTTTTGTGAAAGCATTACGATCAGATAATAAATTACAATGGTGGGTTTTGTCTGCAATCATGACTGGTTTGGCTGTAAATATAAAATATACAGCGTTATTAATGTTAGCCGCGCAGTGGCTTTATATATTGATATATAAACATGATCTGCTCAAAACTAAAAAATTATGGTTCCTAACCCTTATTACTTTTCTAATGTTACTTCCCTGGGCAATTTGGAATTTAAAAGTATATGGTCAATTCAACAGCACTTTTTCAGAGGACGATTTCACACATTTATTTAAAACTTTAGCTTTGCGTTTATCAGTGTTAGCCGCGTTTTTTGCGTCAATGATCTTATTATTCAAAAAATTCGAATCAAAAATATCCTTTACTCCATCACCTTTAACAGCAGCGCGAACTACTTGGATTATATACACTGCGCTCTTAGCTATACTCTTAACTTCTATCCTGCACTCATTTAATATGTATCATTTACCCAAGACCACCTGGGTGGGCGGACTCTTAGCTCAAGAACCTGCTAATTTTTATTTAACCCAATTAATAGAATTCTCGCCGCTTTATATTTTAAGTTTTATACTTCTGTTTAGATTTGAGACCCAGCCTAAAACGCCATTAATCAGCGTGCTGAAACTAACAATAGCGATTACTTATATTTTCTTTATCGCGTGGGGAAATTTTCAAAGCCGTTATATTTTAACTGCAATACCTGCTTTGATAATTTTAGCGTCGGAACAGATCATACGCTGGTGTGACCAAGTCAAAGCTCAAGAAAATTGGCTATTGCGAAGTGTGCTTAGGGCAGGACTATTGCTGCTCTTTTGTTTTATCATTATAAAAACCGCGCGCATTAATTCCGTCGTGAGTTTCCCAAACAACCTGTGCTACTTTTAACCTCGAAAAACCGCTTTATTTAAAATCTGAATTAAAAATTGCCTGTCATCCGTATTTAAAAATTTTTTCCAACTCAGCCAGCTAAAACCTATTAAAAAAACTACAGCTGCTGTCATTTTTAAATATATATTGGTCATAAACCAAGTTCCAGCCAATAAAACCAGTGTGCCTCCCAAAATACCGAGAGTGACCTTTAATTTGACACGATCATACGGCAGCAGCCGGAACGCAATAATAAACAATACAATAGCATCTATAATTATTCTCGTAGACCACGCAATAGCCGCGCCTTTAATTCCAAACATTTTAACTAAAAATAAAAGCCCGGTTATATAAACCGGCAATTCAATCAAATGCAGCCGCGCAGAGAGTTCCGGTCTTCCCACTCCCTGAATAAAATTATATGGGATCTGGGCCAAACTGTTAAATAAAACCCCAAAGGCTAAAATCTGCAGAATCTGTGTGCTCACAAGTTTAAAATCCAACCCCAGCCACAAATTTAATATTTCCCCAGCAAACATGCTGATAATAAATACGAGCGGTACGGTTGTGATGAAAACAAATTTATTCGCCTCAAAAAAAAGTTTAGCGGCGCGTTTCATATCCGTCTTAAAAACAGCACTAAACGCAGGAAACATCACACTGCTTAACGCGACCGCAAACGCCCAAAATTTAGTCACGATTTCATGGGGCAGGGTGTAATAGACGATCAAGCTGGCAGTGACAAACCCGCCTATAATAATGCGGTCCGCGTAAACTAAAACCGCGCCAACCATATTACTGACTGTCACCCACCCTCCAAATGTCAAAATCGGTCGTATTAAAGCAACAGTTAATTTGCGGAAAACACGAATATGCGGCAGAAGTTTCAATACTTGATACGCGTAAATTAAAACCATGAAAAACCTGATCACGCAAATAGTAAAAAGAACAAACGTAAGGCTCGAATTAAAATGAACAATAATAAAAGGAACAAATATGCTGAGAATACCTATTGGGATCTGCACAAAATTGACGAGATCGAAACGATATTTCCCCTGTAAAATTCCCCGTAAACCTGATGTCAGTATGGTCATAGGAAATGTCGTCGATAATATCATGATCGACACACATGTTTCATGCTGTAAGAACGCTGGTATTTTAAGAAAATGGTACGCGGCCAACTTACTTAACCCGAATCCCAATAATGTGCCGGCAAACCCAAGCCCGCACAACAAATAAATCGACGTCCAAACATAATCTTCGATGGGATATTCAACACTCCCAACTTTTTCAGTTTTTTCTTTCGCTAAAAAATGGGTTAAAGCACGTCCAATCCCCAAATCAAAAGCCGCAGAATAATTCATCACTGCCCATAAAATCATCAGAATCCCGAATCTGTTGTTTCCCATCTGCTTCAAAATGGACGGTACAAGCAAAACGGCAACGATCAACGGAAGTCCGTATCCCAGCAAATTGAACATTGTATTTTTAAATAAAGACTTTTTATTCGAATTCATGATTTGAATGTTTCCATAACATGGATAATATGTTTTCCTAAAACAGCCGGCCTGCACTGTTCTTTAAATATCTGATACGCGTTGTGACCAAGCGTATATCTTAAAGATGAATCCGCTTTGAGTATCATAATAGCATCCGCGAGCGCCTGCGCATTGCCCGGCGGGATGAGCAAACAGCTGACACGGTGTTCCAATAACTCCCGCACTCCTTGTGTATCTGCCGTAATCAATGGCTTTGCCATAGCCATGGCTTCAAACACTTTGTGCGGAATGACTGAACGCGCTTTGATCGTTGTTCCAAATATTCCCAAACATACATCCGCTTCATTCAATAAATCCGGCAATCTCTCATACGGTACTGGCGGGATAAATTCAATATTAAAAATTTTTTGTTCTTTGGCTTGAGCAGCCAATCGGCTGAGCTGAGGATTTTTTCCAACAATACGAAACTGCACGTCAGGAAGCAGCTGAGCTGCCGCAATAATTGTGTCCACCCCGTGCAAAGGCTGTAATTCTCCATGAAAATGCACTAAAAATTTTTTGCCTGACATCTGGGGTTCTCTGGGATAGAAAACTGAATCATCGGTCCCAACCCAAAGCCTTGAAAATTTTTTAGGATCACCTTTGCCTTGATCACAGTAATATCGGATATTTTGTTCTGTATCACAAAAAACATGGTCTGCTATTTGAGAAGACTTTTGATCTAAAAATTTCGTTAACCACGATAAAAGTCCTTCCGGCTTAAAAACCTGCCGATCCATGACCATGGTTTGATAAACGGATACAAACGAATCAAAAATAATTGGTTTTTTTGAAAAGAGCCGGGCCACAGGAACGATCAAATGACCAAAAAATCCGACGATAATAGCGTCGCTTTGCCTCTGGTATTTTAAAAATTTTAAAAAACCATAAATATATCTAAACCCGTTCTTCGGGGGATATGAACAATCCAACACGTTAACACCTACCTCGGCCAATGCCTTACGCAGTACACGGTTGCGGGAATAACCCCTCTCTCTTCCAGGCCAAAAACAAATGGTATACATATTTTTAAATAACAGTGTCTGATAATGTCCATTGGCACAGCTTCAAAACTTTCCAGGAGATCATCATTTTTTGTTTACGTTCCAGGCGGTCGTGCCAGACCAGCCGGATATTTTTCAAAACCCACCCCCTTGCCTTTAAAAATACGCCTAAAATTTTCAAAACTGAAAAATGCCGTAAATAAACTTTCCCTTTGGAATTTTTGTTAAACACAGAACGTAATCCCATCGCGCCCACTTTAACAAAAAAGAAAAATTCACCGAACGGAAACCACAGCAAAGGAAAATTTAGTAGTTCATTCAACAGCCGATTTTTTTCAGAATGAAACAGTTTAAATTCTGAATAAACGCCTGTGGCTTTTGAATGTTTATGATAAACCACAGCGTCCGGCACAATCACGCCCTGAAATCCTTTTGCGTTAAGGCGAAAGCCCAAATCAATATCTTCATAATACGCGAAATGCAATTCATCAAAGTACTCATTCTCTTTGATCTGAACAGCTTTTAAACACGCCGCGGAATAAATCGATCCTGCCCCGCACGCTGCAAAAATTTTTTCCCTGGAACAAAATCCCTGCTGACGGGTTTTATTGCGATGTTCCACTACACCCGAGCCGTCCGGCAAAGCCAGATCACCATCAGAACATATCCGATCCCGCTCATCATAAAATAAAATCATGGATGAACCAAAATCCGCTTTGGACTGTTGTATCCCTACCACCAGACGGGACAACCAATCCAATTCTACCGTACAATCATTGTTAAGATTCACAATGTATTCAAACCCATTAGCCAAAGCCCAATTTATTCCATCATTATTCCCGCCGGCAAAACCGCGGTTTTGCGGATTCTGTAATAAAATAACTTCTGGAAATAAATCCTTGAGTCTCCGCCCTTCCTGATCCCGTGATCCGTTATCAACTAACACGATTTTATAATTTCGATATTGAAGTTTTCTTAAAGACTCCAGGCATTCGACTGTGTCGGCGTATCCATTCCAATTTAAAATAATTATGGCGGTTTTAGGTTCTGTTATCATGCTAATTTATCAGCTAATTTTCTGTAATTTAACCTTTGGTTAAATAGATACAAATCTGATCTCCTTGTTTTGATAAATTCAATTCCAAAGCTTTTTGATGAAAAATTTTTATATCCGATTTTGAATACATTGATTTTCTAGGGTTGCGCCAATAAGAATTATCTGAATTTAACGGCACATTTTTTAAATATTGTTCGCTTCCCCAAAACTGGAATTCATTTGAATCATATATAATTTCATTTAATTTAAAACCTGCGTTGTATGCTAAAATTTCAATACTTTTTAATGAGTGGAGGAAAAAATGCCGCGGCGCATCCAACTGAACCCAATTTTCTCTATAATGCTCCCAAGCATAAGATGAAACTGTAGGAACACGAATTAAACAATGCCCGCCTCTCGATAACAAACCAGCTGCGGCTTTAAGCGTTTCCACCGGATCCGAAACATGTTCGAAAGAATGGTGAAACATTATTAAATCCCATGTTCCTTCTATTTCATAAATTGTTTTTTTAAGAATCCTTAAACCATTTTTATAAATATAATCATTTTTAAGGCAAGGATCTATTCCCAATAATTGATTAAATCCTACCGCATTCAGCTTAAGAAGTAATTTTCCTATCCCGCTGCCGACATCCAATATCCGCATGTCTTTTGAAATAGGAATATGTGCCAGACTCCGTAAAGCATCCTGCGGAAAATGTTGATATATTATTTTTCCTAAAAACCCCCGATTCGAGAACGCAAAATTGTTTCGTCTTCCTTCAAAAACCTTCTTAAAAAGTTCAAACAAAAAATTCGACGCTGGATGAACAAAACTTAAATAATCATGAGGATAATACTTAGACATTTCGATTGGGAATTCAGAGATTTGCAAACATCCACACTTTCGACATTGAAAATAAATAAACTTATCCTGATAACCAAACATCATTTCTTGAACTTCATAGATGTCATGATCATCTTGCGTATTACAAATCTTGCAGTTCATATAATTTGGCTTTAGGTTCGTTGATCATGGTAATCGAGCTCGATCTTTTTAACCCGGTATAACGCGTCTTCTATCAGACGGCGGTTGGCAGATATAAGATCAGAAACCAGACCCATAATAAAAAATTGCATTCCAACAATAACCAAAATCGCGGCTAAGATCAGCGACTGGATTTTACCTGATCCACCACCCATCAGATAAAAATACAAAAACCGGCAACCGATCAAAAACCCAATAAACCCGAATCCAACGCCTAAAGTCAGAAAAAATCTGAACGGGTTGAACATCGCGTAGATACGGATCAAGGTCACAGTGGATCGTTTAATATATTCCCACATGCTCTTAAATAATCTCGATGGGCGGTCAACTTTATTCGTCGTGATCGTGATATTCGCAATAGCCAGATCTTTATGCTCCGCTTGTATAATCGACTCTAACGTATACGTATAGTTTGAAATAATATTCAGTCTGAGCGCTGCTTCACGGCTATACGCGCGGAATCCGGTCGTAGCATCCGCAATGTTCGACCCGGCTAAATGCCTGACTACTCTGCTTCCGATCCGCTGCAAACATTTCTTGAGCCAGGAAAATTGCTGGATATGTTCAATATCACGGTTCCCAATCACAATGTCCGCTTTATCCTCAATAATCGGCTTGACCAAACGTGAAATATCCGAACCTTTATATTGATTATCCGCGTCTGTATTAACCAAAATATCAGCGCCTGATTTTAAAGCCGCATCCAAACCTGAATAAAACGCTTTAGCCAGTCCTTTATGTTTGGTCAAATGCACGACGTGATGAACTCCCAGCTCCTTGGCCACTTGCACTGTTCGGTCTGTGCTCCCATCATCCACAACCAGAATTTCAATCTGATCAACGCCGTCGATATGCTTCGGGAGATCATGAATAGTACCTGGCAAACTGGCTTCTTCATTCCAACAAGGAATCTGGATAATAAGTTTCATATTAACGCCTTATTTTATTTTTTTGTTTAACCCATTTTTGATTTTGGATATACCATGCCACTGTACGCCGCAATCCATCTTCAAACGAGATTAAGGGCTTCCATCCCAAAAATTTTAAACAATTGAAATCCACTGAATAACGGAAGTCATGCCCCGGACGATCTTTGACGAACGCAACAGAATCCTTGTTTTTACCTAGTAATTTTAAAATCGCTAAAACAGTTTTAATGTTAGGCTGTTCAAATCCACTGCCTATATTGTAAATTCCTCCGATTATTCCCTTTTGAAATATTTTTTGAATTCCACGAGCGCAATCTTCGACGTATAACCATTCGCGTATTTGCTTCCCTTGCCCATAAACCGGAGCTTTTTGACCTGACAGGATTTTCGAAATAACAACAGGTATCAATTTTTCGGGATATTGCCAAGACCCATAACAGTTACAGGGGCGCACAATCATCGCAGGGAATCCGTAAGTTTTAACCGCTGCCTGTACTAACAAATCTCCTGCTGCTTTAGTCACAGCATAAGGATTTCGGGGCTGTACCTGGTCTGTTTCTTTAAAATATCCACAGGCGTGTTCTCCATAAACCTCATCAGTCGAAACATGTAAAAATTTCTTCACTTTAAACTCACGAGACGCATCAATAAGGTTTTGCGTGCCCATAATATTCGTTTTAATGAATGGCGTATTATCCGTAATACTTCGATCAACGTGAGTTTCAGCTGCGCAATGGATCACATAATCCGGCCGTACTTTATCGAATAATGCACGCAAACGCTTGTTATCCGTAATATCCAGCTTATAAAATGTAATCTTATTTTTGACAGATTTAAGCCGAGCGAGATCGCCGGAATAGGTAAGCTTATCGATAACGATCACCCGATCTTTTAAACAGCTTATCTGCCTGACCAATTCACTGCCTATGAATCCAGCACCTCCTGTGATCAAAATAGTTTTACTCATATATTATCGCCTAGCCAAAAATTACTTATCAAAATATTTTGCCAAACATTCTTTGACTGCCTGCTTCACTTTTTTGACTTTAAAACCTTCCCGCTCTAATTTTCTAGTCGATAAAATTAAATTAGAACGGGTCAATCCTAATTGTTTCAGTGTTATAATTTTATACTGATAATCCGGGACATATTTTTTATATTCCTCCATTAAATCTGGAAAATATAATCCACCTTTTAGCGCAATGTTATAAATCCCCCGACGATCTTTTTTAACCAGAAATTTAAACGCCTCTAAAAAATCCGGGATATACGTGACGGAATTCGGCGTATCAATCACTTTTTGATATTTAACCAGTTTATTGATCAAATTCTTGGGATGAGATATGTCATCCAGAGGTATGCGGATCCGCAAGATCAAAATATTCGCGGCTTTAGCTAATTCTTCCAACGCGCGGTCAGAATAAATCTTTGTGCGGCTGTAAAATAAATCAAAATAATCCGGAATATTATTTTCCGATATGGGTTTGTGACGGGTATAATCATAATGATAAATACACCCACTGCTGATATGAACCAGCTTGATATTATGCCGATACGCCGCTTCTCCCATTAAAAGAGGAATATACGAATTACTGAAAAGAGTTTTATCAATATCTTTTTCACAATCATCCACGTTATGTTCGCCTGTAGCGCCGATACAATTCACGATCACCTTAGGCTTATACCGCAGAATCTCTTTTTCAATATCCGCATACGTTTGGATACGCTGTGCGGATAGCCAACATTTCAATTCCGCTTGTAGACGGATTCCAATATAACCTTTACCAAAAATTAATATTCGATTACTCATTTTTTGCAATATTCAAAAGATACTCCCCATATTCGGTTGGAATAGCTTTTGCCGTTTTAATTAATTGCTGCTTAGTAATGAATTTCATCCGAAAAGCAATTTCCTCGACGCTGGAAACTTTAAGCCCTTGTCTTTGTTCAATCGTGCGTATAAACGCGGACGCGTCGATTAAAGACTCATATGTACCGGTGTCTAGCCAAGCATATCCGCGGCCTAAAAATTTAATTTTAAGTTTCTTCTGGGTAAGGTAGTGTTGATTGATATCCGTGATTTCCAGCTCACCCCGTTTAGAAGGTTTGAGTTTTTTCGCCAGTTCAAGCACTTTATTGTCATAGAAATAGATCCCAGTCACAGCCCAGGAACTTTTTGATTTTAATGGTTTTTCCACGATTCTCGTCGGCCGCATCCGGTTATCCAGTTCTACCACTCCATAACGTTCAGGATTTTTTACATTATAGGCGAATATCGTGCATCCATTTTTTTGTTCTTTGGCTTGTATTAAAAGTTCCGGTAATTTATCCCCATAAAAAATGTTATCGCCCAGGATCAAACACACCTGATCTTTTTGTATAAATTCTTCCCCGATCAAAAAAGCTTGCGCTATGCCTTTAGGCTGGGGCTGAACAGCGTATGATATACGAATCCCCAAAGAACTGCCGTCCCCGAATATTTTTTTAAAAATAGGCGTGTCTTGCGGAGTGGAAATAAGCAGAATATCCCGTATCCCAGCGAGCATCAGCGTAGATAACGGATAATAGATCATCGGCTTATTGTATACCGGTAGCAATTGTTTACAAACGCCTCTGGTAATAGGATAAAGCCTGGTCGATTTACCGCCTGCAAGAATAATGCCTTTCAAAGTCCCACTCCTTTTAAATTTTAAATCACGCTTGTCCAGAATATCATAAATAAAATGAATTAAACATCCCGGACAATAATTTCTTTGCCTTTATCTCTGCGCGCTTCATTAGCTTCTCTTAAAGAAAACAAACAACCGCAATATTCCTGACGGTAAAAGCCTTCCTTTTTAGCGACCATGCTTGACAATTGTTCGCCATTATTTTGCCGCCAATCATAATCCCAGAACGTTACCCCCGGCACTTCCGCTTTTTTACCGCTTAGATTAACTTGCATAGCGTCTTTCCAGCGCGAAACGCTTAAAGTAGTAGCAATCAAAGAAAATCCATTTTTAGCCGCATAATCAGCAGTTTTTGTTAAACGCATATCAAAACAAAGCGAACAACGTTCAGAACGTTCCGGCAAATGCTCCTTTCCCCTCATCATATCAAACCAGTTTTCAGCATCATAATCAGCGTCTATAAAACTTATATGTTTTTTCTGACAAAATTTTATTAGCTGATCTTTCCGCAATTCATACTCGCCCCGCGGATGAATATTAGGATTATAAAAAAACACAGTAACCTTTGTACCTGCCTCAACCAATCGCTCCAATATCCCCCCAGCGCACGGCGCGCAACAACAATGAAGCAGCACAGGGTCTTTAGTCTTTAGCATTTAGCTAATCCTTATTTCATTAATAATATCGGAAGCTATCATCGAAACTTTACCTCTTTTTTTTGCAGCCGCATCCCCTGCCTTCCCATGAAAATACGCGCCTAATTTCGCAGCTTCAAACGGCTCTAATCCTTGTGCTAAAAATGCGGCTATCATTCCAGTTAAAACATCGCCGCTGCCTGCAGTTGCCATTCCAACATTACCGGTACAGTTTATATAAATTTTCCCATTTATTCCAGCGACTATAGTACGATTACCTTTTAATAAAACCACACATTTATATTTTTTTGCAAATTGTTTGGCAACGCTGATCTTTGTCTTTTCATTATCCGATATTTTCTTTCCAATCAATCTGCCCATTTCACCTAAGTGCGGTGTCAAAATTTTAACAGTCTGAGTCTTTAATAATAATCCGGCTTTGCCGGCAATACAATTTAAAGCATCCGCATCTATAACCAACGGAACCGGTGAAGTGCAAATGATTTTAGCAACAAATTTCTTTACCTGAGATTCTGTACTTAATCCTGGACCGATAGCTATAGCGTTAAATTTAGAATAATTTTTTATTATAATATCTGCAGCTTTTGCCGGAAGAGGTAAAGTCATAACCACATTTGCAGCTTTTTTTTGAGCAGTTAAATTAAGCGATTTCGGAACTGCCCACGTAACCAGACCAGCGCCTGAACGCATAGCTGCCAAAGACGTCAAAGCCCCGGCTCCTAACATAGGCGGAGAACCAGCTATCACCAATACATGCCCGAAAGCATTTTTGTGAGCCTTTTTATTCTTGCGTAATAATGGCGTGGGCAACTGCATAATATTTTGAATGTGATAATGAGATAAGAATTTTACGGTCTTGATATTCACCGTTAGTCATTCGGCATACTGGTTTTCCGTTTAAATCATTGACTATCTCAATATCTTTCCAGGTTATGTGTGGATTATCGCCTATAGCTTTAAATACCGCTTCCTTAGCAGCAAACCTGACTGCAAAATGTTGGGCAGGTTTTTTATATTGACGGCAATAATTTATTTCTGGCTCAGTGAAGATATGGGAAAGAAAACCATCGCCCCATTTTGTTATGGCGTGCTCTATACGATCGATCTCAATAATATCAGTACCTACTCCATAGATCATATTAGGTGTTTCTGATAACTTTAACCATTTCTTTCACTGCGCGTTCCAAACCAACAAACACAGCGTAAGAAATTATTGAATGTCCAATATTTAATTCATTCATCCCCGGAATACGAGCGACCGGAGTAGTATTATCATATTTCAAACCATGTCCGGCATTGATTTCTAACCCTAAACTCCGTCCATAAATAGTCATATCTAAAAGCTGTTTAAGTTCTTTTTCCCAAGCAGCCTTAGTCTTTGCCAAAGCATATTTACCAGTATGAAATTCAACAATCCTCGCGCCCGAAAACACAGCTGCATCCAATTGTTTTTTATCCGGAGCAATGAATAAACTTACATCTATCCCGCCTTTATGCAAAGCTTTAACAGTTTCTTGCGCCTTTTTTAAATTACGCGCCACATCCAACCCACCTTCAGTTGTGATCTCTTCTCTACGTTCCGGAACAATAGTAGCTTGTTCAGGTTTTATTTTTAAAGCAATACCAATAATTTCCGGATTCATAGCCATTTCCAAATTAAACCTAGTCTGCACGGCTTTACGGATAGCTTTCACGTCTTTATCATTAATATGGCGCCTATCTTCACGTAGATGCGCAACAATACTATTCGCACCTGCAGCCTCACAAATTGCAATAGCTTTTACCGGATCAGGATCAAATTCCCGGCGAGCCTGCCGCAAAGTAGCAATATGATCAATGTTAACGCCCAACTTTGGCATATTATTTTCCTAATTTTTCTATGATCTCTTTGCTTACATATACCCAAGTAACAATCGCTAAAACCAAAGAGGTTATTTTCAAGCCTAAATTATGAATAAAAATATAACGGATTCGTTTCATTTTCTTTTCTTTTTATTGTTTTCCAAAACTAATAAACTGCGCAATAAATTAACTAATCTATCCTTATTAACTATAGGTACAAATCTTCCGTCAGAAGCAAGTGATATCTCGCCCGACTCCTCAGAAGCTATGATGACTATGGCATCCGTTTGTTCAGTAATACCTAAAGCTGCGCGATGCCGAGTACCAAGCATTTTACTGAAATTAGGATTTTCAGTTAATGGAAACAAACAGGATGCTGCCATGATACGGTTACCCCGAATAATAATTCCTCCGTCGTGTAATGGAGATTTTGGCATAAAAATATTCTGGATCAAAGGTGATACTACTTTAGCCTCTACATGCACGCCGCTCTCAATGTAAGTATTTAATTTTACTTCTCGCTCCAGCGCGATCAAGCATCCAATTTTTTGTTTTGATAATTTATATACCGCGCCAGCTATTTCCTCAATGATCTTAATAACTTCAGCTTCTTCCAGATCAAAATTGAACAAATGCTGCTGTCCAAGACGAGCCAACCCTTGTCTGATCTCCTGCTGAAAAATCACGATAAACCCAATAATAGATATTCCAAATATACGAGTTAAAAGCCAATTTATAATATCCAATCCAAAATAACGGGAAATTAAAAATAATAATAAAATGACCAGCAACCCTTTTAAAACTTGAAAAGCTCTTGTCCCCTCAAAAAAAACTAGCATCCGGTAAAAAATAAACCACAAAATACCAATCTCAACTACCATTTTAAAAATAACCCATGTAGAAAACGTCATGATCTCATTTCCTCAATTTTACGATTTCATCCACTACTGCTGCAGCTTCTTTGTTTTCTTTTACGTCGTGAACCCGCACTATATGCGCGCCATTCATAATACTAACGCAGACTGTTGCTAAAGTCCCGTTTAATCTTTCTTCCACATTTTTATCCAAAATCTGCCCGATAAAATTCTTACAGGAAGTACCAACCAAAACCGGACATTTCAATTTGCTAAATTCATTAAGCCTAGCTAAAATCTCTAAATTATGTTCAACCGTCTTACCAAACCCAATACCAGGATCAAGGATAATCTGCTCCGGCAACATCCCCATATTCAAACACTCAACTTTTGCCTTAACCAACTCCTTAATAATCTGCTCTACCACATCACCTCGATACGACACGTTTTTCTGCATTGTCCGAGGAGTACCCTGCATATGCATCAAAACTATTGCTGCCTTATACCTCGTAATCATCTTAATCAAACTTTTATTTAAACACGTGCCTTGAATATTATTTACTATAACCGCACCTGCATCCAAAGCCACTTGTGCTACTTTTGTCTTGTAAGTATCAACTGATATTGGAACTTCAATTTTTTTAGCTAAGAGTGTTATAGCTGGAATCACTCTCGCCATCTCTTCTTTTTCAGATAAACGTAAAGAACCTGGTCGACTTGATTCTCCACCGATATCAATAATATCAGCACCACACTTAACCTGATGCAGCGCCCTGCGTACTACAACACTAACATCATTTTTATTTTTAAAACATCCATCTCGACTAAAAGAATCTGGCGTAGCATTAACAATCCCCATAACGAGTGTTTTATGCCCTGCCTGGATTACCCTGTCTACAGCTTTTATATTAAAGAGCTTCGCTGGCTTCTGGTTTCTCATGTTTCTTTACTTTTATATCCCCCAGACCTAACGTAGTTTTTGCCACCTCAATATCCATATTTTCTTTTTCAATCAAATAATCAGCCATACGTTTCAAAACTTCCATGTGTTCGCTCAACATGCCTTGAGCTTGGTCATAAGCTCTTTGTACCAAAGCCTGAACTTCCTCGTCAATCACCCGAGCAGTAGCATCACTGTAATCCCGCTCTTCCATAAGATCCCGTCCTAAAAAGTGATGCTGTCCGCGTTTGCCATAAGCTAAAGTTCCTAATTTATCACTCATACCATAAGAACAGATCATGTTTCGAGATACGGCAGTAACTTTTTCTAAATCATTAGATACTCCAGTAGAAGTTGTTCCAGTACATAATTTTTCAGCTACTAGACCGCCCAACAACACTACCATTTGACCATAAAGTTCATTGCGGTTAAGATAATGTTTATCTTCAGTCGGAGGAGTCAAAGTAAAACCACCCGCCATACCGCGCGGAATGATCGAAACTTTAGTGAACGTATCCACATCATCAACTAAATATGATAATAACGCGTGTCCAGCCTCATGATACGCCGTTATACTTTTTTCTTTTTTCGAAATGCTGCGGTTTTTCTTCTCTGGTCCCATAGTAACCCGTTCAACTGCAGCATAAAATTCTTCCATAGTAACTGCCGGCTTATTCCGACGAGCAGCAAGTAAAGCCGCTTCATTACACACATTAGCCAGATCAGCTCCTGAAAAATATACAGTCTGCTGGGCAATCTTCCGCAAATCCACGTCTTCAGCCAATTTAATAGTTTTACTATGTACTTTCAAAATACCTTCCCGTCCATTTATATCCGGTAACCCAACCACTATCTGACGATCAAACCGTCCTGGTCGTAATAAAGCCGGATCTAAAGTATCAGGTCGATTAGTCGCAGCAATTACAATTGCCCCTTCTTGTCCATTAAACCCATCCATTTCGACCAGCAATGCGTTTAAAGTCTGTTCCCGTTCATCATTCCCTCCTCCGATACCGGCAAAACGTAAACGACCAACTGCATCGATCTCATCAATAAAAATAATCGCGCCTTTACCTGAAACCTTGGCAGCTCGTCGAGCTTGTTCAAAAAGATCCCTTACCCGTGAAGCTCCGACGCCCACAAACATTTCCACAAAATCCGACCCGCTCAATGAAAAGAACGGAACTCCAGCTTCCCCTGCTACCGCTTTAGCTAAAAGAGTTTTTCCGGTTCCAGGCGGTCCAACCAATAAAACGCCTTTAGGTATTTTTCCTCCTAAAGTCTGAAAACGTTTTGGATCTTTCAAAAACTCAATAACTTCCTGCAATTCTTCTTTAGCTTCATCAACCCCAGCTACATCCGCAAAAGTTATACTTCCAGCTTTTCCTTCTTTAGCCCGGGACTTTCCAAAATTCCAGATCTTATTGCCCATTTGTGATCCACGTCTGGAAAGAAACCAAAAAAATCCAATGATAAGTAATAATGGAACAAATGAAAAGAACATCTGATTCCAAAAAGTCTGCGGAGGTACAACTTCAAAATTAGGAACATTCTCGCGTATAGCGTTGATTAAATCTTTGTCATCCTGCGGTATATACAGACTAAACTCTTTTCCATCATTAAACTTGCCAGTAAGCTTACGTTCAGCTCCTTCACTAAGCGACAATTTAGTGATCTTATTAGTCTGCTTATTCTCTTTAACATAAGAAAAAAACTTTGAATAAGTCAGTTCTTCCGGCATACTTAATTTCGATATGCCTCCCCCATTCTGATTAATCAAAACCAGAAAAATAAAACCAAGCAACACCCAAAAAAGCCAGTTGCCAGAGTTATTATTAAGTTTCTTCCGTCCGTTCTTTTTATTGGAATTCGGATTTACCGGAGGTAAATTTTTTTTCAAATCATTATCTGCCATGTTTTCCCTTTATTTAAAATTTTATAATAAAACCATTGAATAAATTAACCGGAATTTTACCAAAGCATTATAACTGATGGAAAGGTTCCTGCAATATAAAAATTATATAGGGGAGAATATTAGTACTATTTTTTAAATATGAGAAATTTATTAATTTTTTTAACTAATATATGAAATGGAAGCTCGACCACTGAATTATCAGGTCGCACCTTACATAACTGTTCAACCTCTTCAAAATGACGATATTCTAAAGAACGCGTATCCCCTTTTAATTTTTCATAACTTAACCGTATGATCATCCTTTGCAAAGCTGGATGCTGATTCAATAATTTTCTAATATCGAAACAGAGACTATTACCTTTTATATCCGCTATACGTTCAAATATTTTTTTTGCTTCTATTTGAATAAAATCATTATCAACCGTTAAAATATCAGCCAAACTACCTAAAGCTGAAGATACTTCAGGATTATAAGATTTTTGCAATAATGGTAGTAATTCCAAACGAATTTTATTCCTAAAAAAATCTGTATCAAAATTTGTAAAATCAGTTCTATATTCAGCCTTTTGCGTTTTTAAAAATACCTCAATATCTTTACGCGAAACTGCCAGAAACGGTCTGATAACATTGCAGCCATATATCTCCCGTTTAGGTAGAATACTTCTTAGACCATACGATCCGCTTCCTCGAATAATCCGCATTAAAACAGTTTCAGCTAAGTCATCCTTATGATGCGCTAAAGCTAAAGCATCAGCTTTTTGTTCCTGGTATATCTTTTTAAAAAATTCAAATCTTGCTTCTCTAGCCCGCTCTTCTAAAGAAGCTTTTACTTTAATGCCTTTGGTCTTAGTCCATTTCCCGACTACAACTGGAATGTTTAAAGATGCGGCAAAACTCCTCACAAATTTTTCATCAACACTACAAGCCTTGCTCAAATTATGATTAAAATGCGCCAGCATTATCCGTACGCCAAATTCATATTGAATCTTACGCAGTAATAAAGTCAAGGCCACAGAATCCGCCCCACCGGAAATTCCGACTAATATCAGATCGCCTTTTCTAAGCAAACCCTTATCTTGAATAAAATTTTTTACAGACAATTCAAAATTCATAGCACTCTAGTAATCTATACTCTATTAATTGTTTGAACTATTGACCCTGCAGACCACGTTTTTCGCGTTTAGCTTCCTGAGCCGCACCACGAAGCTCTTCATTGAATTTAGTGTTAGGTACCCGCACCTGAAGAAAGGCATAACCGTTACGAAGGATATCAGCATTAACAAACAAATTATCTTTTATCAAAAAAACATAACCCAAAGTCATTAAATCCTCGTCTTTTTTCTGCGTATCAAATTCAATCCTTACATGTTTGCCCTCTAGCATATCGCGTAAATAGTTTATCGCTTGCTCTTCTACAGGCACAACCGCGTCTGCTGGAGGCTCAACCACAAATCCATTAGCGTCGACTTTTATATCCCGAGTATCCCGCCTGATTGCACGTTCAGGTTTTAAACCAATCAGCTTTATTTTTTCTCCAGTTTCCAACTTAATCATAGTTATATTGAGAACCCGCTCTACAACTACATCCTGATATTTTGAATAGCCCGGTGACAAAAGATCCGCTTGAACGGATAAACACCAGCAAAAAAAAGTCAAAATAAATAATGTGATTTTATAAAAATTTTTCATAATAATTATTATTTCGGAAAGATCGTATTTGCAGCTCCAGACATCCGGTTCATACCAGATTTCAATGTCTCATTAATTTCGGATTTCATAACCGATTTTTTAGGATTTAAAAATACAGCCAACACCAAAACCGTCACTGCAAATATCAACAAATATTCGATCGTGCTTTGCGCTCTTTGATTAAACATAATATCTCGCTTTCTAACTTTTATGATGAGCTTTGATAAAATTCGCGATCGAACGATCATAAGTCTTCTCTGCGTCAGCCGGAAAAAAACATCCAGGAATCGCTCCTTTTGCCCGATGATATTTCACGCACTCACAGCAAATCCCTTGCTTCTCACAACTAGTATAAGTGCACGTACAACCCTGCATATTTTTAGATTTATTAACACAACTCATATAATACTTCCAGGATCTTTCATTTTGTCTATCAATTTATTAATCCGATCTAATAATTCAACAAACAATTTATCATTTTTACGTACAGAAATTGGTCTTTTTTTAGAATATTTTATAACATCATCCATTTCCCGAATGATCCTATCAAATCCACCACAAAGATTACTTGAAAAATTCAAAGCCAATATTGTGATAAGCGCTAAAAATACCCATAAAGAAACAAAGAAAAAAAATGAAGTTTTTTGTACTATTTCAATAACTACCTCCGGTTTGTTTAAATATGCGGCTTGCAGAATATGTTTTATTGCTCCGGAAAACAATAACGAAAGAACTGCGATTAAAATTAACGAGGGAAAAATGCTTATAAAAAGAATCTTCCGTTGATATTTATTTATATGAATTATAGATTGTCTCTGTGCTCGTACCATCTGCTCCTCCAGGTTATTCTACTTTTGCAAAAGCCCCAGTACCTGAAAATTTGGCTCCTTTTCCATCATAAGTCATTTTTATCATATCCCCTTCCTTACCATTATCAATATACGTCCTCTCAGCAGTAATAACATATGAATCACCATTAACTACAAAATAATAACGGAAACGGGCTTTTTCTGGCGGAAGAAAATCGATCTGCAAGTATTTAAATGGGTCATTAGAATCATAACAAGTCTCAATATGACCCCCAAAAGTTCCAAGACATTGTTGGTATAAAAAATGAATCTTATTTATTGCCGCAATAGCTTCATTACTACGGGAGAATTCGATCATTTGGTAAAATTTAGAACTTGCAGCAACCGCCACTAAACCTGTAGCAATAATGATCAAAAGTAATTCATAAAGACTTAAACCACGATCAGAGCGCATTAATCCTCCGCTTTCCTTTCTAAATTACAGCGGTATATTAGCACAAGCACTAATAATTTTCTACCATAGTTATATATTTATCTTTTTACAAATTGAGCCAATATTTTATCTTTATTCCTCTGAAAAGAAACCGTACTTAATATCATCAACAATCCTATTAAAGCTAACGCTATCGGGAAAAACGGCGAATTTTTGAAAATATCATAAGCTAAATGTGCTAAATAAGCATAAACACCAATAGCCCCAAATATCAACAATGATTTTCTTTGCCACAAAATACTCATAACCACAAATGCTATATGTACTATAAAAAATAACAAAGCTGTTCCCTCATGCTCCAACCAAGTCATAGCTGTCGCTCCGCTAAAAATCATAACTCCATATAAAAATAGCCACATACTATAATCTTCTTTTGTACGGCGGTTAAACAATTTTGCCACTCCTATCATAGTAGCGCCGATAAGAATTGATATCCACTTACGCACTTCCATATATGAATTCCAATCCTGGCTATGAGACAAGAAAAATTCAGCAAGATCCATAGATAAAAACCACGCAGTATGTCCTATAATCAAAGCCAAAAAAGAAAATCTAACCCAATATAAAACCAAAGCAGCAACCACTAAAGTAGAAAACTCAATATATATCCAACAAGGTTTAATCAGCATCCAATAAGAATGATAGTCTATGTCTGATCCAACTCCTTTTAAAGGCCAAATGCCAAACATTTTTTCCAAACAATAAATGACCAAAGGCGTAATTGCAACCGCAGCAGAAATCAACAATCCGCCTGAAATCAAATAATTTAATTTTTTGCGTAAATACATACCAATTCCAAAACATACTGCTTGAAAAGCTAAGCCTAAAAATAAAATCGTCCCAGTAGATAAATAATTCCATTGAGAGGATAAGAAATATGTGAAAGCAAAAATTATTATCATCGCTCCAAAATAATAAAACGCCATTATAGAATTGAATCCGCGTTTTTGTTCTTCACCATTTATAGATGGCGTAGCCTGCAGACCAAGAATTTTATTACTTTGCTCACCAGAAATAATACCCTGGCGCACACTTTCGGCAAGGATTTCTTTGAGGTTATCCATAGCTCCTCCTATTTTTTAATTTAACATTTTATAAAAACGAGAATATTTTATTATATTTGGAGTTTAACGGTTTCGCTAACAAATTTCTTTCTTTACATTAGAATATAAATTTGCTATAACTTTCAAAGTTTTATTGGGCCATTAGCCCTTCGGCATCGCTCAGGACTTCCTAAGTCTTGAACACTGACCGAAAGAAATAAACCATTTAATTTGAATAATTATTTGGGCCATTAGCTCATCCGGTAGAGCATCTGACTCTTAATCAGAGGGTGGCAGGTTCGAGTCCTGCATGGCCCATTTTTTTATTTATCCTAATAAACAATTAATCTCTAAAAAATTCCATTGTACCTGCGACGTCCTGAGTTTTACGAAGGACTAGTCCTGAGCGAAGCCGAAGGCGCAGTCGAAGGGCATGGCCCATATTTATATTTGTCGTTTAATCTTTCCACACGAACAAAAGTAAGGTTAGAACTGCTCCAACACTGCAGCTTAAAACTAAACCACGAACAAAATACGGATAAACCATAAGCACAATTCCAAGCAGCATCGGCTTCCACTCAGCGTTCTTTTTACCATAAATAAACGCACCAAAACCAATAGATCCAAAGACCACGCTAGTGATTATTCCTTCAGTCATGATTCCTCCAAAAACATGAAAACAGCGTCGATAACCCTAGGGTTTATTTCATAAACAATGTGAGCATATGCTCATTGAAACCATTTGGTTGACTGCTCCATGTTTTTGAGCAAATGCTCATATAGGTTGATTATTCTTTGAAAAATTAATCAATTTTCGCGCAGCGCTTAAAAGCTTACGGGTATGCAAGGGTTTTGCAAAAGCCCGGTAAGAGCGACCATCAATTTCCATATTTTCATTGCCTTTATCATTTTCAACCCCAATACAAACTGTCATAAAAATAATAGGAATATTTTTTGTAGCAGGATCTGCATATAATTTTTTTGCCACCTCCACTCCAGTAAGATCAGGGATCATAACATCTAAAAGAATCAGGTCAGGATTTTCAGTTTGAGCGCGCTTGATCCCTCCTACTCCGGTCAATGCCCCAATAACTTCATAGCCGTCAACTCTAAACCATTTTTCTGCCAAACGCACCATTCCCGCATCATCATCAATTATTAATATTTTCCGCATTTCTTTTATCATAGGTTATCCCAAAATTTTATTATTGAGTATTCGAGTTTTACCACTCTGCTATTTTATTCCTTTTAATACATCCCTATATCGATAAAACAAATCTCCTTGAGGTTTTACAAATACACCCATGTATTCAATCTTGCCCTCTCCTCTGCTTACCACTACCAATAAAGACGAATCACGATTTTCATCAGTTATGACCAAAGGTGGAAAATTTATAAAATAGTAATCATAAGTTTCAGGCATGCCTGAATCCTGGTCAGTAAATGGTTTTAACACATCAAATTCAGAACTAAATTCAGACGCTTTAGCATGTTCAGAAGCAGCTACCTCTGCTTCTTTTTGAGCCTGCTTATCCCCTATTTCTGACTTTAAATAATCATCGCGTAAAGTAACATATGCTTCATGCATATCACCTTTTCGCCACTGATCCGCTTTCAAATAATCATCTCCCCCATCTTTAATCTGAACACAACCAACCACAGTTAATGATATAAAAACAGACATTATGACTTTCTTCATAAACCTATCCTTTCTAAAATATACATGCTAATATATTTTAACAAATATATTTAATTATTAGACGGAAAAAATGAAAATTTTTCATACCCGAATTTTACAAAATCTCACAGTCGAGCTTTGCGTTTTATCAGTATTTTTTTTAATAATACATTCAGCGCATGGGCAAGATTCCCTTATATCAGTAGCCTTAAACGCTAAAAAATCGATAGTCCGCGTCCAAGGTCAAGCTCCAAATTATGAAAGCCAAGGAGCTGGAGCAATCTTATCTGCTGAAGGATTTATTATCACTAATTTCCATATTATAAAAAACTGTGACCAAATCCTGATCACACTTAACAACGATAAAAAATATTATGCCAAACTGGTAGATATACAACCACAAAGCGACCTAGCATTGATCAAAATAGATGCTGGACAACCGCTTACCCCTTTACATTTAAGCACGCCAAAAAGTTTTAACGCGTCGGATGATGTGGTAAACATTGGTTACTCTGACCTCTTGAATGGAACAATATCCTCCGGACATATTATTGGCACAGCAACTTCCATCTCTGATAATAAAGAAATAGCCATGCTGGAAATTTCAATAGAACTACACCAAGGAGATAGTGGCGGTCCTTTATTAGACCGCAATGGTAATTTAATTGGGATAGTTATTGCCCAAATATCATCTGACCCAACCCGACCAACACTCGCTATCGCTGCAAATAAAATTAAAAAAATTTATGGTGAATATTCAAAATGAAGTATAATCCAAGGTAATTAACTTTTTAATTAACCCCCAAAATACCCAATATAAAAATTATGAAAAAATTCGCCCTTTACTTATTTATCTTTTTAATCACACTTGGTGTAGGTCTCTATTTTCGGCTTTATCCATTGTCACACTTTAACAGCAATGAAAGTTCAGAAAAAGCCTCGTTATTGGTAATGAACCAACTCCAAAACAACATTCAACAACAAATCAATGCTACGCAAAACCAGCTTTCTCCATTAGAAAAAGAACTGATGGTAAAAAAAACCTTTGATACTTATCTACACCAACATAGACGAGAAATACAAAACGGTATCTTAAAAGTAACCCGAGAACTAATTGCGCAAGACCAATCTACCCAACATTTTCCTTATTTATTAGAATCGGATTCATTCTATTACTACGACCTGACAAAAAATATAATTAAGACTGGAAATATGGGGCAGAAAAAAGGAAGTAAATATTTTAATCCTAAAACCAACGCTCCTATGGGGCAATGGGAACCCTATAACATTCATCCATATATTGGCGCGATAATTTTTCGAACTATTAAATTATTAAACCCGCAGGTAAGTTTAATGGAAGCAGTCAGCTACACCCCGCTGTTTATTACCGCAATTATATTGATTGTATTTTTATTATCCAACCATTTCATTCTTAAGCTTAACGCAGTAGTCAGCTTCGTTAGCTCCGTATTGCTCGTCTTAGTACCAATATTTGTCAAACGCAGCGCTTTAGGCTGGTACGACAATGATGTTTATAATATATTTTTCCCACTTCTGATTTTCTCAACATTGCTTTACGCGATCAAAAACATAAAAAATTTACCTAAAATACTTTTAGCCGGATTGTGCCTATCCATTCTATTCCCTATATATACCCTTTTCTGGCAAGGCTGGCCCTTCCTTTTTGTAGTAATGTTTTTGTCTTTATTTGCTATAACCATAATCTATCTATTGATTTTAAAAGAAAAAACTTGTGCTTTGAATTCGGGCATATTAATCGCTATGTTCATTGCCGGCACCATATCCGGCATAAGCGTAATATTCGGAATAAAAGAATTTTTTTCACTGATCCAAGAAGCTTGGGGCGAGATTGGAAAATTTTCTTCTTCTCAGATAAATATATGGCCTAATATTTTTATTACAGTCGGAGAATTAAATAAAACTAATATATTTTTTGTAATATCAGAAACTATCGGCTGGTTAGGCTGTCTTATAGCCAGCGGATATGTAATAAGCTCGCTTATAAAAAATTTTACACTTTTAAAAAATAAAAAAGAACTCGACCAGCAAGAGCTTTGTAATATTACTGTACTTTCCATATTTGCGACCTGCGGAATCTATTTAGCTTTAGGTGCCCAAAGATTTACATTCTTATGTGTCACACCTTTAATACTATTGTTCGCCCTAGGATTACAGGAGCTTTGGGATATTTTAAGTAAACGTTTCTCGGTAAAGTGGATAACCATTATATTGCTGTTAACCACTATAATACCTTTCATAAAATTACAAATTGCTATTCCAGGTCTGCTTGATCCCATATATAACGATACCTGGGATCAGGCTTTTAAAGAAATCCGGGAGAAAACCCCTCCGGACAGCATCATAAATACCTGGTGGCCACCCGGACATTTTATTAAGGCTATGGCGGAACGCAGAGTTTCTTTCGACGGAGCAGACATTGGGTCTACTCAATCATATTGGTTAGCTTCATTCTTTTTAAGCAAAAATGAACGTGAAGCAGCTGGCATTTTACGTATGATAAATAATAGCGGGAATCAAACTGTGGAATTTTTAAATAAATTCAAAGTTGAAACATCCACTGCGATAAAGATCGCAAAAGAGATTACCGCCCTATCGAAAACTGAAGCCAAAACGCTGCTTAGCCAAGTAATAAAAGACCCGCTGGTAGTAGAAGCGATATTACAGTTTACTCATAACCGTCCAGCGCCGACTTATTGTTTATTATATAAAGAGTTCGTAGATAATAATATTCAATTAAGTTTATTTGGTAAATGGGATTTCAAAAAAATGGAAATCATTAACCAAGACCCAAATTTATTGGCTAAAATACCGTCACGTAATTCCGATGACTACATAAAATTTTTGTGGGAATTAGTCGGTGGTCCATATAAATATAGCGGAACGCTCTCACCATTAGCTCAAAAAGATAATATAATTCTATTCCAAGATAACGTTGAAATTGATGTTAAAAATTTAGACGCATCAATTTCTTCGCCTAAATATGGCATAGGAAAACCCTTCAGTATTTTTTATATAAATGATAAAGGAATTCTGTCAGAAAAAATCCAACCCCAATCAAATTTAAAATATTCAGTCGCGCTTTTTAAAGATAATGAAGTGTGGCAATGTATTTTAATGGATCGACCTTTAGCCCAATCCATACTAATGCGTTTATACTATTTTAAAGACAAAGGTCTGAAAATTTTTGAACCTTTTTGCGAGAAATCAGATTTAACTGGACGCAATCATATTATTGTCTATAAAGTTAATTGGGATAAATTAGAACAAGTCGAAAAATAAAAGAATTAACGAAGCACCCGAAAAATCAGAACGATTTTTTTTCCGCGTAAATATAAATATCGTTCAAGAATGGAACGCGCGACAAACCGTAGCGGTTCCAGATATCTCCCAAAGATTTTGAAAGATAAACAAACGCATTGCCATGCCGATAGATACGGATATTGGTGTATAACGGCTCAAGCGCCTGCTGCATTGCGCCTACAGAAATCTTAAGCATGCCCTTTTCAATTTCCCACGAGCCGCGTAAGAGATGATACAGTATATAAAAATATTCATAGAACACTGGTTCCGCGCCAAAAAGAAGCGCTCCTCCTGGCTTAAGTAGCTTTGCTGCGGATTTAAAAAACCCGGGGATGTCGTCAAGATGATGTAAAAGTGCCGTACCAAAAACCAAATCGTATTTTTGCGGCATCACAAGATTATCAGCATCGCCAACCGAAACTGTCAATCCTTTTGCCCGAGCTTTCTCGATATTTTTTTCACTTATATCAATGCCGCTAAACTGGCACTGCGGAAACCGCGCCATCATCTTCTGCATCAATATCCCTTCACCCACACCTACCTCAAGCGCTGTCACGCCTGCAAGAAAAGGTTTATGCTCGGAAAGAATAGCAACCAATTTCTGAAAATAAAAATCCCGCAAAGTCTCTTCCATCTCCGTAGTTGCTAACTTTTTAAACCGAGTATCATAAAAATGCTGTTGTTTTTGTGCGCTGGTCTGCTGCATAAAATTAGGGCTGTTGTTCTGGAATATTTCTTCCCTGTTCTTGAAGGGCTTTAATACGGTCATCGCCGTTACTACTATCTGTAGGATTTACAACCTCTTGTTCAACTGTTTTACTTTTGATTTCATAAGGCGCGCGCAAACGGACTTTATAACTTTTTGCAGAACCTCGTGAAGCATCCTTAGTCGCTGGTTGTTTTTTATCATTAGCACTTTGATCAACCGCTCCAGCAATCGCTGTAGAACTCCCGGAATTTTTATTATATGGACCTTTACGAATCATAGCTTCCAATTCCGACGCAAATTGATCGTCCCCCATACTCTTAAGTTTAGTGATCATCTCTAAAGTCCGAAAACTCTGGTTACTCATATAATATGCCATGCCCAAACCAAATAACGCGTATTTAGCATTAGTTTCGTCAACTACTGCTTTAAGGTAGTCGATCGCGGTCCAAGGATCTTCCTTACCCAACAAATAAACCCATCCTAAAGTTAATTTGGAATTCACTGCAGCAGGATTAATTTCAATAGCTTTTTTACAATATTCAATCGCCTTATCAAACTGTCCTATCGAATAATAATATTTACCTAAATTTTCATATGATTCAAAATATTTTGGATCTTTATACATAGCACGCTCAAACATCTGAACCGCTAACACATTATCACCCTGTTCTTTTAAAACTAAACCCAAATAATTGTATCCTGGGGCAAAATCCGGAGCATTTTTAGTAACCTCTTCAAACATCGTCCGAGCTTTACCTAAATTATTTTGAGTATAAGCTTGAAAAGCTTCTTCAAATTTTTGACGAAGCGGATATGCTTGAGCACAGACATTTACTGCTACAAATAGTAATATAAGGGAGAATAAGAAAGGTCTTTTCATTTAACCGACCTAATAGAAGAGCTTATTGAGCTTTTTCCGTTTCATTGACCATCTTGGCATTTGTGACCATTTTAACAATATCCATGGAAGCAGAAACTGCATTATCAGTGCCGCCGCGTTTTGGTACCATACTGAATTTGGCCACTTTCATAAGCGAAGGATCAGAATTTATCATATGAATAAATTTTACTACATCTTCTAATTTTCCAGCGCAATCAACTGCAGCAAAATATTCAACATAATACTTAGATTTTTTAACGATTCCGGGGTTACTTTTTGAAAGCGCTACGCCGGAGTTACCCGCGATTTTTTCTATAGCACGAAGAAAATCCGCGTTTATTACATCATCATCTTTGAGATCTTCAACATAATATTTAGTATATTTATTATTTTCCGCGACAATTCTATCCTGATATGCCAAATATTTAAGATCACTTTTTATAACTTCTTTCTGGGCTTCAATATCCGAACTCAATTTATCTAAGCGACCAAACACCGGTCCTAAAAATAATCGGTCAAACAAAGCAACCAGAACAATAATGATAGCGATATAAAATATTTTTTTCTCACCATCTGAAAATTTCGAAATTAATTTTAACACAGGTATTATCCCTCCGAACCTTTAGTTTTGTTCACAGAACTTGACGCGCCCTTAATATTCAGTATTATCTCAAAAGCCGCTGCATCTTTACCCCGATCCTTCTTCGAAGTAGTAGATTTAATCTCAACACTATCAAATAAAACCGATTCTTTTAAAGCCGAGCCTAAATTAAAAACTATCGAAGCCGTGTCAGCAACACCGATTATATCCATCTTACCGTCCTGGTCCATGGCTATAGAAGTGATGTAAACCGTGTCCGGTATAAATTTATACAATTCATTTATGGCATCTAAACTGCCCATCCGGTTATCCGCAAAATTCTGTACCATTTTAGCACGAAAACTTTGATCTTTAAGAATTTGAGCTTGTTTATGCTTAGGGTCATAATTCTTTTTTAGAGTTCCTAATGACATATCCATAAATGCCATTCGTACCAAAAAGAAACAAGCTGCCAAGGTCATTGTGATAAGCCCTAAAACCGCGGTCTTAACAAACTCTTTTCCCTGCGCTTCAATTGATTTTTGTAATTGTAATTCTTCAGGAAACAAATCAATCGGAGAAGGTGCGGTATTATAAGAAGGCGCCAATACATTCAAAAATGAAACATTAGAATAAGTAGTGGCAATCTTTTTTAAAACTGGTGAAGCTACTTTGATGCAATCTACATATGGCGCAAATTCAATATCCCAACCTAAACGATTAGATACCGCATCTTGCATGGCTTTTGCACCTTCATCATCAAATGTCATCAAATATTTTTTAGGCACTTGACCAATATCTTCGACCTGATAAGATTCCAATGTTTTATGCAATTCATCTAAAATATAATCCCGAGCGCTTGCCCCTTCCACATCAATCTTAACTCGTCCAATAGGAATGTTACGGGTCATAATAATTTTACCGCTTTGCATAACTGAAAACTCAGTTGAATGCTCACCTAAATCTATCAAACCAACTGCTGCTCCTTGCGCTTTTGCATCCGCAACCCCTTTATACAACTGAGCAATTCCTTCTGATGAAAAAACCACATGTTTTACTTTTAATCCAGCTTTATCAAATATGGATAATTGAGTTTTTACTATGCCTTTATTCGCGATAACCAACAACACCCGGGTATAATTAGCTTTTACCACTCCGACATTCACATAACCAATCTGAATTTCTTCTCTGGAAAAAGGCGTATGCCGTCCAGCCTGCAAATTTACAATAGAACGGATCTCTTCTTCATTTATAGACGGGATTTCAATATTCTTAGTAGTTACCAGATTAGAAGGCAAAACACACGCAATGTCTGCGGATCGAACCGGAAAACTAGATAATACAGCCTGAATAGTTTTTACCAGCTCAGCTTCTGCTAAACCTTTGATATTTTGATTTATTAAATTTATTACCCGAAAAGCTGAACCAATTTTCTTAAGATACGCAGCTTGAAAAGAATCCTCATTCAACAAAACACTAATAACATTTTTGCTTTTATTAAGCATTGTGATCCCCTCGATTAATAATCAGATTTTTTAAGACGACCTATTATAACCCACTTATTTTCTCTGCTTCAATAATAAAAATGATTATTTTTCATTCCAATAATCTATGTTTCCCTCGAGTGCATTATAAATACAACTAACATTCAGGGTCTTATTTTTTTTAGGCAAAATTGCTTTTACATTTATCCGATATACCAAAGAATTAACTGATAAAGCTTGAAGAGCATTAAGGTCATCGATCTGCTTGATCTCTTCTTTAGTAAGCTCAACTGTTTTCTTCACATCACTAGCTAAATCAAAAGCACGAGTAAAAATAACATCATCTCTAGTGTATTCCTTACCATCAACTCCTCTACGAGCTTGCAATATCTTATCCACTAGAACGCCATCCATCCCTAAAGCTAAAAACACCGTACGCGAAGCTGTATTAAAATTCACTTGTCCGCTTCCATAAATTGTTACAAATGGCAATATCTTTTCGTATGCTTCTGGTGTCATTCCTTCCAATAAAAGTAATTCATCCAACGACTCAAACTCCGCATGTTTTACTTCATACGGATTCTGCAAGCGCTTATAATACTCATCACTATAAAAACCCTTTATATTGGCATCACCAATATCCCGCCAACTTACTACTGCATCTGCAAGCGTCGTAGCTTCAGCGTCTTTTAATACCAAAACATTCTGGAATAAACGTTTAATAACTGTCCAGTCGCTTAAATTTAAATTTATTTTTGCTTCTTCATCATCTAAACCATTAATCAATGGTTCACCACTCAAATTATAATCAACCCGTTCTATTTCAAAATATCCGTTAGCCAATTCTTTTTTTCCAAAACGAACTGGATTATTAAGCAGTCCCTGCTTCCGCTCTAGACAAGGCTCGATACCATTTTTCATAACATCATTTTTAATGATAGATATAGATCTTTTTACTCCGGCTTCAACCAAATTACGCAACAATGACCGTTCTTCAAGACGAGCAATAACTTCAGCCCGTTGCCGTATCCTTAACCCTACATAAGATGCAAAGACTACCAGCAAGGACAAAGTCCAAATCGCGAATATCAAAACTGAACCGTTTTTAGACCTTAACATATGCGATGTCCTAATATATTTAATACTTTTAAAACAACTTTTTAATTAAAAAAATTTGCTATAATTTTTCTTTTATTTTTATATCTTTTTAGGTATAAAAATAATTTTGTTTAATGAGCGCGCTCCATACATATCGGTAAATTTGATTTCAACCTCAAGACCATACGGCAATACTGCTGAAAAATTCCGCGAGTCTATTCCTTTTTTTTCTGACATAAAAAAATATTTTAAATTCATTTCGTCTATACCTGATAAAACTTTTTTAGCGTCAACCATTTTATTTTTTACCGCTTGACTGTAATTAAATTGCCGGCGATAAACAGCGCGTTCTCCCGCATCAAAATAATATTCAATTGATCCAATTTGCCTCACATATGCATCTTTACCTAAAGCTTGATCCTGAGGCGTATATACAAGAGCAGGAAACAATAAACTGTTTTCTGTCCCTTTGGCTTCGATCAAAGAATATTCAAAAGCATTTCGCAGATCCGAAGTAAATTTATCAAAAAAAATAGCGATATTTTCTTCAATAACTAATTGCTGACTTTTTTTCCAAACCCGAATCCCTCCGTCTAAAGAACGATATATAGCCAAGGACACTGCAGCAAATAAAGACACTGTAATCAATATCTCTACAAGCGTCATACCTGTTTTTGATTTATATAAAAACTTCATTCCGCGTTATTCCTAAAATTTGAAATATATCTGGTTTGAAAAATGTGTTTGGTATTAGAACCTTCTAACCAAGAAACATTCAAGCCAATTTGAAAAACATCTGAGAGGTCTTCTACTGCCTTGATTTCAGTCCGCTGCTTTATATCAATACGTTTTGCTCCAGTGAGAACAGCCTCGGATTGCTCCAATTCAAAAGGCAAGGCATTATAAATCCGTAAAAGTTTTTCGTACGAAGCTAAACGATTTTCTAAAGTCTCAAAAGCATAGATACGATTAGTAAGGTAGGACATCCGTTCTAGAGAAACCAGGAAAGAGCGCATCACTATGACCAAACCGCCAGCTACTATCGCTA
>JADFYE010000018.1 GCA_015233195.1 Candidatus Omnitrophota bacterium
GGTGTGGGCGTTTGATGCTTGAAGAGGAGATCTTCCTAGTACGAGAGGACCGGGAGATACTGACCTCTAGTGTTCCAGTTATCCTGCCAAGGGTAGTAGCTGGGTAGCTATGTCGGGAAAGGATAAGCGCTGAATGCATATAAGTGCGAAGCCCCCCTCAAGATTAGGCATCATTTTTCTTCGGAAATGAAAACTCCTTGTAGACTACGAGGTTGATAGGCTGCATGTGTAAGACCAGTAATGGTTTGAGCTAAGCAGTACTAATAAGTTGAACGCTTGACTTTTTTTAAAATAATTAAATACGGAATTTTGAATCACAAATCTAATTACATAATTGTCGGATATTTGAAAATTCGGCGGTTATACTAAGGAGGTAACACCCGTTCCCTTTCCGAACACGGCAGTTAAGCTCTATTAGGTCGATGGTACTGCACTAGCAATGGTGTGGAAGAGTAGATTATCGCCGATTTTATTTAACCCTGTATCACCAAAAGTGGTACAGGGTTTTTTATTTATATCTCCTGTAAGCGCTTTCCGTAAACTCATTTTAACCCCTTATTATCTTATATTTAGTATTTTATACTTAATATGTAGTTAAGAAGGGGGCAGATGTGAATAGTAAAGTTAAAAAAATATTGTCGTTGTTATTAATCATAGTATTTACTATTTCTTCTTTTAATATTTCTTTTGCTCAAGTATCACCTTTTATGCCAGCTCCTGGCACAATGGTTAAATTAAGCCCAGCCTTCACGCCGGCATTACTCAAAGGAATTAAAGTCAATCCTAATGAACCGTTGAAATTCGAATTTATTTTAGATAAAGGAAATGGAGATGTTCGTAGGGACAGGTCTCCCGACCTGTCCGTACCACAAGAAGCTTTGAAAACAGAATCTACTCGTCTTATTAAATATTTCCTCACCTCATTAACTGTTCCTGAAAAGGAATTATGGGTGAACCTTTCGCCGTATGAAAAAGACCGTATAATTCCCGAGGCATTTGGCAAGACTGAAATGGGACTAGATCTTTTAGCGCAGGATTATCTGTTAAAACAAATTACCTCATCATTGATGTATCCAGAGAGTGAAATAGGTCAGAAATTTTGGGACAAGATTTACGCAGAGGCATATCAAAAATTCGGGGTTACCAATATACCGGTAGATACATTCAATAAAGTGTGGATTGTGCCGGCTAAAGCAGTTGTTTTTGAGAATATGGGTGGCTCAACGCCAACGGCCTATGTAGTTGAGAGTAAATTAAAAGTTATGTTAGAGAAAGACTATTTGTCTGAGGTAAAAGGAGAACGGTTAAAGGATAAAGGAAAACAAAATATAGATAATTCCCTCTCCAACCTCCGGGGAGAGGGTAAGGGTGAGGGGGTTGCTGAACAAGTAATCAGAGAAATCATATTACCTGCCATTGAAAAAGAAGTGAATGAAGGCAAGAATTTCGCCCAGCTTCGTCAGGTATACAATTCACTTATCCTTGCTGCTTGGTACAAAAAGAAAATAAAAGAAAGTTTATTAAGCAAAGTATATGTAAATAAAAACAAAGTTTTAGGCGTGAATATAGACGACCCCAAAGCTGCAGAAAAAATCTGGTCGCAATATGTCGAGTCATTCAAAAAAGGCGTATACGATTATGTAAAAGAAGAATACGACCCCAATACCCAGCAAATCATTCCCAAAAAATATTTTTCCGGCGGGTTTGATTCCGCACAGTTATTTTCGCTTAATCCTGATTCTGCCCTGCAGGTAGTTCATTCATTTCCCAGCAGCGTTGAATCTGATAATGCGATGGAGGTAAAAGTTAATGTTCAAGAAATTAATGCAAGCAGATCGGTGGCTCCAGGTAGCATGGACACAGCTACTCCACAATGGGATAAACAAAAACAAAAGCAATTAGATCAAATTCTTAGTCAAATCAAAGTCACAAGTGAAAACGACAAATTAAAATATGATGATAAAGATCTTCTTTCCAGTGTTTTAGATTTAATTGGTAATAATCAGCAGTTATTAGATTACGTTGTATATAACTTGCCTTCATTTGGAGTATATCTTTTACTTGTAGAAATGTTAGAAAGAGGGAAATATTCCGAATGGTTACAAAATATACAAAAAGAATTTGATACTGAAGTATATGAGCCAATTCGTGTAGCAGAGGAAAGCATTAAAAATGGGAATCTTGATATGTCTCCTGAACAAATTAGGATTGTTGATCATGAAATTTATAAATTGAAAAGAATTTTATTTTCTCAAGATAGGCTGATTATTTTACGGGAGGGAGCAAGTATTTATGAAAAGGCTGAATATTATAAAAATATTATACGTATTCGGCATACAGCAAAATATGTTAAAGATGCGGTATCGATATTGATGGGGCAACGAAATGTTGTTTATCATGTTTCCGGGATCGATATTTCAAAAATTCAAATGAATGGTCAACAAATTATATATCCGGGAACTAACAATGCTTTTGGCGAAGGTGTATATGCTTCACAAATTCCGCTCTTATTTTATTCAGGTGGAGAAGGGCTTAAGATTCCCTATCAAAGTGTTGTGATTTTTAAGTTTCCTACTGATTCGAAGTTTGCTCGAAAATTATCTGAGAATCCGGATTTGATTTATGCTAATGTTCACTCTAATGGAAGGGCGATTGGCTTTAGAGTTGCAAATATTCGCAAATTATCGACTGATGATTTGGTAAAAATGGGAGCATTAACGGGCGTGGGACAAGATAGTGATAGTATCGAGGCTGTGTATGGGGATAAAGAGGTGTTTCTTGTTGAAACGGAAGATGTTCAGGAAATTGAAAATTATAGAGAAAGTTCAGATTATAGATTTTTTATGGATGAGAATAATTTGATACAAGAATTCAATTCTTTAATTCAGCAGCCTAAAAATTATTTATTGCGGAAAAATGATCTTTCATTGAAAGATCTAGATAAATTACCTCGATTAAAAGCGGCTTTAGAGGGTTTGGATTTTAAAATTGCCATGGCTCAGTTAGGCAATGGGAACACTGGTATTGAAATTATTTCGCTTATTGTAAGAGTATTACTTAGCAATGATATTGAACATGAAACTAGCATCTTAGCTGCGATTAATGCTCGCCCAGTTGAAGAGAGGGAAAAAATTGATAGTCTTTTAAGAGAAATGGTTACAAAAATGGGAGAAACTGCTAATAAGACGACTGTTTCTTTATTTATTAAAAGATTGGCGCGAGATCAGGCGATGATGGCAGATGAAGCAGTTTCATCCTCAATTGACAAAGTTAAGCTGCATACTTATGCGCAAAGAATTGTTGAGCAAGGCAAAGATTTTGTTCAAGTTAGAGCTGCGTTTTCAATTATAAATGGACGTTATATTGGCAAACGTGTAACTGAAAACGAGTTGGGTCGATTCAAAAATGCTTTAAATTTATTTATGAATGACCCTGAAAAATTATTTTTAACTGGTATCGAAGTTCCCCAAAGTACCTGGGATGTTATAGGTGATTTACTGAAATATGTAAAGCCGTTGCTTAGATTTTTAGCTGCACGAGATATTTTGTGGTCGAGTGCAGAAGAAAAAACAGAAGCAGTTGGTCGATACTTAAAGCAGTTTAGCGAAGAATATGATAATCTTCAAATACGTTTGCATGCTAAAGCAGTGCTTGAACATTTGTGGGCTATGTTTGGGAAAAAATATGAAAATTGGGAGGTTGAACAATTTTTGGATTATATAGTTTTTGTAAAAAGTTTAAAGGATGCGCCTAACCGGAATATTCCTAAATCAGAACGGATTTGGGATGTTGATGAGTTTGGTAATGTGAGTCAGCGTGAAAATGTTGAAAAATCGGATATATCACTAGACTTAAAATATGCTCAGGCGATCGAGGAACAAGCGCGTAGAAGTATAAAAGATTTTGACGCGGTTCTTTTAAAAGCAAAAGAGGTAGTAGATGAATATTTAACTACTCCGGCTGGAGGAGAAGTGTTTTTAACACAATCTACTAACGTGGTATTAGTTAACTCAACTAAAATTGATAATGTATTAACTGCTGAATTAGCGCATTTAACCCATCTTTATTTTATTGGCAAATATGATGCTGCGCTTGATCCAGTTGTGTGTGAGGTTTTTGACACTTTAGCCAGGAGAGTAAGACAAGGTAAAGATGGATTTTCTATTAATAATTTTAGAGTTGGGCAGTCAATTTATTATTGGGCTAAAAGTATGAGCAAAAATAAATTAAAAGAACGATTGAAAAAACGCGGATATACAGCAATTGATTTATATAAATTAAATTTTTCGGAATTGGCAGAATTAGATTTAGATGCCGTATATACTAGAGCGTACGCGGTTTTAGTCGACCATGATCATGCAAAGGATATTCAATCAGACCCTTCTTGGTTTGCGCATCAGGTTAGCGAATATTTAGTTGAGAGAATGGTCCGTGTTGGGGGATCTGCGGAACGGGCAGCTATGATTTTAGGGCTTATGTTTGAAAATAATCTTGAATTATGGAATGGAGACTATCGCTATTTCATAAAAGAGTTTGAACGTGTAGCAAAAACGCGTGTAGATGAGAAAAGTCGGAGTATGGGGCAGCAATATGCTTTAGTGAAAACTGGGGATAGGGCGATGATTGGAGCAAATCCGATTAAATTGTTAGATAAATATGATGGAGAATTGAAAAATTTTATCGTTGATAATTTAACTGCTCGTTATACGAGTTGGGGGCTTGCTCCAGAATTAGCTTCTAAGATTATTGATGCATTAATTAGACACAGTAGTGATTTAAAAGCAGCGCGGGATGCTGTATACGAGATCATAAAATTTAATGATGATCCTAAATGGAAAGCTGCTTATGAGGACTATAAAGAAGCTACTAAATATGAGTCAACATATAATTTATTGCTTCCGCAAATTAATAGTTTACCTGCTGGTTCTGTAATTGTTGATTGGGGTGCAGGTAATAATGCCTTAGGAAAAACAATTGCCACACATTTTCCAAATATTAAAGTGATAGGCATAGATCCATATGTTTATAACGAAGAAAGTAATTTGCCGAATTTAAACTTTTATACGCAACCGGACCAAGCTAAAGCACCGACAGAAATACCTGCGCATTCAGTTGATTTAGTTACACTTAATGCAGTATTGCATCATGTAGACGATGGTTTGATCGATGAGGTTTTAAAGGAAATCAAACGCATATTAAAACCATCAGGAAAAATAGTTATTATTGAAGATACTTGGTCATTAACTTTGCCAGTTAGTACGAATGCGGATGAAATAACAACTAAACGTTTTTTAGAGTTAAGTAGTAGCGAAAAATATGGCGAACAATTTGCCAAAGATTATATGACGTTTAATGATTGGTATGCAAATATTGTTGTTCATTCGTGGGATGGCATGGCATTGCCATATAAGTTTAGATCAATAGAAGAGTGGCAGGATTTATTTTACAAAGATGGTTTTAAATCCGGAGAAGTTGAAAATTTGGGATTTCCCAAAAAAACTTTTCATAAGCCAAGTTTAGGTGTACTTGTTTTTTCTCCAAATTTAGATGATAAGAAGGATATTGATATGAACGCACCAATGTTAGTTCGTTTAAATGATGAAGCCATAAAATATATAGAAGAGATGGAAGCTAAACAAGATAACCATGAGGTGATGTTTAGAGTTTATCAATCTATAGATGATAGGTTGAATAATGTAAACTTTGAAACCGTTTCATCAGATATGTTGAAACATGCAATACGTGCTGACAAGGTTTCCGCAATAAGTATTGGCGATAAGATTATCTTTATTTCACGGTCTAAAGATTTAAATGAGCAATCCTCATTAGCAGATTTTTTACTATCAGATGAAAATATTAGTAAACTTGGCGCTACCCCAGAACCTATAGTTACTGAGGCATATTCTGATAGAACCGAACCTTTAAATGGTAATGGTCAAAATGTAGAAAAACGTCGGACTAAAATAAAAGAACTTATTTTTGAACGTAATGGAACATCTGGATTAACCACTCAAATAACGGATTCAGAAATTTATAGTCAATTAGTTGATATGGTTGGGTGGGCGGTAGAATATGTTTTAACTGATAATGCTAAGGAGCATAAACAGATTATGGCTGAGGTAAATACTTTATCGGAACGTATAAATGGAAATGGGTATCATATTTTTAAAACATTTAAAGCATCAGAACTTTTTGGAAATGAAAACAGCCGTGAATTATCAAAAGAAATTAGAGATTATTTTTCGCCACAAATATCTCCTGAAAATTTTAAGTTTTATATTGATGGTGATTTGATGCGCGATGTAATTAGAAATTTAGGGGGTAAACAATCAACAAGAGAAGGTTTATCAATTATTGAGTTAGTAAAACAATATTTAAAGTTTGTTTATGAATTCGAAACTGCACCTAATTCAGAACTTTTAGATGTCGCTCTCAAAAAATTATTGCGTGTACATGAAAGTTATAAATTTGCTAAAGCAGTCGAATTAGGTGGAGTTAAAATTTATGACAAGGATGGTATAGAAGTTCGCGATGAATATACTCCATTGTCACGTCTAAGTCCTGATACGTATAAATTTGAATTTTATTCTGGATCAGTAGATATTAATAAATTTATAGAATACGCAAAAGAATTGGAAGTGAACAAAACTGGTGAAGGCAAATTTATTTTATTTAATAAAATTTTTCAGAATGGTAATAGAAAGTATTTATTTGCGATTCGGGATGGTCGATTAGAAGAATATTATACAAGTGAAACCTATTCAAATGTTGCCGGACAAATGCAATGGATGCGGCAGGAAGCGGTTCGTGGGGAGCTTAGCACAGAAGGAATATTAATGACTGATTGGTATGCAAAACCAGAAGTAGAGACTTTGCATGATGTTAGTGATGCTAGTTCTTCGAAAATAAACGAGTTAATAGCAACTATGACGATTGAGAAAGTTAGCCGGACATTTTTAGAAATGGTTGCTTTAAAACTTGGTTTGATTTTTGACAAGAAAACTGGAGAATTGATGTCTCATGATAAGAATGGAAAAGTATTTTTGGGAAACGCGTTAGGCTTAACAGTTGATTTGGCGCGTTATTTTCCAAAACAAATGCGTGATAAAATGAATTATCAGCGACCTAAAAACGCAAATGGTGAGATCAAAGTTTTAACTCAAGCTGAAAAATTTAAAGCATTAGAAAAAGATGCGGCGATGAAGGTCAAAAAATTGGCTGAAGTTGATTCTGTTTGGGAAGACTCAATGACTGATATTAATAAGCATAAGCCTGGCGAATATCAATATATTGTACATGGTCTTTATTCAGATGATGATCCTATGGTTAGAGATGCCATAGAAGGCGAAGGAGTTAATAATATTAAAGAGTTGCCGAATTATGTCAATCTATGGGAAGAGCCGCAACGTATTTCTGAAAGAAAATTGTTTTCAGCATCCCTTATAAACCAGATAAAGAGAACTGTATATAATGATGTTGGTTTTATTTTACAAGTTCCTAAGGATAATATTTTACAAGCATCTCCGGACGATCTTGGAACATATACGATAACTTCAACTGATGCGGATGTTGCGCGTTTATATGAAAATAGGAATCTACCTAGCCCTAAAGATCTTTTGGACTTGGAAAAATCACCCTGGTTTACTCCAAATGAAGTTGTTATAACTGGTATAGGGAAAGATGGAGCTAGAGTTAAAGTTGTTGGGGTATTTACTGTGGTTGATTCAAAAACCAGAAGACCTGTTAATAGAGAATATGATTCTAAAATAAGAATTCTAGCAAAAAAACATGGATTACCTGTTATTGAAATTGATCAGACTGATATGGCGATGAGTTATAAGTCTGGTCAAGAAAAGAAAAATACCGGAGGTATTGATCTTAATCCTATCGATAAAACTCTTGAAACACAAAGTAATGGCGGAGGGATCAAATTTAATGTAGACCAAGCGATGTTAGAGCGTATGCAGAACGCGCAAGGGTTTGAGCCGGTTGTAACAGATATTATTCCGTTAAAAGATTTGAGGGCGTTTTTGGGGATATGAAAGCATACTCATACCACATCCAATAAGATATGAGCCAGGGAATGGTCATTCTAAAAGCCACTTGAATTCCGGCAAATGGGCTTAAATGAAAAGCTGAAAATAAAAGATGTTTTTCGTAAGTATTCCCTAATAAATCAAAAATAATTTTTATAAAGAAAAGTATTTTCCATAATTTTAGATTAGGTGAAGTTTTTTGGTCGATATAGAAGCGGATTATTACTAAATTTAATATGGTTAATACAATTTGAATGATGTTGATCGTGTATTCAATCCAAAATATTTTGTCAAAAGTTCTTAGAAAATAAAAATAGAAATTAACTTTGGATTCTTCCCATACAAAAAAGAATATTTTTCTAAGCCATAGAAAACCCATGAATATCATGTAAAGTTCCCAAAAAATGCTTGTTTTTTTCTCCATGTGGTCTATTATGACAAAAATATATTTTTCGTCATCAAAATACTTAAATAAATTAAAGTTTATAAACGATTAATTTTAAGCGGGCACAAAGTATTGTGCCCCTACGAAAAATGAAATAAATATTAAACTAAATAATAAAGGAGCAACCTATGGAATTTATTGCGTCTGAAAAAGCGCCAAAAGCAGTTGGACCTTATAGCCAGGCAACATTTACTGATGGTTTTATGTTTTTGTCTGGTCAAATCCCGCTAGATCCTATAACTGGACAGATAGTTGAAGGGGATATTGAAGTTCAGGCAAACAGAGTTTTAAATAATATTAAAGTGGTTTTAGCTGAAAAAGGAATGACATTGAGTAATGTGGTTAAAGCTACAATATTTATGAAAGATTTGGGCGACTATAAACGCGTGAATACTGTATATGCTCAGCATTTTGGCGAACATAAACCAGCGCGCTCTACTTTTCAAGTAGCTGGTCTGCCATTAGGCGCTGCAGTTGAAATCGAATGCATTGCTAAAAAATAGTTTTTATCAATATTGTTTATGGATTTGGTTTTTTTTATTAGTTTATGGTAATATATTTACATGAATAAAGACTTTTATAGAGTTGTAAATAATATTTGTGAACAGGATACTCGTTATAAACCTGAAGTTTATGAGTTTGTAATGGAGGCGCTGACTTATACCCAGAAAAAATATAAAATTGTAAAGCATGCGACTAGTGAAGAATTGTTAAAAGGTATTAAAGATTACTCAATTGAGTTATTTGGTCCTTTAGCTATGACAGTTTTTAATTTTTGGGGGGTAAAAGACACAGTTGATTTTGGAAATATAGTTTTTAATATGGTAAATAACAAGGTTTTGACCAAAACTGAACAAGATAAAATAGAGCAGTTTAAAGATGGTTTTGATTTTGATAATGCTTTTAGAAAAGAATATCGCGATCGTCTGCATAAAGAAGTTAGTAAATTAAGATAGAAACAATATACAAGGGGGAGATCATGGTAGCTGCAGTTATAGGTGCAATTCTATTAGGTCTAATTTTATTAGCAGTTATTACTGTAATATCAATTTATAATTCTTTGATTCAGATCCGGGTAAGTGTTAAAAACGCATGGTCGCAGATTGATGTACAGTTAAAGCGTAGACATGATCTTATTCCTAATTTAGTTAATGTTGCCAAAGGTTATATGGCGCATGAAAGACAGACTTTAGAGGCAGTAATCAAAGCCCGCCAACAAGCAATAGATGCGAGTTCATTAAAAGATAAAGTGCAAGCTGAGAATTTTTTAAGTCAAACTTTGCGTTCATTATTCGCTGTTACTGAAAATTATCCGAATTTAAAAGCTGACCAGCAGATGAAGCAATTGCAAGAAGAATTGGTTTCAACTGAAAATAAGATCGCGTTTGCCAGACAATTCTACAATGATGAAACTGGACGCTATAATTCTTCAATACAAATATTCCCTAATAATATTGTGGCAGGAACGTTTAATTTTCAGGCTCAAGAATTTTTTGAGATACAAGACGCGGCTGAAAAACAAGCACCACAAGTCAGCTTTTAATAATCTAAGCAATGGCATATTCATTTGTTGAGATAGAACGCCAAAAAACCAATACAATTAAATGGGTATTGGTTTTTTTATTCTTTTTTTATATTTTTTCTTTCCTGGCAATTTATATTTCAGCAAAAAATTGGTTTATTGCTTATTCCGCGTATAAATATGGGGAACATTTTTATTGGCAGTGGTTCAGTCGCCAAGAATTTATAGTAGGTTTAACCGCTTCAATATTCGTCATTATTTGGCAATGGCAGGTTGCAACTTCACAATTGTTGGAACGTTTTATTGGTGTGTTAGGCGCTGAGCCGCCTAATAAAAATGATTCTTATCATAAAGTTTTAATTAATATCGTTGAAGAGGTTTCAGTTGCGACTGGCGGTGTAAAAATGGAACCGTATGTTATTCCAATTATGGCAATGAATGCTTTTGCTATATCAGATTTTCAAGGCAGGTCAATAATTGGGGTTACTGAAGGTTTGTTGGCGAGGTTGACTCGTCAGCAATTAGAAGCTGTAGTAGCGCATGAAGCGGCGCATATAGCTTCGGGTGATTCTTTGCAGACCACAGTAATAAGTTCATTGTTCGAAGTTTATAACGCTTTGATTTCAGGTATAGAGAGCACTACTGGAGGGAGTAGGATAAGTACCAGGTCGCGGGATAATAGTTTTAGCGGTTTGGTGGTTATAGTTTATATGATTTTAGTTTTATCACGAAGCATGGCGTTATTAATGAAAATGTTTATTTCGCGCGAACGAGAATACCGCGCTGACGCGATAGCAGTCAGATTGACGCGGGATCCTATCAGTTTGGCTGAAGCCTTGTATTCAATAACTTATCATTGGAAATTGCAAGGCATGCCCAGCGCTGAAATGGATTCAATATTCACAGTTAGTCCGAATTTAACTCCTGACCAAGAAGGCAATGGGTTTATGGACGAGTTATTCCGTACGCATCCTCCGGCGTTAGATCGTATAAAAGTTTTATTGAATATGGCTCATGAGGATCTGCAAACTTTAGTTAATGATGTAGACGCGAAAAGTGAAAGAATACGGGTTGAAGTTCCTCAATTATCCGGCACTACTGATAATACGCAATGGATGGTAAGTAAAAACAATTTATGGGAAGGTCCATACAATTTAACTCAAATAGCAGGGTTAAGTTGGTTTAATCCTGAGACGTGGGTTAAACGTATGGATCAAGAGGGCGTTAAATTGGCGTATGACGACCAAGAGTTAATTGGTTTTTTAAAACAACAGCACCAGAATGCTTCTGGGTTATTTTGTTGTCCGAAATGCAAGATTGGTTTGCAAGAATTAGAATATGAAGGCGTATTGGTTTATAAATGCCCGACTTGTTCTGGTACTTTAGTTAATGAACGGGATGTTCAAAGGATTATAATCCGTCCTGAAGTCGGGTTTAATGACCGCATTAAAAAAATTGGCGATGAATTAGATAAGAATACTGCGCGCTGGTCTGAAGCTAAAATAAATCGAAATTTAATTACGTTATATACTTGTCCTAAATGTATGAATGACCGCTGTAAAATGAACCGGATGTTTTATACTGCGGTTTATCAGGTCGAGATCGATAAATGCTTTTATTGTGGTATGATTTGGTTTGATAAGGATGAGCTGGAAGTTTTACAGTACTTAATTGAAAAGCGTTCGTTAACTGCATATGACAAAAACTACTGATCTGTCCAAAATATCTATTCAATTTATTAAAGGTGTAGGTCCTGCCAGAATGAAATTATTTGCTAATTTGGGAATTGAATCAGTAGAAGATCTGCTATATTTTTTCCCGCGGCGTTATGAGGATAGACGAAATTTATGTCCTATTGCTCAAGTTAAGATCGGCGAATTCCAAACTGTATGCGGCATTGTTGAATCATGCATTGAGCGGCGTTCATTTTATAATCGAAAATCAGTGACTGAAGCGGTTTTAGACGACGGCGGCGGGAAAGTTTGCTGTGTTTGGTTTAATCAGCCATATTTAAAATCCTATTTTAAAAAAGGTACAAAAGTCGTTTGTTATGGTCGGGCAGATGTCTATAAAAACCGTATTCAAATGGTTGCGCCTGAATATGAAGTTATTGATCCTGAAGAAGAACAGGGACCGGCGTTTAAATCTATAGTGCCTATATATTCTCTGACCAAGGGAATGGGGCAGCGTTACATTCGTAACACTGTCCGTATATGTATTGATAAATATCATGAAGAATTAGTTGATGAGCTGCCAGTTACGCTGAGAAATAAATATCATCTGGCTAATATTAAACGCTGCATAACTGAAATACATTTTCCTCAAACATTTGAGGAACAGGAAGAAGCTTTACGACGGGTTTCGTTTGAGGAATTTTATTTTTTTCAGATTTCAGTAATACTTCGACGATTAAGCATAAAAAGTAAATCTGGTATCAAACAGCAAATCAGCGATTCTATGGCGTTGGAATTTATAAATAATTTTCCATTCTTATTAACTATCGCCCAGAAAAAAGCTATGCGGGATATCCGAATTGATATGGCAGGCGATCACCCAATGTTGAGATTAGTTCAAGGCGATGTAGGCTCTGGTAAAACTTTAGTAGCGTTATTCGGATGTTACACTGCGTTTAAGAATGGCTATCAATCTTGTGTTATGGCTCCGACTGAAATTTTGGCAAGACAGCACTATGATAATATTTTAAAGTTGACTGATACGGGCGCGTTAAAAGGATTGCGGGTGGCTTTATTGGTTAATGGTCTGAAGAAAAAAGAGCGGGATGATATTTACGCTAAGATCGCTGATGGTCAAGTTGATTTAGTGATCGGAACGCACGCACTAATTTGCGAAGAGCTGAATTTTAAGAATTTGAGTTTGGTAGTTATAGACGAGCAGCATAAATTCGGAGTGCGGCAGAGAGCTTTATTAAGTGAGAAGGGAAAAAATCCGCATGTGTTAATTATGACTGCTACGCCAATTCCGCGTACTTTATGTATTACTTTATACGGCGATTTGGATCTTTCGATAATTGATGAAATGCCGCCTGGTCGTGGGAAAATCCATACGGTACATAAATCTCATGAAGAAGAGCAAGCGGTTTATGAAAAGGTAAAATCTTTATTAGCAAAAGGAACGCAAGCGTATTTTGTCTATCCTATAATTGAAGATTCTGAAACTGTTGATTTAAAAGCTGCAGAAGAGAAGTATCAGGAATTTAAAAATAAAGTTTTTAAAGAATGGAATGTTGGTCTTATTCATGGCAAAATGAAGCAAGCAGACGTTGAACAGACCATGATAGATTTTAAATCCGGCAAAATACATGTATTAGTCGCTACTACAGTATTGGAAGTCGGGATAGACGTGCCCAATGCAAATGTTATGGTTATCGAGCACGCTGAACGTTTTGGCTTAGCGCAATTACATCAGTTGCGAGGTCGTATAGGTCGGGGGAAACAAGATGCATTGTGTGTTTTAGTATCTGATCCGACCACGCCTGATGGTCAGAAACGTTTACATGCTATACTTTCAACTACAAATGGTTTTAAAATCGCGGAAGAAGATTTGTTGATTCGTGGACCAGGTCATTTTTTTGGACGACATCAGCATGGGTTGAATGAATTAAAAGTGGTAAATCCTTTAAGTCAAATGGATGTTTTGGAGTTGGCGCGTAAAGAAGCATTTGAGTTGACTAATCAAGATCCAGTTTTAGCCAAAGCAGAAAATCATAGAACAAAAGAAATAATTAAAAAACGCTATCCGAATTATTTGTTAATGGTAGCTGCGGGGTAGAAAATGGTTATTAAAAGACGTAAAATTGCTAAAAGAGACCAGCCGGTTGATGATACTCCAACTGAAGCTGAAAAACGTGAGATATATAAAACTAAGATGAAGATAAAAACTTCAGTCAGCGGGGGAGAATTTCGGGGGCGGAATATTTATATGCCTGCTCATATCCGACCTACTCAGAATGTTACACGAAAGGCAATTTTTGATTTATTAGGACATGATCTTACAGGTTTAACATTTTTAGAACTGTTTGCTGGAAGCGGGGCAATAGGTATTGAAGCTTTATCACGGGGTGCTGAAAAAGTTACTTTTGTGGAAAAAGATGAAAAATGTCTGGATGTTATCCGGCAAAATTTAGGGTTATTAAACTTGGAGTTTAATTCTAAAAACGGCTGGTCTTATGAAATAGTAGAAGGCGACGCTTTATTTACTTCAAAGGAATTTTCACGTAAAAATTGTAAATTTGATATAGTTTTTATCGACCCGCCATATGGGATGGATTTGGGAAAAAAGAGCTTGAAAACCCTAAATGCGTATGATATATTACACCCCACTTCGACGCTTGTCATTCAGCACGAGGTTGACGAAATTCTACCTGAAAAATTAGGTAGATTTTGTATTTTTAAGCATAAAATATATGGTAAAACCGCTGTAGATATTTTTAATGTTGGTCCGTATGTAGGAGATGTTGATGCCTAAACGCGCTTTATATCCAGGTACATTTGATCCTATAACTTTAGGACATTTAGACGTTATAAACCGCGCGGCTGAAGTGTTTGATGAAGTTGTGGTCGGAGTGGCAAATAATCCGCGTAAAAAAACTTTATTTTCAAAAGAAGAACGCGTGGCAATGATCCGTGAAGTAGTTAAAGAAAATAAACGGATTAAAGTTGTTGATTTTGAGGGGTTGGTAATTAATTTTGCTAAGCAAAATGGTTTGAGTGTTTTAATACGTGGGTTACGCGCAGTATCAGATTTTGAGTATGAACTGCAAATGGTATTGACTAATCGTAAATTAGCTGAAGATATTGAAACAGTATTTTTGATGCCGTCTCAGAATTATTTATTTTTAGCGTCTACGACTGTTAAAGAAGCTGCTTCTTTAGGTGCTGATGTTTCTTCGTTCGTGCCGGATGTGGTTGAAAAATACCTAAAAGAAAAATTTAAGAAAAGTTAAATTGATGAGAGTTGTCGTCCGGGATCTAAGCAAGGGTGAGCAGGTTTTAACTGGCGAGATAAAACCCGAAATTGTCGGAGCTGAAAGCCTTTATAGATTTACAAAACCGATTAAAGTTGTAGCTAAAGCTCAGCGTACTGGGGATGATTTGGTAGTAAAAGCTAATGTGGATTTTGGTTTTGCGTCGATATGCAGTCGTTGCGCGGAAGACGTTGAAAGTGATATTAAAAGTGAGTTCTGGCTGGATTTTGAAATTCCAGTGGGTGCAGAATATATCGAAATAGATGATGATATTAGACAGGAAATTTTGATAGGGTTACCAGTTAAAATATTATGTTCGGAAAACTGTCAGGGGCTATGTCCCCAATGCGGTAAAAATTTAAATCAAGATCAATGTATGTGTAAAAAGGATCAATGAAGCTATGCCAAATCCAAAACGTCAACATTCAGTGCAGAGACAACGTAAACGCCGCACGCATTATAAAGCCAGTATGCCAAGCTTGAGCGTTTGTCCTAATTGTCAGAAACCAATCATTTCTCATCGTATATGTCCGTTTTGCGGTCATTATAAAGGACAGATGTTTGTTGATATGACACCTAAAGTAAAAGCTGAAGATAAAAAACAATAATTTTATTGAGTTTTAACATGGACGGGGTGGGAAAATGAAAATTGTCGTTGATGCCATGGGCGGAGATTACGCGCCGAAAAACGTTATTGCCGGTGTAATAGAGGCTATCAATGAATTTGACGTTAATATTGTTTTGACTGGAATTAAAGACCAGATCGAGGCTGAGTTAAAGAAATTCAAATATCCTGCTAACCGCATTGAGATTGTCCATACTGATGAAGTGGTAGGTATGGATGAACCAGCTACCACGCCAATTCGTAAAAAACGTAATTCTTCTATTTCAGTTGGGGTGCGATTATTAAAAGAACCTGGTTATGACGCTTTCATCAGTGCAGGTAACACTGGTGCGGTAGTTGCTGCTGCTACTTTTAATTTAGGAATGCTTTCCGGAGTAGATCGTCCAGCTATCGGATTAGTTATTCCGACTTTAAAAGGAGTCTCAATACTAATCGACGTAGGTGCAAACGCTGATCCCAAGCCTGAACATTTATGTCAATCCGGAAAAATGGCAAAAGTTTACATGAACGTGCTTTTAGGCGTGCAAAAACCTTCAGTAGGTTTAGTGAACATTGGTGAAGAAGAAGGTAAGGGTACGGGTTTTCATAAAGAAGCTTATCATTTAATGTCAGAAAAGATTGATACTTTTATTGGTAATGTTGAACCGAATGAAATTTATAAAGGTAAAAGTGATTGTATAATTTGCGACGGTTTCGTAGGTAACGTTATTTTAAAAGTTTGTGAAGGTTTGGTTGAATCTATGGGGATTTTGATCAAACGTGAAATCAAAAAAAGTCCGATAGCTTTATTGGGCGCGTTTTTGATGAAGAGCAAATTAGGTCATATTAAAAAATTGGCGGATTACTCTGAATATGGTGGAGCTCCGCTGCTTGGTGTTAACGGAATTGTCATGATCAGTCATGGACGATCCAGTCCCAAGGCAATTAAAAATGCTATCCGCGCCTCTATCCGCGAGGTTGAACATAAAATTCTCGACGTAATGGCTAAGGAAGTATCAGCGAGTTAATCCTATGAAAAGTGTTGAAATAATTTCTATGGGGCGTTATGTCCCTGAACGTATTGTTACAAATAATGATCTGGCTAAGATAGTTGATACCTCAGATGAGTGGATCACTACTCGAACCGGTATTAAAGAACGTCGTATTGCTGCTGATGAAGAAAAAACCAGTGATATGGCTATTAAAGCGTCGCAAGAAGCTATTATCCGTGGTCAGTTTGATCCTCAAGAAATTGATTTGATTATTGTAGCCACTACAACTGCAGACAGCGCGTTTCCCGCAATGGCTTGTTTAGTACAGCAAGCTATAGGAGCAAAAAAAGCTGCTACGTTTGATATTGCCGCTGCTTGTTCTGGTTTTCTTTACGCATTGACTACCGCAAAACAATTTTTAGTATCTGGGATGTATAAAAATGCATTGGTCGTAGCTGCGGATAAAATGAGTAAAGTTATGGATTGGAATGACCGAGCTACTTGCGTTTTATTCGGTGATGGGGCTGCCGCTTATTTAATTCAGACGACAGATAAACCTAATGTTGGGATCGTATCAGATTTTATGTTAGGGTTAGGGGAATATAGTGATTATATGCAGATTATTGCTGAAGAAATAAAACCGTTAGAACAAAAAAATATAATGGTGCGAAATCCATATGTGGTTATGAAAGGTCCTGAATTATTTAAGGTAGCAGTTAATTCAATGGCTGAAGCCGTCGATATTGCAGCTAAAAAAGCCGGTATAACATTAGACCAGATTGCGTGCGTTATTCCGCATCAAGCTAATGACCGCATCATTCAGGCTGTTGCAAAAAAATTAGGCGCGCCTAAAGAAAAGGTTTTTGTGAATATTGAAAAATATGGAAATATGTCAGCAGCGTCTGTGGCAATAGCATTATACGAGGCTGTTGAGAGTGGAGCAGTTAAAAAGGGTGATTATGTGGCGTTGGTGGTTTTTGGGGCGGGGCTTGTTAGTGCAGCGAATATAATAAAGTGGTAATAAAAATATGAAAAAAGTGGCTTTAATATTTCCTGGTCAAGGTTCGCAGACAGTTGGTATGGGGCGAGAATTATATGATACTAACCCAACCGCTCGCGCTATTTTTGATCAGGCTGAACAGGTAATTCCTGGTCTATTGGACGTAATTTTTAATGGTCCGGAAGATAAATTAAAAGAGACTGCTTATTGCCAGCCGGCTATTGTTACTGTGAGTGTTGCGGCTTTAAAAGCTTTTGAACAAAGTGAACAATATTCAACTGTGACGCCGGTTTTTGCTTGCGGTCATAGCTTAGGCGAGTTATCTGCTCTAGTAGCTTGTGGAGCATTGTCCTTTGAGGCTGTCATTAATTTAGTACAAAAACGTGCTGCGTGTATGCAGAAAGCCGCAGAAGCTAATCCGGGAAAAATGGCTGCAGTTATTGGAGTTGAAGCTTCAGTTTTACTTGATATTTGTCGGGACAATGGTTCTGAAGTTGCGAATTTTAATTCATTAGATCAGATAGTTATAACTGGAGCTGCTGATAAAGTTGATGCTACTTGCAAAGTATTGGAAGCGCAGGGCGCTCGGGTTATTCCTTTGGCAGTAAGCGGTGGTTTTCATTCGAGTTTAATGAAATCAGCAGCTGATGAATTTCAAATTTATGTTGATCAAACAGATTTCGCTATGCCTAAATTTCCATTATTGTGTAATGTGGATGCTACGCCTACGACAGATATTTCAGAGATTAAATTTAATCTTCCTAAACAAATCTATTCATCTGTTTTTTGGGTGGATACGATCCAAACTATTGTTAGTGCTGGTGTAACTGATTTTATTGAAATTGGACCAGGAACTGTTCTAAAAGGATTATTACGCAAAATCGATAAATCTTTGTCTGTGCAAAATATTCGTACTCCTGAAGATATTGCTGCAATTCAAAATTCATAATTTATCTTTTCTTACTTGTTTACCCAATTTTATTTTTTATAATGATCCTATGTCATTAAATTATATTTTTTGGATAGCTGAAAGTATCCTGATTATTTCTGCAATCGGAATGATTTGGATTTGGTTTTTACAAAGACGTCGGCGTAAAATTCAAAAATTAAACTCTAAGCGCAGATATCAGGAAATTTTGCGTAAAGCTTCTCTTAGCATGGGCAGGATAAAAGATCTTAGCCATTTGTTAAAGTTAACTACTCATGTTATTACTCGGGCAATAAAAGTTGAATACTGCTGTGTTTATCTTTTTCATGAAGAATCCGCTAAATTCGTTCTTAAATCTTTTAAAACCGGCGACTTGAAAATCCAGTTTTGTAATGTTATTTCTAAAGAGTCATTAGTAATTAAGCATTTATATTCAACCCGCCAACCAATTTATTCAAACAATTTAGATTTTAAGACCATAACTGCTAAAGATAAAGATTTGTTTGTTGAGTTAAGCTTAATACCTGCTGCTGCGGTGTTACCTTGCTTTATTGATAATCGTTTAATCGCGATCATAGGACTGGGAAATAAAAATGATCGAACTCGTTATTCTATTGACGATCTTATGTTGTTTTCAATTTTGGCAAATCAAGTTGGCATGGCAATAGAGAACGCGCAATTTTATGATCATACCCGGGCTATTCAGGAGCAACTGATACGCGCGGAAAAAATGGCAACTGTTGGGACTATGGCAGACGGTATTTCTCATCAAATGAATAATCGTTTACACGCAATGGGTTTTATAGCAGGCGACGCATTAGATGTTTTACGGAATAAAAATTTAGATGATCTGCCCATTGAGTTAAAGTCTTTTGTTAAGGAACTAGAATTTTCTTTATTACGGCTTGAGGATAACATAAAGCGTGGGGGAGAGTTAACTGAGGGGCTGCTTAAGTATACTCGAAAATCCAATGAAAAATTTGAATTTATTTACCTTAATAAAATTTTGGAAGCGTCATTTGATATGCTGAAGTTTAAAATAAAATTAGACGCGGTAAAGATCAAAATGTTATTCGGGTCAAAAGAAATAAAAATTTTTGGAAATTTTACTCAGCTTCAGGAAGTGTTTTTCAATATTATTGATAATGCTTATGATGCAATCCTGCAGCGTAAAAGTATTTTGGGAGAGAATGATTTTGCGGCGAAATTAGAGATTGAAGCAGTTGAAAAAGATGGAGCAGTTTATATATATTTTCGAGATAACGGTATCGGAGTGCGGGGGGAGCATTTGCGCCAGCTTTTCACTCCATTTTTTACTACAAAATTTGATGGCGCTAAAAAAGGTACTGGATTAGGTCTGTTTGTTATCCGCCAAATTGTAGAAAAAAATCATTTAGGTAAAGTCAATTTTACTTCTAAATATTGTGTTGGCAGTGAGATAGAGATTGTCCTGCCTGTGGCTGCTTTAGCATCATCGTCGCAATAACTATTAATGTTTCTCATAAATTTTTTTATTACTTGTTGTATTAAATAAAAAGTTTATATAGAATATTAAATGGTGACTCGGGGGAGCCTACCAAATTTATAATCATAATACTTTTTGGAATATCAAATGCCCAAATTATTAGTCGTTGATGACGAAATAGACATTCGGGAATTCGCGAAACGTTTTTTTTCTCGCCGCGGGATTGATGTAGTTACTGCTCACGACGGACAATCCGCTCTTGACGCGATTGTTTCGCATCAGCCGGATTTGGTCATGCTGGATATTCAGATGGAAGGTATGGACGGGCTTACCGCTTTAGAAAATTTACGTTCCATCGGAGACCGTACCAGAGTTATAATGGTGACAGGTAATGAAAGTCAGGATGTTATGGACGCGGTTGATCAATTTGATGTGCATGCTTATATACATAAACCGCTGATTCTTGAGGAATTGGAAAAAGTAGTATTACAAGAACTTAAAAATTAATATGGTCAGTATGAAGATCGATTATAAAAAAGAGCTTGAGTCTGCCAGCAAAGGCATGATCATGATCCATGATCCCCGGCTTTTGATTAAATTGATCGTCCGGATGATAGTTAGAAAATTAGGGGTCAAACATGCCGCAATGGTCTTGCATGATCTGGAAAAAAATATTTATGTCTTAAATATTTCCCGGGGAGAAACTGGAGTAAAAATTCCAAAAGATTTTGCCCGCTTTGATGATGAAAGCCCGCTTATAAAATTATTCAATCGAAAAGAATATCAGCATTTAACCATTGACCGTAACGCGATCGTGTCAGACGATATAAGCCGTTTGATCTGGAGAGAATCAGTATTGCCGAATGGTAATGGAACATCAAATGGTGATATTCAGAAAATATTATATGAAGTTTATGATCAGATGGAAATGTTTAATACTGGCGCGTGTGTTCCGGCTTATTATCAGCATAAATTAATGGCGATACTTTTATTAGGCGAGAAATATGATGGGACTAAATTTGAACAGGAAGAATTAGATTTTTTTGCAGCGCTTGCCTCTGACGCTGCAATGGCAATCCGCAATGCCCAATTATTTAATCACTTAAAAAGGGAAGCGGATAAAAATCATCAGCAATATTTGCAGACCATAGCAGTTTTGACGCATGCGATTGAAGCTAAAGATGCTTATACCCGCGGTCATTCTGAGAGGGTAACTGAGTTTGCTTTAAAAATATCGGATCGAATGATGCATATCGGCACTTTACATTTTTCTAAAAAATTTAGAGAGACTTTACGCATATCCGGTTTGTTACATGATATAGGCAAGATCAGTATTCCGGAAGCCATCCTCAATAAAACTGATAAATTGACGAATGAAGAATATGAAATTATAAAAGGGCATCCATCTAGAGGCATTAACATGCTTGAACCTTTAGGATTGGAACAGGATTGTGTTTCAGGTATTTTGCATCATCATGAACGTTTTGATGGTCGAGGGTATCCAGCTCATTTGGCTGGCGCTCAACTTCCGATCATTTCCGCGATTATAGCTGTGGCAGATAGTTATGATGCCATGACTTCAGATAGACCGTATCGTAAAGGGCTGCCAAAAGAAATAGCTATATCTGAAATAAAAGGCAATTCTGGCACGCAATTTCATCCGGATGTAGCAGCTGCAATGGTTGATTTGTACGAAAAAGGTAAGATATAGTTTAGTTTAAAGGTTATTTATCGTCTGCAGGATGATTTCTTCATTAAATGGCTTAAGCAAAATTTCTACATTTAAATCTTTGATTAGTGATTTTTGTTTATGTTCAGTTAGCAGTAATATCTTTAAATCCGCATATTTATTTTGTATGGTTTTTAGTATGTCAATGATCGGGTCTAATTGTTCAATCCCGCCTAGATCACATATTAATCTCGAAATGTTTTTATCATGTTCTAGACAATCTTGAATTTGAAGCGTGCTATCAGTCAATATTAATTCAGCTTTAGAAAAAAGCCACTGTTTAAATTGAGCATTTAACTTTTTATTATTCGAAAATATTATAAAACGAGGGTAATTGCTCATATATTTGAAGGCGTCATGATCGATAGATATTGACTTGCAGTATCTTTCAGGTTTTTTATAAAATGAGGTTTGCTTGCTTCAAAATGTATAGAATTAGATTTTGAAAGTTGTAATATTTCGCCGGCAATATCAATTTGTATTTCACCATTAAGTACATAAATAAATTTTTCCGCACCGATCGGACCTCGTTCTTCAGTGGTTTTTCCGCCTTTTTCAATGCTAATTAATAAAGGTAAAAGTTTTTTATTTGTAATATTTTTTGAAAGTATTTGAAAGTTTACTTTTGTGTTTGATGCAAATACAGAGTGGGCGGCTGCACTGGTTTTTTTCAATTCTTCCTCTTGTAGAACAGATTGGTAAAGATCAGTTATAGACATGTCCAGGCTTTTAGCTATACGTAGATGAGAGTCAACCGTTCCGCGCATTTTGCATTGTTCCATGCGGCAGAGTGTAGCAATTTGCAGCTTGCTTTTTTCAGCTAACTCTTTTAACGACATATTTTTTGATTTACGGATTGCTCTAACTTTTGCTCCGATATACATAAAATTCCTTTCTTTAATTACTATAGATTACCAGAAATTGTGTAAATATCAAATTTAATTTATTAATTTGATGAAAGTTGATAATAATTATACAACAAATAATTTGACAAATAATCAAAACAATGTTATATTCAATTACAAATTGCACAGATAATTAAATTCCGGAAGCGTTGCAACTAAGGTAAACTAGGGAATTATCTTGGGGTTGAAAGGGAAAAGCGAGAACGCGGCGCTTCTGGAATCTTTTCAAAACTGCAGTAATAATTCACAAAGTCTTTTTGATTTTTACTTCTTGGCATGTTAAAGTAATACACTTTATTTATGACTGGTATATATATTTTGTAAAGGGGAAAATATGTTAAATAGTATTTTAGGTTTTTTTAGGCGGAATACCAATATGCGTAAAGCTGCTAAACGCGTTTTAGTGGTGGATGACAATGCTACAGATCGTAAACTTTTGTGCGGCATAGTTAAACGCGCTGGTCATGATTGTATTTTTGCTGAAGGGGGTTTATCCGCTATTTCTTTAGCTAAAACACACCGTCCAGATATGATATTATTGGATTGTGATATGCCGGATATGAATGGTTTGGATGTATGTAAAAAAATCAAAGATATGTCGGAGTTAAAAGCTTGCCCAATTGTTTTTGTGACGAGTAATACTACACCTAAAAATGTTATCGATTGTTTTGAAGCTCAGGCTGAAAATTATTTGTCTAAACCAATATCTGCCAAGTTGCTAATAAATCAAATGAAAGAACTTTTGTATAAAAATGAAAATGTTATGGATGAATTGTAAAGGAATGGTATGTTCGATATAAAATTAATCCGGGAAAATAAAGAGTTGGTCGTTGAAAAACTAAAAACGAAGAATGCTAAGGTTGATATTGATATCTTGGTAAAAAAAGATGAGGAGCGACGACAATTAATCGTTGAGCTGGATGAGCTGCGCAATCAAAAAAACTTAGCTAATGATGAAATAACCAGAAGTTTGAAAGCTAAGCAGGATCCTAAAGAAAAAATAGCGTCGATGAAAAATATTTCAAACCGGATCGCTGAATTAGAGCCGAAGGTTAAAGTTTTGGATAGTGAGTTAGAATTGATTTTGTTGAATATACCTAATTTGCCTCACAATTCTGTGCCAGTCGGCGGGGCGGATAAAAATACTATTGTGCGCTCCTGGGGAACACCTAAAAAATTTGATTTCAAACCTAAAGATCATGTTGAATTAGCTGAAGCTTTGGATATTGTTGATTTTAAACGTTCCACAAAATTGTCAGGTTCAAATTTTATTTTATTTAAAGGTGATGGCGCTCGTTTGGAAAGAGCTTTATTTAATTTTATGTTGGATTTACATGGACGTGAACATGGGTATAAAGAAATTTTTCCGCCGTTTTTAGTGAACAGCGCGACCATGACTGGTACTGGCCAATTACCTAAAATGGCAGATGACATGTATAAGATTGTTGACGAAGATTTGTATTTAATTCCTACTGCAGAAGTTCCAGTAACTAACATTTTTAGAGATGAAATAATTCCTGAGGAACAATTACCGATATATTATGCAGCTTATACCGCGTGTTTCCGTAAAGAAGCTGGTTCGTATGGAAAAGATACCAAAGGTATGGTCAGGGTTCATCAATTTGATAAAGTAGAATTAGTAAAATTTGTACGACCAGAAACCTCGTATGAAGAACATGAAAAATTGGTAGCTAATGCTGAAAAAGTTTTTCAATTATTAGGATTACCGTATCATGTGCTTTTATTAGCCAGTGGAGATATGAGTTTTGCTGCTGCTAAATGTTATGATATTGAAGCGCATGCGCCTGGCTCTGATCGTTGGCTGGAAGTATCCAGTTGTTCAAATTTTGAAGATTTTCAGGCGAGACGAGCTAATATCAGATTTAAAGGTAAGAATACGCCTAAAGCTACGTTGATACATACTTTGAATGGTTCTGGTGTGGCTTTGGCTCGTACTGTGGTTGCTATTCTTGAGAATTATCAGACGGTTGAAGGTAATGTGGTAATTCCTGAAGTTATTCGACCATATATGGGCGGACAAGAGATTATAAAAAAAGGTTAAAAAGGGGGATATATGTGGGAGCTATTTAAACTTGTTCTCGCTATTGTATTGATGCCTTTAGTAGTTGCTTCAATTGTGGTTTTTAATGAGCATTTATCAATATTGCCTAATGGATTAAAAAATGAAGTCGCCCTAGGCGCGTTTGTTTTTATTATGATTTTTGTATTTCTTCATCGTCTTGAACCGATTTATGAATTTGGTCAAAATATTATATTAAAATGTTTTCAGTTTATCTCGCCGGTAAATAAAGCTATATCTTGTTTTTTTCCTTTTTATACTTTTTTGATATGTATTTTTTATTTGGTCATGAATAAATTTTTTAAAATCGATGATTATAACAGTATTGGATTTTATATTTTCGGATTTACATTGTTGATGCATGTGGTTATTACCGCGCAGCAGCTTCAAAATGGAGAAAAACCGCTTTGGAAACCGAATTATTATTTCTCGATGGCGTTTTATTTTATTGTTTTGTCAATGGTGTGTGTGCTGATGCTGGATTTAGCATTATTAAAATTCTCATTTCCTGCTTTTCTTAAAAGTTTATTTTTAATGAGTAAGAAATATTATGTCTTGACCGTAAAAAAACTTCTTTTATTGCATTAAACAGATCAATTTCTTATGAAAACTTCTAAGCCCTAAACTACGTAGAGCTCAGGGCTGCGTCCTGAATTCTGCGCAATTCAGGGCGAGTAACCGCTTTCCTCAAACGCCCGTTATCCTCTTGTTATTGAATATTTATATTACATACTTTTATTAGGAGGGGGCAGTCTATCTAATAAAATATGAAAAAAATATTATTCTCTATTTTGGTGCATTTTTTAGTTTGTGTTTTTATATTAACAAACACAACCATGCCGGTTTTTGCCCAAACTTCCCCGATTCTACCGCCGACAAATTTGATGCTGCATCTAACTAAACCTTTTGCGCCAGCACAGTTAATTGGTTTACAGCTTGATGAAAAGAACGCTTTACGTATGAATTTTTTTGTTTCTAAAGGGGATAAGACGTTGGAATCCTCAGTAAAGCAGGAAGAATATAATAAATTAATTAAATATTTTTTAGCATCTTTGACCATACCAGATGATAACCAATGGGTGAACTTGTCTCCTTATGAAAAAAATCGGATTATAGCGTCTGATTTTGGCGATACTGATATGGGGCGAGATCTTTTATCCCAGGATTATTTGCTAAAACAATTAACCTCGTCATTGATATATCCTGAGGATGAAACCGGAAGGGCTTTTTGGGATATGGTGTATAAAAAAGTATATGAAAAATATGGGAAAAATATAGAAATTCCAATTGATACTTTTAATAAAGTTTGGATAGTGCCGGAAAAAGCAGTGGTGTATGAGCGTAATGAGGATCGTACGGTGTGGGTGCTGGAGAGTAAGTTAAAAGTTATGCTTGAAAAAGATTATGAAGCTGCAGAAAGAAATATGAAAAGTCGAAATCCCCTCTCCAGCATTAGGGGAGAGGGTCAGGGTGAGGGGGTTAAAGAAAAAATTTCTACGCTTAGTATTACTGAAGAAGTCGTTCGTGAAATTGTTTTGCCTTTGCTTGAGAAAGAGGTAAATGAGGGGAAGCATTTTGCTATGTTGCGGCAGATATATTCAGCGATGATTTTATCGACTTGGTATAAGAAGAATTTAAAGGAAAGTTTGCTCGGCAAAGGATACATGGATAAGTCGAAAACTTATGGGGTTGAATTGCAGGAAAAAGGCGCGAATGAAGCGATTTACCAAAAATATGTTGAAGCATTTAAAACTGGACTTTTTAATTATGTGAAAGAAGAATACGACCCTGTAAATCAGCAGATTATTCCGCGTAAATATTTTTCCGGTGGGTTTGATAAAGCTGCGTTAGCTAAAATTTTACAAAAAGTTGATTACGGAATGTTTACTAATCGTGCTGGTGATGTTGAAAAAATTAGTACAGCTCTAACTGAACCTAGAGAAGCAAATTTATCAGTATGGTCGAAAATTAAGCGCACATTGTTGGTTGTAGCAATTATGGCTGCGCTTTCAGGTTGTGCGGTTAACAAAGCCCCAGAAAATAATAATAAAACAACAGATAATAATACAAGCACCAGTGTAGTTGCTAACTTGCCTGCTCCTAAACCATTTGAACTGTTTAAAGAACAAACAAATGAAGTTATAGCTAAACCGGTCAGATCTAAAGGAGTAGTTGTTAAGGAAGAAGTTGTTAAACCTGTGAGACGTATTAATGATCCTATCCCTGCTCGTAAGGGAAGCGTAGCTAGTAAAAATAATAAAACGCCGAAAGGCGAAAATCTAAAAAAACCAAAGTCTGAAAATACCAGGACAACAAATATAGCGCCCCAAATAAGATCATTTTATGATCTGCCATTAAAAAAAGCGGGTGCGGTAGTGAAAAAGGCTGGTGGAGCAGCAGGGAAGGTCGTGAAAACTGCTGGTAGAATAGTTAATGGGGCAGGTAAGAAAATTATGCAGACTGGTCAGGCAGTTAAAAATCATATAGGAGAAAGCAAACAAAAAAAAATAGAACAATCAGAAGAAATATCTGATGGAGGTATTTTTAGGGCTTTACGGCAAGCATTTGCTGTTCTTCAACGCGCTTCTATTGCTGCTGAAGCTGGAAAGCGAATTATTATTGGTGATGAGGCAGGTCATGGGGGTGGCACAAAAAAACCGGGTGTTGATCTTACATTTACCGATAGTATTACTGGTAAAACTTTTGTAGTTAGTGAAGCTGATATTAATGTAATCACATCGCAACAACTGCCACAGGTTCTTGAAAATATTTTTCCAGGTCGTTTTACCGTTGTTCAAGCACGTAATCCTGATGAAAAAAATTTAACTCCTGCTCAGAGAGCTGAAAATTTACGACAAAGAGCTGCGGAAGCTGGTGGAGAATTGGCTATTATTTCTGCGGAACACATTGATGGTGTTAGACCTGAAATTTCTGGCGAGTTAGACTCCATAGACCTAAGACAAAATAATCCTCATTTGTTTCAGGCTTTGGAGTTACTTAATTCTGAACGCAGTATTATGCTGGGCATAGGTAATGGGGATGATACATATGCATTATTTGGTTATTTTGTAGAAGATAAAATACCGGTTGTTTTGAGGGAACGTGAAAATGCGCCTGTATTAATGGCTGCAGTTATAGACAGCTTAAAAAAACAAAATAAATCTATTACTCGTGATAATGTAGTAAATGAAATTACTAATTATTTTAAACCATCATCAGAAAGATATGCTTATTGGTTAGGAGGTGTTTTCGATCTAAAACCGGAACAGCCCAATATTCCTTCGCTGGTGAAGAATTTAATAACATTTATTGCTCAATATTTTATTTCATTCATAATTCAATCACCAGAACAAGCAGTTCCAAATTACTATGTGACAAGACCTGGTGATAAAGCTGAATTGCCTCATCCATCACAAATACCTGATCAAGCTTCTAATGTCGGAGGTATTGATCTTAAATCTTCATATTTGGATATGGTCATAAAACGGGACAAATATGGCGTGCCTTTACCATTTAATTTGCAAGATGCACGATCATTAGATAATTTACCTGGGTTAAAACCGCTTATTCTAGAAATATCGTCTGTATCAGATTCATTCTTGCCTGGAAGCCCTCGTTAATAAAACTTAAATTATCTTGTCAGTGTTTTTGTCTACAAGTACAATAATCACAATATGCAAAAGATATATGAACCCTTCCAATATCTAAAAGCAGGCATCAGGATCTGGCCGTTAATGGTCCGTGATATTATTGATCATCGAGAGTTAATCAGCCGTTTATTCTGGCGTAATCTTATCAGTCGTTATAAACAATCTTTATTTGGTCAGGTATGGATAGTTTTAATGCCGCTTTTAATGGTCGGGACATTTGCTTTCCTTAAGAAAACCGGGGTTTTTCAATTTGGCGCTACTTCTGTGCCATATCCTTTATTCGCTTTAACTGGTCTAATAATCTGGCAGGTATTCTCAACTGGACTTATTACAGGATGTAGTAGTTTGGTTTCTGCCGGAGATATGATAAGTAAAATCAATTTCCCGAGGGAATCTTTGGTTTTTGCATCTCTTGCCCAAGCTGTATTAGAATTTATTATCAAGTTAGTTTTGTTAGCAATATTTTTGGTGATTTTTAATTATCCGGTTACTTTGCTGGGGATAATATTATTTTTAATAACAGTTATCCCGATATTTATTTTAACTTTAGGCTTATCTTTATTTTTCTCTCTGGTTACTGGTATATTTCGGGACACAGTTAATATTCTTTCCGTATTAGTTACTTTGGGTATGTTTTTATCTCCAGTAGTTTATCCATTAAAAATTTCTAATAATAATTTTTGGCTGCAATTAAATTTATTAACGCCGTTAATTGACGCGCCTAGAGACGCTTTGTTATTAGGAAAAGTTACGAATTGGTCGATGTGGGGAGTTGCGTCAATATTCTCTATTTTGGTATTTTTAGTTGCGTGGAGAGTGTTTTATATAGCAGAAACAAAAATTGCGGAGCGCATATAAATGTCTGACTTATTAATACAGTGCGAGAATGCAGGGAAAAAATTCGCCAAGTCTTTAAACCGTTCGATGCTGTATGGGTTTACTGATATAGTGCGCGGGTCGTTTGGCATGTTTCCAGATAGTGATCGCTTGCGTAAAGATGAATTTTGGGCTGTACAAGATGTTTCATTTTCGATTAATAGAGGAGAAACTTTAGGATTGATCGGTCCCAATGGCTCAGGAAAAACAACTTTGCTTAAAATGCTCAACGGGATATTTTTACCTGATCGTGGACGGATTACAGTAAACGGAAAAGTAGGGGCGTTGATCCAAGTTGGCGCAGGATTTCATCCTATGCTTTCTGGACGGGAAAATATTTATATTAATGGCGCTATTTTGGGGATGAGTAAAAAAGAAATTGACCGCAAGTTTGACGCGATAGTTAATTTTGCGGATATTGGTGATTTTTTAGACGCTCCAGTAAGACATTATTCGAGCGGGATGTATGTGCGTTTAGGTTTTGCGATCGCAGTTCATTGTGAGCCGGATGTTTTGTTAGTAGATGAGATTTTGGCTGTTGGCGACCGGGATTTTTCGATTAAATGTTATCAAAAAATGCACCAAATCCGGCAGAGCGGAGTAGCAATTATTCTGGTCTCACATAGCGAATATGTTATTCGCGAATATACAGAGCAATGTTTATACCTTGATGCAGGTAAATCAAAATTTTTAGGAAATAGCGATGAGGGGATAAGTTCTTACATTAAAGATGTGGTGAGTAAAAAAAATCCGGCTATTAATTCAGAAAAACCAAATGCATTAAGTAAAAAGGCTGTTATTAAAAGTCTGCATTTTGAAGACGGTACAAATAATGTGGTTGATTATTTAGAAACCGGGAACGCGTTGAATTTAATAATGGAGTTAGAGGTAAAAGAAAAAGTACTCAAGCCAATATATTCGATAAATTTTTACGGTGATAATGGATTTTTATATTGCGCTAATAGTTTTTATGATGGGCTTGAATTTAATGAGTTGTTGCCTGGAAAGCATATAGTAAAAGTAGCTATACCTCAGTTGCATTTACCAGTAGATCAGTATGTTTGTTCAACTATGGTCGCTGAAGAAAGCCCGGTTAATGTGGTTGATTGTGAATATCAATCTTACCGGTTCACTGTGGGTCGGGCGAAAAACGCGCGCGGGTCAGTAAAATTACCTGCACAATGGAATATAAACTAATGGCAAGAAATTTAGCGATATTTTTGAGTGACACAGTTGAAGATTATGTCCGCAATGGACTCTCATCTATAATTCACGATTATTTTAACCCGAAGAATTTTTTTGATAATGTTTATGTTTTATCGTCGTCTGAGAAAAGTGCTTATCAAATGGAAGGTTTAAATATTATACCAACCCAGCCAGAAGAAATCGTTAATCGTCTAAAGGAACTCAAAATAGATATTGTGCGCGCTTATTCTGGTAAAGGTGCGTGTGAGCTGGCTTGTTCTCATAAAGTTAGGGGAGTGCCAGTAATAGTATCGATTCATGACAGTCGAAAAGATTGGTTAAGATCGTCAATAAAACGCGCGGATTGTGTTTTTGTGGTATCCGAATCCGTACAGGAATTAGTCGAAGAATTATTTTCTAAAAAAGATATGATATGGGTTTTGCCTAATCGGATTGATCTTTCTATAATGAAAACGTTGCCTGCTGAAAGTTATGGAGATTTGGAAAAAGAATTTCCATTCAAATATAAGATTTTACAGATTGGACGGAAATCCCGGGAAAAAAATATTGAAACTTTAATAAAAGCTATTGCTCAATTACCGGACGAATATTGTTTAATAGCTGTTGGAGACGGAGATTCTAGTTATTTACAAAAATTAGCTAGGGAATTAAGCGTTGAAAAACGCTGTTTTTTTAGAAATGCTATCGCACATACGGAAATCTCGCGTTATATGTCTTTTTCAGATTGTGTATGTCAGCCCAGTTTGACTGAAGCTATGAGTTTTGCTGCGATAGAATCATTAGCATGTGGTGCAGTTATAATTGCGTCGAGCATGGCTGCAAGGGGAGCGGATATTATAGATAATTATAATGGGTTATTAACTGATGAACCTCAGGATGAACAAAAATTAGCAATTTTGATCGAACAAGCTTGTACTGATACAGAATTACGAACAAGATTAAAAGTTAATGCAGTACAGTCTGCGCAAAAATTTTCCAAAGATATTATTGATGCTCTCGAGATAAGTTATTATGAAAAAATATTGGCAATGCGTGATAGCGGTGCATTTGACATACCTTTGATAAGTCATTTAAGAGAAAAAGTTCAAATTTGGTTTGAGACCCACTTGCATAAGGATAACAAATGACCAATGTTAGAGCAGGTTATAATCAGGCTTTGAATTGGGTTAAAAATAATACTATACCTGAACAAGGCGTTATCGTAAGTTCGTTGAAAAAAACTCCATATTTTGAAGTTACAGGATATTTGATTCCAACATTATTAGACTCTGGTGAATTGGATAGAGCGTATAGATACGCGGATTATTTATCTTGCGTGCAAATGCCAGACGGCGCGTATGCAGGACCAGACGGGCAAGCATATATTTTTGATACAGCTCAAGTTTTACGTGGGTTATTAGCTGCATACCAAAAATGGGGTAAATTTGAAAATAATATTTTTGCTGCAGCTGAATATGTTTTGAAACATATCGAGGATAAAGGGCGTATACCTGCAAATTATGGGAATATAATTCCGGAAGCAGTTCACCTATATACTTTAGCTCCTTTAATGCAATTTGCTAAGCTATTCAGACAAGATGATGCGGTTATTAAAATACAAAAAGCGCTTGAATACTATAAACAGCCGGCAATATTGGATCCTAAATATTTAACTCATTTCAGTGCTTATATTGTTGACGGGTTGATCGAAATGGGCGAGATGGAATTTGTCCGTTCTTTTGTGCAAAGAGTATTCAGCCGACAAAAAAAAGACGGTAGTATTTCTGCTTTTGAAGGTGCAAGTTGGGTTTGTTTAGTTGGTGTCGCGCAATACGCGATCATTGGATATAAATTAGGCATGATAAAACAAGCTGACTTAGCCATTAAATATTTGTGTTCCGTCCAGAATGTTAGTGGTGGATTTTTGGGGAGCAAAGGTTTTAGAGCAGAATATTTTGTTGAACAGGAAATCAGCTGGGCTAATAAATTTTTTATGGATGCAGTCGTTCTTAAAATACAAAGTTTTTTTAATGCCAATGCTGCAATTTTTCCATCAGATATAAAAGAACAGGATGGTCGGGTTGAAGCTTTACTGTCAGCGCTAGGAGATATAAACGGGAAAAAAGTTTTAGATATTGGTTGTGGTAAAGGCAGATTCGCTGCTCGCATAAAAGAAAAATTTCCTAACGTTATTATTACTGGTCTGGATATTTCTGAGGAATTATTGAGAGATGCGGCTAAAGTCATACCGGTTGTTCAGGGCAGTATGATAAATTTACCTTTTAAGAATTCCGAGTTTGATGCAGTGATCGCGATTGAATCGTTAGAACATTGTTTGGATACTGATAAAGCATTGGCTGAAATGGCGCGGGTATTAAAGACCGAGGGACGAACCGTAATAATTGATAAAAACTTAGCCCAAGCTGGTCGGATGGACGTTACAGATTTTGAAACTTGGTTCAATGACCAGGATATTAAACGTATTTTAGAAACTAATTTTACTGGTGTCAGGGCAGAATTTACAAATTATGATACTAAAAAAGCTGACGGACTTTTTATTTTATGGACTGGTATAAAAGGTCAAAATGTTTTATCCGCTGACGAGTGGAGTACGGAAATTCGCGCGTCTAGGACTATTGATGATATAAAAAAGCAAATATTATCTCATCAGTATCCAGTATGGATGCTGCCAGTATTAAAAGTCACTGAGCCAGGTGACCGGGTATTGGAATTAGGCAGCGGTACTGGAGAATTGTCAGCTATTTTAGGTCGCTATGGACGCAAACCATTTTTAATGGATTTTTCTAAAACTAATATTGATCTATCAAAAGATGTTTTCAATGTTTTAAATTTATCCGGTGATTTTTTCTGTCAAAATGTGCTTGAACCTTGGCAGATTTTAGACGGGCAGGTTGATTGGGTATTCAGCAGCGGTTTATTAGAACATTTTTCTGACCAGGAAATCCAGAATATAATGCTAAAATCAAAAACAGCTGCTAAAAAAGGTGTCATATGTTTGGTGCCGAATGCTGCGTCGTTAATGTATAGAGCTGGCAAGTTTGAAATGGAACAGAATGGGGTTTGGTCGTATGGTTTTGAAGACCCAAAATTTTCTATGAAAAAATTCTTTGAAGATGTGGGATTAGTAAATATCCAGGAATTTTCTGTAGCCCCTTATCACGCCTTAAATTTTCTTGAAATAGAAAACTCTTCGATAAAACATTTTTTTGATGAGCTGAATGCTGAGGACATTAAGCAACTTAAGCAGGGTTATTTATTATTTACATATGGAGAAAAAAGTGGCGCATAAAATTTTAATTGTATTGGGAACCCGTCCTGAAGCGATCAAACTTGCCCCAGTCATAAATGCTTTTCAAAAGCATAAGGACATGTTTGAAGTAAAGGTGGTTATTTCTTCTCAACATAAAGAAATGCTAAAGCCATTTTTGGATATTTTTAACATTAAGCCGGACTTTGATCTTAAAGTCATGCGACCCAATCAGACTCTTGATCAAGTTACTAGCTCGATATTAAATAAAATGGGAAAAATATTTAATTTAGTAAAACCTGAATATGTTATTGTCCAAGGAGACACTACCACTGCCCTGGCTGTGGCTTTATCTGCTTTTCACAATAAAGTTAAAGTTGCGCACGTTGAGGCTGGTTTACGCACAAATGATAAATTACAGCCTTATCCGGAAGAAATAAATCGTCAAGTTATTGATCGGATCAGCGATCTGTTTTTTGCTCCTACTGAAACAGCAAAATTAAATTTGGAAAAAGAAAAAATAGATTCGGATTTGATAGAAATGACGGGGAATACTGTTATTGACGCGGCATTGAATATTGCTGATAAAAATTTACCTTTGCAGAATAAGATACTTAATGAGGTGCCGTTTAAGACTAAAAAAATAATTTTAGTAACAGCGCATCGCAGGGAAAATTTAGGTAAGCCGCTCGAACAGATTTGTGAAGCAGTTATGGCTCTTTTAAAAAAATATCCTGATTTGGGGGTGGTTTTTCCGGTACATCTTAATCCGCATGTCCAAAAAACTGTTAAATTCTATTTATCTGATTTAGCTAATGTGTGGCTAACTGCTCCTTTAGGTTATACAGATTTTATTTATTGTATGAAAAATTCTTATTGTATTCTCTCTGATTCGGGCGGAGTGCAGGAAGAAGCTTCCTGTTTTCATATTCCAGTTTTAGTAATGAGGGATGCTACTGAACGACCAGAAGTTATTCATGCAGGTGCTGCGCGATTAGTGGGAACGTCGGTTAAGAAAATTATTATAGAGACTGAATTGTTATTAAATGATAGTTCGCTTTATAAAAAAATGACTCAGGCAAAAAATCCGTATGGAAATGGGCATGCTGCAGATCGTATAATAAAAAAATTCATTGAAGTTTTTTCTTAATAAAGTACCTGACGATAATTATGAATAAAGAGATAACTTCCCCAAAAGTTAGTATTGTATTGCCTACGCATAATGGGAGCGCTTATATACAACATTCTATAGAAAGTTGTTTAAGGCAGACTTATTTTAATATCGAATTGATAATTGTTGATGATGGTTCAACCGACAATACGCCTGAAATAATTAAAAATATCCATGATCCGCGGATTCAATTTATTCGTTCTGATAACAATGTGGGATTGCCGACTGCGTTGAATTACGGGTTTAAAATTGCTACTGGTGAATTTTTAACTTGGACCTCAGATGATAATTTTTATGCACCGGATGCTATTGAAACCATGTTAAATGCGCTGCTAGACGATGAACGCTATGATTTTGTTTACGCGAATTATCAGATAATTGACGAACAATCACATGATGTGCGTTTGGGGAAAATAAAAGAGGAGCATGATTTAGATCAGGATAATTATATTGGTGGATGTTTTTTGTATAGCCGAAAAGTTTATGAAAACATAGGTGATTATAATCCAGATGCTCGATTAGTAGAAGATTATGAGTATTGGCTCAGGGTGCGTCAGCAATTTCGTATGAAAAAACTGGATCAAATTTTATATTTTTATAGAATGCATAAAAAAAGTTTGACTGGGACGCATAATCAAGAGGATATTCAAGAACAAGTTGCTAAAGTAAGACGTGAATTTATCCCAAAATGGAAAGATTTATATTTGCAGGCGCAAAAAGTTTTTCAGCAAGGTGATAAAAAGCAGACTAAAATATTGGTTTCGCGTTCTTTAGTTGGCAATCCTTTTTTTGGTCCATCTTGGAGGTTGTTTTGGTTAAGCAGTCTTTCGGATAAAATAGTGGAAAAAATCAGGAAACCTGCAGGGTAATAATTGACAAAACATTTTATTTATGCATAATTGAAAGGCTTTTTAGAAGGAAGCGGCAGCGTGGTTGGTCATCGATAATTTTGTATAGGCACCAGACCTGTAATCATGCGGTGAGTTCCCGATAGTGTTTTCTGATTTAGATTTGGATATTTTAGGAGAGGTGGCAGAGTGGTTGAATGCGGCGGTCTTGAAAACCGTTAAGGCGTAAGCCTTCTGGGGTTCGAATCCCTGCCTCTCCGTTTTTAATTTAAAAGGATGAGAACCCTAAAAGGGGTGTGTAAGGGGAAAGATCGTTTCCCCTGTTCTCTAAAGGGGTGACAGCGAAGCGCCAGAGGGGTGACAACCCCTATGGAGAGGATGAGCGTTTAGCGAATCCGAGTTCGTTTCCCTGCCTCTCCGTTTTTCTTCAAAAATTTTTTTTTACATATTTATACCATTTGCTTTTATCCACACTGAGTGGCATAATACTCCACAATATTCTATACCTTTCTCAAAGATTTTAGTGTTATGAAACCTTTCAAGAATACTCCAAGTCACATAGTTTGTGTCGGTGCGTCTGCTGGCGGTTTAAGAGCATTGATCGCGCTTCTTAAATTTGTACCTCAAAATATAAATATGGCTTTTATATTGATTCAGCATCTTGAACCTCAGCATAAGAGTGCTTTATCCGAGATTCTTTCGAGGGAAACATCGTTAAATATCCGCGAAGCAAAAAATAATACTAAAATAGAGGCAGCGCATGTTTACGTTATCCCGCCTAATGCTCGTATGGCGATCGCTAATCTAAGGTTAAAGATTACCACTCGTATCAAACGTATTGATGGTAGATATTTACCTATAGATTTTTTTATGACTTCATTAGCAGCTGAAGAGAAAGAAAAAGCTATTGCCATAATACTTTCAGGAACAGGTTCGGATGGGACTCAGGGCGCAAAAGCAATTAAAAATAAAGGCGGCATTGTATTCGCGCAAGATGAAAAAACCGCTAACTATTTTGGGATGCCAGGAAGTGTTATAGCGAGCGGCTCTGCGGATTTTATTTTGTCGCCAAAAAAGATAGCGCAAAAATTGTCACACTTGAAAGATCATGGATATAACCACCCATTAAAACCTGTTGTTACGAAGCTTAATGAACAAGACCATTTTAAACGGATACTTATTCTACTGCGGGATCGAACTGGCGCGGATTTTATTCATTATAAACAAACTACGATCGGACGCCGGATTGCCAGACGTATGGCGTTTCATAATATAAAAACCAATGCTGAATATTATAACTATCTTAAAATAAATTCGGCGGAAGCCGGGGTATTACGGAAAGATATTCTTATTCCGGTTACGTCATTTTTTCGCGACCCTAAAATATTCGCAGTATTAAGAAAAAAAGTATTTCCGCTTATTGTGTATAAGCGTTCTTCTCAAAACCCAATAAGGTTATGGGTACCAGCGTGTTCATCCGGTGAGGAAGTGTATTCTTTTGCTATATTTCTTTATGAGTTTTTGGAAGAGCGGAGGATCAAGCCGCATATCCAGGTTTTTGGTACAGATTTAAGTGAAACGCTTATTGAAACTGCGCGTTCCGGAATATATTCTGAAAATATTTCCGAACACGTTTCAGTTGCGCATTTGCGGCGGTTTTTTACAAAAACCGAAAATGGTTATAAGATAGCAAAACACATTCGAGACTTTTGTATATTCGCAAAGCATGACATAACAGAAGATCCGCCATTGTCAAATATGGATATTGTAAGCTGCCGCAATCTACTTATATATTTAGACACATTTTTACAAAATAAAGCATTATCTATGATGCATTATGCGCTCAAACCTAAAGGCTTTCTTGTTCTTGGTACTGCTGAATCAGTATCTAATGTGCCGGACTTATTTACTGCGCTTGATAAAAAAGAAAAAATTTATGTAAAGAATATTGTCCCTCGAAAAAACCTGCTTAATATGAATGCCCAAACTGGTAAATTTATGACAACAAAAGTAAATAAATGTAAAGTTATAAAAAAAGTTTTAGACGCTCCGCTTAGTACTCAACTAAAGAAAATTGGGATCGCTGCACGAGCCACATTAAAAACGTTATCAAGTAAAAGTATTGCTGTAAAAGCTGATAAAGATATTGTGAAGTTAAAAAAAGAATTTATACGAACCGTTAACCGTTTGAACGCAATCAGTGAGGAGAAAGATACTTATAATGAAGAGTTAAAAGCGGCGAATGAAGAAATTCAGTCCAGCAATGAAGAATTGCAGAGCATGAATGAGGAGCTTGAAACTTCTAAAGAAGAACTCCAGTCAACTAACGAAGAATTGCTTACGCTTAATGAAGAGCTGCAGAATAAAAATGTAGAGTTAACGGATCTTAATAGTGCGCTGAGTAATGTTTTCGCGAGCACGAATATTCCAATTATAATAGTGGGTAATGATCTTAGAATTAAACGGTTTACCCCTACGGCAAGAAGAGTTATGAATTTGATTCCTACGGATGTGGATCGTCCGATAGGTGATATTAAACTTAACCTTGATATCGTTAATTTTGAAGAAATGATTTTAAATGTCATAGAAGATATGGCTTTAAAAGAATTTGAAACAAAGGATAAAGAAGGGAAATGGTATTCGGTACGTATTCGGCCTTACCGGACGATAGATAATAAGATCGATGGTGCTATCATCTCGGTAATAGATATTGATGCAATTAAACGTGCTCATGAATAAGTTCATAGTTCTTTTAATTATTCTTTGGCTATTATTGAGACCATGAGAGAACCTTTGGTAGTTTTGAATAAAGACTGCAGGGTTGTATCAGTTAATAAATCTTTTTGTAATACGTTTAAAATTCAGGCTTCTGATGTAAATAACAAATTACTTTATGAATTAGGCAAGCATCAGTGGGATAATGCTGAGTTGCGTAAATTGTTAAATGAGGTGTTACCAAAGAAAAATCATTTTAATGATTTCGAGTTGTCATTTGATTTACCTGGGATAGGACCAAAAA
>JADFYE010000019.1:0-3636 GCA_015233195.1 Candidatus Omnitrophota bacterium
CGTAATTTTTTAGATTCTCGCGGATTTTTGGAAGTAGAAACTCCAATGCTGCAGACTATGCCGGGCGGCGCGCGTGGTAAGCCTTTTAAAAGTCATCATAATGCTTATGACCTTGATGTGTATATGCGTATTGCACCGGAACTATTTTTAAAACGTTTGCTGGTAGGTGGGTTGGAACGGGTTTATGAAATGAACCGTAATTTCCGTAATGAAGGAGTGTCAACAAAACACAATCCTGAATTTACCATGATGGAAGCTTATCAGGCTTACGCAAATTTTGAAGACATGATGAAATTAATCGAGGATATGGTTAGTCAATTAGTGTTCAGTCTTTATGGCACATATAAAATTCCGTATCAGGGGCAGGAATTGGATTTTACAACGCCGTGGGAACGCCGTTCATTTGCAAAAGCAGTGAAAGAAAAATTTGATATAAATGCTGAAGATACTGCTGAGATTATGTTGGAAAAAGTAAAAGCAAAAAAAGGTAATGTGAAAGTTGATAAGCTGACCAAGTCAGCAATTATGAATATTGCGGAGGAGGCTCTGGGCGAGGATAAAATTTTGAACCCGGTATTTTTTACTGAATATTTCGCGTTTTTGTGTCCGCTGGCGAAAAATTATCCGGATAACCCGTATATATCTCAAAGGTTTGAAGTGTTTGCTGCTGGTATGGAAATCGGCAACGCGTATTCTGAGTTGAATGATCCGCAAGAACAAAAAGCCCGTTTTGAAGACGATCTGCACGATGATATTGAGACTGGTAACCGTAATATAGACCATGATTACGTGAATGCGCTCGAACACGGCATGCCTCCTGCAGGCGGGCTAGGTATAGGGATAGACCGGTTGGTGATGTTATTAACCGATTCACCGTCGATTAGGGATGTGATTTTGTTCCCGTTGATGAAACCAGTGCAATAAAAAAGAGGTAAAGAGGTAAAGAGGTAGAGAGGTAAAAGAGCAAATTTTATAAATGAAAAGCGCAGGTATTGAGCGGACGTTGATAATTCGAGCGGGCATGGTTCGTGCGCAAAGCGTACGAGAGCGAGAATTATCTTCGAGTGTAGTTAGTCTCGCAGGGACTAACAAGCGTTCCGCGAAATACCGAAGACTTTTAAAGAAAATTTGCTAATCACAATTGATAAAAATTTTACGATTGAGTAAATATGAAATATGAAAAGTGGATAAGTTACAGATATTTAACTGCTTCTAAGACGAGGTTCTTGGCGTTTTTGAATATCATGTCAGTTGCGGGCGTGGCTATTGGTGTGGCTGCGTTGATCGTGGTTACAGCAGTCATGACTGGCTTTGGACACAATTTGCAGGAGAAGATTATTGGTACTGTGCCGCATTTGATGGTCGAGAAAGAAACCGGAGTGCGGGATTATGACAAAGTTATAACTGACATTTTAACTGTAAAGGGAGTAAAAGCAGCATCGCCGTATATTCAAAGTAATGTGTTCATAGAACAATCCGGAAAAGCTATGCCTTTAGGTTTGCGGGGAATTGTTCCGCAGACTGAACAAAATATTACTAAAGTAAAAGAATACATGGTCGAGGGAAAATTAGCTGATCTGACTGAAAACACGATTTGTATTGGGTCGGAATTGGCTGCGTATTTTGGATTTAGAATAGGCGACGAGATCACGGTTATTTCTCCCGGCTCAGGCATATCTGGACAAAGCTGGCGTTATAAATTAAAAGTGATCGGGGTTTTCTCGTCTGGCATGGCGGATTTTGATATGAATTTAGCTTTGGTTAATTTGGCTACAGCGCAGAAAATTTTTGGAGCAGCGTCGAATTATGCGACTGGGATAGGAATTAAAACTGCTGACCCTCGGTATGCGGATGAAGTAAAAAAGAATGTGTATGAAAAACTTGGTTATGGATTTTTAGTCCGGACCTGGATTGATATGAACCGGAGTTTGTTTGAAGCTTTATTCCTCGAGAAATGGGGATTGTTTATAGTGTTGACTTTAATGGTTTTGGTAGCATCATTTAATATTATTAGCACTTTGGTCGTGACTGTATCAAGCAAGATCCATGATATTGGAATATTACAGTCGATTGGGTTATCTCAGGGAGCTATCAAAAGAATATTTGTTAATCAAGGGTTGTGGATCGGATTTTTAGGCACATTCTAGGGGCTGGTCAGCGGTTTTGGGATTTGTTATATTTTACGGCATTATGTAAAAGTTCCAGCACAGATATATTCAATAGACCATGTTCCGGTTGAGATAAAATTTACTGATGTGGGAGCGATAGTTATAGCGGCAATAGTTATAAGTTTTATAGCAACGATATATCCGGCGTCAAAAGCGGCAAAATTACAACCGGTAGAAGCTTTGAGGTACGAATGAAAATATTAGAAGCGTTTAATATCAATAAAGTTTATAAAACTGAAGCGACTGAGCTGCGGGTTTTAAAAGGCGTAGATTTGTCGATTGATAAAGGAGAATTTGTATCTATCGTCGGCCCGTCTGGCGCGGGCAAATCAACTTTATTACATATTTTAAGTGGTTTGGATGCTCCAACTGAAGGTAAAGTTGTTATCGAGGGGCAGGATATTTATAAATGGAAAGATAATGATCGCGCAAAAATGCGCAATCTTAAAATTGGATTTGTTTTTCAGTTTTATCATTTGCTGCCTGAGTTTACGGTTTTAGAGAATGTAGTTTTACCAGGTATGATAAAAAATAATCAGTCTAAGACTAAATATTTTGAAGAACGAGGTTATGCTTTGCTCTCTGATTTGGGGTTAAAAGACCGGGCGCAGCATCGGCCGTTTCAGCTTTCTGGAGGAGAACAGCAGAGAGTCGCGATAGCGCGGGCATTGTTTAATGAACCATCTATAATATTTTGCGACGAGCCAACAGGTAATTTGGATTCGGAAAGCGGTAAAGGCATAAAAGATATGTTGATGCAGTTGAATAAAAAAAATGGACAGACTTTAGTTGTAGTAACCCATGATTTGGATTTCGCGTCTTATGCAGGACGTAAGATTGTGATGCGTGATGGAAAATTAATAAGTTCTAAGTGAAAGGGCGTTATATGAAAATTTATTTGAATGGCAAATTTTTTGAAAGAGAACAGTCAAAAGTGTCTGTGTTCGACCATGGTCTTTTATACGGCGACGGCGCTTTTGAAGGTATCCGTTCGTACAACGGTTTAGTTTTTATGTTAAAAGAGCACATTGAACGTTTATATGAAACATGTCATACCATGATGATCAAATTGCCTTTAAATCAAAAGCAAATGATTCAGGCGGTAGTAGATACTCTTAAAAAGAATAAGCTAAAAGATGCTTATATTCGTTTGGTAGTTACACGAGGAGAAGGTGATCTAGGTTTGGACCCTAAAAAATGTTATGGGCATCCGAATATTATAATAATCGCAGACAAGATCACGTTATATCCGCCGGAACTTTATCAAAAAGGTATGGCGATTTGTACAGTGCCTACTCCGCGTAATACGCCTGAGGCATTGAATCCTCGTCTTAAATCCTTGAATTATTTGAATAATATTTTGGCAAAGATTGAGGCTGGAAATGCGGGATTCAGTGAAGCGATCATGCTGGATCATATGGGATTTGTGGCAGAGTGTACTGGAGATAATATTTTTATCGTTAAGAAA
>JADFYE010000019.1:3657-36431 GCA_015233195.1 Candidatus Omnitrophota bacterium
CCAAGGATGTTTAAAAGGAATTACCCGTGATTTAGTGCTATTGCTTGCGGCAAAGGGTAAGATCAAGACGGAAGAAAGATTAATTACTCGCCATGAAGTTTTTACTGCGGATGAATGTTTCTTGACTGGAACAGCCGCGGAAATAATTCCGGTTGTTAAAGTGGACGGACGCGTGATAGGTAGTGGCGCTCCTGGTGCTATGACTAAGAAATTGATTCAACAGTTTCACGCAGCGACTACAAGATATGGTGTTAAATATATTGTATAAAAAGGATTTATTTATGCGTTGTGAAAAGTGTGAAAAAAGTGAAGCTACAGTTCATTTGACTGAGATCTTAAACGGCAACGTCCACGAATTTCATTTATGTGAAGACTGTGCCAAAGTTAAAAGCGCTGAAGTAGAACAGAATTTTGGTTTAGCAGATTTATTGGCTGGTTTATCAGTGCAAGGAAAGCCTCAGGCGCCAGTACTGCTTACTTGTAAGAATTGCGGTTTATCATATGAGGATTTTAGAAAAACCGGTCGTTTAGGTTGTAATGAATGCTATCAATCTTTTAAATCAGAATTATCAGTATTATTAAAACGCATTCATGGTTCAGCCGAGCATCATGGTAAAAAACCTATAATGATCCACCAAGATCCGATTTTATTTTCAGCGGTAATTGAATTGGATAAAGTTAAAGACGAGTTAAAAGAAGCTATTTTGAAAGAACAGTTTGAAAAAGCTGCGGAATTAAGGGATAAAATTAAATCATTAGAAAAGGGCGCGTGATATGCAAATAAATGATCTGGTTAATCACACCGGCGAATGGTTCAGAGGTAAAGGGGAGCATCCGGAAATAGTGATGTCATCGCGTATAAGGTTAGCGCGGAATTTAGCATTACGACCTTTTCCCAGCCGTGCGGCGAAAAAAGATTTGGATGCGATTTTAGACGCGGTTAAATCCGCTGTAGACCAAATTCCTTATTTCAAAGATACTTTGTTTTTAAAGATCAATGAATTAGATAATATCGATAAACAATTTTTGATTGAACGGCATTTGATGAGTCACGACCACGCTGAAAATCCTGAAGGTAGAGGATTGATTGTGTCACCCGAAGAAATCTTATCAGTAATGATTAATGAAGAAGATCATTTGCGTATTCAGGTGATGCAATCCGGACTTAATTTAGATGAGACCTGGAAAGTCGCAAATATGATCGACGACGAATTATCCAAGCTTTTGGATTTTGCGTATTCAATGCAGTGGGGATATTTGACTGCGTGTCCGACCAATACTGGTACTGCGATGCGAGGATCAGTTATGTTGCATTTGCCGGCATTGGTCATGACTAAACAGATCAACAAAGTATTAACTGCTGTGTCAAAATTGAATTTTGCGGCACGGGGATTTTACGGCGAGGGAACTCAGGCAGCAGGTAATTTTTATCAGATCTCCAATCAGGTTTCATTAGGGCACAGCGAGCTGGACGTTATTCAGAATATTAAAGGTTTGATTATGCAGATAATTGAGCAGGAGGAGCAGGCTCGTCAGGCTTTATTAGTGCAGAATAAATTGATGTTAGAAGATAAAATATTCCGGTCATATGGTTTGTTAAAAAACGCGCATGTTATGTCGAGTCAGGAAACTATTGAGCTTTTATCAATGTTGCGTCTGGGAATAGATCTTAAAGTCGTTCCGGACGTGGATATAAAAGCTTTAAATGAGCTTTTGATTATGATCCAGCCTGCGCATTTGCAGAAGATCGAGGGGAAAAAATTATCAGCGGCAGAGCGGGATAAAAAACGCGCTGCTTTGATCAGGGAAAAATTAGGAGGGAGCTAATTATGTTTAATCGTTTTACAGAACGCGCACGTAAGGTAATAGTTTTTGCTAAAGAAGAGGCAAAACGTTTTAATCATGATTATATTGGTACCGAACATTTATTGTTGGGTCTAATCCGCGAAGGTGAAGGAGTTGCTGCTGCGGTTTTGATGAAAATGGGATTGGATCTTGAGTCGATCCGGATTGAAGTTGAAAAATTTGTTCAGCCTGGACCGCCGACGCAAGTAATTGGTGATATACCATTTACTCCTCGGTCTAAGAAAGCATTAGAATTGGCTGCTGAAGAAGCGAGAGCTTTAGGTCATAATTACATTGGTACAGAACATTTACTGCTCGGGTTGGTCAAAGAAGGCGAAGGCATGGCTTACCGGGTACTTTTGAGTTTAGGATTGGATTTGGGAAAATTGCGTAATGAGATCATGGAATTATTAGGTTCAGGAATTCCTGGTTACAGTGGTCAGCAAGAACAACAACAGCCTAAAGGTAATACTAAAACTCCGGCGCTTGATGCTTATGGCAGGAATTTGAATCAGTATGCTATCGACGGAAAATTGGACCCGGTTATCGGTCGTGCAGGCGAGATTGAACGGATTTTACAAATATTGAGCCGCCGCACTAAGAATAATCCGGTGCTGCTGGGCGAGGCAGGCGTTGGTAAGACTGCGATTGTGGAAGGTTTGGCTCAGCGTATAGTTGAAGGTAATGTGCCTGAAATTTTAAGAGAAAAGACGATTGTGGTTTTGGATATAGCGCTTATGATCGCAGGTACAAAATACCGCGGTCAATTTGAAGAACGGATCAAAGCGGTAATGGATGAAATAAAACGTTCCGGCAAAATTATTTTATTTGTCGACGAGCTGCATACTTTGGTGGGCGCGGGCGCGGCTGAAGGCGCGATCGATGCTGCCAATATTTTAAAACCAGCTTTGGCTCGGGGAGAGATCCAATGTATCGGCGCTACTACTTTAGATGAATATCGTAAACATATTGAGAAAGACGCGGCTTTGGAACGCAGGTTTCAGACGATAATTGTTGAGCCGCCTTCAATCGATGAGGCGATACTGATTCTTAAAGGTTTAAGAGATAAATATGAAGCTCATCATAGAGTAAAATTTTCGGATGAAGCATTGGATGCGGCAGTGCGCTTGTCAGAACGATATATTTCTGGACGAGCTTTACCAGATAAAGCAGTTGATATTCTTGACGAAGCAGGTTCAAGAGCCAGGTTAAAAGCTATGATCGCTCCGCCGGATGTGAAAGATCTTGAAGTCGAGATTGAGAAATTCCGTAAGGAAAAGGAATCTTACATCAAGAGCCAGAATTTTGAAAAAGCCGCGCAGATGCGCGACCAGGAACGGGAAGTAAGAGAAAAACTCGAGAAGATAAAACAAGAATGGGCAGAAGCTCGGGATAAGATCACTCCAGTTTTAGGCTATGAAGATGTGGCTTTGGTGGTATCGCAATGGACCAAAATACCTTTGGTGCGTTTGGAGCAGGAAGAGACCCAAAAGCTTTTGAAAATGGAAGAAAAAATGCGTCAGATGGTAATTGGTCAGGAAGAAGCGATCAGTGCTATGGCGCGCGCTATCCGCCGTTCTCGCGCGGGGATCAAAGATCCTCGTCGTCCGATTGGATCATTTATCTTTTTAGGACCGACTGGTGTGGGAAAAACATTATTAGCGCAAGTATTAGCTGAATTTATGTTCGGCAGTAAAGAAGCTTTAGTGCAGATCGACATGTCTGAATATATGGATAAATTTAATGTGTCGCGGTTGATTGGCGCTCCGCCCGGATATGTCGGGTATGAAGAGGGCGGTCAGTTAACAGAAAAAGTGCGTCGGAAACCTTATTCAGTGATTTTGCTGGATGAGATCGAAAAAGCGCATCCGGATGTTTTTAACTTGCTGTTGCAGGTTTTTGAAGAAGGGCGCTTGACTGATAGTTTGGGACGCAAAGTTGATTTTCGTAATACGATTATTTTAATGACTTCTAATGTCGGAGCGGAAATGCTTCGTAAACAAGGATCCTTAGGTTTTGCTCAGCAAACGGATAATGCAACGTATGACAATATGAAGTCTAAACTTTTGGATGAAGTTAAAAAACATTTTAAACCTGAGTTTCTTAACCGTATCGACGAGATCATTGTGTTCCAGTCATTGACTAAAAATAATTTGACGCATATCGTCCAGTTAGAAGTTCAGGGAGTGTTCAAACGTTTGAAAGATAAGAATATTGATTTGGAGATTCCGCCGGATACTTTAGAGTTTTTGATCAGTAAAGGGTTTGATCCGATATATGGCGCGCGTCCTTTAAAAAGGACAATCCAGCGCTTTCTGGAGGACCCCTTGTCCGAATATATAATTTCTGGACAAGTAAAAGACGGACAAAAATTAAAAGCTGTGTTAAACGGCGAGACTGTTGTGTTTGAGGCAGTTTAGATTATAGGTCAAAGGCAAAAGGTAAAAGGTCAAAGGTGAACTTTTGGGTGAGAAAATTTGTATTCGTTTTAATAATGTTAATATTTTGCTCCCCTGTTTGGGCGGAGCCGATTGCGAGTTTTCAAGGGCATTTTAATCCGGCAAATAGTACTGTCAGCGGGATTTTGGATTTAGGGGAATACCGTAAATTTAATATTGATGCTGGAAAATTATCTGCTGGTGTTTACCAATTTACAATTGGCATGTCGCATTTATTTTTATTAGGTAGAGATGTTACTAGTGTGGTTAAAGGTACAGTTGAACGAGTAGTTGATGCTTATCAGGAAATTGTTTATTTGGGTAGGTTAGGCAGTAATTATTCTTTAATTAATTATCAGCCGATTAGAGAATTGGAATGTTCTTTTCAGATACGCAAGAATGTATTGTACATTCAGTCTTTGATCATTGGCTCGCTATCTATATCTGGAACGGTCGGTATTTTGTCTCCGTTTTCTTTGGACTTGGAAGTTAAACTTAAAGATGTTGAATTGAATGATTTTATTGATTTTTGGATGCAGCCTGAACGTTCAGATGCTTCAGGAAAAGTGAACGGTATTATTAAAGTATCAGGCGGGTTAGATAATGTATATTTGAAAGGTGATCTTACGGCGTCAACTGGTCATGTGGGACGGATGGATTTTGGTGATATGCAGATATCTGCGATGGGGTATTATCCGGTAGTACAGCTCACAAAGACCCAGTTAAGTACTACGGATGGTTTAGTTTATTCAATATCTGGTGCTTTAGATTTTAGTAAAAAAGGAACGATTGCTAAACAAGTTAAATCATTGACTATTGCTCCGGTAATTTTTAATTCTGAGTCGGGTTCGGAATGGACAATTAAAAAAAGCTCTTCGGATGAAGGTATAAATGCTTGGAAATCAATTATAAAGACTGATGGAAGTAAGCGTAATTTGGATGAGCATGATTCTGGTGTTTTAGGTGTGGAGCGGCGATTGGAATTTTAATTTATGGCTAAAGAAAAGACAATGTTCGTGTGTCAGGAGTGCGGGTCGCAGTCGCCACGCTGGGTAGGTAAATGCCCGGGGTGCGACGGGTGGAATACTTTGGTTGAAGAGAAAACCCGTCCAGCAGCAAAAAAGCATAGCCATTTGGTATCAGATTCTAAACCGGTAGTGTTAAGCCAGGTGTCGACGCAAGATGAAGTCAGATATGTTACTGGGATCAAGGAATTTGATAATGTGATGGGTTCGGGGATTGTACTGGGTTCTGTGACTTTGATCGGCGGTGATCCAGGTATTGGTAAATCAACTTTGTCGTTACAGGTCAGCTGTGCGTTAAGTCAAAAAGGATATAAAGTTCTTTATGTTACAGGTGAGGAATCAATTCGCCAGACTAGCTTACGCGCTGAACGGCTTACTTCAAAAGCGGCTGATAATTTGTATTTGGTGAGTCAGGTAGATTTGTCAGTTATATTATCGCATATTGAACAGTTCAGCCCAGAAGTAGTGGTGATAGATTCGATTCAAGTGGTTTATACTTCTGATATTTTATCGTCGCCAGGAAGTGTATCGCAGGTTCGGGAATGCGCTGCGATTTTGACGCATTTGGCTAAAGCCAAAGGCATAGCTTTATTTTTAATCGGGCATGTTACTAAAGAAGGCGCGATTGCTGGTCCTAGGGTATTGGAACATATAGTTGATACAGTTTTATATTTTGAAGGTGACCGGTATTCATCATACCGGATTTTGCGTGGAACGAAAAACCGTTTTGGGTCCACAAACGAGATCGGTGTTTTTGAAATGACCGGAGCTGGATTAAAAGAAGTAGATAATCCGTCGGAAATATTTTTAGCAGAACGTCCGGTAGATTCATCAGGTTCAGTGGTAGTTCCAATAGTGGAAGGGACGCGACCTTTTTTAGTCGAGGTACAAGGCTTAGTCAGCCGTTCCGCGTTTGGCATGGTACGGCAGAAAGCCCAAGGTTTTGATGCTAACCGTCTGGCTTTATTGATCGCGGTTTTGGAAAAGCGGATGGGTTTGAATTTGCAGGATAAAGATGTTTTTGTGAATGTGGTCGGCGGAGTTAAATTGATCGACCCTGCGGCTGATTTGGCGGTAGTCGTTAGCGTGGCATCCGCTTTGTTGGATAAACCAGTACCGTATGATACGGTTTTTATCGGAGAGGTAGGGTTAGCTGCTGAAGTGCGCAGTGTCAGTCAGATCAGCTCTCGTATAAAAGAAGCAGAAAAATTAGGATTTAAAAGATGTGTGCTTCCAAAAAATAATTTGAAAGCCGGAACAGATATTAAAACGAAATTAAATATTATCGCGGTTGAGAATGTAAGGCAAGCGCTGGACGTTTTGAAAGGAGCGGATAAATGACATTGTTATTTATTAGGGTGTTTTATTTTATACTTACTGCCATGACCGGATATTATATCGGTACAATGGTGAATGCACCTCAGCTGGGTTTGGAGATTGGGCTTTTAGGTGCTTTGATTCTGATTTTTTTAGAGCAGCGAATGCATAATGTTTCAGTGCGTGGACTTTCGAGTATGGTCTTTGGTTTGTTATTAGGTTTGTTCATGGCAAAATTGGTTAGTAATATTTTAGGATTATTACCGTTAGGTGATTTTATCCATTCAGTATCAGAGATCGTCTTGAATTTGGTGTTTTCATATTTAGGCGCGATTATGGCTTTACGGGGTAAAGACGAATTTAACGTGATCATTCCGTATGTGCGTTTTCGCAGGCAAGATGTGCATAGCAAGATCATATTATTGGATACCAGTGCAATTATCGACGGAAGAGTTGGCGATATTTATAGAAGTAATTTTTTGTTAGGTCGTTTAGTTGTTCCTAAATTTGTTTTGCAGGAATTGCAAACCTTGGCAGATTCGGCGGATGATATTAAACGTCAACGTGGGCGCAGAGGTTTGGATATTTTAAAAGAATTACAAAAAGATACCCGCTTAGATTTACGGATCCATGAAGAAGAAGTGTCGGATGATCGTGGCGTAGACGCTAAATTAGTTAAGTTGGCAAAATTTTTAGATGCTACGGTTTGTACAGTTGATTTTAATTTAGAAAAAACGGCAACTTTGCAAGGCATACAAGTTTTGAATTTAAACGCTTTGGCAGAAGCTGTACGGTGCGTGATATTTCCTGGAGAGTATTTGGAAGTTACTTTGGTCAAAGAAGGCAAAGAGCATAATCAGGCTATCGGATATATGCAGGACGGAACCATGGTGGTAGTGAGTGAAGGGCGGAACCGGATAGGACAACGGGTGAACACGGTAGTTACTTCGGTATTACAAACTCAGTCGGGAAAAATGGTTTTTGGATCTATTGTGTAATGAAAATACAAGTTATTATAGTCGCGGCTGGGATAGGGAAAAGATTTAATAGTGATACGCCAAAGACTTTGCTGCCTTTGGATGGAAGATTGATTTTTTTGCGTAGTTGTGATGTGTTTGAAAAATTAAGTGTGGTCGATAGTATTATTTTGGTAGTGCATGAAGATTATGTTCAAGAATACAGCGATGCAGTTAAGAACAGTGGTTTGAAAAAAATTAAAAAGGTTGTAGTCGGAGGGTCAAAGCGTACTGATTCAGTTCTTAATGGTTTGCAAGCTTTGGATATTGATACGGATGTGGTTGCGATACACGACGGGGCGCGACCTTTATTTGATGAACATATAGCAGCGCGCGCGTTTGATATGATTAAAAACGTGGATGCTTTAGTAGTAGCCGTAAGAGTTAAGCCTACGATCAAGGAAGTCGATTTGCAGACTTTAAAAGTAAAGCGCACATTGGATCGAAATTTATTGTGGGATATACAAACCCCGCAGATATTTAAGAAAGATTTGATTTTAAAGGCTTATGAGCAGGACACGTTTGATGCAACTGATGATGCTTCTATGGTAGAGAAAATGGGAAAAGAAGTTGTGATTTGTGAGGGAGATTATCGCAATATAAAAATTACAACGCCGGAAGATATGATTGTGGCGGAGGCGTTTATAAAAGGAATGTGATGAAACAAAAAGTCGGATTGGGTTATGATATTCACCGTTTTGTGCCTGGACGGAAATTAGTCTTAGGCGGGGTGGAGATCCCTTATGAAAAAGGCTTAGACGGGCATTCAGACGCTGACGTGCTTTTGCATGCCATATGCGATGCTATTCTTGGTGCTTTAGGCAAAGGTGATATCGGCGAACATTTTCCAAATACTGACTCAGCTTATAAAAATATTTCCAGCATGGTTTTATTGGGTAAGGTTAAAGAATTAATGGATATTGAAGGATATCAAGTTGTGAACTTGGATTGTGTGGTTCAAGCTGAAGCGCCAAAAATAAAAGAATATAAAGCGCAGATGAAATTTCATATAGCTTATAAATTAGCAATTGATGAAGATTGTGTGAATATAAAAGCTACGACGCAGGAAGGGTTAGGCGCGATCGGGCAGAAGCAGGGAATTGCAGCTTTTGTAATAGTAATGATAGAAAAATTATAATAAAGGATATTTTATGTTTTGGATACACGCTTTAGTTGTTTTGTTGCTTTTGTTCTCGGCATTTGTTTTGTTTGTAGCCATATTCTTCAAAGAAGAATTGCAGGCGACCAGAGAAAAAGATCCTGCGGCAAAAGGATATTTACAGATTATTTTAATGTATTCAGGTCTGCACGCTCTTATCGCGTATCGCATAAGTCACAAATTGTGGGAAATGAAATTATATTTTTTGGCGCGTTGGGTTTCACAGATCGCTCGTTTTTTTACTGGTATTGAAATTCATCCTGGAGCGCAGATCGGTAAAGGGCTTTTTATCGACCATGGTATGGGAGTGGTCATCGGCGAAACCTCAGTAATAGGTAATGATGTAACTTTATATCAAGGGGTAACCTTAGGCGGCACAGGTAAAGAAACCGGCAAACGTCATCCTACTTTAGGCGATAATATCGTGGTTGGTGCAGGCGCTAAAATTTTAGGTAGTATTGAAATCGGGTCGAATTCGTATATTGGCGCGAACGCGGTAGTGATTAACCCAGTGCCTGCGAATTCTACAGTAGTCGGCGTTCCTGGACGTGTAACTAAACAAGACGGGAAAAAGCTGGATGTGAAATTAGATCATAGCCTTATCATCGACCCGATCATGGAAGAAGTAGAGGCGCTCGAAGCAAGGATTAAGGAATTGGAAATTATAATTAAAGAGGGAAGAAGATAGACGATAGAAGTTAGAAGTAAGATAAAAAAATTATACAAATTTTAAAATAGAAAAACCTGCAAATTTTTAAAATGAAAATCGAAGGGATTGAAGCGGACGTAGATAATTCGAACGGGCACGGTTCGTACGCGAAGCGGACGAGAGCGAGAATTATCTTCGAGTGAAGTTTAACTCGCAGGGGTAAACTAGCGTTCCGCGAAAGACCGGAGATTTTAAATATAAAATTTGCTTAATCTAGGACATTGAATGCTTATTTACAATTCACTAACTAAACAAAATGAAGAGTTTGTGCCGCTTAACGGTCAGACCGTTAATATGTATTCCTGCGGTGTGACTGTATATGATAAATGTCATATCGGTCATGCTCGTAGTTTATATATTTTTGATGTGATCAAACGTTATTTAGAATACCGCGGATATAAAGTCAATTTTGTCCGTAATATCACAGACGTTGACGATAAAATAATTAATAAAGCTAATACCCTGCATAAAACTTTCGAAGAAGTAGTTGCGGAAAACATTGCGTTATATGAGCAGGATTTAAAGACTTTAGGTATTTCCCGGGCGAATAAAGCTGAACCGCGCGCTACTGAAAACATTGACGGAATGATAAGTCACATCCAACAACTTATTACAAAAGGCGCGGCTTATGTAAAAGACGGGGATGTATATTTTAGTGTGCGCCAATTTAAAGACTATGGAAAATTATCCGGGCAGAGCGTTGATAAAATGTTAGAAGCGGTACGTATTGATCAAGACGATAAAAAGCAGGATCCGTTGGATTTTATTTTATGGAAAAAATCAAAACCAGGTGAACCGTTTTGGAAATCGCCTTGGGGCGAAGGCAGACCGGGCTGGCATATTGAATGCTCAGTTATGAGTTTAAGGCATCTAAATTGTACTACACTTGATATACACGCTGGTGGGCGGGATTTGATATTCCCTCACCACGAAAACGAAATTGCTCAAGCCGAAGCATTAACTGGCAAACCGTTTGCTAAATATTGGATACATCATGGGTTGTTGACGATCAATGGTCAGAAAATGGCAAAGTCATTAGGGAATTTTATTACGGTTGAAGATGCAGTTAAAAAATTCGCGGTTATGGATTTAAAATGGTTTTTCCTATCTTCGCATTATTCCAGTGCTATTGATTTTACTGAAGAGAAGATTAAAGAGGCGCATAAAGCGCTCGATCGAATAAAGATATTTTTGGCAGAGGCAAAAACGTTGGCTGCGGAGGGGATAAAGGCTTGCGCGACTTGTCCGGAAAAAGTTGAGCATAAAAAAGCGCAGTTGCTCGACGCTATGGATGATGATTTTAATACTCCCCAGGCGTTGGGTATAATTTTTGAATTAATTTCTGAAGTATATAAAAATGAAAATTCAGAATTAAAAGTATGCGTAGCTCAGTTCATCATAGAATTTTTTAAATCTGTGTTTGGTCTTACTTTTGAAGACGGTCAAAAAAAGATCAGCGAAGAAGAAATAAATAAGTTGTTGGCAGATAGACAGCTTGCTCGTACTCAGAAAAATTTTAAAAAGTCAGATGAGGTCCGCGATTTTTTAAAGAGTAAAGGGGTTACAGTCGAGGATGGTAAAGACGGTCAAAGGTGGAGATGGGAATGAAAAAAGGATTTCTTATAACATTTGAAGGTTCTGAAGGTTCTGGGAAAAGTACACAGATTGAATTATTACGTCAATATTTGGTAAAAAAGCGAAAAAAAGTAATGTATGTGCGTGAGCCGGGTGGGGTTTTAATAAGCGAGAAAATTCGTGCAATATTATTAGATGCGGCTAATAAAAAAATGGGAAGTGAGTGTGAAACTTTATTATACATGGCTGCACGCGCGCAATTAGTGCGGGAAGTTATACTGCCAGCCTTGCATAAAGGATATATTATTTTGTGTGATCGTTATATGGATTCAACCGTTGCGTACCAAGGTTATGGAAATGGCATTAATATAGACGATATATATCAGATTGGGGAGTTTGCTACTGCTGGTATTTCGCCTGATCTGACTTTTGTTTTTGACATCGACGCTAAAAAAGGTTTGGCGCGGATCAAACGCCAAAAAGACCGGATTGAACAACGTAAGCTTGATTATCATAATCGGGTGCGGGCTGGTTATTTGGCAATCGCTAAGCGAGAACCATTACGTGTGAAATTGTTAGACGCCAATCGTACAAAAGAAGATTTGCAGGAAGAAATTCAAAAAATTGTGATTAATAAAATATAGGTAAAATGTTACCGATAGTAGTGGAATATAATGTTGAAGTTTTGAAAAAATTTGCTGGGCTTAACCGTAGCGGCAGATTAGCGCATGCATATTTGTTTATTGGACCGAGATTTGTTGGAAAAAAGAAAACCGCTTTAGCCATAGCTAAATTATTGAATTGCGAGCAGAACATAGACGGGGCAAAAGATATTTTTTGTGGTCAATGCCCGTCGTGTTTAAAAATGCAGGCTATGGGGCATCCGGATGTTTCTTTGATCGCGCCTATGACTGAAGGCGCGAGTATTAAGATTGAGCAAGTACGCTTAATATTGGAAAAAGTTAAGATGCGTTCTTTTGGCGGAGGGAAAAAGGTTTTGATTATTGGAGAAGCTGATCATTTGTTGACTGAAGGTTCAAATATATTGTTAAAGACTTTGGAAGAACCATCACCGGACACGCTTTTATTTTTAACTGCTACTGCAGTAGAAAATATTTTGTCTACCATTAGGTCGCGTTGCCACATAGTAAGATTTTCACCATTTGAGAAAGTAGAATTAGAAGAACAATTAGTGCAAAATTATAATGAAAGCAAATTCTCGTCTCATTTTTTAGCGTTTTCTGCAGAAGGGTGTTTAGGCAAGGCTTTACAATTACGGGATAGCCAGTCGTTTGATAAAAAGAATCAGGTTATAAACCGTTTTGTTTTTAGTGAGGATGAAGAGTATATCAAAACTGTGACACAGGAAGATGAAGATGTAAAATTTCTTTTAGAAGTTCTTGAGGGTTGGGTCAGAGACGCGGTATTAGTTAAATCTGGTATACGGGATCAACGTATAATAAATTTTGACCGGCTCAATGATCTCAATGGATTTGTAAAAAAGTTGACTTTTAAAGAGTTAACTGAGCTTTATAGTCAAGTGGTAAAAACGCAAAAAATGTTGTCTGAGAATTTTAACGTCAAAGTCGCGTTAGCAGCGATTAAATTAAGTATGTAGGGGCTGGGTTGCCCAGCCTTTATATTTTTTAAAAAGGAGTTATATGTCAAATGTTGTTAAAGCACAGTTAGGCGAATACCGTGCGATAGAATATTTTGAGATCGGAGATCTTGAAGTTAAGCGCGGTGATTATATTATCGTGGAAGTTGACCGCTCATTTGAATTTGGCAGAGTGGTATCTTTAAATAAAATACCGGCTGATCCTAAATTAGCGCCGCCTGCTGGGAAAGTGGTAAGAGTTGCGACGTTGGGCGATCTAAAACAGATCGAGAATAACCGCATGAAAGCTAAAGACGCGATGCAAAGTTGTTTGAGCAAAATTAGTGAGCGTCAGTTAGATATGCAAATGATCAAGTCAGAATATACTTTTGACAGCAGCAAAATTATTTTTTATTTTACTTCAGAGGGTCGAGTTGATTTTCGTACTTTGGTTAAAGATTTGGCGCGGGTATTTAGAGTTCGTATTGAACTTAAGCAGATCGGCGTGCGGGATCGTTCCAAGATAATTAAAGGTCATGGTTTATGCGGACGTGATTTGTGCTGCGGTTCATATATGCATGATTTTCACCCCTTATCGATTAAAATGGCAAAAGAACAAAATTTGCCGCTTAATCCGTCGAGGATATCCGGAGTTTGTGGTCGCATTAAGTGCTGCATGTCGTATGAATATCTGGTTTATAAAGAGATGGCTCGGTCGTTGCCGCGCATTGGCGATAAGGTGGATCTTCCAGAGGGTAAAGGGCGGATAGTGGATATAAATGTATTAAAACGTTGTGCTACGGTTGATATGGGCGAAGGAGTGGTGGTTAGAAAAATATTTGATAAAAAAGATGCTCCAGTTAAAAGACCAGGAAATGGAAAAGAAGAAGATGACAAAGAAGTTTTATCTGACGACTCCGATTTATTACGTGAATGATAAGCCGCACATCGGACACGCTTATACTACGATTTTAGCTGATGTTCTTTCCAGGTTTCATCGTAATTTAGGGGATGAAGTATTATTCCTTACAGGTTTAGATGAGCATGGTCAAAAAGTTCTGCAGGCTGCGCAGGCGCGTAACATGACTCCGCAAGATCATTGTGACGATCTGGCGCCGCGCTTTACTCAATTATGGGAAAAATTAGAAATATCCAACGACGATTTTATCCGTACTACCCAGGAGCGGCATAAAAAAGTTGTGCAGGCAGTTCTGCAGATGGTCTACGATAAGGGTGATATTTACCAGAGTGAATATGAAGGTTGGTATTCGGTAGCTGAAGAACGGTTTATAACTGAGACTGAAAAAGATTCGGGTGAATTTCGTGACGTTAAATTGTTAAAAGAACGCAATTGGTTTTTTAAAATGAGTAAATATCAGCAAGCCTTGATTGATCATATAAATGCCCATCCTGAATATATACAGCCTGAACACCGCAAAAATGAAATATTAGGATTTCTGCGTCAGCCTTTAACAGACCTTTGTATTTCCCGCCCGAAATCACGCATGGGCTGGGGGATTGAAATACCTTTTGATAATGAATATGTTACTTATGTGTGGTTTGACGCTCTGATTAATTATATTACAGCGCCTGGCTACTTATCTGATGATAAAAAATTTAATTATTGGTGGCCGGCTTCATTACATTTAATTGGAAAAGATATTTTAACTACTCATTCAGTTTATTGGAGCACCATGCTTTTTTCGCTTGGGTTGCCTTTGCCTAAGACCATATTTGCTCACGGTTGGTGGCTGATCGGTGATTCAAAAATGAGTAAGTCGGTTGGGAATGTGGTTAATCCGTTAGATCTGGTCGATGAATTTGGGGTTGATCCAGTTAGATATTTTTTGATGAGAGAAATGGTGCCTGGTCAGGATGCGAGTTTTACCATGGATGCCTTTATAAAAAGGTATAACAGCGACCTGGCAAATGATTTCGGTAATTTACTTAACCGGGTCAGCGGTTTGATTCCGAAATATTTTAACGCGATCGTACCAGCGCCCGGGTCATTTACCGCAGAAGACAAAGTGGTGATAAATATTGCAGAATCACTTAAAGATAAAGTTCCAGCGCTGGTCGAGAATTTAAAAGTCAGTGAAGCGATCGAAGAAACCATGCAATTAGTCAGGGCAGTAAATAAATATATGGAACAACAAGCGCCATGGAAACTGGCAAAAGAAAATTTACCAGTAGCCGGACGAGTATTGTATGTGGCGTCTGAAGCATTGCGTATAACAGCAGTACATTTATCAGCAGTAATGCCGGCTAAGACTAAAATAGTTTTGGATGTGTTAGGCGCACAAGGCTCGACGGTAAATTGGGGAGAACTAAAGCCCGGAACGAAGCTGGGAATACATGATGCATTATTTCCGAGAATCACCCTCCCACCCTGTGGGGAGGGGTAGGGGAGGGGGGGTAATTATTAAAAAAGAACTAACATCATCTGCTCGTTCTTTACGAAGTGACCCTACTCTAGCAGAAAAAGAATTGTGGTGGGCGCTTCGATATCGTAGTATGGGTGTGAAATTTAGACGACAGGCAGTGATTGGTTCTTATATTGTAGATTTTGTGTGTTATGAAAAGAAAGTTATTATTGAAGTAGATGGCGGTCAGCATTTTGAAAATAGAAAAGATGTTGTTCGGGATGGTTGGTTAAAAAGCCAAGGGTTTAAAGTGTTACGTTTTTGGAATAATGAAATCTTGGGGAATTTGGATGGGGTTTATGAAACAATCGAACGAGAAATAAATCCCCCCTCCCCTACCCCTCCCCACAAAATTTAGGGGGAGGGTGAATAAATGATGAAATTGAATGAATTTTGAAAGTGAAACACTTAACACCTTCCCCCCGACAGAATTACGGGTGTGGGGAAGGGAAGGGTAGGGGGGCTGAAAGGATGAACATGAAAAATTCTGAAGGGGTATGGGCGAAAGTGTTAGATATCGGTAGGAATCGTCATCCTTTTTACGGTACTATATTTTTAGGTCTTATAATTATGATTCTGACTTTTTATGCCACACGTGATGTGTTTTTGTCAGGTGTTGTTTTATTTTTTGTTTTGGGCTCACTGGCTGATCAGTATCATCAAATAAAAATAGAAAAACGAATTAAAATGCTTGAAGACAAAATTCAAGATATGCAGAAATGATTTTTCGTAGGGGAGGCTTCCCAGCCTCCCGCATACAAACAAATCGTTTTGGTTTTTATAGATATGTTTTAAGTTAAAAGCGATAATTTTTTAACGGGAGGCTGGGAAGCCTCCCCTACGAACGAAAGAATTTATAAATGATTGAAACCATACTTTGGAAAAATAATTGCGCACGACTTATTGACCAGACAAAACTGCCGGGTAAACTGGAATATATCGACTGCAAAGATGTTGAAACTTTGTGCGGCGCGATTAAACGTTTAAGTGTGCGCGGGGCTCCGGCTTTAGGTATTGCTGCAGGGTTCGGCGTGTTGTTGGGGATAAAAGAATTTTCAGGTAAAGACCGCAGATTATTCAACGCGCATATCGAACAAGTTTGCGCTACTATCGGCGCATCCCGTCCGACAGCAGTTAATTTATTTTATGCTTTAGAAAGAATGCTACGGGTATTAGAACAATTTCCGCATGATACAGTTCCACAAATTTGTGCTCGTCTAAAAAATGAAGCTATGGCTATGTTTAATGAAGATCAGCAAGTTTGTCGTAAAATGGGCAATTATGGAGCTAAGCTTATTCGTAATGGCGGGACTTATATGACAGTATGTAATGCCGGGGCTTTGGCAACGGCTGATTATGGCACTGCACTCGGGGTTTTTTATGCGGCTAAAGAAGCAAAAAAAGATTTTAAAGTATTTTCACTTGAAACCCGTCCGCTTTTACAAGGCGCGCGTCTGACTGTATGGGAACTAATGCAGAACAACATTGATGTAACTCTGATCTGCGACAATATGGCTGCCGCAGTTATGAAAAAGTATAAAATCGACGCTATTTTTACCGGAGCGGATCGTATCGCTTCCAACGGTGATTCTGCGAATAAGATCGGGACTTATATGTTGGCGGTATTAGCTAAATATCACAAGATCCCTTTTTATATTGTGGCGCCTGAATCTACTTTTGATTTGAGTATTAAGAATGGAACTGAAATTCCGATTGAAGAGCGCAGCGCCGACGAAGTGCGGTCTTTTGCCGGATGTCAGAGTGCGCCAGCTAAGGTTAAAGTTTATAATCCTGCTTTCGATGTTACTGACCAGAAATTAATTACCGGTATTGTTACGGAAAAAGGTATAATAAGAAAACCTTTTAAAGAAAATATTAGAAAAACTTTTATAAAGTAATTAGTGCGTATAACTACTAAGTACTATTGGATTAAAACATTACGATAGATAATTATGCGACTAAGTAATTTAGGCGAGTTTGGTTTGATCGATCGGCTTAGCAAAGTCTGTCTTTGTTCAAACTCTGTAGTTAAAGGCATAGGCGATGATGCGGCTGTGGTGCAGGGTTCTGGTAAAAAGAAAATGCTTTTTACGACTGATATGCTGCTCGAGGATGTACATTTTACGCATAAAATGCCGGGCTTCTTGATCGGTAAAAAAGCTTTGGCGTGTAACATCAGCGATATTGCGGCTATGGGCGGTATTCCAAAATACGCGGTTATTTCTTTGGGAATATCCGGTAAAGAAGACAGTCATATGATAGAAGAGATCTATCGCGGTATCAGTGCCATGGCTAAAAAATTTAAAGTGGATGTGGTGGGCGGTGATACTGTCAGCGCGCACAAATTGATAATTAATATTGCGCTTACCGGCGAAGTTTTAAGTCGAGAAATAGTTTATCGTAATGGCGCAAAAGTTGGCGATAAGATTTTTGTGACCGGGCAGTTAGGTAATTCTTTTAAATCCGGGCATCATTTAACTTTTACTCCTCGTTTAGCTGAATCGCAATTTTTAGTAAAAAAATATCATCCGCATAGCATGATCGATATTTCAGACGGCTTAGTAAGTGATTTAGGTCATATTCTTGAGCAAAGTAAAGTTGGAGCGTGTTTATATGAAGACCAGATCCCATTAAGAAAAGGCGCGCGGGTAGGTGATGCTTTTAAAGATGGAGAAGATTTTGAATTGTTGTTTACAGTGTCCGCGGAAAAAGCGCGATATTTACGCAAGGTGAAAAAATTTCCAATGTATGAGATCGGCGAGATACTTCCTTTAGAAAGTGGATATTTTTTACAAGACGATAATAGCCGTAGAGAAAAACTTTCTGCATTAACCGGGTACAGACATTTTTAAATCATGATAACTCATTCCCCCGAAGAAACAATGGCGTTAGGCGCTGATTTGGCTAAAAAAATAAAACCCGGAACTATTATTTGTTTGTATGGTGATCTGGGTGCTGGGAAAACTACTTTAGTCCGTGGTTTGGCAAAAGGTTTACGTTTAAAAATCGATGAAGTACATAGTCCTACTTTTACGTTATTGAATATTTATGAGAGTAAAGGCCGCAGGAGTTTATATCATTTCGATCTTTATCGTCTGGCAAAGCCAGAGGAGATTGAGCTTTTGGGTTATGAAGAATTTTTATATGGCAACGCGATTACAGTGATTGAATGGCCGGATAGATTAGGCGAGTTGCTGCCAAAAAAATATTTAAAAATTGAATTGTTGCATAGCGCCGAGACTGAGAGGGAAATAGTTATAAAAGAGTGCTGAAAGTATTATTTTAAAAAAATAAAATTTTGGTATAATAAAATTCTTATAAATACTAACGAAAGGAAAGCAGATGAAAAAAAGATTAGCAGTTTTATCAGCAGTAGTTTTGACATGTTGTTTTGTTGCAGGATGCGCTACAATTTATCCTGTGGGTATGATTTATAGTGAAGTAGCTGTTCCGGTTGCAGTTGGCGCGGCTGACGGCACTTATTCTAAAGTTGGAACTGCTACATCAAAGTCGTATTTGTATATGATCGCAGTTGGTGATTCAAGTATTGAAGCAGCTGCTAAAGCTGGCGGGATAACTAAAATTCAGTTCGTAGACCATAAAGTAAAGAATGTTCTTGGCTTTATTGGTGAGTACACAACTTATGTATATGGGGATTAACAAAGTTAATCTGTTATTTTGATCAACCGGCTGGTTGCGAAATGCGATCAGTCGGTTTTTTAGTATATTATGAAACTATTATCTATTGATACATCTTCGAAAAATTTTTCCATAGCGATAAGCGATAACGAAAAAGTTTTGCGTCATCGTAACCTCGAATTAGGGAAACAACTTTCATCCTCTATAATTAAACATATAAAAAGTTTGTTGTCAGCCGCAAAGCTAAGCGTTAAGGATGTTGATGCGTTGATAGTTGGTCTTGGACCAGGATCATTTACCAGTCTGCGGGTAGGTTTAGCTACGGGCAAGGCTTTGGCTTTAGCTTTGAAACTTCCGGTTATAGGGATCAGTAGTTTAGATGTGATTGCTATGAATGTAATCAAAGAAAAAAATATTTGTGTCATTAATGATGCGCGACGGGATCTGGTATATGCCGCGTTTTATAATGTTAATGCGGAAGGCAGATTAGAAAGAAGCGGAGAATATCTTTTAGTAGATCTTAAAAGCGTTTTATCTAAAATTAAAAAAGATTTTGCTATTTTAGGGGATGCTGTAAAAATGATAGTAGAGTCAGAGCGCAAACGTTTGATCGCTATGGGCTGTAAATTGTATGATGAAAAATATTGGTGTCCTCAGGCTAAATTTTTACCAGTGTTAGCTAAAGATAAGTTAGCAAATAAAAAGTTTGATGATCCAATTAAAATGGTTCCGTTATATCTGCACGCGGAAGATTGTCAGGTTTCGAAGAAATAATGGAAAATAAATTAGTCGCTCCAGTTACCTGGGTTGAAATTGATATGGCTGCTTTACGGCATAATCTCAAAGAGATTCGTGCGGTTGCTAGCCGCAATCCATTTTTTTTGCCTTTCCGTCCTGCAGGCAAGAAAAAAATTTTGGATGTGACGCAAATATTAGCAGTTATTAAAGCTGACGCGTATGGTCATGGCATGGATGAGGTTGGAAAAGAGCTGGATAATTTAGGGGTGGGATTTTTTGGAGTTTCCGACGCGCCGGAAGGGATTAGACTTAGGGAATTAGGAATTAAAAAACCGATTTTGTTGTTTGAAAGTACTTTGCTTGATCAGGTGGAAGTTATAATAGATCATGAGCTGATGCCGGCAGTATGTACTTTAGAGCTTGCGAAAGCTTTGAATGAATATGGACGGAAAAGTAAAAAGCGCGTTGATATTCATGTGGTGATTGACACTGGTATGGGACGGTTAGGAGTTTGGCATAAAGATGCTTTTCAATTTATAGTTGAAGTAATGAGTATGAATTATTTACGGGTCATGGGAATAATGACTCATTTTCCTGCAGCAGATTCTGATCGTGCTTTTACTAAACAGCAAATAAAAATTTTGTATAATTTGGTTAAACGTCTTGATCGGGAAGGTTTAATTATTCCATACATTCATGCTGCTAATAGCATGGGTTTGGCTTCGTATGAAACTCATGTTTTAAATTTAGCTCGTCCAGGATTGATGTTATATGGACTTTATCCTCACCTTAGTCTTAAAAAAACCATATCGCTGAAACCGGTAATGAGTGTTAAGACTAGGATACTGTTTTTAAAAGATGTTGAAAAAGGGCGGAGCATTAGTTACGGGCGCACTTTTTATACTCAAAAGTATATGAAAGTAGCAGTGGTTCCTATAGGGTATCACGACGGATATTTTAGGGCGCTGTCAAATAAGGCGCATATGATAGTTAATGGGGTACGTTGTCCAGTCATTGGCAGAATAACCATGGATCAGACCATGCTGGATGTTTCTGATGTTCAAGATTTTTCTGCAGGTATGCCGGTTACGGTAATAGGTCGAGAAGGAAGCGTGGAAGTTACCGCTGATGAATTAGCAGATCTTGCAGGTACGATAAATTATGAAATAGTCTGCAGTTTGGGCAACCGTTTGCCTCGGATATACAAGAGTTAAAATTTTTCTTCGATTAAATAAAACGCTCCCAGCGCGAAAACTACCGGAGTACAGAATGCGGCTACTATTGGAGGGAAAGCACCACCTTTGCCTAAAGCCAGAGTAACTGCGTTTACTACGTAGTATAAAAATCCAATCAGAAGCGCGATACCGAAACACGCGAAAGTTGATCCTCGTCGTCCTCTTACTAAAAGCGCAAAAGGCATTCCCACTAATACCAAAACTATATTCATCATCGGATAGGCGAATTTTTGGAACAAATCTACTTTAAGATTTTCTAATGCGCGGGTTGCTCCGCTGTGCGCGAACCTTTCAATGTATTGGGATAATTGTTTTATATTCATGACTTGAACATTAACCCGTTGTTTTAAAAAATCTTCCGGAGTTTCTTTTATATCCATAAGTTTTTCTTTGTATATTTTAACTATTGACGGTGATTGTAAATTTTCATCAAATAAGGAAATTTGGCAGTCAGTGAATTTCCAGGCTATTCCAGTCCATATTCCGTTTAAAGCTGAGATTTTTTGTTTGATATTTTGTTTGGCGTCGTTTTCGATAATAGTGATGCCAGTAAGATCAAAGGTTTTAGTATCGAAAGAGTCAATGAAATATAAACGATTCTGCAGACCGTAAAAGGTAAGATTTTTTATATTTTCTTTTTGTTGTTTAGTGGGATCGGATTTTATGGTCAGATATTCCAGCTGGATTTTTTTACCTTCAATGGTAGCGTTTGGTATGAACCGTTCATTAGCAAAAAATATAAGAATAGCAACTAATACACTTAACAACATGGCTGGTCGGCTGATCTGCCAGAAATTTAAACCACTGGCGCGCATAGCAATAATTTCATTGTGACTATTAAGCTGGCTATAAGTAAAGATACATGCTAATAAGCAGGCTATAGGTATGACTTGGATCATCATGGTGGGAACAAAATATGTATAATATGTCAGCATTATTGTCATCGGGACTTTAAAGCTTATGATCTCTTCTAAATTTGTAGTGATATCTATCAGGATATAAATAAATGCAAATATCAGAAGAATCAAAAAGAAATTCTGAATAATTGAGCGGGTTATGTATTTATCTAAGATACGCATTTTAGGTTTAAAATTCCTGCAGTGGTTATTCCAATTAAATTAGGCATCCACATCACCCAGGCTGGATCTGCAATACGTTGGGAACTTAAGGCTTCAGCTCCCATGGATAATAAATAATATATTACGGTGCAAATGACCGCAAAAAGAACATTAGCTGATTTTTCCCGCTTATTGGTTATAACAGCTATTGGGAATCCGATAAGTATGAATACAAAAGGAGAGAAGGACCAAGTAATCTTACGCCAGTATTCTGTCCGTAGATCAGTAACATCAACTAATAATTGTTCCATTTTTACGATTTCTTCTCTCAATTCTTTTAGAGACATACTTTTAGGTTTTTTGGAAATTATCTGTTTACGGTTTGAGAGATCGAGCGTAATAAAATAATTATCAAAATTTATTTTATAAAACGAATTGCCGTTTTTTAGATCCGGCTGGTCAGCAGTACCTTCCATTAATTTTAATTTGATCTGCTCTTTGCCTGGTATAGTCGTAAATTCGCCTCTTTTAGCGATAATGGTACGGGTCGGACCTTTCTCTTGAGGCTGATAAATAGTTACGTTGGTTAATTTATAACCATCTATTTTATGAATGAATAATATCTGTCCGTTAAAGGAGCTTATAAATACTCCGGCTTCCAAAAGCGCGGTAGGATTTTCCACGCCGAGATTTTTCATTAATACCCGTTGTTTATGGTGGGCAAAAGGGATAACCCTTTCATTAAGAATAATGCAGAATAAACTTAGTATCAAACCTAAAATCGCTAAAGGGAATAAAATATTAGTTAAATGTATGCCGTTAGCTCTTATTGCCATGATTTCGTTGTCGGACGATAAACGGCTGAACGCTATGATCACGCCGATCAGACATGCGATCGGCAAGGTATAGCCTAATAGTACAGGAACTGAAAGGATAAAGATTTTACCGATGGATAGTAAACTCACTCCTTTATTTATGACGAGATTAGTCAATGGAATAAGGTTGCCCAAGAGGAAAATACCGGTCAATACCCCGAGGCACAAGAAAAATGGGGTAATACATTCTTTTAATATGTAATTACGTAATATTTTCATAATTTTTTATAAATATTTTGGTAAATTTTTTTAAAAAAACTGCGGTATTTTGCGGAACGCTTGTTTAACCCGGCGACCGAGGACGCAATGTCCGAAGTAGTGCCGGGAGCTCCCGCGAGCGGTCGAGCAAATCTTCGCTCGAAGATAATTATCGCTCTCCCCGCTTTCAGCGTGGATCCGTGCCCGCTCAAATTATCTACGTCCGCTTCAATACCTGCGTTTTTTAAGTGAAAAATTTACTTTTTTACTATATCTACATATTTCTATTAACAATAGCCAAAGTCAGAACACCTACGGTGGCGGCGCCGGCTTGTTTTAATGTTTTTGCTGCTTCAGAAACAGTTGCGCCGGTAGTTAATAAATCGTCGATTATTAATATATTTTTTAATTTTATAACTTCAGAATGTTTTATTCTAAAAGCGCCTTGGATGTTTGTCCAGCGTTCTTTTTGATCAAAGTTAGTTTGGGTTTGGGTGTTTCGCGTCCGAATTATCGCCGTATTGCATATAGGTATCTGATATTTTTCACTTATCATTTGACCTAGGATTTGGGATTGGTTGAATCCGCGTTCCCGCATTTTTGCGGGATGCAAGGGTATGGGAATTATAAGTTCAAATTGTTTAATATCTAGGTTATGTCTTTCTAAAAAAGTAGTCATTAACCGTAGGAATTCGTGTTTTAAAAATAGTTGGTGGTGATATTTGAAGTTGTGTAATAGTGTTCGTAAAGGTTCTTCATACGATAGACAGCACCAGGCAAAATCAAAAAATATTTCATTATCAGCACAGTTCTCACATAAGGCACTGCTCGAATGTTTCATGTTGCGGGAACATTTGGGGCAAAAACGCGGCACATTTAATTTTATTTTACTGCGGCATTCTGGGCAGAGAAAGTCCTTGGACGAGCGAGAACGCGTATAATTTTTACATAGGGAACAATTTTGGGGATAGACCAGATCAATAAAGTATTTGAAAAAGTCTTTAATCACAGAAAAAAGAATAGCATAGGATAGGTAAAAGGTCAAAGGGCAGTTGCCTTTCTCGTTCTTTTTGGTATGCTATTTATATAATTAATAAGTCAAACTGGAGGAGTTTTATGAAAAAGATAGTATTGATGTTTTTGGCTTTTGTATTTGTGTGTACTACAGCGTTCGCGTTCATTTATGAAGGCAAGATTATGACTAAAGAAGAGATCAAACAGCTTACTGATGATGCTTTGATCCAGACTTTCACTGAGATTATGATTGAGAAACGTGCTACCCAGGAATTTCATCGCAATACTGGATTCACGCCTAAAGAATATGAAAATTTTAAATTATTGTTGGGTTTTATTATTAATTTGAGGAGAGAATTTGTTTCGCGTAATATAGAAGTCCCACCGATAGAAGATTGGATTAAATGATCCCCTCTCCAGCCTTTGGGGAGAGGGTTAGGGTGAGGGGATTGATTTTAATAAATTTTAAAAAATTTGAAAGGGTTTGATATGTTGGTAGAAAAACGTAAACGGTTGTTGGAAATTATTACTAAAGATGCTTATTTCCGTGAAAAGATCATTCTTTCGTCTGGAAAAGAAAGTGATTTTTACATTGACGCTCGTCTGGTAACGCTTAATGCCGAAGGCGTGACTTTGATAGCAGAGATAGTACTCGATATGTTAAAAGGTGACAAAATTACAGCAATAGGCGGACCAACTTTGGGAGCTGATCCAATGGTTGGCGCGTTTGGCGTCATTAGTTTTCAGTCAGGTCATCCGCTTAAAACATTTATCATTCGTAAAGAGCCCAAAAAGCATGGTAAACAAAAACAGATCGAAGGTCCGGTTTTGACTGTGCAGGATAATATAGTGCTGGTTGATGATGTTGCTACTACAGGTAAAGCTTTTTTACAGTCTTTGGATGTGTTTGACCAAATGGGATTAAAAGCTAAAAAAGCAGTTTGTATAGTTGATCGTAATGAAGGAGCAAGAGAAGCGTTGGCAGCGAGAGGCTGCGAATTGGTGAGTATATTTGATATTGGGGAGATACATAAAAAATGAAGAAACTAATTCTCGCTTCCGGATCTGCTCAGCGCCGGAAGCTTCTTAAATTATTAGATGTTAAATTTACCGTTATACGCAGTGATGCTCCAGAATTGAGTAAAATAAAGACTACTTGCGAAGATCTGGTTAAGCATAACGCGTTGATCAAAGCCCGCGATGTTGCTTCCCGTCTAAAAAAAGGCGTAGTTATTGGCGCTGATACAGTCGTATATTTAGGTGGGAAAAAACTTATACTTAAACCAAAATCTTTGCAGGAAGCTAAGCGTAATTTAAAACTGTTATTTCGTCGTCCGCAATGGGTTTTAACTGGTGTAGCAGTTATTGACGTTGAAACTGGCAAAGAATTGGTTGAGTATGAAAAAACGCGTGTATATATGGAGCCATTGACTGACGCAGAGATAGATAGGTATTACGAAAAAATGTCGCCATTGGATAAAGCTGGCGGATTTGATATTGAAGGACGCGGGTCGGCTTTTATTCATAGGATTGAAGGTTGTTATACTAACGTGATCGGTCTGCCTATGGCTCGGTTGTTTGAAATGTTAAAAAAATTTGATATATCACTTATATAAGTGATCCCCTCTCCAGCCTCCGGGGAGAGGGTTAGGGTGAGGGGTTTGGGGGTTTAAATATATGAGAGTTTTAATATTATTAATTTTTTTATCATGTTTGTTGGTAGTGGGAAGTGCCCACGCTGAATTTAATTTAGCGACTGGTCAAACTGAATCACTTTTTTACGATAGTGATGACGAGGAGAAAATGGGTGCGTCAGCTGCCGCGAGTGTGGACGCACATTTTAAGACAGTTGAAGATGTTGATATAAATGAGCGGGTTAAAAAAATTTTGGATAAGATCGTAAAGGTGTGTGATCGTAAAGATTTGGTATATGTGGCAAAGGTTATTGATGAGGACGAGATCAATGCGGTGAGTTTGCCGGGTGGATATATATATGTTTTCAAAGGATTAGTGGATAAAGCTAAGAATGATGGACAAATAGCCAGTGTTATTGCGCACGAAGTCGGACACATAACAGCTCGGCATAGCGTAAAACGTTTGCAAGCCGCTTATGCTGCGTTGTTGTTGCAAGTCGCAGCTGTTAAAGCCGGCGGGGATGTTGCTCAAGGAGTTGGGCTGGCTTTAGATTCAATATTCAGCGCTTATTCTCAACAAGACGAATTTCAGGCGGATGAATTAGGTTTAAAATATATGCGAGAAGCAGGGTATGACCCAAAAGATATGCTAGGTTTTTTTGAGATTTTACAAAAAGAGGAAAGTAAAAAGATAAGACCTTACAGTTATTTTAGAACTCATCCGTATATAGGCAAACGTATTTCAAATATTAGGGCGCAGATAAAAGGCACAGTTGATTTCAGAGCATATTTAAACTTAACAGGAGATAAAAAATGAGACGAGGTATATTGACTGCAGTATTAGTTTTTATAATTTATAATTATAGCTATGCTTTGGATATGGGCACCGTTTGTTATAAAGATAAATGTTTGCAGGTTGAAGAGGCAAAAGAGTTGGCAGATAAAGCTCGGGGTTTACAAGGACGGGAGAAGATCGACGAAGATAAAGGAATGTTGTTTATATTCAGTGAACCTGAAAATATAGCGTTTTGGATGAAAGATATGAAAATGCCGATTGATATGATATGGATGGATGAAAAAGGAACAATTCAAGCATTGCATGAAACTGTTCCTCCTTGTGCTACGGAAAAATGTTTGAATTATACTTCAGGAAAACCCACCAAATATGTTTTAGAAACTGCAGCCGGTCTTGCGCAGAAATGGGGATTGAAAGAAGGGGAAGTAATGAAAGTGTCAGAGAAAAAATAAAACTATTTTTACGCTTTATAATGCGCGCATTTGCCTAAGAATAATTCCGCGCATTCTTTGATAGTTTCGGAAAGTGTCGGATGAGGATGGATCGCGCTGGCTAATTGTTCGACTGTAAAACCATTCTCAATCGCTAAAACTGCTTCACTGATTAAATCTCCAGCTTCAGCACCTGCAATACCGATACCTAAAATTTTATGAGAGCTTTTATCCGCGATAATTTTTGTTGTGCCTTCAGGTTTTGACATGGATAAAGCTCGTCCACAAGCAGCCCAAGGAAATGAAATAATTTTAACGTCAAGATTTTGGGCAATAGTTTCGGTTTCAGTGATGCCGCACCAAGCAATTTGAGGCTCAGTAAAAATTACAGCAGGGATTGCTTTGGGCGCGTAAACCGATTTATTTCCAGTTATATTATTAACTGCAATATGTGCTTCAAACGAAGCTTTATGGGCGAGCATTGGTTGTCCGGTAACGTCACCAATAGCAAAAACATTTGGATTAGTAGTTTGGCGGATTTCATTTACCTTTATAAAGCCTTTTTCATCAATTTCAACTCCTGCTTTAGATAAATTGATATTTGCGGTGTTAGGGCGTCGTCCAATAGACACTAATGCCTTGTCGAATAAATGTTCAGTTTTGCCTTTTTTATCCTCCAGTATGACTTTTAATTGAACGCCAGTATCTTCGATAAATACTACTTTTGTAGAGGTTTTAATTTCTTTAAATTTTTTACGCAACTTTTGCATTAATACCCGGCTCAGATCTTTATCCACACCTGGCAGAATAGAATCAGCCATTTCAACCACAGTTACTTGACTGCCAAGAGCAGCGTAAACACTGCCAAGTTCCAGACCAATATATCCGCCGCCAATTACCAGAAAATTTTGTGGAACATCACCTAAGTCGAGCGCAGCAGAAGAATCTAATATTTTTTCCGACAAAGGCATATTCGGTATACCCATAGGAATAGAACCAGTTGCAATAATAGCTTTATCGAATTTAATTCCTTCGTCGCTATTAGCGGTGTGGATGATTGCAGTATCAGTTGATACAAACGTTGCAAGTCCGTGAATAAAATTGACTTTGCGGGCTTTGCATAATTGTTTAAGTCCTATAGCCAGACGATCTGATACTGAAATTTTAAAGTCGCGTAATTGGTTGATGTCTATTGAAGGATCAGCGAAAGTGATGCCCATATTTTTCGCGTCTTTTGCATCATTTAAAATTTTAGCAGCATTTAGTAAGGTTTTAGAAGGGATACATCCACGATGTAAACATACTCCACCAAGCTGTTCAGACGTGTCGACCAAAGTAACAGACAGACCTTTATCAGCAGCTAAAAAAGCTGCAACATATCCGCCTGGACCAGCGCCCATGATTAAGAGGTCAGTTTTGTTTTTGTAGCATGTGCATTCGTTTTGCATATGATTTTTAGATTGTTATATGTGACAATGTAACAGTGTAACAATGTGACAATGAAACCGCAAAAAATAAAATTAGTTTTAAGAACAATAGATAATAGATCAATAGAACGCAATTGAGATTTCATTTCGATTGTTCTAATGTTCTATTTGTCAATTGCTCTTTAAATTTCAGCTTTAAAAAGCTGAAATTTAATGCGGAAGGAGGGACTTGAACCCTCAAGTCTTGCGACATAGGCTTCTGAGACCTACGTGTCTGCCAATTTCACCACTTCCGCAAATTATTTCTAGATATATATTTTGTTGCTATATTGTAAATTTGCCTCGCAGTGAGGCCTTGTCTTCCTGAAATTAAATTATAGAAACAAGAGCGCAACCACTTCCGCGTAATTCTTTAAGAACAGAGCACAGTATACTTTTAAACTCATATCATGTCAAATTTTGAGAGAGGGAATAAAAATTTTCTAATAAATGATGAATATGTTATAATTTTTAAATTATTTTGATCGGATAAATATTATGGATAATACAGTTGCAACAAATAAAAAGGCTTTCCGTGATTTTGAACTTTTTGATAAGTATCAATGCGGGATAGTTTTGCAAGGTGCCGAGATAAAATCTGTCCGCGCAGCTAAAGTAAATTTCAAAAGTGCGTTCGCACGCGTCGATGAAGACGAGGTTTATCTTTATAATTTGAGTATTGATCCTTATGCGCAGGCGAGTTATTTGAACACTTTATCTGAACGTCCTCGCAAATTGCTTTTACATAAACGTGAGATAAAAAAACTTAATGGGATTTTACAGCAGAAAAATATGACTTTAGTACCAACGCAATTATATTTTAATGCTCGAGGAATATTAAAGGTTGAGTTAGCTTTGGCAAAAGGAAAGCGGTCGTTTGATAAACGTGATGACATTAAAAAGCGTGAGATAGGTCGCGAGATTGACCGCAGAATGAAACAGTAAAAAAGTCAAACGTTAAAAGTCAGACGTCAGAAGATGGGAAAAGTTTTCGGAGGGACAGCAGAGAACAAAAGTTGCTATATAACCATTTTTTATGTATATTTATTACTACATACAACATACTACGCACTACATACTGTAAAAATTTACATATGGGGGTGATCGGATTCGACTTAAGATGTTGATGTGTAGGTGGCATGCCGAGGAAGCCTGGTTGGCCTCGTAAAAAATCTGGGCACAAATTAAACGCAAACTACGATGTAGTTGCCGAAGCACAAAGCTACCTTTTAGAAGGTGCTTTAGTCTAAGTTACAAGCTAACTTAGCCTTTTTATCGGGAATGTCCGCGGCTCGATAAAAAGCACTTCGCGGGCTGGTCGTTTCGGATGTTCTCGCCGGAATGACAAGATTTAGAGAACTGGGTTTAACGCATCGTGTACGATTCGAGTCGTTAAACTAAGATTAAAAAACGTGCTACGCATGTAGAAGCTTATGCAAAGCTCTTTAAGGACCGGGGTTCGATTCAAATGGGTCGACTTCTGGAGTAATCCAGAACGAAAAACTTGGCTTACATCAAGGAAACCCTAATCTCAGTATTTTGAGATGGGCAATCTTGAGGGGTGAAAGCCCTGCAGAGACTTCCTCGATAGCGAGGGGATAGGAGACAATACTGTTGATAGAAGTTGAGAAGGCATACATTGCCGGAATTATTGATGGTGAAGGAACGGTTTCATTAAATAGAAGACGTAAAAATGAAACTCATACGCCTAATGTTTCAATAGCTAATAATAATTTAGTAATGTTGCAGTGGATCCAGTCAAAAGCTGGAGGGTTGATTTGTTCTAAGAAAAAAAGATTAGCCCATCACAATAATTCATATGCTTGGTCAGTAAGACAAGATCGAGCAATTGATTTTCTCAACGAAATTAAAAAGTATTTGATCATTAAAAAACAACAAGCTGAGTTAATAACAATGGAGTATAAAAAGGTTACACATCGAGCAGGAAAATATACCCCGGAACTGTTAGCAAAAAAAGAAGCGCTTGTTGAAAATATTAGACAACTGAATCAACGGTAAATTTAGGTCTTCTATAATACGCCAGGCTCCCGAGTATTTTCGGGATGAAGAAATAGTCCACGCTATTTGGAAACAAGTAGATTTGTGTCCCCGCACCTCCACCATCTGCTGCGCAATTGCTGAAATGTAACCATTTCAGACATCTGCTTCGGCATAAACAGAGCGAGAATAAATTCTCGTTCTGTTTTATTTCTCGTATCTGTTTGGCGGGCGTGGCATCTTTGTAAAATTTATGATGACCTCGCACCTCCACCAGTTTAAAAATGAAGTCCGCAAATTGTTGAAAAAAAACGATTTGCGGATTTTGTTTTTATGCTATCTTAATTTGGTGCCTAAAAAGAGATTCCGGTGCCACGCACCGTGACCCGAAAGGTTTAAGGATTAAATGAATTTTAAAAAAATTTTAAAGGAAGTTCTTGTAGCTCTTCTGCAAATAATCGGAGCTTTTATTGTTTTAATATTATTGCTTAAAGGATGCGATCGTCCGGAAATGATTTCTTCGCAAAAATTGGAATGTGCTTCTTTAGATTTAAAGGTAAAGACATTTCGCGAAGCTATTGGTCTTGCTGTCTATCATAATTATTCATATCTTTATCTGAGAAATAAAAAATTAGGCGTTATTGAATATTATGAAAATTCAAAAGGCGGATCATTTAGCCTTATGCCTATTTTAAAAAAGTACGGTATTAATGTATATCCTGTATATGATTTTTCAAAAGAAGAGGAATACCGGCTAAATATCTTATCGATTGATCCTAAAAAAACACCACCGGATAAATTTCAGGAAATTGGAGTGTGTCTTAAAAATAATATATCGCAATTATCAGGGGATAAATCGATTCATTACTTGATATATGCTTCGGAAAAATATTTATCGGGTGATTCTCCGGATAGCCCCTGGCATTTTACTTGCCTTTCAAAACAATATCTTACAGGTTCACCGTCGGGGTTTTGTGTAAATACTATAATGTTATTGCAATCTAAACCTGATAGTGAGTGCAGGAGGTTTGATTCTAAAAACGATGCTCAGCGTTATGGTGATTTGGTGAATACATGCTGGAATTATGAAGGGAAAAATATATTAGAATTTTATAAAGAAATGGGTTATCAATAATAGTTTTTTCTATTTTGATTGAAAATATTAACTGGAAAGGGTTTTATGGCCAAAATCAATGATATTATCGAATGGGATTATTTGGGTTCACATTTAAGTTTGTATATTAAACATTTTAGAGACGAAGAAGGTCATAATGGTGTGACTATGATTTTTGAAGATCAGACTTTTCAAAAGGTAACTGAAATCGTCATTCCAGCTCGTAAGTATTCTGAATTTTTGCGTGCGGTTAGTGCAGGGGCGTTGCCAAGAGAATTTTAAATATTTGTAAGTTGCTCGAGCTTTACCATTTCGGGGTTGTCAGGTTGGGAGAGTATGTCCTATTGACATACTTGGGTTTTTACTTTATATTTTTAAAGTTTGTAAAATTAAAATTTTTAATTAAACAGGAGAAACATGATGTGCAAAAATTTATTATTAACTATATTGTTATTATCTGCTGGAATTATTTTAGTTCCTCAAGCGTATGCTTTCAGTACGGTGGATGTATATAAAGATGCGTATATCGATGATTATGATCGTGCTGCGACCATTGATGGCGTTCCGGATTCAATTACAAACAGTCAGGCTCTTTTTATTGGTAATGGGATTTTAAGTAACGGGAACGCTTTAGAGGCTCGTGGAATTTTGACTTTTGATATTCATTCTTTTGCCGGACAAACGCTTGATCATGCGAGTCTTAATGGCATGGGAGGTCGTTACAGCGGTCAAATATTAAGTATTTATAGTTATTCAGGAAACGGTTTGGTTGACTTGTCTGATTATAATACTTCGGCTTATTTTATTGGGAACTTGCCTTTGGCTGAAACAAACTCTTTGATGGATGTTGCGCCTTTCGAGATGGATATTACAGCGGCATTGCAATCTCTCATTGATAGTAACGCTCAATATGCGGAATTTCGGATATCATCAAACGCAATGAATCCGTATAAAGACGCGGTTATTTTAAGTGGAGAAGCTAGCAGTCCTTTTTCTATTCCTGAAGGTCAAATTGGCTCTCAATTACATTTGACTTTTCAAGATAGCAATCCTGTTCCTGAACCAGCGACGATGGTTCTATTAGGTAGCGGATTGATTGGAATTTTAGGATTAAGACGAAAAATCATCTAATTAGTAAAAAATAGATATTATAGAAGTCCGCAAATTGTTGATAAAAAACGATTTGCGGATTTTGTTTTTATGCTATCTTAATTTAGTGTTTAAACGGTGCCAATTATTTAAGGATGCCTGTGAAATATAAAAAATTTTTGTCTTTATTTTTAGGTCTAATATTGATTGGTTTATCTTGTTTTATTTTTTTAAAAGCCGCGCAGCAAAAGCCTTTTTGGAATGACGAAGGTTATGATATTCTATCCATTTATTCAACCAATATTCAAGACATTATCTCAGGGAATACTGGTCAGCCCAACAATAATCCGCTTTACTCTATTTTTCAAAAAATAAATTTTTCTTT
>JADFYE010000001.1:0-81931 GCA_015233195.1 Candidatus Omnitrophota bacterium
AATTATTTAGTTAATATAATAAAATTTGGGAATTATTATGAATAAAAAAATCAGTGAAAGTAGAATAAATTATACAGGTGCTTCTCAAGATGTCATTCAGAATATGATTTATATTATTCGTGGACAGAAAGTAATGTTAGATTCAGATTTAGCAATATTATATGGTGTAACAACAGGGCGACTAAATGAGCAAGTTAAGCGTAATATAAAGCGATTTCCAGAAGATTTTATGTTTCAGTTAAATTCTGAAGAGTTAAAGAGCTTGATGTCGCAATTTGCGATATCAAGTTGGGGTGGGCGAAGAAAGCTACCGTTAGTGTTTACTGAGCAGGGTGTATCTATGCTTTCCGGTGTTTTAAGTAGCGATCGCGCAATTCAAGTTAATATTACGATTATGAGAACATTTGCTAAACTTCGAGAAATGATTTCTACGCATAAAGAATTAGCCGCTAAGTTAGAAAAAATGGAACAGAAACTTGGTCAGCACGATGAGGATATTCAATCAATTATTAGACTTATTCGAAAGTTGCATTCTGAACCAGAGAAACCTAAGACAAGAATAGGTTTTCATAAAAATCTATAAGTTTGCATTGACATATATGCCTTGGACCAAATTACATATTGAGCGGGAAGAACCTAGTTACGACGAACATAGCGGTCAAAATGTCCGCAAGTTGAGTTATGGCGACGCATTGAAAGAAGCGTTGGATCAGGCGCTGGCTTTGGATCCGCGCGTTTATGTTATGGGTCAGGGTATTAATGATCCAGGCGGGATGTTTGGCACTACTGATGGACTATATAAAAAATATGGTCTGGAAAGAGTATTTGATGTTCCGCTTGCGGAAGAAGCTACAGTCGGTATGGCGATTGGTTCAGCAATGGCGGGTTTACGTCCGATCTCAATTCATAATCGTCCGGACTTTTTGTTAATGGCAATGGACCAGATAGTTAATCATGCGGCTAAATGGAGTTATATGTTCGACGGGCAAGTGCCTATTCCCTTAGTGATCCGGACTTGTATCGGGCGGGGATGGGGTTCAGCTGCCCAGCATTCACAAGCGTTACAAAATTTATTTATTCATACTCCGGGCTTAAAAGTTGTTATGCCTTCGACTGCTTATGATGCCAAGGGTTTATTTTTAAGCAGTGTCGCAGAAAATAATCCGGTGATTTTTGTTGAGCACCGCTGGTCGTATAAACATCAAGGGCATGTGCCAGAAAAAATGTATTATGTGCCTTTCGGTGAAGCTGTAGTTCGTCGGGAAGGTAAAGATGTGACCATCGTTGCAGTTTCACATATGGTGATCGAATCTTTACGCGCGGCAGATGAGTTGGCTAAAGAGGGAATATCTGTCGAGGTGATCGATCCGCGGACCATAAATCCGTTAGATGAAGAAACGATTTTAAAATCAGTAGCAAAAACTGGAAGATTGGTCGTAGTTGATATGGCGTGGAAAAATTGCGGTTTTGCGGCTGAAGTTATTGCCCGTGTTGCTGAAAAAGGCTTAAATAAATTAAAATCTCCGCCGGTAAGAGTAGCCTGGCCGGACGTTCCAGTACCTGCGGGATATACGCTGGAAGAGGCGTTTTATCCGGGGGTAAAGGATATATTAATGGCGATAAAAGAAGTAATGTAGACAGTATAGAAGCAAATTTTTGTAGGCTAAAAATTGGAGGTATTTAAGCGGACGTTGATATATGGATAAAAAAGGTTTGATATTTATCGTCGGGCATAAGGGAGTCATTGCTGATTCTTTGAGCAAGTATTTTCGCGGCCAAGGATTCACCAATGTTAAAGTCTCCCATGAAATGGGTTTGGATACTTCCATTCAGGTCTCAGTGTATGAATATTTTTCAAAATCCCGTCCCGCTTACGTTGTTTTATCATCAGTAAAATCCGGCGGTATTCAAGCGAATCAGGATTTTCCGACTGACATGAGTTATCAGAATATGGCGAGTGATACTAATGTTATCTATTCGGCGTGGAAATTTGAGACGAAGAAATTGCTATATTTAGCCAGCTCCTGTGTTTATCCGAAAGAATGTAAACAGCCGATGACTGAAGATATGATATTGACCGGAGCAATGGAGCCGACCAGTATTGCTTATTCAACAGCAAAATGCGCTGGCATAAAATTAGCACAAGCATTTAAGAAACAACATAAGTTCAACGCGATCAGCGCGGTTTTAGCTACAGTTTACGGCGAAGAGAGTGAAGTTGATCGCAACGGTCATGTTATTGGGTCATTGATCGGAAAATTTCAGGAAGCAGTTAAAATGGGTACTGCGTCGGTGCAAGTGTGGGGCAGCGGAAACCCCAGGCGGGAATTTATTCATGGGGAAGATATGGCTGCTGCTTGTCATTTGTTATTAGAAAAATATGACGAGATAGATCCCATAAATGTAGGTGTGGGCGAAGATATATCGATAAAGGATTTGGCGTTGTTGATAAAAGAGATCAGTGGGTTTAAGGGAAGTATTGATTTCGATGTTACTAAACCTGACGGCACGATGCGGAAATTGCTGGATAGTACGAAAATAAAAAATTTGGGGTGGAAAGCAAAAGTGGATTTAAAAGTAGGAATAAGTAAAATATTAAATAAAAGTGTGTAGCAAATTTTTTATTTAAAAGTCGTAGGTATTGAGCGGACGTAGATAATTCGAGCGGGCATGGTTCGTACGCGAAAAGCGTACGAGAGCGAGAATTATCTTCGAGTGTAGTTTAATACGCTGGATTAAACAAACGATCCGTGAAATACCGAAGATTTTTAACCAAAATTTGCGTAATAAAAATAAAATTTTATATAAGGACTAAAATATGAAAATTTTAATCACTGGCGGGGCAGGATATTTGGGGTCAGTTATGACTCCACGTTTTTTATCAGAAGGACACCAAGTTACAGTTTTAGATAATTTTATGTATAACCAAGCGCCTCTCTTAGATTATTGTTATAACGATAATTTAAAAATTATTAGGGGAGATACACGGGACAAGAATTTATTAGCCAAGTTAATGAAAGATGCAGACGCGATATTTCCTTTAGCATGTTTGACCGGCGCGCCTTTATGTTCTAAAGATCCTTGGGCAGCGCAGTCAGTGTTATTAGACGCTATTAAATTGATTTTAGAATTACGCTCTAAAGATCAAATGATAATTTTTCCTACAACAAATAGCGGTTATGGGGTAGGCGAAAAAGATAAATTTTGTACTGAAGAAACCCCTCTGCGTCCAATATCTTTATACGGTAGATTAAAAGTAGATGCTGAAAACGCATTGTTAGACGGTAAAAATGCTATAACTTTACGTTTGGCAACAGCCTTTGGAGTAAGCCCGAGGATGAGGCTTGATCTTTTAGTAAATGATTTTACATATCGCGCGGTAACTGACCGTTTTATAATTTTATTTGAAGCGCATTTTAAGAGAAATTTTATTCATGTGCGCGACGTAGCAAAAGCCTTCAGTCATAGTTTGAATAATTTCTCAAAGATGAAAGACCAGGCGTATAACGTTGGTTTAAGTGACGCTAATTTAAGTAAAAAAGAGCTATGCGACGCTATTAAAAAACACGTGCCGGAATTTCACGTTATGGAATCAGCCATAGGCGAAGATCCGGATAAGCGTGATTATATTGTTAGTAATGAGAAGATCGAAAAGACTGGATATAAGCCCGACGTGTCCCTGTCCGACGGTATAAAGGAATTGATAAAGGGATATCAAATTATAAAACGCAATCAATTTGCGAACATTTAATATACACAGCAAATTTTTTTATTGAAAATCGTAGGTATTTACGCGGACGTTAGATAATTCGAGCGGGCACGGCTCGTACAGTTTTATCGTACGAGAGCGAGAATTATCTTCGAGCGCAGTTTAGTCTCGCAGGGACTAACAAGTGTTCCGCGGAATACCGAAGATTTTAAGTTAAAATTTGCGTAATATTTTCATTTTTAGGATATCAATTATCAATGACCGACATTGTTTTTGTAAAAGCTAATAATCAGAAAAAAATATTCCAGGCGCTGAGCCATGCGCTCTCTGGTATTGAGCCGCCTTTGTGGTTAATATTACAAGCAGCTTATTTACGTGCCAAAGGTTTTTCAGTCGCAGTTGTCGACGCTGAAGCTGAAAATTTGGACGTTTATGAAACCGTACAAAGAACGCTTGCCCTAGACCCTTCCTTGGTATCGGTAGTTGTATCAGGTACCAATCCATCAGCTTCAACTGTTAATATGCCGGGCGCTGGACTTTTTCTAAATACTTTTAAAAAAATGGCGCAGGATATACCAACTGCTATATGCGGTCTTCATCCGTCTGCTTTACCAGAGCGGACAGCTAAAGAAGAGAATGTAGATTTTGTAATTGTCGGCGAGGGATTTTCCACCCATGAAGAGCTATTGAAATCTTTACGAGCTCTAGTTCCAGTATCTGATTATAGCAATATAAAAGGTTTGTGTTTTAAACAAGACGCTAAGGTTGTGCTTACAGATCGTGCGCCTAATATTGATGATCTGGGAAGTTTGCCTATGCCAGCCTGGGATTTATTACCTGTGGCTAAATATCGCGCGCATAATTGGCATTGTTTTTCGCATATAGGTGAGCGTAGACCATACGCTGTGATTTTTACCAGTCTGGGTTGTCCGTTCCATTGCGAGTTTTGCTGTATCAATTCTATATTCGGTGGTCCGGGCATACGCTATCGTCCAGTAGAAAAAGTAATGGAAGAAATAGATTTCTTAGTTAAAAACTATGATGTAAAAAATCTTAAGATTCTCGACGAATTATTTGCCATGAATTGGCCTCACGTTGAGGCAATCTGTGATCAGCTTATCGCCCGGAAGTATGACTTGAATATTTGGGTTTATGGACGGATTGATACAGTCAAAGATTTTATGCTGCCTAAAATGAAAAAAGCTGGCATCAATTGGATTGCGTACGGAATGGAATCTGGAAGCGCGAAAGTTAGGACTGGGGTAACTAAAGGTCGTTTTGATAATGCCATGATAAAGCAAGTGGTGGATATGACTCACGCTGCGGGCATTGAAGTAGTATCGAATTTTATTTTTGGTTTACCCGACGACGATTTGTCAACGATGCAGGAAACTTTGGATTTAGCCAAGGAATTAAATTGCGCGTATGCTAATTTTTATTGTGCTATGGCTTATCCGGGTTCGAAATTATATGAAGATGCGGTTCGTCAGAGCTTGCCTCTTCCAGAGAAATGGTCGGGATATGCTCAGTTCAGCGAGGATACTTTTCCGCTGCCTACTAAATATCTTTCTTCTGGTGAAGTTTTAAAATTCCGGGACCAGGCTTTTGACGATTATTATAGTGATCCTAAATATTTAGCGCGTATGGAAAAAATATTTGGACCGCTTGCAGTAGAACATATTAAGGAAATGTGTTCAATAAAACTTCGACGTAAGTATTATTAATATAGCTGCATGTTGATATTATAGTTTTGCATTTCACGTTCAAATTTTTCATCTAAATTTTTTATTTTACTGAGCATTTTTTCTGCAGATTGTTTGTCCCCTATTCTAGTAAATCCCACACTCAGATAATAATAAAAAAATCGGTCATTATATCCCAAGTTTTCTTGTAACGCGGCATTACAAGTATTGATCAAATTAGGCATATCATTTAATTTTAAATAGCATATAGCGAGCATTTCCCACACATGTTGTCTGCCTTGTCTTATCCGTTCATGCAAAAGCGTTTCATCCGCATGTAGATTTTCAAGAAAAGGTTTATAGTGAAAAGATTGAATTAAAAACCGTATGGTCGCATCAGGATTCATTTGTAACGCGGCGTTTAAAGTGTTTATTGCCTGGGGGAAGTTATTGTTTAAAAATAAGAAAACTGAAAAATTATAAATAGACCAAAAATTTTCTGGTTTTAGTTGATAGGCTATTTCCAGGTTTTGGGCAGTAATATTAGCGGGTGCAGTTATCAAAGAGGTGCAATACGCTTGCAGCGCGTGTATTTCAGGATAAGTAGGAGTATGAAAACGGTTTATACTTTGTAAGAAAATATAATATTTTAAAATTTGATCAGGAGTCAAGGTAGCGTTCCGGTTGAGTTTATTTATTAAAGGAGTTAACGATTCAGGGGTGGTTAATTTAGTTGGATCAATTTCAAATATTGGATAATGGATGAAAGGTTTTAGTCGTTCATTGACAATGGGGATACGGATAAATTGGATAACCAAAAAAGTGATTAAATATATTATTATTGTAATTTTGATTAGGGCAAGCAGGATTTTTTTTGCTGAATGAATTTCGCCGCTTTTATTGAATTTAAATAAATTATCAGCACACCAGCCTAGCCAAATAGCGAATACCGGCATGGTCCAGGATATTTGCCGGTCCAGGAACCAGTATTTAGTAATTGTCGCAGCAATAAAAATTGTTCCTACTCCTCCGATAATATATAAGAAAAGTAAGAGAATTTTTTCTTTTATTTTGGGATCATAAAAGATGAAAGCAGTGAATGGTATGATCAATAAATAGATTAAATATGGTTCTCCAAGTATCCAGACTGCGAATAATTTATATAAAAATCCTAAAATGTTTTTTTGCGGGTCAGGGATTTGTAGATATACATTTTGGGGTAAAGTTTGGGATAACGTTTCACCCAAAGGCGCTAAACGCGCATACCATAACCAAACGATTAAGGATAATGAAGCAAGCCATAATAAATATTTAAATACTGGTTTGATTATGAAATTTTGCCAGACTGGTTTCGAGAATAATTTGTATTCGTAAGCGCTGAATAATAAAGCAAAGAAAATAAATGCGCTGCCAAATAAATGAAATGAAGCCGTGAACATGAAAAATAAAACAATACCGATTTTTTGCAGATTGGATAAGTTTTCATATTTATTAAAAATCAGCCAGGAAAAATGCAGACAGCCTAATACTAAAACTGGATGAAAAGCGTAAGTTCGGATTTCAAGCGCGTGCCATACCAAAGAATAGTTGAATGCAAATACCGTGAAAGTCAGTATATATGCCCAGATCGATATGAAATAATGTTTACAAACTAAATATAATAAGTAAAAAGATAGTATAGTGAAAATTATTTCTGGTATTAATAAAAGCCATTTAACATTGTCACATATTAAAATACTTCCTAATGCTAGGTTGTGAATTGGGGCGTATTTACCTAATAACCATTGGGTAATGGGGTAGGTTAGAATATAATCGCCTGGAAAAGTTGAAAAATCTCCATAATTGACCCGTAACCAGATGGGTTTAAAAATGCCCACGGTTTTTTTAAGCTGCCACATCTCATCGTTCCAGAGAATGCGGTTGTATGCTCCATAAAAACGGTTCCAGAACCCCCATAAAGATAATAAAAAGCATACTGCAGGTGTAAGTGTTTCTGGTTTTGGCAAGGAAAATTTTTTTAATAAGGCTGCAACTTGTTTCATGCCTTTAGTTTAGCAAGCTATTTTTATAATACAATATTTTTGCTTTTTTCTTTTTCCTTTGAGGCTTTTTATCTTAATATATATAAGTAGTTTATCGACTATAGAACGTTACAAAGGAGTTTTATGATTATTAGCCGTACGCCGTTCCGGGTTTCATTTTTTGGTGGAGGTACAGATTATCCAAAATGGTTTAAAGAGCATAAAGGTGCTGTATTAGCTACGACTATAAATAAATATTGTTACATCACTTGCCGGTATTTGCCGCCGTTTTTTGACCATAAATCACGCATAATTTATTCTAAAATGGAGCATGTCCAAAAGGTGGATGATATTCAGCATCCTGCTGCCCGCGAAGTACTGAAGTTTTTAAAAATTAAACAAGGTGTTGAGATCCATCACGACGGGGATTTGCCTGCTCGTACTGGTCTGGGTTCGAGCTCTGCTTTTACTGTAGGTTTATTAAACGCGTTTTATGCTTTAAAAGGTCAGATGTCGACTAAGGAAAAATTAGCGCGGGAAGCGATTTATGTTGAACAAACTATGTGCAAAGAAAATGTAGGTTGTCAGGACCAGATATTAGCTTCTTATGGTGGTTTGAATTTGGTTGAGTTTAAAGGTGATGATGATCATGAGGTTCGGGAAGTAACTTTACATAAAGACATTACTCATAATCTGCAAAGTCATTTAATGTTATATTTTACCGGGTTTTCCAGATTTGCTTCAGAAATAGCTTTGCATCAGATTCAGAACATGGGTAACAGAACTGCTGAAATGGAACGCATGTATGAAATGGTATTTGCCGGATCAGAATATCTGCAGGCTAATGATATGAAAAATTTTGGTAAATTATTGGATGAAAGCTGGAAAATTAAGCGCACTTTGTCAGATAAAATATCCAGTTCGCACATTGATCAGATCTATGCTAAAGCCAAGAAAGGTGGAGCTTTAGGCGGTAAATTGTTAGGAGCAGGTGGTGGAGGCTTTATGTTGTTGTTCGTCCCGCCGTCGAAACAAAAGGCGGTTAAAGAAGAATTGAAAAAATTATTGTTAGTGCCGTTTAAGTTTGAAAGCTTAGGCAGCAGGATTATTTTTTATCAGGAAGAGAATGGGTATAAATAATTGACACATGAAATGAAAGATATATGCGCGGTGGTGTTGTGCGGGGGGATGGGCACCCGTCTGCGTTCTGAGATCGGCGAGGAACAGAAGGTCATGGTATCTTTTGAGGGACGGCCGTTTTTGGATTATATTTTGGAACAAATTGTTGAGCAAGGCGTGCATAAAGTTGTGCTTTGTGCTGGTTATAAATCTGAGTCAGTTAAGAATATTGTAAAACGATATCCCGACGTAGATATTGTGATTTCAATTGAAAATGAACCTTTGGGTACTGGCGGGGCTATAAAAAATGCTGAAACTTTGATAAGCAGCGATAAATTTTTTGTATTTAACGGCGATTCATTCTGTAAAATTGATTTGAAGAACTTTTTTGAATTTCATTTATCAAAAGATAGTTTGGTTTCTATGGCTGTTGCTAAAGTCGAAGACAGTAAAGATTATGGGAGAATAATTTTAGATCCGGATCAGTCTGTGGTTAGTTTTGAAGAAAAAAATCAAAGGGCATCCAGTCCGTATGTTAACGCTGGAGTTTATTGTTTTTCAAAAGAAGTGTTGGATGTTATGCCGCAAGGACATTTCTCGCTTGAGAAAGATCTTTTTCCGAGGCTGACTGGAATGCACACCCGGGGTTTTATTTTGGAAAAGAGTTTCTTGGATATTGGTACGCCGCAAAGATTTAAAAAAGCTAAAGAGCTTATAGAAAGGCAAGGCAGATTTGACTAAGGCAAAAGAAAAAAGTTCAGAGTTGTATAAAAAAGCGCAATACAAAGTGCCGTTCGGAACAGTATCTATAACTAATAAAGCTCAAAAATTAATTGATACAGCCATAGAATCAAAATGGCTGACTCGGGGAAAATATGTGCAGGAATTCGAGGAGAAATTTGCAAAGTTGTTCGGAGTTAAAGAAGCAGTTGCGGTAAGCAGCGGCACTGATGCGGATGCGATTGCCTGCGCGGTGTTGTATGATTACGGCGCGAAGCGTGGTGATGAAATTATTGTGCCGGCTTTGACTTTTGTGGCTACTGGTAATGCGGTGTTGCAAGCGGGTTTCAAGCCGGTTTTTGTAGACGTGAAACGTGATACTTTGAATATTGATGCGGATAAGATTGAAGCTGTTATCACGCCCAGAACTCGTGCGATTATGCCAGTACATTTAATGGGTAAGCCGGCTGATATGGATAGGATTATGGCGATTGCTAAGTCGCATAATTTGTATGTTATCGAAGACGCTGCTGAAGCGCATGGTGCTTTGTATAAAGGACAAAAGGTCGGCGGTATCGGGCATATGGGAGCATTTAGTTTATACGCCGCGCATATTATTACTTCGATAGAGGGAGGGATGTTGACTACTAATGATCCGCAAATGGCTGAGGCAATGCGGTCTTTGCGTAATCACGGGATAGTTAATAAATTTGAATTTAAGCGGATAGGTTTTTCCGCGAAAATGAATGAAATAGAGGCAGCAGTTGGTTTAGGTAATATTGAGATATTCAATGACATATTAAATCAGCGGCGAGAAAATTTATTATATTTAATTGCACAGTTTAAAAAGTTTGAAGAATATTTTTATTATATTAAAGAAGAACCAGGGGAGAAGATCGGACCGCACGCATTTTCAATAATAGTTAAACCGAATATGCCTTTTACCAAAGATGAATTTGTAGCTTTTATGGACCAGCGCGGTATTGATTCACGCAATTTATTCTATTCTCTTCCGACGCAGTGTTCGAGTTATGAATTTTTAGGACACAATCTGGGCGACTTCCCCGAAGCTGAATATTGTTCAAATAACGGAACCCATATCGGCATTCATCAGGACTTGAATGAAGAACATATGGATCATGTGATTAGGACCGTGGGAGAGTTTATTAAGAAGTGGTAAAGGTGAAAAGTGATTTGATCCCCTCTCCAGCCTCTGGGGAGAGGGTTAGGGTGAGGGGAATAGAAATGAAAAAAATTATATTTATGCTGCTCTTGTTGGGAGGCTTTGCATGCGTGAGCAATGCTTTTGCTGATGGCGTAAAAGATAATGTTGATTTAAAGAAGCAATTTGATGGTTATTATTCGCAATTACTTGAATATCGAAAAGATCCGAAAATACAGTTATCTTCCAATCCTGCTGTGTACAATGATTGTGAAGCATTTAGAAAAATTGTTGAGACGGGAAAAGTGTTCTTGCCTTTTATTGTTGAAGAAATTAAAAAAGGTGACTTCTTTCTGAATCAGGCAATGGAAGAAATAACCGGGATAAAAAGTACATCGCTTAAAAATACAGATGAAATTATCGGCGAAATAGAAATTTCTAAGTTGTGGATTGAATGGTGGGAGCAGAACAAAAATAAATTTGCAGAGTTAAAATAAAGGTACGGTATGAATAAAAATTTATATGCAGTGATTTTGGCTGGTGGGGCGGGGACGAGGTTTTGGCCTAAGAGCAGAAAAAGTTTGCCCAAACAATTCATTGATGTTACGGGCGAAGGGACTTTTTTTGATCAGACTATTAAACGGATCAAGCCGATAGTACCGCTTAAGAATATTTGGGTAGTATCGAATGCGAATTATAAGAAGCTGGTCGTTGACTCGCTTCGTAAATTTAAAATACCTACCGGCAATATTTTATTAGAACCATCAGGTAAGAATACAGCGCCTGCGATTTGCTGGGCAGCTTCAGTGCTCTTTCATGAAAATCCTGACGCCATAATGATGGTTTTGCCTTCTGACCATTTGATTACTAGAGAAAAGAATTTTATTAATATGCTGAATAAAGCGGTCAAGACTGCTGGACAAGATTATTTGGTAACTATGGGGATTGTGCCGACTCGACCAGAGGTAGGTTATGGTTATTTCAAGGTTAAGAGAGGAAAGAATAAGGACGTGCTTCTCGTCGATAAATTCATTGAAAAGCCGGATGTGAAAAAAGCCGCTAAACTCATTTGTAATAAAAATGTGTTTTGGAACAGTGGGATGTTTGTTTGGAAAGCTAAGACGGTGTTAAAAGAATTTTTACAGCACTTACCCAAGACTTATAAATTGTTCGCGGAATTAAAAGATCCTAAAAAAGTTTTAAAAATATGGGATAAAGTTGAAAGTATTTCAGTTGATTACGCGATCATGGAGAAATCTGGTCGTGTTGCAGCAGTCGCTGCTGAAAACATTGGCTGGTCAGATGTTGGTAGCTGGCAAGCTTTATCAGAAATTCTACCGTCAGATAAACAGGGAAATTATTTTAAGGGTGAGGTTTTAGGGATAGATAATCAAAACACCATGGTCTGGGCGGATAAGCGTCTGGTCGTTGCGGTTGGATTAAAAAATATTGTGATAGTTGATACCAAAGACGCGGTTTTGGTGTGTGATCTCGCCCAATCGCAAAAGATCAAAAATGTAGTCGACGCGCTCAAAGTGGATAAGAAATTTAGGGGAATAGTTTAATACGCCGGATTAAACAAGTGTTCCGTGAAATACCGAAGATTTTTAACCAAAATTTGCCAATGCAAAAGTATGTTTAATGTTTCTTCCGCACATAAAGTTCTTATAGTAAATATTTTTGGTATAGGTGATGTGCTTTTTACGACACCGCTTATTTCAAATCTAAAAAAAACTAATCCTAATATTAAAATAGGTTATTTGTGTAACCGTCGGACAGAACCGGTTTTGCGTGCTGACCCATTGGTTAATAAGGTTTTTATTTATGACCGGGATGAGTTTTATAAAGTGCAAAAGCAATCTTGGTTCAAATATATTCAAAAAGTTAATGGTTTGATACAAGAAATACGTAAAGAAAAATATGATTTGGTCTTGGATGTATCAATGACTGATCTTATGGGATTTATATGCTGGGCTGCAGGTATAAAAGAGCGGGTTGGTTTAGCTTATAAAAATCGCGGACGGTTTTTGACTAAAAAGCTTCCTTTTCAAGGTTATGAACGCAGGCATGTGGTCGAGTATTATCTTGACCTTTTAAGGGTTTTAGGTATGGATCCGCAGGACAAAAATATGCGGCTGACAGTATCAGATGACATTAAGGTTTGGGCAAAGAAATTTATCAAGGAATTGGGGGTCAAAGAAATTTCGTCGGTGGTAATCGTGCCAGGAGGCGGAGCAAGCTGGGGAAAAGAAGCTTTTTATAAGCGTTGGAGCCCGGAAAATTACGCTAAATTAGCGGATAAAATCATTGAAATGTTCTCTGCAGACATTATACTTATGGGTGATACGAGTGAAATTGAACTTTGCCAGCAGGTGGCTTCGACGATGAAAAATCGCTCATTTCTAGCCTGCGGTAAGACCAATATTCAACAGTTTGCTGCTGTTGCTCAGATTGCGCGTTTATGCGTGGTCAATGACGGAGGACCTTTGCATATGGCAGTAGCAGCAGGGGCGAAGACCGTGTCTATTTTTGGACCGGTTGATGAGAAAGTTTATGGTCCGTATCCGGTTAATTCTCATATTGTTGTAAAAAGTACGATCGAGTGCAGACCTTGTTATCATAATTTTCGCAAAGCATCTTGCGAGCATATAAATTGTCTTAAACAGCTTTCATATCAAAATGTTATGGAGCAAGTAGAAAGGTTTTTATGAACGTTCCTTTTGTAGATTTTTCAAAACAGTATCAAAGCGTAAAAGAACAGGTTGACGCTGGAATTAAATCAGTTTGTGAGCGCGGCGCGTTTATTCTTGGACCAGAAGAGAAAGCTTTTGAAGAAGCTTTTGCAAAATATTGCGGGGTTAAACATGCTATAGGTTTGAATTCAGGAACTGATGCTTTGTTTTTGGCTTTGAAATCTGTGGGTGTAAAACCCGGTGATGAAGTAATTGTACCGTCTATGACTTTTATTGCTACAGCTTTAGGAGTTTCTTATATTGGAGCAAAGCCGGTGTTCGCAGACGCTGAAGACGATACCTGTAACATTGATCCGGAAAGCATAAAGAAAGTGATTACTAAAAAAACCAAAGCCATCATACCAGTACATTTGTATGGTCAGTCAGCGACGATGGATCCGATTTTAGCTTTAGCAAAAAAACATGGTATAGCAGTTATTGAAGATGCTTGTCAGGGGCATGGCGCTTTGTATAAAGGTAATAGAGTCGGGTCAATGGGCGATGCCGGATGTTTTAGTTTTTATCCTACTAAAGGGTTGGGCGCGTTTGGTGACGGAGGTATGATAATAACTGACCGGGACGATCTGGCTGCGCAGGCGAGGATGTTTAGGGATTATGGACGTACTGACCGTTACGCGCATAAGTTTATTGGTTATAATTCTCGTCTGGATACTGTGCAAGCTGTTGTGTTGAATGCTAAATTACCGCATTTAGATGAGTGGAACAATATGCGGATTAAACATGCCGCGTATTATGCGAAATTGTTAAAAGGGGTTAAAGGCATAAAACTTCCGACGGTAGCTTCAGACCGCAACCATGTTTATCAAACCTTTGCGGTAAGAGTTGCTAATCGGGATAAAGTTATAGACGGGCTTAAAGCCAAAGGTGTAGGCGCTTTGATCCATTATCCCATCCCAGTACATTTGCAGGAAGCTTATGCTGATTTAAAATATAAAAAAGGTGATTTTAAAGTCGCGGAACGATTATCCAATGAGGTTTTATCCTTGCCGATGTTCCCGCACATGACCAAGGAACAGATTGAGTATGTGTGTATGGCATTAAAAGAAATATAATCGCTCCCCTCTCCAGCCTCTGGGGAGAGGGTTAGGGTGAGGGGAAAACATAGAGAATACGATAAGGATTAAATAAATGGCAAAAGTACCAGTTAGCGTCGTAGTTATCGCGAAGAATGAAGAAGATAATATCGAAGAATGTTTGCGCAGTGTTTACGGCTGGGCAGATGAATTGATTTTGGTAGATGATCAGAGTTCTGACAAGACAGTTGAGATTGCTGAAAAAATAGCGGATAAAATTTTTCACCGGAAGATGAGTAATGAAGGTGAGCATCGGAATTGGGCGATACAGCAAGCTCGCAATGAATGGGTTTTGAGTTTAGACGCTGATGAACAAGTTACGCCGGAATTGCGTAATGAGATTACGGGATTGATAACCAGTAATGAATTTCAGGCGTTTTCTATTCCTTTGAAAACTTACATTGGTTCTTATTGGGTAAAACATTCGGGCTGGTATCCAGCTAATAAATTGCGGATGTATATGAAGAGTAAGATGCGCTTTGAAGAGGTAAGCGTGCATCCGCGGATATTTTTAGACGGGAAAGAGAAAAAATTGAGCTGCGATATTATTCATAAAGGTTATCCGGATTTTGAACATTTTTTGGGAAGCTTGAATCGGCAGACAACTTTGGAAGCGCAAAAATGGATTTCAGGCGGACGTAAAATGTCTTTAGGTGTGGCGATGTGGCGTACCATTGATAGATTGCCGAGGGTATTTTTTGGTAAGAAGGGTTATAAAGACGGATTCATGGGTTTTATGATCGCGTTTTTTGCCTCATTGTATCAAATCATGAGTTACGCGAAATATTGGCAGATTAATAAAGAAAACATAAAAAAATAAATTGTCAACTTCGTATGAGCATTATATTTTTAGACAGAGACGGGGTAATCAATGAATTCCCCGGTGATGGTAAGTATGTAACGCGCTTAAAAGATTTTCATCTTTTAAACCGTTCAAAAGAAGCTATTCGTATTTTAACTGAGCAAGGGTTTGATATTTTTGTGGTTTCGAATCAAGCGGGAGTAGGTCGGAAAATTTATAGCCGGACCAAACTGGACTTGATCACCGACGCTATGCTTAAAGGTATAAAAGATGCCGGCGGTAAAATAACTAAAGTAATGTATTGTACTCATCGGTCTGACCAAGGTTGCGCTTGCCGTAAACCAGAGATCGGTAATATTACTAAAGCACTGAAGGCTACTGGGCGGACTTTGCGTTCTGCTAAAGATAAGTTTTTTATCGGCGACACTAAATCAGATATTTTGTGCGGATATAATGCAGGGTGTAAGACGATTTTAGTTTTATCTGGACGGGCGAAACGGCGGCAGATAAAAAATTGGGGAGTGCGTCCAGATTTTGTGGCAAGAGATCTTTTAAGCGCGGTTAAAAATATTGTTTTGCATGATCTGCCTATATCAAAAAGGGTAAAGCGTTCTAACGATGCGTATTTCAGAAAAGCTAAATTGCATGAAGTATTAAAAACAGTTTAAAAAGGATGCGGTATGAAAATTTTGGTGATGCATGCAACTGCCGGAGCTGGTCATCAAAAAGCCGCTGAAGCGATTTATAATGCTCTAAAAAAATATACTGGTCATGAAGTGGTTTGCGCCGACGTTTTGGATAAGACCAGTCCTGCCTTTAAAGATCTTTACCGCAAAAGTTATTTTTTTATGGTAGCTAAAGTTCCATGGCTGTGGCAAATAAGTTTTGGTTTTTTAGATTGGAATATTGCTCAGCCTCTGATGTATATGGGACGCAGAGTATACAATGGATTAAATACTCGGCAATTGCGTGATTTTTTGATAAAGGAACAATTTGATTGGATAATCTCGACGCATTTTATGCCGATTGAAGTGGTTTCAGCTTTAAAAAAATCGGATAAAATAAAGTCCCGTCTGATCGCCTGTGTTACTGATTTTGATGTGCATCATATTTGGATGGGCAGTGGTGTTGATTATTACGCGGTAGCAACTGAATGGACCAAGCGTAAGATTGTGCGCATGGGCGTGCATGCCAACAAAGTATTTATTACTGGAATACCGACCGATGAGAAATTCAGTCAAGTTAAAAACCGCTCTGAACTCAAGCGTAAATTAGGGATAGAGGACGGAAAGTTTACGGCTTTGATTGCTACTGGCTCATTTGGTATCGGACCTATAGAGGAGATAATTAAAGCCGTACCTGGGACTCAATTTGTGGTGGTATGCGGGCATGGTGAAAAACTTTTTAAAACTTTGACTGAAAAAAAATATCCTAATGCTCGGGTTTTTGGATTAGTTAATAATATGGACGAAATGATGGCTGTATCCGACGTTATGGTTACTAAACCTGGCGGGTTGTCGATATCCGAAGCATTAGTGGTTGGTTTACCTATGATATTTTTCAGTGCTATACCTGGTCAGGAAACTAATAATATTAAAGTTCTAAACTCGTTTGGTATAGGAGCAGGACCGGCTACGGTTCCGCAAATAGTACGCTTATTGAACGAATTTCAAAAATCTCCTGAAAAATTGGCTGCAGCAAAAGAACGTATTAACGCTATGGCTCGTCGAAACTCAGTGAAAGAAATAGTAGAATTGATTCGGTGATAACTATGTATCCTAAAGTAGCTAAAGTTATAGTGGCTCTTCCAGTGGAAGGGCCGTTTGATTATTCAGTGACTGAAAGACTGCAGAAGAATATTGCTATAGGTCAGCGGGTTAAGGTCATGTTCAACCGCAAGATAATTATGGGAATGGTGGTTGGGCTAGGCGATAAAAGTGATTTCCCAAAGTTAAACCCGGTATTGGATATATTAGACCGGGGAATGCCGATCTTAGACGCTGATGCGCTGATTCTTAGCAAAAAAATGGCGGATTTTTTTGGCTGTTCCTGGGGCGAAGCTTTGGCAATACATCTGCCGCGTCCCTTAAGAAAAACTTCATTTTTTGAATTGCCTCACGCATTACCGGTTTTGAATATTGCTTCCCCGTCTAATACGATTTTATGCGAACCTGATACAGTTACGCGCTGGGATTATTTACGGCTTAAGATAAAGTCAGTTATCGACGATAGAAAGTCAGTTTTGATCTTGGCTCCGGACGCGTTCGTGCTTAAGGCTGCTGTGAAAGAATTGAAAACATTTAAAGATAAATTAATCATATTTAAAAAACCAGTAGCAGTTAAAAAAGATCTTGCTAGCTGGGTTAAGGCAACTACTACTTCAGGGAACATTGTAATTGGTACTCGTTCCGCGGTTTTCACGCCTATCAATGCTTTGAGTTTGATCATAATGCTGGATGAAGAAAACGAAGCATACAAAGAAGAACAGCCGCCGCATTATCACGCGAGATCAGTCGTGTTATGGCGCAGTGAATTAATAAAATGTGACACGCTTTTTGTTGGATTATCGCCGAGTGTGGATTTATGGTATTTGGCGCATAAAAACAATTGGAATATTGAATTGTCAAAACTTACGCCGCGACCGGTGAATTTACAATTGGTAGACCAAAGTAATTATAAGCGGCTCTATGAGAACATGATAAGTTTCCCTTTGCAAAGCGAGATGCAGAAAGTATTAAAAGCTGGAGGTAAAATATTATTGTTCATGAACCGCCGAGGATTTGCCACTGTTACTAAATGCAATCATTGCGGTTTTACGTTAAAATGTCCACGCTGCTCAGTCAATCTTACGTATATGTATTCTAAAAAGAAATTAGTGTGCCGTTTTTGCGAACATAAGGAAGACGTTCCTAAGATTTGCTCGTCATGCGGAAGCGATTATTTACGTTCAACTGGCGCTGGAGTTGAAAAATTCCAAAGTTCATTAGCTTTATTTTTTTCGACTGCGCGCATTGGATATTACGATAAAGAATCTGAGGGGTATCCTAACGAATATGATATTGTGGTCGCTACTCAGGCAGTTTTAAGGTGGAAAGATGAGGTTAGGGTTGATCTTTGTGCGATATTGGATATAGACGCTGAGATGAATCGGTTTGATCATGCTTCATCGCATAAAGTGTTTAGTTTATTGATGGGTTTGCGGCAAATGACAGCTAATACTTTATGCGTGCAGACGCATATGCCAGGAAATTATGTGATTGATTGCGCGGTGAAATTGGACTGGGGGACGTTTTATCAGCAGGAATTATTACAAAGAAAAGAAATGAATTTCCCGCCGTATAAACATTTTATTTCTATCGGCTTGCGGGGATTGGACGAAGATGCCATATTAAAGCAAAGTGTGGAATTGTATAATGCGTTTCAGAAGATATGGGAAGGGCAGGCTATTGAAATTTTTGAACCGCAGCCTGAGATGATCGCTAAATTGCGGGATCAGTATCGGTATACTATAATGTTGCGTACGGAAGACCCCGCGCCAATACTTAAAGATATTAAAAGTGTATTAAAAGCTGGAAAGCACAGGAGAGGAATTGTAGTAACTTTGGAGGTAGTGTGAAAATAATATTTTTCGGAAGCGATGATTTTGCTGACGCGCATTTTGAGCGTTTATTAGACGAGGGATATCAAATCGTCGCGTGTGTTACTCAGCCGGATAAACCCAAAGACCGCGGCATGAAAATTACTATGTCGCCGATCAAGGCGCGCGCTTTGATGCATAATATCCCGGTTCTTCAACCCGAGACTTTAAAATCAAATAGTATTGTCGAGGATCTGCGGGTTTTTAATGCTGATGTTTTTGTGGTAATTGCTTACGGAAGATTTTTAACTCCTGAAATATTAGCCCTTCCTAAAATTGGTTCATTGAATGTCCACGGTTCTTTACTACCAAAATATAGGGGAGCAGCTCCGATTAATTGGGCAATATTAAACGGCGAAATAGAAACTGGCATTACTATAATTCGTTTGAACGCGCAAATGGATGCTGGTGATATTATCAGCCAAGTGAAATTATTGATTTCAGAAGATGAGACTTCGGTAGAGTTAAGACAGGGAATGATCGCTGCTGGCTGCGAGTTATTAAGTTATACTTTAAAAAATTTCAATGCTGATACCAAAGGCGTTCCGCAAGACGATAAGAATATTTCATTCGCGCCTAAACTTACCAAACAATTAGGTCTTATAGATTGGAACAGACCAGCAAAAAATATTCACGACCAGATCCGTGGTTTACAGCCTTGGCCTTTAGCTCACACTTTCATCAAAAATAAACAATTGTCGATTTTTTCTTCGTCTATAGTTGACGTCCGTTTTGGCGATGTCTTGCCTGGTGTAGTGGTTCAGATAAATAATGAAGGAGCTGTGATCGCGACCGGCGATGGAACTTTATTAATCAGAGAAGTACAGCCTGCAGGGTCAAGGCGGATGGATATGTCGGCATTTGTTAGAGGAGCAAGGCTTGTGGTTGGAGATCGGTTTGTTGATATGGAAGATGATAAAACAAATATATTAAAAATTTAAACAAGAGTCTTCGCAGTCGCTTAGACTCTACGCTGCTCTTGTCGCAGCTACGAGGAGATTATATGGCAAAGCAAAAAAGATTTCCAAACTGGTTGATTATTTTGTTAGTGGTTTTGATGGGGCTGGTGATAGTAAAAGATTTTTTAATTAAATCCGCAGTTGAAGTTGGTTCCAAAGTTGTCGTAGGCGTTCCGGTTAAAATTCAGTCTTTGTCTTTAGGTATTTTTTCACAAAAAATCAGAATCAAAGGTTTTCAAGTGTTTAATCCGCAAGGATTTCCAGCCGGGATAATGGTTGATATGCCGGATATAGCAGTAGATTATGATTTGCCGGCATTGATCAAAGGCAAGATTCATTTGCGGCTTTTAGTATTGAACATGAAAGAAATGATAGTAGTAAAAGATAAAGCAGGCGAGCTGAATGTGAATGCCTTAAAAGTTTCAGCTAAGAAAAAGGAAGAAAAAAAAGAAGTCAAACAAACCAAAGAGACCAAGCCATTGGCAATGCAGATCGATTTAATGAAATTGACTGTGCGTAAGGTTATCTATAAGGATTACACGTCGGGAAAGCCTGAGCCGGCTATTAATGTGGTGGATGTTGGTATTCAGGATAAAGAGTTTAAAGATATCAAGAGCGCGCAGGAATTGGCAGCAGTAGTTTTACAAGCTACCTTCTCGTCTGCGGCTTTAAAAGGGGTTGGGCTTTACGGTGCAGTTACGGTTTTAGGAACAGCGTTCTTGCCTGTCGGAATTGCTGCTGCAGTTTTGATGGATAATACTGCGAGCCAGGTTTTTAATAAATCGCATGATGAAGTTTGGAATAAAGTTTTAGGTTTTATATCTAAAGATGGGCAGAGTGTGGTCGCTGATAAAGTTGCAGGGACGATTACTGCAGTACGGAATAAATATAAAGTTATGGTGTGGGTGAAAAAAAATAAAAATGGGATCGAAGTAAAGGTTGAAGCTAAAAAATCATTTTTGCCTAATAAACAAGAAGCAGAGCGGATATTGTATGACATCTCGGAGTTGATAAAATAATTGCGGGGGATTTTATTATGATAAAAAAAATGGGAATATCAGGAAGATGGACCATGGCGTCCACTTTAGCAGTGCTTGTGATTATGGGTATAGCACTTTTGGTGGACTGGTTGACCCCATTAAAAGTTCGTTATGTTCACGATAAAATTAAAATTGGTATGACGGGTGAAGAAGTGCAAAGGGTATTGAACGGGCAGGGTAGATACTTTTTGCATTGTGAAGGAGAGTTAAAGGAGAGAAATTTTTTTATAGCTACAGACAAATGCTTTGAGACGGTTTCGTCTCTGCCAAGTCAAAAATTAATAAAAAGTGTAAGAATGAATGTTTTATTTATGGGTCCTGCTTATTGGCATAACGAATTTGATATAACATTTGCTGAAAATGGAAAAGTCAAAGAAATTAGTTCTGTTAGAGGCTGGGATTGGTAGTGTATTTTATTTGATATTTTGGATGATATTTTCTTCTTGTAAAACTATAACGATTCGATAAAATAGAGCATCCCTTTCATCCCTTCAAGATAGTTTCTATTCTGGAGGGATTTTTTATGTAAAAGCCTGCCGTTTAAGATTCCAAAAGTTTTCAGTAAAAATTAATTTTTGACATGACAACTGTATAGTTGTATACTTACACTAAGAATTTGGAGGAAGTATGAGGGTTATTTATTTTCTTACGGATTCGGGGCGCAAGCCAGTTTAAGAGTTTGTTAATGATTTGAATATTCGCTCTAAAAGAAAATTTGTTGATTCAGTGGGGTTATTAGAGTGTTTTGGTAGAGGGTTAGCAATGCCCCATGCTAAATATATAGGCGACGAAATTTTCGAGTTAAGATTTGAAAGTGTTGAAGGCTCTATTAGAGTTTTGTATTTCTTTTTTGATGGGGATAAGGCGGTTTTGACAAATGGGTTTGTTAAGAAATCAAATAGGACACCAAATAAGGAAAAGGCGACTGCCATATCAAGACGTGCAATTTATTTTCAGAAAAACATAGGAGAGAATTTATGAAAGAATATACTTTTAAAGATCATTTGAAGGAGATGTTAAAAGATCCATACTTTAAAGAACTGTACGAATTGGATCAACAAAAGTTGGAGGTTGTAAAGAAAATCATTGCTTACCGTATTAAGCATAAATTGAATCAAAGACAATTGGCAAAACAAATTGGTATTACTCAACAGCATATTTCTAAGATTGAAAATGGGGAGTTTAGCAGCGTGTCAACTCTCGAGAAAGTCTTGTTAGGTATTGGGTATTCAGTAAGAATTCAAGCTGTACCTTTAAGAGGTAAAATAAAAAATCGATTGAATAAGGTTTTATCAAAAAATTAGAATCAATTCTGTTAGGGACAATTAATTTTATAAATTTTAAATTTAAGGTTAAATATAAATGCTTTCAACGTGGTATCAAATAGTTATATTCTTAGTTTTTATTCCGCAGTTATGTTTTGCCCAAGTTGTTAGCCATCCATTTATTCCTCGAGAGGGAAAGTTGTTGATCATTGGTCAGCAGAAAGACGCGATCGAGGAGTATGTTAAGAGTACCAAGGTTATTCCCGGCGGATTTATGGTTTATACTTCGATTCAGATAATGGACGCGTTAGATAGACCAGGAAATCATGGGGCAGGTATACAGCATGCTCAATATTATATAAAACGTTATCCAGATACGGTGATACAGCTTGGTTTGTATATGGTCGGAGCTGTAGATAAAATTTTAACCGGAATGTATGATGATAATATTTTAAAGTTAGCTAAGTGGATGAAAAAAGCTCAGCGTCCGATTTATTTTCGGATCGGGTATGAATTTGATTTACCGGATAATCGGTATGATCCTAAAAAATATCAGCAAGCATATCGATATATTGTTGATCGCTTAAGGAATCAAGGGGTTAACAATGTTGCTTATGTTTGGCATTCCGCAGCTATGATGGAATCTAAGGGAATTTTATGGATTGGTATCCGGGCGATGATTATGTGGATTGGTTTGCGGTATCAATATTTGATTCAATGCAGATTAATACTGCTAATAATTTTGCGACTTTAGCGAGGGAGCATAAGAAATCTTTTATGATTGCTGAGTCTACGCCAGTAGGATTAATTTCTACTAAGAGTAAAAAGGAGTGGTTTAAGCATTACTTTGATTTTATTGATCAAAATGACGTAAAAATTGTTTGTTACATTAATAGCGATTGGAATATATATCCGCTTTTTCGTAGCATGCGCTGGGGTGATTCTCGAATTCAAAGAGATCCGGAAATTAAAAAGTTGTGGGTCGAGAAAACGGTTAGCGGTTACTTGCAATCTTCACAGGATTTATTTAAGAAATTAGATTATCCATAATTTGATTTTTTTGTAAAAAAACTGTAAGACTCGCCTTAAATGATGTAAATTAATAATATTACTAATAGGTTTGGTTCCTCAGGGGGAGGATATCATGACGCAAGAAAAATTTCCTTTAGGAAAAATGCTCATTGAGCGGGGGATTATTACTCAAGAGAATTTAGATGCCGCTTTACGTAAGCAAAAAGAAAAAGGCGGATTACTCGGCGCGATTTTGATTGAACTGGGGTTTGTGACGGAAGAAAAAATATTTTTGCCGGTTTTAGCCGGTCAGATGGGCGTAGATTTTATTAATTTGAAGGAAATGAATATCCCTCCGCAGGTAATTGGAAAAGTCCCTGCCAAGTCAGCGATGTATTACAAAATAATCCCATTTGATATTAAAGATAATGTGCTGCATATAGCTACTACCCAGCCGCTTGACGTGGCTTTTCTCGACGAAATCAGCTTAGTAGTGGACATGAAATTATCCGCGCACCTTTCTAGTGAAAAAGATATTGCCGAACACATCCGTAAATATTACGGAGTGGGTGCTGAAACTATTGAAAAAATGATGGGTTCAGTACAGGTGACAGAAGAAGAGGAAAGTGAATCTATCCTCGAGGAAATTGATTCAGAAGCCTCAATCGGTAAATTCATCAATCAGATAATTATTGAAGCGCATAAAGAACACGCAACTGACGTGCATATTGAGCCGTTTGAGGATGAGTTAAAGGTGCGTTACCGGGTGGATGGATTGTTGAAAGACGCGAAAGTTCCGGGGAATTTAAAAATATTTAAAGAGGCAATTAACTCCCGCATTAAGATTTTATCAAATTTAAATATCGCGGAAAAACGTATACCTCAGGACGGCAGGTTTAAGGTAAGAGTCAAGGACATAGATATTGATTTGCGGGTTTCTTTTATTCCGTGCACTTTTGGCGAGAGCGTGGTGCTGCGGCTTTTGAACACTTCACAGTTGTTCCAGTTAAAAGATTTGGGTTTGGCAGAAAAAGAATTGGCTATATTGGAAGATTTGATTTTAAAGCCGCATGGCATTGTTTTCTTAACTGGTCCGACGGGAAGCGGAAAGACTACTACTTTGTATTCTTGTTTGTCCAGGGTTAACACTGAAGATAAAAAAATCATTACTATTGAGGATCCGGTTGAATATCAGTTAAAAGGGATAATTCAAATTCAGGTAAATGCGAAAGTTGGGCTGACTTTTGCGCAAGGTTTGCGTTCATGCTTGCGCCATGATCCGGATATTATGATGGTCGGTGAGGTTCGGGATTTGGAGACTGCGCAAATCGCCATTCAATCCGCTTTGACTGGGCATCTCATATTTTCGACGCTGCATACTAATGACGCGGTCGGTGGTATAGCTCGTCTTTCAGATATGGGGGTTGAGCCGTATCTTATTACTTCTACAGTTGAATGTTTTATCGCACAGCGTTTATTACGGGTTTTGTGTCCCCGCTGTAAAAAAATAATGAAAGTTACGCCGGAAATGACACGTGAGTTGGGTAGTTATGCGTCGTCAGTATATTCGGTTTATGAACCGGTAGGTTGTGAATTTTGTCATCATACTGGGTTTAGTGGACGGGTGCCGATCTATGAATTTTTGGTTATGTCCGACGATATTAGGGTACTGGTCATGAAAAACGTATCAAGTATGACTATTAAAGAAAAAGCTATTGCTAATGGTATGAAAACTTTATGGGATTCTGGCGTTGAAAAAGTAAGATTAGGTATGACTGCTTTATCTGAAGTGGTGCGGGTGGTAAAGGGTGATGAGGAAGCCGGAACATGAAACGATTTTATTATAAAGCGAAAGAAGGCGTTAATAGTATTGTAGAGGGAGAGATTGATGCGTTGTCGAGGGAACAGGCTATAGCGCAATTAGTACAAAAAAAATTAGCGCCTTTATTAGTGCAGGATGCGATTGAAAAAAAAGAGCTGGTTGCTGGAAATAAAGAACATTTTTTTAGCGGTGTTAATTTGTTTGCGTCGAGGGTTAGGGGCAAGGATGTGGTCTTGTTCACCCGTCAAATGAGCGATCTGATCGCTGCTGCAGTACCGATATTAAAGGCTTTGCAGGTAGTAGAACGTCAGACTCATCATCCGTATTTTAAAGAATTTATTCAAAAGATGAGCGCGATGGTTAGGGATGGCGCGTCTTTCTCCGACGCTTTGTCGTCTTATAAAAATATATTTTCCGGTCTTTATATAAATATGGTCAAGACCGGCGAGCTTTCCGGTAAATTAGAAATAACTTTGGAGCGTCTGGCAGATCATTTAGAAAAAGATTTGGACACAAAAGGAAAGATTGCCGGGAGCCTGGCGTATCCTTTATTCATTTTAGGCGTGGGAGCAGTAACAGTATTTGTGCTGTTGTCGTTTGTTATTCCCCGGCTATCAGTTATATTCGACGACATGGATCAGGCATTGCCTCTTCCGACTAAGATAATGTTGAATATGAGCAGTTTTTTTGCGGCTTATTGGTGGGCAATTCTGACTGTGGTTGTTACTGCAGTAATATTTATTATGCAATGGGGGAAGAGTGATCAGGGGAGGATTTGGCTGGATCGGCAGAAATTGCATTTGCCTCTTATCGGAGAATTTATTAAGCAGGCAGAGATCGGCAGGTTTGCCCGGACGCTGGCAACTATGCTGGATACGGGTGTATCGATTACAGTATCTTTAAAAGCCACAGCGATGATGATTGAAAACGTAATTTTACGGGAACAGATCGTCCATATATCAGATCTGGTGGCAAATGGTATGAGTTTACGCAACGCGGTAGCACAGACAAAATTTATTCCGGAGATGGCTGCAAATATGATTTCAGTCGGAGAGGAAACCGGAAAGCTGGAAAAGGGGCTTTATAAAGTTGCGGATGTCTATGATAAACAAACTGCGGAGTCTATGAAAACCGCGGTGTCGCTTTTGGGACCGATGGTTTTAGTTTTTATCGTCGGGATGGTGGGGTTTGTGGTGATAGCGATGTTATTGCCGATAATGAATATGAACATGATGGTGAAATAAAAAAGAGAGGCTGTATGGATAAAAAAGGGTTTACTTTGGTTGAGATTTTGTTAGTGGTGGTTATTATTGGTATTCTGGCGGCTATGGTTATTCCGAATATGGCTGGACGGAGTGAACAGGCTCGTCAGGCAGCAGCTAAGGCGGACATAGAAGCGAATTTATCAACCTCTTTGGATCTTTATGAGGCGGATAATGGGAAATACCCGACCACTGAACAAGGATTAAAAGCTTTATTGGTAAAGCCTACTACAGGTCCGGCTGCTGATAATTGGAGCGGTCCGTATTTGAAAAGAAAAAAAATACCAACTGATCCTTGGGGGCATGATTATGTTTACGCGGCGCCAGGATCGCATAATCCAACTGAATATGATCTGTCTTCGCTTGGTCCCGACGGAGTGGAAAGCGCTGATGATGTGGTGAATTGGATGAAAGATGATAAGAAATAAATTTGCTTTTACTATGATTGAGCTTTTGCTGGTCATGGTTATATTAGCGGTTATTACGGCATTAGCCATTCCAAATTTACGCAATACTCAAAGCGGGGTTTTATTGCAAAGAGCATCCGAGGATTTGCGGCAAACTATGCGTTACGCGCAATTGACTGCTATAGCTAAAGCTGAACCTATCCGATTATCATTTTCAAAAGATCTTGATACCTATCAGATATTAGAACCCGCCGAAGAGACTAAAACAACAAAACCAGAGGTGCAGCGTCAATATTTTGATGAAAATGGAAAATTGGTTTCTGAGATGGCTCAAAATTGGAATAAGGATAATGAGCAGATCGAATATGTTCCTATTAAGGGGCGCATGGGTCAGCTATATCATGTTCAAGGTGGGGTTAAAATAGTTTTTGATAAAGAGTATGTGGAGTTTTTTCCTGACGGCAGAGCTGATAAAATAAATATATCAGTTTGTCAAAACTCGCAATGTTACGAGCTGTCTACTAAAAAACAACGCGGTTTAATTTCGTTAGAAAAAATCGGGAATAATGATGAAGTTAAAAAAAATTAAAAATATTCACGGGTCAGTATTGGCTGAAGTTTTAATATCAGTTGTGATTATTTCAATATCGCTGACAGTTATCATCCAGAGCATGAGCCTGGGAATGCGGTCTTCAAAAATGGCAGCAGATTATGTGTTGGCGTCGGTATTATGGGATAATTATCTGCGGGTTGCGGACCGGGACGGTTATGATAACCGGACTTCAGTTAAGGGTGAAGGGTTATTAGAGGGATTTAGGCTGGAGACCAGCATAGCGGATATTTGGTCGGATGAGGGGTCAAAAAATAATGAGGTTAAGCTTGAGTTTAAAAAATTAGACGTGAAATTGCTTTGGGGACAGGAAAGTAAGGAGCGCAAGTATTCTGCGGAAACGTATTTGGTTGAGAGGATTGATAATGGCGCAAAATAAGAGGATTTCAAAATGCGGGTTTACTATGGTCGAAGTTCTGCTGGCGTTAACTATATTAAGTATAGTGGGGGTTTGCTTGTTCAGTGTTTTTGCTGGCGGGATTAAAATCTCAAAATATGCAACTTCAAAGGATGGGTTTAATCATGAAGTATATTGGGTTTCGCGTTTATTAAGTTCAGACTTGGAAAATGCGGTGTTTGTAAAATTAAAAGACGCGAGTGGTGCGGAACAAAATTTGTTTCAGGGACAGGAGAACAGTTTTACTTTGGCAGAAGATACTGATACCGGGTTGAAAACTATTAAGTATTATCTTAGCGAAGCTGACAGTAAGGGAATGGCTAGTTTATTGAGGGAAGAAAAGGATTTTGTGACTGATGAAGATAAGGATAAAAATGTTCCTGAGGTTATAGCCTCTCACATTGCCCCGCAAGGGATACGTTTTGAATACGGATATCAGGAAAAAAATCAGCCTTTAGAATGGAGAAGTTCATGGGCTTTGGCAGGGGTGCCTATGAAAATGCGGGCAGATATAGACTTTGTTATCGATCCTCAGGTTCAGAAAAAACAAACTTTGACACTTGAATTATTTTGCCCAAGCGGTATTTTGAATGAAAATGATAAGTCTAAATAGTAATATAAAAAAATCTTTATTATTGTCAGGCAGGTTTAACCGTTCTGGTATAATATTGGTAGCATCATTATGGGTCGTGATAATTCTGGTTATTATCGCGGTTGGTTTGTCGCATAAGACCAGCGTGGACTTGGCTTTTGGTAAATTTGTGTTTGCTAAAAGTCAGGCGGCTTATGCTGCGCGGGCAGGGATAAGTTATGCTTTACGCGAAATACGGGATAATAAATCCGACGGAAATCCAGCTGATGTAGATACTCATTACGCGTGCGGGGTGAATTTAAAAGACGGTCAAAGCATTGAACAGAAGTGGAAAGATATACCGTTAGAAAACGGCAGTCATTTTACTATAGTTTATAAAGAACAGACGGATCACGGCATTAAGAAATATCTTGGATTAGCGGATGAAGAGCGCAAAATTAATATTAATGCTATCATGCCGCAAGATGTTGGTATTTTAAAGTTTCTTTTGACTTTGCAAGGTGTTGGAGAGGAAGACGCGCATATTGCCGCAGCCTCGATTATTGATTGGAAAGATCCGGATGAAGAAATTACAGATGGTTCGTATGGGGCTGAGACGGAATTTTATAAAAGTCAGGGGAGTGGATATGTGGCAAAAAACGCGCCGTTCGATTCCGTCGGAGAATTGCGTTTGGTCAGAGGCGTTACTCCTGAAATATTTGATAAGTTAAAAGATCTGGTCACGGTTTTTCCAAAAGAAGGACGGTTCCAGATAAACGCTAACACAGCGTCGCCAGTGGTTATAAAAGCAGTGGTTAGTTCAGTAGTCGGTCCAGCCACGAATACTGATGAAGCTGAAGTTTTATCTTTAATGGATAAGATTATAGAATTGCGGAATGGAGAAGACGGGGTTTTACATACAGCGGATGATCGTCCGATCGACGAGAAAGATCTTCCGTTAAATGCAAAAGAAAAAACTTTGTTTTATTATTTGATGCAGTATCATGCGCCTAAGTCGCGGTTTTTTAGAATAACTTCTGAAGGGGTGGCTGGTACGCGTCAGGTTAAAAGCCGGATAACCGCAGTGGTTAACCAGGAAGATTTTTCTACTGTATATTGGTTTCAAGATTAAGGGCGGGGGATGGCGAAAAATATTTTTTCAGTTATAGAGATCACCGACAGCCACGTAAAAATGGTTCAGTCCCGTATTGGCAGGACTCCGCCAGAGATAATTCGTTGTCAGATCCGGCAAATCCACAATTTTACCGACGAAGAACTTCAAAAACATCTTACCGAGCTTTTATCGAATAGCAGTGTGCGCGAAGACCAAATGCGGGTAATCATTCCCAGACGGTTATGTATTTTAAAACATTTAGAATTTCCATCTGAAGATCCCCGCGAAATCCAGCAGATGCTGGATATACAGTTAGTCAGTCAAATGCCGTATGCACTGGATGAGGTAATTTATAAATATCAGGTTTTGGAGCAAACCACATCTGGAACTGCGAAAGTTTTGGTGGTGATAGTCCACCGGGAAATTATAAAAAAGTATTTACAGTTATTCACTGCGATCGGGTTTAGGGTTTCAGATCTTACTTATAGCTCTTTTGGATTGAATGAATGGTGGTCATATCAGTTAAAGGCGGATAATTTGCTCGAGGATCTGCCGGTATTATTGCTGAATATTGATTATAGCGGTTCAGAGTTGGCGTTTTGTTCAAAAGGTAAGGTTTGGTTTTCGCGGAATATTGATCCGGGGTTTAAGCATTTGGCTAATGGGAATTGGTTCGAGTTTGAAAATCAAATTCAATTGAGTTTGGCTTCATATAACAAAGCAAAAATGGGTCCGGAAATAAAACAAATTAAAATTATTAGCGCGTCGGTAGAGAGTGAAAAATTGAGCGGATATTTAAAAGAAAAATTCCGGTTGCCGGTAAACGTTGCAGTTTCATCAGCGTATTTTTCATTTGATAAGAAAATTAATGTTAACCAGGTAGAACAGCAAGGCATTTCAGTATCTGCTGCGCTAGGATCTTTGATCAGTTCCGCAGCCGGTTGGTTTAATTTAGTTCCAAAAGAAATAGGGGAGCAGAAACATTTAAAAGCTCGTCGGATTGAACTAATCAAGCTTTTATTTTTATTGGGCGTTTTATTTGGATTATGGATCGGTTACGAAGGTCTGGATTTGTTTTTTAAGTCTAAAACTTTAGCTAAAGTGCAAGTAAGAGTTGATCAGGTTAAACCACTTTTGAAAGACCAGGAGAAAAAACAGGCGCTGTTGGAGGCGTTGAAAGATCAGGAAGAAAAACGCATATTCATGCCTGAATTATTAGCTTCAATTCAGAAGTTGGTAACTAACGAAATTTCTTTACGCAGTTTGTCGATTGATGGTCAGAGAAATTTAGTGATCATGGGGTACGCAGAGAGTGGAACAGCGGTAAATATGTTTCAAGGTCGTCTAGTTCAGTCCAAGCAATTAAAAGACGTGAGTTTACAGTTTGCGACTAAACGGCGGATTTATAATATGGAATTAACTGATTTTAAGATTATTGCAAAAATAAAAAATAAGTGAATCTTATGCGAAGATTGAACCAACGGGAAAAAGCGATATTTAGTATTTGTTTAGTTTTGGCGTTAGTCTATGCCGGATATAATCTTGTTTTTAAACCTTTGGAAGCTCGTAAAGAACAAGTTAGCGACGCGATTACTGTTCAGACTAAACGTTTGCATAAAAATATTAAAAGTTTGCAGGAGAGCGCTGATTCCGATGATAAATATGGAAAGTTAGTTGAGCAATATAAACAAAAAGTCGGCAATGAACAGGTTATGTCTGAGATGATCACTGATATTCAAGCTGAGTCAAAACAAATGAGCCTGAATATTGCAGATTTAAAACCGCAAAAGGAACGTATAGACGGGCAGTTTACCCAATTTTCGGTTTCTTTAACTTTGGATAGTTCATTTGCAGATATGGTTAAATTTTTAGAAGTTTTGCAGGATGAAAAAAATAATTTTGAGGTAGACGAGATATCTTTTGAAAAAGGAAATTCCAGAACCAACTCTTTGTTACGGGTTAGATTGGTTTTGAGCCGGATATTTATTACACAAGAATAATAAATAAATTATGAGTTATTATACATCCATACAATTGAATAAAGAGCCGTTCTCGACGAGTCCGGATCCTGGTTTTTTTTATAGATCTACAGAGCATCTAACTGCTTTGAATCGTTTGGAAATCGCGGTACGTCTTCGTAGAGGGATGAGTTTAATTCTGGGTGATGTGGGTACTGGAAAAACTACTTTGTCCAGAGCGTTATTCCAGGCTTTTGAAATGGATCCGGATTATGAGTTTCATATGATTTTAAATCCTTCATTTGAAAATGAAAATTCTTTTTTAGTGCATTTAAGCAAAATGTTTGGGGTTAGCCCTTTCTTTCGGGGTAGCGGCGACTTTCGTGACGCGATCGAGAAATATTTGTTGCATAAAAATGTGGATGAACAAAAAACTGTAGTGTTGGTTATCGACGAAGCGCAGAAGCTTAGTCCGGAACAATTGGAGATCCTTAGGACTTTGCTGAATTATGAGACTAATGAATATAAATTTTTACAATTGGTTTTATTAGGACAATTAGAATTGTGGTCGCAGATTAGGGAGATGGAAAATTTAAAGGATCGGATAAATTTAAAATTTTTGCTGCGGCCGCTGGATGAATTTGAGACGGGGAAAATGATCCGCTACCGGCTTCAAGCCGCGGGGTGTGTTGAGCCGAACCTAATGTTTTCTAATGAAGCTGTAAAGTTGATATATGACCATACTAATGGTCGTCCTCGCCGGATAAACATGCTTTGTCATATGGCGATGGAGAATTTGGTTATGCAAGACCTGAGGGTGGTTGACGCGGATTTGATTGGAAAAATAATCGAAGAAGAGAAAAAGTGGGAATGGTGATGGAACAACCAACTACGTCGGAAGAAAAATTATTGCAGCTGATCAGGCAGGATTCGGTCAAAAAACAGAAAAGGATTGAACAAAAGAAACCTGATCTGATTAAAGCGGTATCGGCTAAGGTAGAAAAAGATATCCCTGGCGGAGCTAGTTGGTTAAGACCTATTAATCAGATTTTAATGCTGGGATGTGTGATATTGGCTGGGTTTATAGCATATAAATATTATCAGTTGAAGGGGCAGGAAATTGTGCTTCCGGATATAAAAGTTAAGAATGTGAAAGTTAAGGCAACTGCTCCAGCAGTGATTGTATCGCCCAAGTCTCATGATTACGTTATAGGTGAGGAAGATGTTTTTGAGTCGCCTTGGACTAAATCGCAGCCCGGCACAACGGATACTTCAAGCGGAGCTGCAGTTTTAGTTCAGTTTCAGCAGAATTACAAGCTGGCAGGAATAATTCTTGATGATCAGCCGCAAGCTATTTTTTTAGATGTGAAAACCAATGAAACATTTTTTGTGAACAAAGGTGAAGCTATCGCCGGAGCGGTAGTAAGAGATATAAAAGAAGGACGAGTGGTTTTAAATTTTAATGGTACGACATTTGAAATGAATCCGTGAAAGAAGTTAGAAGATAGAAGTAAAAGAAATATAAAAAAATAAAAACTGTTAATAGGAAAAACGCTATGAAAAGACGCCCTCTATTTCTGGTATTGATTTTGGTAATGGTTAGTATGGTCTTTGTATATTCGGGTTGGTGCGAGCAGAATGATGGTCAACAACAACCACCGGATTGGGCGGCAATGGGATCGCCTGAAGGTATTCCGCCTCCTGAGGCTCCGTCGCAACAAGTCAACCCTGAACAAGGGATAGTCCAGACGCAAGAAGGCTCTGCGCAAGTAACTATGCAGGAGGAAAAGCCGGTTAAAGCCAGTTTAGCTAATGCGGAGCGGATGATAGATGTGTTGGACTTAAAAGGAGTAGATGTCAATGATGTAATCAAAATGGTTGCTAAGAAAAGCGGATTAAATATTGTTGCTAGCCAGAATGTAAAAGGACAGGTTACAGTTTATTTGAGAGATATGAAAGTGCTGGAGGTTTTGAAAGTCATAGTTACCTCTTATGGGTGGGCGTTTGTGCAGGAAGATGCGGTGGTAAAAATTATGACTGCCCAGGAATACGAAGAAAGGTATGGTCGGAAATTTGGGCGTAAATATGAAACCCGGATTAAACAATTGACTTCAGCGAAGGCGTCGGAAGTGGCAGCATTGCTCAATCAGTTGAAGACTACAGGCGGGTCTGTGATAGCAGACGATAAATCCGGGACTTTAGTTTTGATCGACGATGCTGCCGCGTTAGAGCGGATGGAAAATGTTATTTTAAAAGCAGATAGACCAGTAGTCTCAAAAGTTTTTAAATTAAGCTATGCTAAGACTGCTGACATAGGACCAAAAATCGAAGCAGCTTTAACTCCAGATTTAGGCAAATCTAGGTCGGATGAGCGGTCTAATACTTTGGTGGTTACTGATTCTGAATCCAAGATGAAAGACATTGAACGAATAGTTACAGCGTTTGACCAGAAAGATAAACAAGTTTTGATTGAGTCAAAAATAATTCAAATCACCTTGAATAATAGCCATCAAATGGGCGTAGATTGGGAAGGCATCGTTCAAGGATATAAAGGATTGGATTTTAAAAGCAAGTTTAATATTCTTAAAAAAGACACGGATGGGAAGATAACTCAAGGCGGATCACTTAAAGTTGGGACTTTATCAAATGATGATTATACAGCTTTAATAGAGGCATTGGATACTGTGGGTAGTACGGATGTGCTTTCTAGTCCTCGGATAACAACCGTAAATAATAAAGAAGCCAAGATTTTGGTAGGTTCGACCGAGCCTTATGTAACCTCTCAGACGACAAACAGCGGTACTGGTCCGGCTACTACTGCAGAAAGTGTGAATTTTATTGAGGTCGGTATAAAATTATATGTAACGCCTACAATTCATGACGACGGCTTTATTACCATGAAGATCAGACCAGAGATCAGTGAAGTTAAAGATCATTTACCGACTGGGTCAGGTAATTCAATTCCGATAGTTCAGACTTCACAAGCTGAAACCAATGTAACGGTAAAGGATGGAGTAACTATAGTTATCGGCGGGCTAATGAAAGAATTAGCGACCAATGATGTGAATAAAATACCAGTATTAGGCAGTATTCCATTACTGGGTAGACTGTTTCGTAATGATTCACAGTCTATGGAAAAACAGGAAATCGTGCTTTTCTTAAAACCAACTATCATTACCGGGGATTTGGCTGACCAAAAAGAAATGGATAAGTATTTAGACAAATGAGAAAATTAGTTCATGCAGAGATTGTTACGCGGCAAAAAATTTTAAACGCTGAGCCGCGTTTGCCTTTTTCAATTTTGTTGGATAATATTCGCAGTCTGTATAATGTAGGCGCTGTGTTTAGGATCGCTGATGGGTCTGGAGTTGAAAAGGTTTGGTTGTGCGGCATAACTGGTTATCCGCCGGACAGTCAAATTAATAAGACAGCTTTAGGCTCTGAGCAAAGTGTGGCGTGGGAACATCGTAAAAGCGTGATCGATACGGTTAAAGAGTTAAAGTCAAACGGGTATCAGATCATCCTCTTAGAACAATGCGCGGATAGTATATCTTATTTTGATTTTAAACTAAAACCTCCGGTCTGCTTGGTGGTAGGAAATGAAATCGGAGGCGTTTCAGAAGATCTGGCTGCTTTGGCAGATGCAGCAGTTGATATTAAGATGGCAGGTATTAAAAACTCGTTGAACGCGTCGGTAGCGTGTGGAGTGGTAGTATTCCATTTTCGCGAACAATTAATGCGGAGTCAGAAACGTGTCTAAAAAAATATTAGTGGTAGATGATGATCCAGTAGTTTTGAAATTGGTGTCATCTAGTCTGATTAAAGAAGGATACGAAGTTGTTGAAGTGCGAGATGGGCTGGATGCAATGCGGAGTATTACCGACGATCATCCGGACATGTTGGTTTTGGATATTATGTTACCTGAAATAAACGGGTATGACATTTGTTATAACTTGCGTTTTGACGATAAATTCCCGAAGTTACCGGTAGTTATAATTACTTCTAGAGAGCACGATTTGGATGAGGCTATTGCTAGCAGGGTAAATATTACGGTAGTGCAAAAACCTATTGATATGAAATTATTGCTGGAAAAAATTCATCTGATGCTTTCGTTGTGAGAAAAATATGATTCAATTAAAAAGTGTTAATAAACAATTCGGCGCTATATCAGCGCTTAAGAATATTGATCTTCATATCGGACCTGGAGAGATCGTTGGATTTTTGGGGCATAATGGTGCAGGTAAGACCACGCTCATGCGCATCATTACAACTTATTTACCGGTAACTTCTGGTCGAGTTATGATAGACGGAAAAGATGTGTTAAAGTCTTCTTTGGCAATACGCGCTAAGCTTGGGTATTTGCCAGAACGCCCGCCTTTATATCTTAATATGACTGTAAAAGGATTTTTAAGTTTTGCCGCGCATTTAAAAAATGTTCCTTTCCGCGAAGTCGGAAAAGCGGTTGACCGGGTTTGTGAAGAATGCTGGTTAACTAAAGTTAAAGGCAGGATCATCGGGACTTTATCAAAAGGATATCAGCAGCGGGTCGGGATAGCGCAGGCTATAATAAATGATCCGGCGTTATTGATTCTCGACGAGCCGACCAGTGGATTGGATCCGCTGCAAGTGGTGCAGGTCAGAGAATTGATAAAACGGTGTGAACATCAAAGAACAGTTATAGTGAGCACGCATATTTTATCTGAGATTGAGAATTTAGTTTCCCGGGTGGTAATAGTGAAGCAGGGAGAAATTGCTGCGGATGCTCCCTTGGTAGAGCTTTTGTATAATAGTCAGTCCAAAAATTTAGAAGAAGCATTTTTAAAATTACATCCAGTATATGAGAAAAATTAACGCGATAGCGTTTAAAGAATTAACTGCTTTGTTTGGATCGCCGCTGGCGTATGTGGTTTTATTTTTATCTACTGCGGTATTTAATATTTTCTTTTTTATGATCATTGACCAGAATCGCGAAGCGCATTTAAAAGATATTTTTACAGTAATGGAATTTTTGCTGGTGTTTTTTGTGCCGATTTTCACTATGAAAAGTTTTGCCGAAGAGAATGCGTCGGGCACCATGGAGTTTTTATTGACTGCGCCGGTACGTAAGATTGAAATAGTATTAGGTAAGTTTGCGGGTATTAAAATTTTTCTGTTCTGCGTTATTGCGCCTACCTTTGTCTATTATTTTATATTTAGTCATTTTGCTGATTTTGATAAGGTAACAGCTTTGTGGGGGTATCTTGGCATTTGGCTGGAGGTAAATTTTTTTGCGGCGATAGGGTTGTTTATTTCTTCGTTGTGCCGCAGTCAAGTAGTAGCTGCTATGAGTACGTATGTAATTTTGTTTATTTTATATTTTTCAATGAGTTTTAAAATGTATGTTGAGGGGAAACTTAATGTTCTGGTTTCATATATCGCGGTTATGTCTCATTCTGAGAATTTTTTCACCGGAATATTTTTGTTATCCGACGTGGTTTATTTTTTAAGCGGTATCATATTTTTTCTTTTATTAACCAGGCTAATGTTAAATCGACAATGAAACGCGCGCTGTTATTAGGATTAAGTTACATATTATTAGCGACCGGGCTGGGATATTGGTATGTATCAGGCGTTTGGTCTTGGCTGGTTTTGTTAGTGCTAATTTTGGGAGCGGGATCATTGTTGGCTTTAGGGGCAGCAACTATTAAAGCTCGGCAGCTCAGTAAATCCAGGACTAAAGGAAATTGGGCGGCGGTTAGCATAGTAATATTATTAAGCTGTGCTTTGGCAGGTATTAATTGGTCAGCTAGAGTTATGAATGTGCGTAAAGATCTTACCCGGGCGCATCAGCATTCTTTGACAAAATTCACCTCTGACTTTTTAGTAACTGTTAATGAGAAAATCAAGATCACTGTTCTTTTTGTGGGGCTTCCGCCGAAATATATCGAGGACAGGCTTAAAGAATACGAGAGGGCTGGACGAGGTTTTGTTTCTACTGAGATAGTTGATCCTCTGGTCGATCTAAGTTACGCTGCGCAATTTGGTAATACCATAAAAGGCGATGAAAAAAAAGTTATTGTAAGTTCAAAGCTTCAGAAAAAAATATTTGATCTGTCTGGTGAAGAAGATTTGACTGAGGAGCGCTTGACTAACGCAATGATACAAGTCAGCCGTCCGGTAAAGACTGTATATTTTTTAGGCGGACATCAGGAGTATAATCCGGATAAACTGGGAGAGGATGGTTACAGTAAATTTAAAGACGCGTTAAAACTTAATAGTTTTAATGTTAAACCTTTGTTATTAGGCATAGATCAGGCGAGCGTACCGGATGATTGTGATGTTTTAGTGATCGCTGGACCCAAAGAATTTTTTTCGGATAAAGAAGAAAAATCTATTCAAGAATATCTTAATCGCGGCGGTGATGCTTTCATAATGGTTGAACAAGTTTTGGTAAGCACTAAAGACAAGCCTTTAACCGCGGAACAGCTTAAAAAAAATCCTTCGTTAAATTCTTTATTGAATCCGTGGGGAGTAAAAGTTGGGGATGATATTGTGGTCGACCTAACCAATCATGCCAGCGGCGATGTGGGAAGCCCTGCTACCCGTAGATATATGAGTCATCCCGGTATAATTCATGATCTTGATTATACTTTTTATTTACGCCCCAGGTCGATATTACCAATAACTCCAGCCCGTCAGGGAATAAAAACTTCACCGTTGATGTTAACTATGTCAGCTGATCAAAGTTGGGGTGAAACTGACCGGTATTTAAAAGTTAAACTTGATCCAGAAGATCAGCACGGACCAGTGCCGATAGCTTTTGTCATATGGGAGCCTAAAAATGAAAATAAAAAATCTGATACTCGGATAGTAGTGTTTACAGACGCTGATTTCTTGTCAGATCCATATATTGGTTATTATAGCAATATGCAAATGGGTTTAAATGTTGTAAATTGGCTGGCTGAAGTGCCGTATCAAACATTTTATGATAAACAAGCAGTTGATAAAGTTCCTCGGGCAGATCTTACCAGTGAACAAAAGAAAAAAATTAATTTGGTTTTGATTGCTATTCCATTTTTTATAATAGTTTTTGGCGTGATGTCAAAAATGGTAAGGGAATAGTCGTAGGGGAGGGTTTCCAACCCTCCCGATATTATTTTTTTAATTCAATCAACGATTTCAATTTTTTCTCGTATCTTCCAAAGCATTCCACAATAACTTCATCAATTTCCGTGCGGTTTTCCAGCAGCAATTCAAAGCATAAGATTATTAAATCACCGGTCTCAATTAAGAAATGTTTATTTTTTGCTGCGGCTAATTCTTCAATTTCATCAATGTGCTCACGCATTAATTGTAAAAGTTTTTTTTGATGCGCGCCTTTAGTCTTACCGTTATATTGACGAGATAATTGGTGGATGGCTTTAATACGGGCTAAAGATTTGTTTTTTATCATTTATATTTATAATTTTAATCGGGAGGGTTGGAAACCCTCCCCTACGAAAGATTAATATTTAATCACATTTTCTTTCATTAATTTATTTCTGTATTCTTCGAAAACTTTATCTTTCTTAGCGTTCAGCAGGGTTTCTTGTATTTCTTTTTTATTGGTTTCAAATTTGCTCATATCTGCTGGTTTGAAAGTTGACACGAATGCGATTGCAGCTCCATTGATATTTTTTATAGGGTTTAGTGTCAAATTTGTTTTGGTTATTCCGGTTAATTGATTTTCTTCTTCCTGGTTGAGCTCTAAAGCCATGGGAATTTGTTGTAATGGGATTTCTTTTGAATCTTTAACTTCAAATCCAGTATCTTTTGCTAGTTGTTTGAATTGATCCGCTGAGGTGATGGATTTAAATTTTTCAAATAATTCTTGAGCTTGTTTTAATGCTGCTAATTTCTCTTGTTCTTTATTGTAGGCTTTTGTTACTTTTGTGTTAACTTGTTCCAGCGTGGGAGAGAAAGGCTGTTTACGGTCGATGAGTTTTATAATTACATAGCCTTTATCTTTAATTTCATAAGGTTCAGTCATAGTAGATCCGACATTCATTTGCATAATATCATTGATTAAAGGCAGCGGCCATTCTGGAATAGCATTATCTGCTTCAGATAAACTTATATAATCTGTGGTTTGTAATTTGAAATTTAATTTTTTTGCGGCAATTGCAAGGTCTTTATTTTTAATATAATCGTCGATGATTGCTTTGCCTTTATATTTCATTTCTACCTGTTTTTGTATCCCGCCGTCAGCAGGAAAATCCAAAGTTACATATTCGATTTTTACGGTAGTCGGCATATCAAATAAATTTTTATGTTGTTCAAAATAAGTTTTCAAAGCCGTATCTTCTATTTTTACCTGCGCTGCTGGTTCTTTTGCCGGTATTTCAATGTACAACAATTGCGCTAGGGTATTTTCTTTCAGGAATTCATCTTTTATGTCATTTTCATTTACGGTAACGCCGGCAGTGATTTTATCGAATAAGGCTTTTAAAAGCAGGGAGTCGCGGATACTTTCTTCGAAATCCGGAATTTTAGTTTTTAAGGTTGAATTTACGAATTCCCGATAAAACTGTTTGTTGAATACTCCATTATTGAAGAACATATCATATCCGGCAATGGTCTCTACGATTTTTTGATCCGGTATTTTGATGCCTTGTTTTTTAGCTTCTTGGGCGATGATTATTTTTTCCCAGGTTTGTTCTTTGAGTTTTAATAAAGGTTTGAATTGTTCAAACAATTGCCCATATTGCATTTGTGAAGTGATTAAGTGGTGAGTATACGCGTTATTAAATTGTTCACAAGTCACTTTTTGGTTGTTGATAGTACCAGCAACACAGGAGGGGAAAAACTTTTTATAGGTTAACAACGCAGCGTATATTATAACCGCTGATACTAATATAATGGAAATGATCAGATAAAGTTTTTTACTGGGATCGGTATTTGAGTTTGGGTTGGTCATATTTATATCCTTGGTTAATTGTTACCTTGGAACTAATTCTATATGCGGATATAAAATATGGCAAGAAGGATATAAATAAAAACGACTCCCAACTGGAACTGCGGGGAGCCGCTCTTATAAGGCGATAGACCTTCAATTGCTTTCGCTATCTATTCCTACCTCCTCTTACATAAATTAGTATGCCACGACTTTTAGAAAAAAGCAAGGTACCTAAAGTCGTATTTTTCCGTCGTGAAAATAAAAAATTTTTGTGAAATATAATAATTCGTTATTTAATGGGGAAGAGGCTGTAGGGGTATATTTTTTTATTTTGCAAATATTTGCAAATAACATAATGTTGTGTTATATTATGGCACTTCAATAGATTTTGAATATAAAGTCTTTAAGTCGGGGAGTAGCAGTTCGACTGCGCTCACCACAGTTCTAGATATAAGATTTTTTTAGTCGGGGAGTAGCGCAGCTGGCTAGCGCACTTGTTTTGGGAACAAGGGGTCGCGGGTTCGAATCCCTCCTCCCCGACCATTTTTTATACAGATTATATATGCGAATGAGAACTTCCTTAATATTCGGGCTTGCTTTAGGCGTTATTGGTCTTATTTTCGGAACATTTCTTTCCTCGGTATTATTTGTTTACTCAGTAACTCAATTTGATATGTATTTATTTCATAATAAGGCGTGGCCATTATGGTTTACAGTATTATGGATAGTTTTATGCGGTTTGTTAGGTATCATGATGATCATGACCGCGGTTAAAAGCGGAACACGTTTAGGCGAATGGGTAGAAAGCAGGATAAAGTCAAAACTGGTTTTGAATATTTGTTCTTTCATAACATTGTTGGTTTCGTTATTATTATTAGTGTCATTTTTTTTCATGCTTTTTAAAATTGCAAAAGATCCGTCGAGAGAACGGCCGGGTTTGAAGGTTCATAAACTCGCTAGCATTAATTTTTTTCGGGTGGATAAAACAAATCAGGGTCTTGATTTGGTGGTTAGAGTCGATGGTCCGAGTACGGATCATTATATGCTGGGCGTTGATCTTACGGTTGCTGGGGATAAGGCTAAAGGCGTTATTAAAAGCAACCAAAAAAAAATACCTTTGGATTTTGGGTCTCAGGATTTTGTGGTGCCGGTTAAGTGGGAAGATCTGACTTCAAAATACGCGGAACTACTGATAGATAAAACCGGAACATTTGATGTTGAACAAGAATTTATGGCTCAGGCGCTGTTGCTTTTGGCAGAAGATTCAAGTATTACTCCAGATCGGATGGTTGCAGTAATAAAATTGAAACTGCACTGCGCTTCCGGAAAGTGTAATATAATCCCGCTTTACAGTCAGAGATAATTTTGATATAAACATTGGTGTTAAATTTTGGCCCCGTAGCTCAGTTGGATAGAGCAACAGCCTTCTAAGCTGTGGGTCGCACGTTCGATTCGGGCCGGGGTCATTTTTTATTCTAAAACGCCCATCTGCGGCGTTATTCCTTTATTTTACCATCCATATTTATTTATCGGAAATTTATCGGCAATTTATTGGCATTTTATCGGCAATTTAGGTATAATTGAAATATGATTTGGAAACCAGTTTACCAATTTAATTCTTCTATCACACGCGCTTTGATGGATATTGAAGCCGCAAAGACTGTGGTTGAAAAACTTCCGCTATCTCCTGCAGTTCAAGCTGAACTTAGATACAAGGCTCGGGTTCGTTCAACGCATTATTCAACTCGTATTGAAGGTAATCGTTTGACTCTCAAAGAGGCTGAACAAGTGATTGAAAAGAAAGCGAATTTTCATGGTCGGGAGAGGGATGTAAATGAAGTCCGTAATTATTGGGAGGCACTTTTAAAGGTTGAAGATTGGGCTGCGAAGAAAGTTGAATTAAGCGAAGATTTGATTCAGCGTCTTCATGCTTTAGTGGATAAGGGGAAAAGAGCAAAAGCCTCTCTTTATCGTGACGGTCAGAATGTTATTCGTGATTCTGCCTCAGGAGGGATTGTTTATCTGCCGCCTGAAGCAAAAGATGTTTCTTCGCTTATGTCTGCTATGGTGCGTTGGGTTAAACAGGTGCAGAAAGAAGGTATTCCTCCGCCTATCATAGCAGCACTTGTGCATTATCAATTTGTAACTATCCATCCATATTATGATGGGAATGGGCGGACAGCTCGTTTGCTTGCCACTTTTATTCTTCAGCGTGATGGTTATGGTTTGAATGGTTTTTTTTCATTGGAAGAGCATCATGCTCGTGACCTGGAGGGATATTATCAGGCATTGTCAGTTCATAAACATCATAATTATTATGAAGGCCGGGTAGAAGCTGACTTGACTGTTTGGGTGGAATATTTCGTGAAACTTTTAGCAAAGGTATTTCAACAGGCACGGGATGAAGTTTTGCGAGCAGGTGGGGAGAATATACTTGTTGAGCCGCAGGAATTTCGGAGTTTTGACCATAGAGCAAGAATTGTTATTGCCCTTTTCGTAAAGAAAGATCAGATTGCGGTTAAAGATATTGCGCAGAGTCTCGGATTGTCGGAGAGAATGGCTCGGGTTCTTGTATCTGGATGGGTCAAAGATGGTTGGCTTGAAGTTTTAAATGAGTCTAATCGTGCTCGGGTTTATGGTTTGGTTAAGAAATATAAAAAATTAGTTGGGTGAGAGAATTTAATTTAAAATTATTGTGATACGTGTCGAATTTTTAGGTTATCTCTAAGCAGTAAGGGACTAACCACTAGTGCGGGTTATTTCGGCGAGAGATATGAATAAAAAAGAAAGAGTGGAATATGAAAAATATAAAAATAATCTCCAGATTTAAGAGTGAAAAAGAAGAGCGTAAATTTTGGGGGAGTCATGATTCAACGGAATATGTGGATTGGTCTAAGGCAAAGCGGGTAACTTTTCCTAATCTGAAACCCACATGTAGAAGTATTTCTTTTAGGCTTCCAGTTTATATGTTGGATCAGTTGAGGGTTTTGGCTAATAAACAAGATGTTCCATATCAATCATTGTTGAAAACATTTTTGGCAGACCGCTTAAAGAAAGAGTTAAAAACCAATTAGGTAATAGTTTCTTAAATTGGTTTATAAAAATGAGTTTTTAATTTCTGGCATAGGTTTGAGTGTGTAATTATTTATGAGACCTTTATTCCGCATATCTGCTGTTTTGTTTGCTTTCATTTTAGGCGCGTTTATTTCCGTGACTTTGTTCGTGCGGTTTTATGGAAAATCATTTGTGGAAGAATTTTTTACAGCGTCTTTGGATCGGAAAGTTGAGTTTTCAAATATTGTTTATGAATTTCCTAAAGGCATGCTCATATTTAGTCCGCGCATTGCCGGCATACTTCAAGCTAAACAAATTTCTTTCCAGTTTTCTATAGCTGAGCTGTTGTCTAGAAAGTTGACGGTGCAACATTTGGTTATTAAAGAACCAATGTTGTTAACTAGAGAAGGAAAAGAGCGGACTTTGGCTTTGGGTAAGATATCTTTACCGTTCGGATACAAGAATATTGGTGAATCTTCAAACGGCAAAAAGAAATTTCAAATTTTTATTCGTAAGATAGATATTTATAACGCGAAGTGTAAATTTAAATTTGATCTTTGGGAAAAAGAGCGCGAGGTAGAAGTGGATCAAGTTAAAATTTCATTGGAAAATGTTGAAGTGCCTTTTAAGTCTGAGAGCATTCCAGTTCAAATTGTTATGAAAGTTGAGCCGGTATCTGGAATATTTAAAGAATCTTCTTTGCGGGGGATTGGTTCGTTTAATCCGGTTACTAAAAATTTAAATGGACAGATGGTTTTGAAAGAAATTGAAAAAGCGGCATGGTTGGAGAGTGAAGTTAGCATAAAAGATAGAATTGTTAATGTTAAAGGAAAAATTACTAAGAAAGACATGTTTGTGAATTTAGTAGGGGTTAAAAGGGAAAAAGGGAGTTTTTTGGCGCCATTGAATTTTAAAGGTGATTTGGTATTTCGGAGTGAATTTGAATTTCAAACTAACATAGATGATTTTGCAATAAAGGATGTTTTGTTCAATGTAAAGCTGGAGGCTGGTTCGTAGAAAAATATTGCCCAAAAAAGTTTTTGTGCTAAAATGTGGCATCTCAGACGATAAATTTATGGTGGCTGTAGCGCAGTCCGGTTAGCGCACAAGATTGTGGATCTTGGTGTCGGGGGTTCAAATCCCCTCAGCCACCCCATTTTCAATAAAAGGAACAATCGATGTTGATTGTTCCTTTTTTATTTTGAAAATAAAAATTATTTGATTTTCAATGCTGTTATGGTATCCTTATTTTAGTGTTTCCTGGTGGAAACGTATGTTTCTATTAAAAAACGGATAGTTTTATGTTAAAAGAGTCGGAATTGAAAATATTGAATTATCTAACCCTTGATGAAGACGGGGCGGAGTTTGTGTCTCAAATCGCGCGTGATGTTGGAATCAGCAAAGGGGAAGTAAGTAAAGCTATTCAAGTTTTGAAACACGGTGGTTTTGTAAAGACGGAACTTAAAGGTCGAAATATGGTTTGTTCGGTCAAGCGAACATCGGTGGTCAGTCAAAAATTACGGATGGCTTTTAATTTACTTGAGGTAATGCCAAAACTCGAATCATTAAAAAAATATGCGTTAAAAATTGTTTTGTTTGGAAGCTGCGCTCAAGGCGTGGACATTGCCAAAAGTGATATTGATATTTTTGTGATTACGAAAGATAAAATAGAAATAAATAAAGCTGTTCAGAAAATTAAATTTTCCCGTCCAGCTCAGTGGATTGTTAAAACACCGCAAGAGTATGTGATATTAAATATTAAAGAGCGAGTGTTTGCAGAAGAGATTGGCAAAGGGATTACTTTGTGGGAGACCGATGAAACTACTTGAATTTGACGATTGTGTAAAAAAAGGGAAAATAATTCGTTTTCCGTCTGCAAAAAAGATGGCGCCTAAAGAATTAGATGTTGCGCAAGAAGATTTGGTGACTGCTCAACAAAGTTTAAAACAGAAAAATTATAAATGGGCGACGGTTCAGGCTTATTATGCGATGTTTCACGCGGCTCGAACGCTTTTGTATCATAAAGGTTATCGGGAGAAGAGTCATTATTGTTTGATTTTAGCGATGAAAGCTTTTTATGTGAGTGAAGGGATTTTGGAGATGTCTTTAGTTGAAAGCCTTCAGATGGCAAAATCTTTAAGAGAAGGTGCGGATTATGATAATACTTTTGATTCAGATAGCGCAGAGGCTTTAGTGGCGCAAGCGAAAGAATTTGTTGACGTGGCGGAAAAGGTAATATTTGAGAAAAAAAAGTGATTTAAACAACAGGAGGTAGTCCCGATGGTTCCGGAAAAATTGATGGAGATTATGAAGCAAGATGGAGTTGCTGCCATTGCGACATTGGGGAGTAAGGGAAAAGCGGCTTTTATTACATCTGGACCTGATTATGATTTTTTGAAAGCAAAGTATAGTTGGGTGCGAGCCAACTTGGCTGTTACAATTGATTCTGCTGTTCAAACCTGGTGAAGCAAACGAGTTTTAATTTTATATAATCGTGACTTAAATGAATAAAAACTTACAAGAACTTTTTTCTTCTATAGCAACTCGGTATGATGCTTTAAACACCATCCTTAGTTTCAATATGGATAAAAAATGGAGGCAAAAAACCGTAGATGGCGTGACTATTAAACATGACGCAAAAATTTTGGATCTTTGCACTGGCACGGCGGAAACTGCTATTTTATTCGCAAAAAAATATAAAGCATGCGAGATCGACGCGGTTGATTTTTCTCATCCAATGTTGTCAATGGCGAAAGAAAAAATTACAAAGTTGGGATTCTCTGAGCGCATCAATTTAGTCGAAGCTGATGTTTTAAATTTACCTCTCACATCCAATTATTATGACGCTGTTTCAATAAGTTTTGGTCTTAGAAATGTTGGAGATAATCAAAAGACCATGGCTCAGATTTTTACTTTTTTAAAAAAGGGAGGAGTCGCTTTTATTCTGGAATTTTCTCCTGCACCTGGAAATTTATTTGGGAAAGCTGCTAATTTTTATGTGAAAAAGATATTACCAGGGATTGCCATGATGTGCGGCGGATCAAAACAAGCGTATGGTCATTTCGCCTCGTCTATTAGTACTTTCCTTGCTCCCGAAGAGATACTTGTTTTGATGGCGTCGGCAGGATTGAAAGAATTGCGTCATCAAAATTTATTTTTGGGAGTAGTTAATTTTTATTCTGGTAAGAAATGAACAAGGGGGATGTAATAATTTGTAAAAAGGATTTTATTAAACACGGAGGATAAAATAATGGTAATGAATCTTTATGGTTATGCGGCAAAGTCGGCAAAGTCGGCTTTGGCTCCATTTAAGTTTACACGGCGAGAACCTCGAGCTAATGATGTGGTGATCGAAATTCTTTACTGCGGCGTATGTCATTCAGATTTACATCAAGCTCGCAATGATTGGGGCGGCAGTATTTATCCTTTGGTACCGGGGCATGAAATTATTGGACGGGTGATCACAGTCGGCAAAGAAGTCAAACGTTTTAAGATTGGCGATAATGTTGGCGTCGGGTGTATGGTTGATTCCTGCCAGCATTGTGATGCTTGCGAACAAGGATTAGAACAGTATTGTGAAGAGACTCCGACCTACACTTATAATTCAACTGACCCGCATGACAAAATGCTGACCTATGGCGGTTATTCTGAGAAAATCGTGGTGTCGGATAAATTTGTAGTAAAGATTCCAAAAGGATTGGATTTAAAAGCAGCAGCGCCTTTATTGTGCGCTGGGATAACAACCTGGTCGCCTTTACGTCATTGGAAAGTAAGTAAGGGGAGTAAGGTCGCGGTTATTGGTCTGGGTGGTCTTGGGCATATGGCGTTGAAATTGGCAAAAGCGTTCGGTGCAAATGTCACGCTGTTTACCCGCTCGCCGGGAAAGGAAAAGGATGCTCGTCGCCTGGGAGCGGATCAGGTAGTATTATCGACGGATGAAAAGCAAATGCAGAGTGTAAAAAGTAAATTTGAGTTAATTATTGATACCATTCCTAATGTGCATGATCTTAAGCCATATTTGCCGACGCTTTCGATTGGCGGCACTTTGGTTCTGGTCGGATTTCTAGGTGATCTTAAACCAGTGTTGAATACTGTTCCGTTAATTATGGGACGTAAGTCAGTAGCCGGTTCCGTCATCGGCGGCATTGCTGAAACCCAGGAAATGCTGGATTTTTGTGGCAAGCATGGCATCACGTCCGACATCGAAGTTATCAAAATTCAGGATATTAATGAAGCGTATGAACGGATGCTGAAAAGCGACGTAAAATACCGTTTTGTGATTGATATGGCGTCGTTGAAAAAGGTATAAATTACCAATCAAAATTGAACGTTAATGGGTTGACTTTAGCTTTTTCCATAAGAGCAAACGTGTGCTCAAAATCTTGTTCAGTTGTTTTGATGAATCCTTTTGCTTTAAAACTTTCTTTCAGATTTTGCGCGGTTGGAGACGATTGTGTCTCAAGCTGGGTTAATGCCTCTTCAATACTCTTGCCGTATTTTTCGTAAGTTTTTTTGGTCAAAATCATGGTGTTGTTGGGATTTTCCGCGGAATCTTCTCCGACTTGAACAGTTCCAGGAAATTCGTTGCCATTTTTATAGGTTAAATTTTTAACAATCGCGTAATCCGCGCGTTGGTTTATGACAGCCCGGATTGCAGAAATATGATTAGAGGTTATTTGCGGAGTTAAAAATTTATTGGGGTTTTCTCCCTCGGTGAGTCCCCTTACAAAAACTTCGCCTGAAGAAGCTAATGCGCAATAAGCCACATTTTTATTTTTTAGATCGGAGAGTCCGTTAAACACAGGTGTTCCTGTACGCGCTACAACTATGGCTTTATACGTTGAAACTCCTTCATTGGATACTGGACGGACAACGGGGACTGCGTAACCTTTTTTTATGAACACTGCTGCAACAAAAGATCCTGCGAACATGCCATCAACTGCGCCAGACTTGAACATGTCAACAGCCATAGGATAATCTTGCGCTGTCTCAAGCTTAATATCATCGATCCCTGAAACATTGGTTTTTATATAATCTGCCAGAAACGCGTATTTATGTGCTTCTTGGGCTGGATCGTCGGATACCATAATAACAAATTTCAGAACGTCACCAGCAAATACCTGACTGCTACCAAAATAAAAAATCATTAGAACCAGCACGACCAATTTTAAATTTTTTTTCACTGTTGCCTCCTGAGAATTTTAATTTTATGTAAAAAATATTATACCATTTTGATTTAGTGTTTTTAAAAATTTTCTGTATATTATAATCTAGCTTTAAGAGAGGAGCACAAGTGGTACATCATAAACGAATTGTAATTGCCAGCATGATCGGCACAACGATCGAATTTTATGATTTTTATATTTATGCAACTGCTGCAGTTTCAGTTTTTCCTATTTTATTTTTTACCAAGAGTGATGCGGGAGCTGCGCTTTTAGCGTCTATGGCTACTTTTGGAGTTGCTTTTGTTGCCCGACCGATTGGCTCAATTTTATTTGGGCATTTCGGAGATAGGATTGGACGTAAAGCGACTTTGGTTGGTTCTTTATTAACCATGGGGATCGCTACTTTCTTGATCGGACTTCTTCCAACTGTAATTCAAATTGGTTTACTTGCGCCAACTTTATTGACGATTTTACGTTTTTGCCAGGGGCTGGGTTTAGGCGGTGAGTGGTCGGGTGCTGCACTTTTGGTAACAGAGACTGCTAAAGATGGTAAACGCGCCTGGGCAGCAATGTGGCCGCAGTTAGGCGCACCATTTGGATTTATTTTAGCTAATGGTTTCTTTTTGTTGCTTACTATCCTATTTAAATATAATTCTGCTGAAGCACAACTTAAAAGTGATTTTATCGTCTGGGGATGGAGAATTCCGTTTTTAGCATCACTTATCTTGGTGGTAGTGGGGTTGTATGTACGGTTAAAACTCGACGAGACGCCTATATTTGCCCAGGCAGTTGCAGAAGGCAAGAAATTAAAGACTCCGCTGTTTGTAGTGTTTAGAGATTATTTTAAAGAATTGGTTTTAGGCACTTTCATTATGTTGGCTACTTACGGAGTATTTTATTTAATGACTACTTGGATACTTTCCTATGCAATTGGGAAAACATCGTTAGGATTTTTAGGGATTGGTTATCATGAATTTTTGGTGATACAGCTTATTTCAGTTTTATTTTTTGCGGGAATGATTCCGGTGGCAGGATGGTTGGCAGATAAATATGGTCGACGGATTTTCCTTCTTATCGTAACCAGCTGTATAATTTTATTTGGGTTATCGTTTAATTTGTTTCTTGATCCTGCGATTATGGGAATAGGTAATAAAGCAAATATGGGGTTAATGTTATTATTTTTGAGCATAGGTATGGCGTTGATGGGTCTAAGTTTTGGTCCTATGTCAGCAGTTCTTCCTGAACTTTTTCCGACGAATGTAAGATATACCGGATCGGGAATTTCCTACAACGCAGCTTCTATTTTAGGCGCAGCGCTTACGCCTTTTGTCGCTGTTTGGCTTGCCAGAAATTATGGAGTCGGTTCAGTTGGCATATATCTTTCGTCTTTGGCATTCCTGACATTCGTTGCCCTTTTATTTTCAAAGGAAACGAAACAGATCAAGCTTGATTAATTTAAGTAGGTTATACCGCAGTACAATTGCTTCGCTTCTGTTTTATACTTAAAATATTTTCAGATAAACAATATTAACTATTTAATTGGAGATGAAACATGAAAGAATCGAAATCTGTAATCAAAGACCCAGTATGCGGAATGACTGTTAACGCGGCAACCGCTCTTTATACTGAAAAGGATGGAAAAAAGTTTTATTTCTGCAGTGATGATTGCAAGAAAAAATTTATGTCTAAAGGCGATAGTACAAAGTCTGGGGGGAAGTCTGATTGTTGTTGTGGATAAGATTTTGGTTGGAAATTTAAAAATGAAGTTGAGTTAGAAAGGAGAAATAGTATGAAAAAGTTAACTGTGGTTATAATATTAATGATGTTTTGCATGGCTGCTGTAAGTAGTCGTTCTTATGCTCAAGGTATGAAAGATAATAAAATGGGCAGTATGACTTGCACTAAGGCAGATATTGAGCTGCGATTAGCTATGCGAAAATTGTGGGAAGACCATATCGTATATACACGGAATTATATTATCAGTGCTCTTTCGGATCTGGGAGATGTAGACGCTATTGCCGGACGCTTACTTAAGAATCAAGACGACATTGGCGATGCTATAAAACCTTATTATGGAGAAGACGCAGGGAAAAAATTATCGGCACTTTTAAGAGAGCATATAATGATAGCCACAGAAGTAGTTAAAGCGGCAAAGATGGATAATAAAGTAGAATTAGATAAAGCAAATAAAAAATGGAATGCTAACGCGGATGATATAGCGGTATTCTTAAGCGGTGCCAATCCTAATTGGGCTAAGCAAGATTTGACTGCTATGTTATACAAACATCTGGTGCTTACTACAGGAGAAGTGGTTTCTAAACTCAAAAAAGATTGGGCAGCGGATATAAATTATTATGATGAAGGTCACATGCATATGCTGATGTTCGCGGACATGTTGACTGACGGGATTGAGAAACAGTTTCCAGAAAAATTTTAGATATAAAAAATTTAACTGGAAATTTTTGTTAAGCTAAAATGGTTTTGTTGAATAACATGGGGCAGCTAAGTCTGCCCCTATTTAATTCATGCATTCAATTTACTTAGTGATTATTTTTTATGTCATGTTAAAATATTTCATAAAATTTTTTAAAGACTTGTATAGAATTATTAGGAGTGGTTATGTCACAGGTGGTTAAACAGGTAATTGATTTTTTAGCTAGAGATATTTGGCGGATTCATACTAAAAAACTTCCTCGTAGAAAATCTTTTTTAATTAAACAGTTGCGTGTTATTGTGCTGGCAGTCCGTGAGTTTCGAGGGAATAAATGCCAGCTTAATGCTTCGGCGTTGACTTTCTATTCGTTGCTTTCGATAGTTCCGGTAGTGGCAATGGCGTTCGGGATTGCAAAGGGATTTGGTTTTGATCAATTATTTGAGAAGCAGTTGTTAATGAAATTTCCTGGTCAAGAACAAACCCTTACTCAGATAATTGGTTTTGCAAATAATCTTCTTGCAGATACGCAGGGAGGAATTGTAGCCGGTGTAGGCGTCATTGTTCTTTTCTGGACGGTGATTAAAGTGCTGAATAGTATTGAGACGTCATTTAATGATATCTGGGGTATTAAGAAAGATCGCAGTTTTAGCCGTAAAGTAAGTGATTATCTTTCCATAATGTTGATTTGTCCTTTTTTCATTATAGCTTCCAGCGGGGTAACGGTTTTTGTCAGTACGCAGGTTGAGCTGATCGTGCAGAAGCTGGCTTTCCTCGGAAGTGTCGGTTCTTTAATACTGCTTTCATTGCATCTTTTACCATATGTGATTATGTGGATTCTTTTTACATTCATTTATATTTTTATGCCTAATACAAAAGTTAATTTATCGTCTGGTGTTATTGGCGGTATTGTGGCAGGAACGATTTATCAAGTGGTGCAGGTCATTTATATTAAATTTCAGGTCGGGGTGGGAAACGCGAACGCTATTTATGGAAGTTTTGCCGCGCTTCCATTATTTTTGATCTGGCTGCAGTTAAGCTGGCGGATTGTCCTTTTCGGTACAGAAGTTTCTTTTGCTCATCAGAATGTTGATACTTATGAGTTTGAGCACGACTGTCTGAATGTTAGTCATAATTTCAAACGTATGCTGACTTTACAAATTACAACTATTTTGGTGAAACGTTTTGCAAGCGGGGATTCACCTTTGACTGCCAGGGAGATTTCTGACCAGCTGGATATTCCTATCCGTCTGGTTGAGGATATTCTTTTTGAGTTGACTGCGGCAGGTATTTTGTCTGAGACAAAGAATGCTACGGAAAAACAATCATCGTATCAGCCGGGTCGGGATATTAATCAACTTACAATTTATTTTGTGAATGATACGTTGGATAAGCGGGGAACTGGGAATATTCCGGTAGCGCAAACTGCAGAATTAGCAAAAATCAAAGAATCATTGAAAGATTTTGAGGCGCAGATTTTGCAGTGTTCAGGGAACCTGCTGCTTAAAGATATTTAAAATAAATAGAAAGTAAAATATGTCGAATGATTTTTGGAAAAAAATAGAACAGCGGGATGAAATTTTAAGAGAGATCGCGATTGTTATTGATACGTGGGATGATATTTTTTCTGATTTTGATCCTCGTCCATTGAGTGAGCGCACAGTATCAGGTGATTTTATCGACGAACTTAAGAAGCGTTACATTGAAAAACGGTCGGGTGATTTTTGTATTACGCTATATGCGCCGTTGGTATTGAAAAACAAAGAATCGGAAAAAATTGTAACTATCCGTCTTAAACAGCATTTTCGTCAAAGGTTTTTACAGATGAAAAAAGGCATGATGGTAATTCGGATTCAGGGCATGGTTTTCGCTTTGGTTGGGATTTGTGCTTTAGGGTTTTTAACATTAGCGACTTATTTTAAGTGGTTTCATGATTTGATAATTCAAATATTAGGAATATTTCTTATGCCGCTGGGCTGGTTTGGGGTTTGGGAAGGTTTTTCTAAGATTATTGATACTTCTCCGGTGGTCTTACAAGATAAACAATTGTTTGAAAAATTATCTAACGCCACTTATCTTTTTAAATATATTGAGGAAGTGAAGGTTACGGGTAAAGTTGAAGATTTAGGGTAAGTAAATAAATTTAGAGTTAAAGTGTGAAAAAAGGACCGTTTTAAAACGGTCTTTTTTATTTTTGTCCGTCGGAAGCGTTATGTTCAATAGTTATTTATTATACCTCAGTATAATAGAATTATTTTTAACGATTGTATAAAATATTACAAATATTAATAAAGGAGAAAAGAAAATGAATACAGAAACTCAGACGAAAGCCAGTAGTACCAAAATCAGCGAAGCGCTGGAACTATTGAACGAGGCTGCAAAAGAAAAAAAAGATGAGTTGAAAAATTTAATGGTGAATAAATATGCACATATTAAGGAAGCAATGAATGCTGAAGTAGATCAAGGGAAAGCTGCTTTGCAGCAAACCAAAGATATGGCTCAAAAAGTGATGGTTGAGGGAAAAGAAAAAGTGAAAGAAATAGCAGGACATGCGGATAAGTGTGTGCGCCAGGATCCTTGGTCTTACATTGCTGGGACTGCTGCAGTAGCTATTTTATTAGGTTATATAATGGGTTCTAAACGCAGATAATTCAAATTTAGGATGGGTTTAAAATGACTATTCAGCGACTAATTCGCAGATTTTTTTCGTATTTCCTTTTTTTTAATATTTTTAAAAAATATAAAAATAATGTTTCTTTGTTAAAAATAAAAGCCGCCCGGGCGTACGTTATTGGCGTGAAAAAAACCAGGGTGTTCTTTTTTGGGGCATTATTGGTTTTGGTTGCTTTTGTGTTTTTGATAAACAGTTTGTTTTTGGTCCAAGCGGCAATGTTTACTTATTCAATGTGGAGCAGGGAAATGAAATTCATCGCGGCTTTAGTTTTGGCTGGGATAGAATTATTAGCGGCAATAGGTATTTTGAGTTATTTGTTCAGGGAAGAAACCTGGGGTAAATTTTTTGGAATTCATAAAGTGATTGATTTGGTTGTTAATAAAAAAGATCATAATAATAAAAATTTGAAGGAACAATCTTAAGTTGATTTTTGTAAAAGATACCGAGGCTAATAAAAATAGGAGAAGAAAATGGGCGCATCGAAAAACGACAAATTGTTTTCAGAACTTCGGATCAATAATATTATTTTTAAAAATCGTCTGGGAGTAGCGCCAATGACGCGGATGTCATCAGGGCAGGATAGCATTCCCCGTAAAGATGTTTTGGATTTTTTGGTGCGCCGGGCGCGAAACGGTGCTGCAGTAGTTTATACTGAGGCGATCGTTACTGATTATGAGAGCGCGCAAGGATATCCTCGTCAATCCCGTTTGGTAACCCAACGCCAGATTGAAGCTTGGAAGCCGATAGTTGAGGCGATTAAGAAAGAAGGTGCGGTAGCAATTATGCAAATGTTTCATTGCGGACGCGTAGCTGCTACAGGCGTTAACCCTGCCAGCCGGGTCATAGCACCCAGTCCTTTGATACCAGCTCAAAATAATCCAATTACCGGATCACCGTATCCTATGCCGGATGAAATGAGTTTATTTGATATGCAGCATGTGATGTGGGGTTTTGCTGATACTGCTAAGGGAGCGATTGCCGCTGGGTTTGACGGAGTAGAACTTCATTGCGCGCACGGGTATTTGATGAACCAATTCTTGTCAGCTTATTCTAATCAGCGTAAAGATAATTATGGTGGTTCTATGGAGAACCGTTTTCGTTATGTTCATGAGGTTATAGGAGTGGTGCGCAAAGTTATTCCTCAGGATCGCTTATTTTTGATACGGATATCGAATTGGGGTGTGGTGGATATGGATGTATCTTTGTTTGCTGATAAAGCAGAATGGCAGGAAATGATTCGTTTATTTTCCAAAGAACCGATTGATGCTATTTCTTTATCAACTTATGACTATAAACAAAAAGCATTTGGTACGGATAAGAATATGGCTCAGATTACGAGGGAAGCAACGAAATTGCCGATTTTTATCTGCGGTAAAATTCATGATCGTTTATCTGCGGAAGAAGCGCTGGCTGATGCGGATTTGGTTCTTTCCGCAAAATCAATATTATTAAATCCGGATTGGGTCGAAGATGTCCGTGTCGGAAAAACCTTACCAGTTAGAAAATCAGAAGAAGCCAACATTGCTTATACTGACACACCGTTAGCGTAGTTTTTTATAAATAGATAAAAATTAGTACTTGTCACTACTTATTTATATATAATAAATAAAAAAAGGAGGTTTTTATGGCTGATATTTTACCTGAAAAATGGATGAAGGGTGTAGCAATCACCACAACTGTATTAGCTGTTGTAGCGTCGATAGCATCATCACGATCCGCTTTTTTTATTGCAAAAGCACAGCTTTTAACTGCACTTGAAGGAAGTCAATGGTCTTATTATCAGGCTAAAAGTGTTAAACAAAATTTAGCTGAAGCTCAGCAAGTTACGCTTCAATCTGGTCTGCTTGGGGCAACTACTCCGGAACAAAAAGAATTTATAACGCAAAATATAATGAATTATGCTGAGAATGTTGCGCGGTATGAGAAGGAAAAAGATGTAATTAAAAAAGATGCTGAAAAAATAGGCAAGGAGAACGGTATTGTTGTAAGGAAAGGCAGTCAGTTTTCTTTGGCGGTTGTATTTTCTCAGATCGGGATCATGCTTTCTTCAGTCGGTGCACTTTTAAGACGGAAAGAAATGTGGATTACTGGGATTATTATTGGTTCATTCTCGCTTTTTTATATTGTTAACGGTTTTTTGCTTTTCTTTTAAATTATCAATATGGAGGATCATATGCTTTGGGAAGATCTTCAGCGGATTCGCAGCGAAGCGCCGCTCATACATAATATTACAAATTATGTGGTTATGAATACTACTGCTAACGCGCTTTTAGCAATTGGCGCGTCGCCGGTCATGGCTCATGCTGTTGAGGAGGTAGAGGAAATGACTGGTTTAGCTCGCGCGCTGGTCATAAATATTGGTACTTTGAGCGCGCCATGGGTTAAGGCAATGATTAAAGCAGGCAAGGAAGCTCGGCGTAGAAAGATTCCAATTGTTTTGGATCCAGTTGGATGCGGGGCTACGAAATTTCGTACATATACTGCGCAAAAATTAATGCAAGAAATTCGTCCCACAATAATTCGCGGCAATGCGTCGGAGATTAGAGCTTTGCTGTGTTCGAGTTCCGGCACTAAGGGAGTGGATAGCAGCCATACGTCGGATGAGGTTTTTGAGGAAGCTTGTGAACTTTCTAAGGCGGCGGGATGTGTGGTTTCGGTTAGCGGCGCGGTAGATATAATCGTTGATGGTGATACTGTAGCTAGAATTTCTAATGGGCATCCAATGATGGCTAAAGTAACTGGTATGGGCTGTACCGCCAGCGCTATCACGGGCGCGTTTGCCGCTGTGAACTCATCGTCTTTTAAAGCGGCTGCGTCTGCTATGGCACTTATGGGTATCGTCGGAGAAATAGCTGTAGAACGCTCAGCAGGACCAGGAAGTTTTCAATTGAATTTTCTTGATATTCTTTTTTCTATTCAGAAATCTGATATTGATCAGCGGATTAAAATGCAAGGTGTATAAATAGCAGCTTTCTAAAATTAATAATATCATTTACTTCTATGATTTTTAATTCACTCTCATTTCTTATTTTCTTTCCGATTGTTACTATAGGATATTTTTTATTGCCGTATCATTGGCGCTGGTTATGGCTGTTGTTGTCTAGTTGTATGTTTTATATGGCATTGATTCCGGTTTATATTTTGATACTTTTTTTACTTATTGTCATTGATTATACGATGGCGATATTAATAGAAAATGCTTCGGGGAGGAAGCGTAAATTTTATTTGGTCTTGAGCTTATTAGCGACTTGCATAGTTTTATTTTTTTTTAAATATTATGCTTTTGTTAATGTAAATTTAGAAAAAGTAGCGCAGTTGTTACATTGGAATTATGCTTTACCCGTATTAAATTTAATTTTACCTATCGGTCTTTCTTTTCACACTTTTCAGAGTTTGAGTTATGTAATTGAAGTTTATAGAGGTAAATATAAAGCTGAACGCCATTTTGGTATTTATGCTTTGTATGTAATGTTTTTTCCGCAATTGGTAGCTGGTCCGATCGAAAGACCTAAAAATCTTTTACCACAGTTTTTTGAACAGCATAATTTTGATTATGACCGTGTTACCGGTGGGTTAAAGTTAATATTGTGGGGGTTGTTTCAAAAAGTGGTGATAGCAGACCGTTTATCTTTGGTGGTTAATCGGATATATGATAATCTTCCAAATTACCAAGGACCAGCATTAGTTATTGCTACTATATTTTTTGCTTTTCAGATTTATTGTGATTTTGCCGGTTACTCGGATATCGCAATCGGCTCAGCGCAAGTGTTGGGATTCCGATTGATGCAAAATTTTAGACGACCGTATTTGGCGGTTTCTATTAGTGATTTTTGGCAAAGGTGGCATATTTCTTTATCGACGTGGTTTAGGGATTATGTTTATATTCCTCTTGGGGGAAATCGTGTATCTAAAGTACAGTGGTTTTTTAATATCTTGATAACTTTTGTGTTAAGCGGCTTATGGCATGGGGCGAATTGGACGTTTTTAGCTTGGGGAGGATTGCACGGGGCATATTATGTAGTTTCGCAATGGGCGCAGGTATTGAGAGATAAGATCACAAAGGTTTGGGGATGGAAAGAACATTCGGGGATTGAAAATTTTATATCTGTGGTTATAACTTTTATTTTAGTTTGTTTTGCGTGGGTGTTCTTCCGGTCTCAAAACATTGAAAATGCCAGTTATGTTTTTTCACATTTATTTTTGGGTTGGAATAAATTATCGCTTGTCAGTTTAGGAGGAATTGTAGGAGTACCTCAGGTCGAATTTATTTATGATATTTGTCTTATTGTTTTATTGATGGGATTACATATATTTCAAGAGAAGATGTGTTCCTCAGATATTTCAAAAGGAGAGTTAGCGGTTTTACAATCTTTGTGGGCAAAGTTGCCGGGTTATGTTCGTTGGATTTTTTATGTTGTGGGAATTTGGATGGTTATGAATTGGGGCGTAGTTGCAGACATTCCTTTTATTTATTTTCAATTTTAATTATGACGCATATGAAAAAGTTTTTCTTTAAATCGATTTTATTGGTTGTTTTAGTTTTTATTGTCCAGAGTCTCTGTCCTGGAGAGGTCGTTATTCCGAATGAGATTACTCGGTTAGATAGTTTAATGCAATATGGGGCGGATATTATTTATTTTGGAGATAGTACAACTGAATCTTTTACAGCTGAGGATGCTAATAAAGCTTCAATTGGCGCGCTTTTGCAAATGTTAATTCCCCAGGCACAGATTGCGAAAATCACACACCCTTCTTATCAAATGGATGTTTACGCTGCATATGGGCGCTATATTTTGCGTAAAGGATATCACCCGAAATTTGTTATCATTCCTATTAACTTGCGGTCTTTCTCTCCGGTTTGGGATATAAACCCTTCTTATCAATTTGATAAGGAAAAGATTGTTCTGGATGTTAAAGATACATTTGTGATGCGTTATTTAAAACCATTGGCAGTTTTTAAAATTTTTGAACCGAACTGTTCACAATTTTCTTATCAATATACTCGGGTTTTCGAAGGGAAAAAATATTTGGGTTTAGTCAAAGATCTTTTTACTCCACCTTCTTCTGTTTCACCGGAAGATGTTACCCTGCGGTATTTGCAACTTTGTTACTCATATTCTTTAAATTATCAACATCGTAAAGTTCGATCTTTGCTGCAATTGGTCCGGACACTAAAAACAGCTGGAATCAAACCGATTTTTTATATAGCGCCATTAGACTATATAACTGTTGAAAAGTATCTGGGATCAAAATTTCGGGAAAGGCATATAGAAAATGTGCAACTATTGCATTCTCTTTTAGCGCAGGAAGGGGTGCCGTTATTAGATCTCTCTAATTCATTAGATCCGGAATTTTTTATTTGGTCTACAGTTAGTACAGAAAAGGGACATCCTTCCGAACACTTGTTTCTTAAGGGACGGATGTTTGTAGCAATGAGCTTGGCTAAAAAAACCAGTATGAACACATTTTTTAATCTTGGTTTATAATTTAAATATGAAAAAATATTTTTTAATGGGAAATAAAATTTTTTATTGCGTTGTCTGTACGGTTTTTTTATTATTTTTTTCTCTTACTAATTCTTCCGGTAATTCTAAGAAGATAAATGTTTTATTTATTGGTAATAGCCTTACTTCTATAAATGATTTGCCAGGGATGATTGCTCAACTTGCTAAATCCCGGAATTTTGAAATGAAATATGAAATGTATGCGCCTGGAGGATATACGTTTGCTCAACACTCAGCTGATCCGGTATTGCTTGGAAAAATTAAAAGAGGAGATTGGGATTTTGTAGTGTTGCAGGAGCAAAGTCAGATGCCTGCGATTGAGAATCAAATGGTGTTGGAAGCACAAGTATACGCATATGCAAAAAAATTAAATCAAATGGTTAAAGCTGCAAACTTTAATGCCAAAGTAGTTTTTTATATGGCTATGGCAAATAAAAATGCTAATCAGGAAAGGGTCAATTCCAGTTATACGCATATGGCTCAACAAAATAGTGCTATGCTTGCGCCGGTCGGTATTGTCTGGAAAAAGGTCAGGTCAGAAAAACCCGAATTGAATTTATATTTGGATGACCGGCACCCTAGTATCATTGGTACATATTTAACCGCGTGCGTATTTTATGCTACGCTTTTCAAAGATAGTCCTGTTGGTCTGCAGCATTCTGAATATATAGATGATAAAACTGCTGTTTATTTACAAAAGACAATAGAACAGTGTTTAAAATGAGGTGAAAATTAATTGTTAGTTTTTAATGGCTAGTAGTGGTAGAATTAAACAAATAAATTACTTTTGTATTTTTATTTTTAATCAAGGAGGATGTATGAGAAGGGGACAAAAAGGTTTTACGCTGGTTGAAATTATGATCGTTGTAGCGATCATTGCTTTGTTAGCTGCTATTGCCATACCTAACTTGTTACGCGCAAAAGTATCTGCTAACGAAGCATTGGCACAAAGTACTTTAAAAACATTATCGACATCTATTGAAACCTATTCAACTGCTAACAATGGGACATATCCTACTTCTTCAGCAATGTTAACTGGAGCTACTCCTCCATATTTGAATACGGATTATTGTACTGGTAATTATTCTGGTTATTCTTATGCTTGCGGTATGGGAACAGGAACATATGCAATTGTTGCTACTCCAAATTCAGCGAGTACAGGTACCAGATCATTTACAATTACAACCGGCGGTATTTTACAATAATTTGATTGTAAAGTTATTTTTGTAGTTTTAAAGGGGCAGGCGTGATTTATTGATCATGTCTGTCCCTTTTCTATAAGAAAGAAGAATATAGTGATAGAAAAAACTAAAGATTTTAAAAGTGTGGGTTTGAGTAAAGAGATCCTTGATAACTTAAAATTTTTAGGTTATTTAGAAATGACACCTATTCAGGAAAAAGGTTTACCGTTTATTTTAAGCAATCGGGATTTTATCGGGCAGGCTAATACCGGCAGTGGTAAAACCGCAGCGTTCGCGTTAGGTATTTTAAATAAATTAGATGTGACTAATCAAAACCCGCAGGCTTTAGTTTTGGTTCCCACCAGGGAATTGGCTAAACAGGTGACGAATGAAATCCGTAGGTTAGCGCGATTTACTAGTAATATTAAAGTGCTTACTATATCGGGTGGATCAGAAGAACGTCATGATGTTAAGTCGCTAAAACAAGGCGCACACATTATCGTTGGCACTTCTGGTCGTATTACTAAATTACTTCAAACCGGCGCGCTTATTCTTTCTGCAGTTAAGGTTTTAGTATTGGATGAAGCAGACCGTTTGCTGGAGGTTGGCAGTCTTGCGGAAATAAAACACATTGCTTCTTTTACACCTAAGAAGCGTCAGACTATGCTGTTCTCGGCGACGTTTCCAAATGGAATTAAATCATTAAGCTCCAGTCTTATGGAAGAAGATGCAGCCCAGGTTACAATTGATTCACAGCATCGTAACACCACTACTAAACAATTATTTTTTAAAGTTGAAGGGGAAAAGAATGATGTTTTATTGCGCTTATTAGGTCATTACCGTCCAGAGTCCGCGCTTATATTTTGTAATACTCGAGAAATTTGTAATAAAGTAGCAGCGTTGCTGCGGTCAAATAAAATGGATGCTTTACAGTTACATTCTGATTTTGAACAGCAGGAGAGGACTTTAATCTTGATTAAGTTTGAAAATAAAAGCTGTCGGTTTTTAGTAGCTACTGATTTGGCGTCGCGTGGGCTGGATGTGAAAGATGTGGGCGCAGTTATTAATTATGATTTGCCTAATGACCCTGAGCTTTATGTTCATCGTATTGGTCGTACTGGACGGGCAGGGCAGGAAGGGTTAGCGCTTAGTTTATACATTAATAAAGAATTTGAAATTTTGAAATTGATTGGTGAATATTTGACTGTTGATTGTTTGACTATGGAAATAAACCAATTGGAAAAATTTAAACCAGTTATTTTACGTCCATCCATGTCTACCATTTATATCAGCGGAGGCAGGAAAGACAATATACGCCCCGGAGATATTTTAGGCGCTTTGACTAAAGATGCAGGACTTAAAGGGGACGAGGTTGGCAAAATAAATATTTTAGAAGTTAATAGTTATGCGGCTATTGTTAATGATAAAGTTGAGCACGCGATTGAACGTTTGAGTGCGGGTAAGATCAAAGGTAAAAAATTTAAAGTAGGAAAAGCTTGAGGATTTTATGATATCATGTCCGTCATGAAAAATAATTTAGATGAACAGCAATCAATCAGCTATCATGCGGAAATTTTAGCGAATCGGGTTAGCAAGCGGTTTGCTCATTTATCAAAAAAATTTTCCCGTCAAAATATTGAATGTTTCCGTTTATATGATTGGGATATACCTGAGGTGCGCGCGGTAGTTGATTGGTATGCTGGGCATGTGGTAGTCGGAGAATACGTGCATAAACAATCTTTACCGGATTGGCTTCCACAAATGGCAGAGGCGGTAGGTAATGCGTTGAAAGTTCCATTAGAGCTGGTGCATATTAAACGCAGGCAGACAAAAGTTGAAGAGGGTTTGCGGTATAGTAAAATGGGTTCGCAGAATGAAAGGTTAGAAGTAAAAGAAAATGACCTAAAGTTTTGGGTTAATCTCGACGATTTTTTGGACACAGGCTTGTTTTCTGATCATAGAGATACCAGATCAATGATCCGTAAATTAGCAGCTGGCAAAGATTTTTTAAATTTATATGGATATACCGGGACGTTTTCTTGTGCGGCAGCTCTGGGCGGCTGCCAAAGCACAGTTACAGTAGATAGGTCAGCCACTTATTTAAAATGGGCAGAAGATAATTTTAAATTGAATGGTATAACGACTGACTCAAAACATATTTTTGAGCGGTTTGACGTTGAAAAATACTTGATACACGCAGCTAGAGAAAAATATAAATTTACGTTGGCTTTTGTTGATCCTCCATCCTTTTTTAAAGACCATGAACAAGAACGTTCCTTTGATGTTGACCGGGATCATCCACAATTGTTGCAACAAGTATTAAAAGTAATGGTGCCGGATTCTTTTGTATTTTTCTCGACCAATCATCAGCGTTTCACACCAAAGTTTGACGGATTAAAAGTGCAGGGTTTGACTGAAATAACTGCTAAAACCATTCCTGAAGATTATAGGAATAAACAAATACACCGTTGTTGGAAAATGATTGCAATATAAAAAATATGAATAAAATTAATTCTAAAATATTACCTGAAAAAATCGAAGAGTGTGTTTCGTTATTGGAAACGCTTATAAATGATCCTGATCAAATGGCGCATTTGCCGGATGAGAAGCGAATAGCTTTACTTAAAGCTGCAGGAGCATTTTCCCGTCCAGAAAAACATGAATTTATTAAACGCAAAAAACAGCTTAAAAGTATAACCCGTAGGATAAAAGTTCATAAAGAGCGGGAAGCACGTAAAAATACTGGAATTCGCGCGGCGCGCGAAGCTGCGGTGTTTGTTGCTCCAAAACAAATTGCGCACCAAAGTGCGGATAATACTGCAGAATTAAATTCACCCCGCAACTGTTATGTGTGCAAAGCTGAATATACTAAACTTCATTCATTTTATGATTCAATGTGTCCGGCTTGCGCGGAGTTTAATTATCAAAAGCGTTTTCAAACTGCAGATCTGGCTGGGCAAGTTGCTTTGATTACAGGTTCTCGCCTTAAGATTGGTTATCAGGCGGTTTTGATGATGCTGCGTGCTGGTGCTACAGTTATAGCCACGACCAGATTTCCAATTGATTCTGCGTTACGCTATTCTAAAGAAGAAGATTTTACAAAATGGAAAGACCGTTTGCATATTTATGGTTTAGATTTGCGGCATACTCCCAGCGTCGAAATATTCTGCAGTTATATTGAACAAAAATATAGCCGGCTGGATATTCTGATAAATAACGCGGCGCAGACAGTTCGTCGTCCTCCGGGATTTTACGCACATTTAATGCCTAATGAGAATTTAAATTTTAGTGATTTACCACGGGGTGCTGCAGAACTGTTACGTCCGTTTGAAGAATGTAAAAAACAATTAATGAAGGTTGTTTCAGTTTCAGCTCAAGACGTGAACTTGCCGATTACTTGGACGGGAAAAACGCCTGGGGTTGGCTTACGCGCGTCAGCGCAGTTATCGCAGATACCATATACTTATGATAATGCTCTGGCTGTTGACGAGGTTTTTCCAAAAGGAAAATTAGACGCGGATTTACAACAAGTAGATTTACGTACCAATAATAGCTGGCGTTTACGTTTAGGTGAAGTTCCAACGTCGGAAATGTTAGAGATTCAGTTGGTTAATGCAATAGCTCCATTTGTTTTATGCAATCGTTTATCGACTATGATGAAAAGAGATAACACTGGCAAGAAACACATTGTTAATGTTTCTGCTATGGAGGGAAAATTTCTGCGGTTTAAAAAATCTGACCGGCATCCGCATACTAATATGGCAAAAGCTGCTCTGAATATGTTGACCCACACTTCGGCGAGTGATCTGGCTAAGTATGGGATTTTTATGAACGCGGTTGATACTGGCTGGGTAACAGATGAAGACCCTGCAATGCTGTCTGCTCGTAAACAAGAGGAACATGATTTTCAGCCTCCGTTGGATATAGTGGATGGTGCAGCGCGCGTATGCGATCCTTTTTTTCATGGGATATTAACTGGCAGCCATTGGTGCGGAAAATTTTTAAAAGATTATTATCCGATTGATTGGTAAAAACCATAAATAAACGCTATGGTTAAATATTTGTTTGAAGTAAAATAGACCAAAATGAAGGAGAAAATGTTATGGATCTTGAATTAAAATCCAAAATTTTATTAGCTCAGAAAAATGAGATCACCGAGCATTTGGTGTATAAAAAATTAGCCGTTATAGTTAATAAAAAAGAACATGCTGCTATTTTGGAAAAAATATCGAAAGAAGAGCTCGAACATTATAATATATTTAAAGGACTGACCGGCGACGAGGTGGGTCCGGATAATTTTAAAGTTAATTTTTATGTGTTTATGGCTAAAATGTGCGGATTGAATTTTGTTTTGAGGTTTATGGAGAACCAAGAATCTGGCGCGGAAAAATTTTATGGGCAGTTGAGCGGTGTTTTAGCGCCTACTTTAGGTAAAATAATTGCTGATGAAAAGAAACATGAAGAGGGGCTGCTTGATCTTATTGATGAGGATAGTTTAAAGTATGTGAGCTCGGTGATTTTAGGTTTAAACGACGCTATCGTTGAGCTTACGGCGATGTTGGCAGGTTTTACTTTAGCACTTAACAGTACCCGTTTGATCGGCATGGTCAGTTTAATCACTGGCGTAGCTGCAGCAATGTCTATGGCAGCATCTGAATATTTATCGACTAAAGGCGAAGCAAATGAGAAAGACCCGATCAAAGCCAGTATTTATACTGGAGTGTCATATCTAGGTACAGTGGTGGCGTTAGTCTTGCCGTATCTTTTTTTACAAAATGTTTTTGTTTGTTTGGGTATAGCGCTTAGTATAGCATTGTTTGAAATATGGTTTTTTACGTTCTATATTTCAGTAGCTCAAAAATTAGATTTTAAAAAACGTTTTATTGAAATGGCAGTTTTGAGTCTAAGCATTGCTGCGATCACATTTATACTAGGGATTATAATTAAAAAAATGTTTGGAATTGATATTTAATAATTTAAGTTATTTAGGAAACATGAAAAAAACATTATTCAATCTTTTTATAATTGCTGGTCTTATATTTTTTAAAAGCCAAATAGGTTTTGCCGCAGCGTCCGAACCTCCTTATTATGCTGAAATAATGAATAGCATGCGAAATTTGGAATATTCAGGGTTTCCAGCATTGATAAAGCCGGAAGTTTCGCTAAGTTTGAATTTTAAAGAACGTACGTGGACGGTACATAATATTCATAAGTTTGGTGAAGATGGGTTATTGATGCTTGAAGGCGGTCGCTATGGGTTGTGTTCAGAGTTAGCAGCATATGTATATACAAAATTAAAAACCATATTAAACGGTCCATATATTGTTAATTATGTGATGGTAAAAGAACCAGGTTTTTTTATGGTCGATGAATCCGCGCATATGATATTGTCTTTGTTTAAACAGGATACTATGGAGGCGTTTTATATAGATCCAAGTTTTCATAAGTATGGACGGCGGGCGGATTTTGAAGGATATTTATTTTTAGATGCACAGCCGAGACTATCTTTTATTGAAAATAAAATAACTGATATATCTTTTAAAGTAGATCAAGCCATGCCCATCTTTTTAAAAAATGATATTGTAATATCATTTTCGGTCGCTTCGGTAGATGGTTTGTTTGATTCAGATAATTTTTTGTTGACTTTGACCAGAACAGTTAAAAATGCGAAAGTAGGTCAAGATATAATGGTAGTTGGTAAATATCGAGGAAAGTTTCAAGCTTGGGATGAGCATGCTTTGGTTGGCGCACTGTTGCAGCCTGAAGAGATCCGGGCAATTTATAATAAGTTATTGTTTTTTGTTGAACAAGTAGATCCGTCTATAAATTACAAAATATAGAATGGGGAAGTCTATAAATGGGGTTAGTGATTTTATATAGTGTGCTTTTGATAGGCGGCATATTATTTTCTCAATATTATGATATTTCATCTATAAAATCTGGGCTGGATGTAGTAACTAAAGTTTGTTTAGCCTATATTATGCTTGGGGTTGGACTAGAGTTTACGATTGATAAGAAACGTATCAAGGATTATGGTTTCGATTTTTTGTTCGCGTTTTTAGCTGCGGCTTTACCTTGGATTTTTTGCGGATTGTATTTTATATGGTTTTTTCAAATTCGATGGGAAAGCGCGTTTTTAATCGGGGTTTTTGCTGCGCCTACTTCAGCCGGGGTTTTATTTGCCATGTTGGAAGCAGCTGGATTAAAACAGACTTGGGTATTCAAGAAAGCTCAAGTATTGGCAGTATTCGATGATTTCGACGCTATTTTATTGTTAATTCCTTTGCAGATAATTTTTATCGGTTTTCGTCCGGAATTAGTGTATGTTGTATTTTGTGTATTGGCTTTGCTGACGCTTGCTTATTACAAATTACATACGGTAAAAATTCCTCCTGGATTATTTTGGTTGATTGGGTATGGAATCGGCATAGTATTGTTGGTCGAGCTGATAAAACATAATTTTCATATTGATATCGGGGTTTTGTTGCCGTCTTTTGTGTTTGGAGCTTTGATCGCTGCTGAAAATGCTCAGGCGCGTACGTCGATAAAATGGGTATATATAAGTGATAATATTTTGAAAGCTTTGTTTATTTTTTTAGTAGGATGCTCATTGCCTAAGATCGGTACAGAAAGCTTAAGCATCTGGATTTTAGCTCTGCATGTTTTAGCCTTAACGGTATTGTCTAATTTAGGTAAATGTTTTTTATTTTTTTGTTATCGAAAAGATACGATTTGGAAAGATCGTTTGGCTTTGAGTGTGGCAATGTTTCCTCGAGGTGAAGTGGGCGCAGGAGTACTTTTTACTGCTATGGGTTATGGATTAAGCGGTTCAGTTATGAATGTCGCGGGCTTGAGTTTAGCTTTGAATTTGTGTCTGACCGGATTATTTATAATGATAGTTGTTAAATTAATACGACGGGAGGGGCAAGGTGCTTAAGAAAATAGCTTTTATTAAAACGGATCTTATACTGATTGCGTTTCTTTTGCTTATGGGATGGAAGTTTACTTATGGAATGGGACAGTACGTTGACTTGCCATTGTATGATGAAGCAAGCTATATGAGTACAGGGGTGCATTTAAGTGAAAATGGGATAGGTGGAATTTCTGCAGGACCTTTTTATCAGATTTGGTATTATATTTTGCATTTGTTTACTCCGGACCGCGGAGCATTGTTTTTTTTAAATTTACAATTATTAACTGCTGCGTTACCAGTTTTTCTTTTCATTGCTTTACGGGTTTATCGAGTGCCAATATTTTCAGCAGCTATTGTAAGTTTTATATTTTTAGTAAGCCGTCTTAATTTAAATCAAGTTATTCAGGTTAACCATTTTGCTTTATGCTCGTTATTATTGGTTTTAATACTTGCGGCTATACCTAAAAAATTGACAGACAGTTTGGCGATTTCTACCGTAGGATTATTATTGGTGTCTTATATTCGGGCAGAATTTTTTGTGGCTTTCTTAATTTTATTTTTTGTTTATATTGGATTTTTAATAACAAAGCGTAAAACTTTTAACCGTAAAGATTTGATCGCTCTCGGGATAGTTTTATTTTTAATATTATTAACCATTGGGTTTTTTAAGGGAGTGCCGGCGTTATTTAATAATAAAGAAGAGCGTGAATTTTGTGCTTTTGGTTCGCATTTTTCTCAGAATTGGGTTCAATGGAATAAATCATCTTTAAATGGATGGACAGATTGGGTTCAGATTACTAAAAAAGAATTCGGCAATGCCACTACGATAGGTGAGGCTTTAAGAAATAATCCGGGGATGTTTATAAAACATGTAGGCGCTAATATAGTAAATTTTATAACTAACTTCTTTAAGTTTTTTTTCTTTCATTTTAATATTTTTGTTCCATTTAATATGCGTCTCAGCGTGGAAGCCTACCTTCTCGTAGGGCTTTTATTGGGGTGGGTAACATATTTGTTGGTTAAGATAAAACCGAATATAAAAGAAAACATTATTGATAATGCCAGATTATTTATTCCGAGTTTGGCGTGTATGATTACAATATTGATCACAATTCTAGTTATTTATCCTCGTAATCATTGTTTGCTGAATTTTTTTGTGGTTGTGTTGCTCTGTGGAACTGTCATGCTTAAATCGTCGGCAATGATCCCAATAAATGATATTAAAAAAGCGTTGTTATTGGGTATTGCTTTATTAGGTATGACTCCTAATTGTTTTTCAAGCTATGCTACGCCGGTTTCGGCGAATGCCCAGGAAATATTTCATATTACTGAGATAATGCGGACTATGCCCATAAAGCAAGATGTTATATTGCTGGATCCTATTGGCGGAATAACTTTTTGGGTGAATGATCATTTTAAATCAGTGCCCCCTATGCAAAAAGAAGCTGGTGAGGGGTTTTTATCTTTCATGACACAAAAACAAGTAAATATGATATTAGTAACTTCCGAATTATTTGAAGACTCAAGATTTAAAGAAGATAAAGAATGGTTTTATTTTTTTACTAATTATTCAAAATTTGGGTTTTTCAAAGTTAACATTCCGCAAACAAAAAAGTTTTTCTTAATTCGTTCGGATGTTTTGGGAGGTAAATAAAACATGCAGTCAGCAGAGTTAAGCATTATAATTCCGTCTTATAATGAGAAAGATAATGTTAAGCCTTTGTTGGAAAAACTGAGTAAAGTTTTGGAGGGTATTAACTGGGAAGTTATTTATGTTGATGATGATTCGAAAGATGGCACTTACGAATTAGTAAAAGAAATTGGGTTGAGTGATTGCAGAGTAAGATGTTTACATCGGATTGGGAGGAGGGGTTTATCGTCTGCGGCAGTGGAAGGTGTTTTATCTTCAGCTGCGGCTTATGTGGCAGTTATGGACGCTGATCTGCAGCATGATGAGATTATACTTCCAAAAATGTTTGAGTATTTGAAAAATGAGGATTTAGATATTGTGGTAGGAAGCAGATATGTTGATGGAGGCAGCGCTGAGGGCTGGGATGAATCACGCAGTAAAATGAGCCGCTTTGCTACTAGGTTAGCGCGTAAAATAACCAGATGTGATTTGAAAGATCCGATGAGCGGTTTTTTTATGATGAGACGGGATTTTTTTATGGGAATAGTAAAACGTTTAAGTCAACGCGGATATAAAATTTTATTGGATATTTTTGCTTCAGCTGATCAGGAAGTTAAATTTAAAGAAATTGCTTATAAATTCCGCAACCGGAATGCGGGGAATAGCAAATTATCGTTTAAAGTTTTATTTGATTTTGGTTTAATGTTGATAGAAAAAACCTTTTTTAATGTAAGGAGAGTAGGGTGAAAAAATTTATGGGTCATTTACGTAAATATGTTTTTCGCGGACTCTGGGCGATAATTCCGTTATATTTATCATATATGGCGGTTAAATTGTGTTATGTATTGATCGACAAAAAAGTAATGTCATTGTTGGACAGGTTTGTGGACATAAGACAGATTCCTGGGTTGGGTATTTTATTGGTTTTGATATTTCTTTATTTGATAGGTTTGATTGTAAGTAATTTTATGGGTAAACAACTTTTTCATTTTATTGAGTGGATTTCTCAGCGCATACCAATAGTTAACTCTGTGTATCAGGTAGGCAAACAGTTGTCTAAAAGTTTTTCAGGCGAGGGAAAAGAGCAATCGTTTAAAAAAGTATTATTGGCGCGTTGGAGTGGGGTGTGGGCAATAGTTTTTGTTGCGGGAAAGATCGAGGATAAACAGACTGGAAAGACGCTGCTCCGGGTTTTTATGCCCCATGTTCCTAATCCTGCAGCTGGTTTTATTTTTTTAGTCGAAGAAAAAGATACTATAGATCCCGGATGGACCAATGAGGAAGCGATTAAAATGGTGGTTTCTGCCTCGGTTATTGCTCCGGAACAAATTCAAGAACTTAAAAAAAATCCACAGGTTATGGGGATATAGATATTTAAATGATGAATTATAAAAAGTTATTTTTATTTTTGTTTTGGTTTTTATGTTTTGATTTTTGTTGCTCAGCGCAGGATATAGAATTGCGGCCTTTGGGTCCCTTCTCTCAAGATGATAGGGTTTTGATATTGTCTCCCCACCCGGATGATGACGCGATTGCTACCGGCGGACTAATTCACCAATTAGTTAAATCGAATATTCCTCTTAAAATAATTTATTTGACCAATGGCGATAATAATGAACCGGCTTTTATCGTGTATGAGAAAAGATTAGTGATCCGTCAAAAAGCAGTATTGATGATGGGGAAATTAAGGGCTAAGGAATCTACTAATAGCATGGGTTCTTTAGGGGTAAAGTCAGATCAGTTGGTGTTTTTGGGGTATCCGGATTGGGGTACAGAAGATATTTTTAAATCTTTCTGGTCGGAAAAAAAACCTTTTAAAACCGGATTAACCAGAGTAAATAAAGTGCCTTACGCTGAAGCTTTATCAACCGGCTCCCCTTATCTCGGGGATAGCATTTTAAATGATCTTAAACAGGTTCTTTTGGATTTTAAACCAACCCGAATATTCGTTGCCAGCCAGTTGGATTCTCAGCGGGATCATCGCGCGGCATTTCTATTTCTTCAAGTCGCGCTTTGGGATCTTAAAGATCAAATACCGCCGTATGATGTGTATACTTTTTTGGTTCATGCTGCTTCAAAATGGCCGACGCCAAGAGGTTTTCATCCAGAATTGACTTGGCTGCCGCCTAAAAAATTTGAAAATGAACATATGGACTGGTTTACTTTACCTTTGAGTAGAGAGGACATTATAAAAAAGAAAGCAGCCATAGCTTTTTTTAAGACACAAATAGCCTATAATCACGCGTATCTTGTCACGTTTGTCAGGCAGAACGAATTGTTTTGCAAATTACCCGAGATAAATCTTACTAAATCCGGTGAATCAGCTTTGAACGCTACTGGTGCGGTCATTTTTAATAAGGACGATAATTTTGTTTATATAAAATTAAATTCAGATTATTGGGCGGAAGCTTCAACTAAAGTGCAAGTATATTTGCTGGGTTATAGTAAGAAGCTGGCTTTTGATCAAATGCCAAAGATTAGGCTGGATATTGAAGAAAAAAATACTAAAATTTTTGTGTTTGAAAAAAATAATCCGATTTTTGTTCCAGAAGCAAAAGTCGAGCAATCTCCTAATAGTAAAGATTTACTCATAACTTTTCCTATCAAAGCTTTAGCAGACCCTGATCATCTTTTAGTGTCAGTTAAAGCGCATACCCCTGACCTGCAGGAACGTGAAGGTTGGCGAGTTATTAATATTAATAATTGATAACTTTTGGTTCTATTGCTTTTTATTAATTATATGGCATACTTTTATTCCATAAAATTAATCTAGGAGATATTTTGTGTTAAAGCGTTTAATTTGTTTTATAATTTTATTTAATTTTATATTTACGAATTTATTCGTAGGTACTGGTTATGCGCAGCTTACTTTGCCTCCTGTTGGAACCATGCTTGCACCTTTATCAGCTTTTGAACCAGTTTTGATTAAAGGCTTGCAAGTCCATCCTGAAAATCCATTATTATTTGATTTTATTGTTAATGCCGGACAAACCGGCATGAAGATTAATTCACCTGAATTTAAAGCAGAATCACAAAAGCTGGTTAAATATTTTCTCGCAGCCATGACTATTAAAGAAAAAGATCTTTGGGTCAATTTGTCTCCGAATGAACCTGATCGGATTATTGAAAATGAATTAGGCAAGACCCAAATGGGTCAGGATATGTTGGCGCAGGATTATATTTTAAAACAATTAACCGCGTCAATGCTCTCCCCTGAAGGAGAATATGGAAAGAAGTTTTGGGAAGGGGTATATGGGGAGATTTATAAAAGAGGTAAAGGGTCGCTTGATCCCCTCTCCAGCCTCTGGGGAGAGGGTCAGGGTGAGGGGATATTGAATAAAATATGGATCGTAGCGGATAAGGCAAAAGTGTATGAGAAAGATAATGCCGGGTACGTCGTAGGCGCGCACCTAAAGGTCTTAACGGAAAAAGAGTATAAAGTGTCAGAGAAAAAGCAAAACAGCGGAACTCCTCTCCAGCCTCTGGGGAGAGGGCAGGGTGAGGGGATATCTTCTAAAATTTTAAAAGAGATAATTGTACCTGCTATCGAAAAAGAAGTTAATGAAGGCGCGCATTTCGCCCAACTCCGTCAAATGTTTTATTCAATGATCCTCGCAACTTGGTACAAACAAGCCATAAAGAACGCATTGTTGAATCAGGTATATTCGGATAAATCCAAAACCAGCGGCGTATTATCCGACGATCCTGCAGCAAAAGAAAAAATTTATCAACAGTATTTAGCTTCATTCAAAAAAGGTGCTTACGAATATATTAAAGAAGAATACGACCCCACCCAACAAAAAATCACAGCGCGTAAATATTTTTCCGGAGGGGAAGATCTTGCAATGTTGTCTAAAGTTATTGATCGAACACGAGCTGTCACTCCTGCAGAAAAAGCAATGATAGATGAGGATAATGCCAGGGTTCAAGTACGGGTCGATAAAGCTCCGCTTAATGAAAGATTTATAGTGAATAGACGTGACTTTGCAATGAAATCAGACTCGACTATGGCTAGCAGTACAGAATTATTACGGATTAGAGATAATATTGATTCGGACACTGTAAAAGACAGCAATGATTCTAAAGTAAAAGATATTAGGTTTATGAGAAAAATTATATTTAGATCAAAAGGCAGGTTATATAAATTGGTTGTGGTTAAAGATGGTGAAGATGGTGAAAGTGGGTTTGCGGTTACTCTTTGGCGTAATAATACTTTTCTTTTTGGAATACCTACAAATTCTACCAGTGTTCTTAACGAAAAAATTACAGATATATTAGATGAAATGATCGCAATTGCAACAATGAGAGAGCGCTTTGATCAAGGTTCTATTCTTAAAAATGCGCAGGGATGGTTTGCAACGCATCAGATTTTAGTAAACACTAAGTTGTACACTTTGGAACTTAGCCAGATATCTTCAGGTCGAGAAAATATTAGTTATACAGTAAAAAACGAAAAAAATTATATAAGAATAGAATTATTTGGCGCAGCTTTTGATTCTGTAGAATCGTTATTAATTAAATTAAGTAGTTTTTTAGTTGGATGGAGATTTCTTGAAAGGTTTGATTTTCATGAATACATGGCTAATGCGTCTGCGGTATCTATAGGGAATGAGGCTAGTGATACTGAGGAGGAAATTGATATAGAAGGTGAGAAAGAGCATGTTATTTTACAATTAATAGACATTAATCCAGTATGGGAACGAGATAGAAATGTTGTTAATTGGAGAAAATTATTTAAAATGGCTAAGCAGTATTCGGGTGATGAACAAATTTTTTATAATTTTGCGCAGTCTTTTGTTGAATATGTTAGAGAATCTGGACTTAGTCCTCAATCTGTTAAGATAGAGATGGATAGTTTGAAAACTGCATCCCAAAGAAGAAAATACATTAATAGAATTAATCAATATGAATATCGATTCGACCCAGGCTATCCTAACGATCCTAATGATCCTGATGATAAGGCTATGATAGTGGATGATGTTTTATATTTAGCCCAACATTGGTTGAAACGTAATTTAATTTTGGTAGAAGGGAAATCGTATAGACTTGAACTTAATGTGATATCTTCAGGGCAGGAAAGTATTAAGTATGTTGGAAGTAATATTAAAATCGAACTATTAGAAGAGGCATTTATCTCAGGTCCGAAGTTGTTTCGCACTTTGAATGAATTATTACCTGACTGGGATGAATCGAGTAAGTTTAATTTTTTGGGTGCCATTGGCGTGTCTCCTCAAGAACTGGTTATAAATGAGAATTCAAGGGAAGCGCGAGGTTTTTCCTTAGAAGATCTTTCAGCTTCAATAGCTGATGCAATAGATCAAATAACTGATGAAAATTTTTTGTGGGCTATGGGAGGACCAGCGTCTAGTTTTGAATGGGAACTATTATCAAGAATTGTTTTAGAAAATCATGCGACTGTAACTTCGCAAGCGTTTTATGCAGCTTTTGCCGAATATATTTTAGAAAGCGATCTAGATCCTGCTGATGCATTAAATGAAATTAAGGCATTAAAAACAAGAAGAGAAAAAGTGGATTATATTAAAAGAGTTCTTAAGTGTTTAGATGAAGACGATGGCACAAATAGATTTGATCCGGCAATGGTGGGAGATGTTACTAATGGAGGTATTGATTTAACTGGTAAAGATATGCAACGCGAAATTATAAAAGAAAATCGCGGAGTGGAATTTAAATTCAACCCAGCGATGTTAGTTCAATTTGAACAAGGGAGTTTTACTGGTGTGGTGCCGATTATATTAAGTATAACCCCGATAAAAATTAAAATATAATTTAAATAATTATTTTTAAAAACATTTGTCGTCGGAAAATTGTATAATTAGTTGGTTTAAAATATAGTTAAGGTCTTTTGTTGACAAAATAGATAAAATAGTTCATACTTATGTCGCAGTTGAATTGAAAACATTCTTACCGCATGGTAGAAGTTGAAATTACCTGCGGTTTTTTTGTTTAGATTCATGCATATTTAGTTTAACAGTAAAAGGAGGTAGTTAGTAATGGTTAAAGGTAAAGTAAAATGGTTTAATGACCAAAAAGGTTTTGGTTTCATTACTCCCGAATCGGGCAAAGATGTATTCGTGCATCATAGCGAAATCCAAGGTGAAGGTTTCAAGACTTTGAGCGAAGGCCAAGAAGTCGAATTTGAGATCGTAAATGGTCCCAAAGGCGAACAGGCTAAAAACGTTGTCAAGAAATAACCTTCCACATAATTATTGTGGATGAACATAATTATCAAAGAGCCCTGCCATAGGCGGGGCTTTTTGGTTAAATAGGAGAAATTAAATGAATATTTTTGTTGGTAATTTACCTCGTGAAGCTTCTCAAGATGATGTGCAACAGGCATTTGGCGCGTTTGGTCAAGTTGACTCTGTAGCTATAATTAAAGATAAAATGACTGGAGCTCCTCGTGGATTTGCTTTTGTTGAAATGGCGAATAAAGCTGAAGCAGAAGCTGCGATAGCTGGTGTCAAAGATATCAAAGGACAAATGGTAACTGTAAATGAAGCTCGTCCTCGTGAATCAGGCGGCGGCGGTGGTTTTCGTGGCGGTCGTGGTGGCGGCGGTGGCGGTGGTTTTCGCGGCGGCAGAAGCGGTGGTTTTGGCGGCGGCGGTGGTCGCGGCGGTCGTGAAGGCGGCAGAAGAGACGGCGGCGGTGGATTTAATAAAGGCGGGTTTCGTTAAGAGTTAACACTGCTTTTTTATTCTTTTTTTGGAATATATTTATTCATAGTCATTAGTATGATCTTAACTTTTTCGATCAAGTCTTTGGTCTCAAAAGGTTTTTGAAAATAGTAAATGGCTCCGAGTTTAGCGGCTTGTTCAATTACATCTTTTGAATTGTATCCGGATATTATTAGGTATTTGGTTTTCACGCCTTCTTTAATAGCCTGCTCAATAACATCTAGGCCGCTCATTTCCGGGACCTTGATATCGCATATCGCAAGATCAAATTGATTGGTTTTTAATAATTCCATACCTTTTGTTCCGTTGAATGCAGTTGTTACATCACATTTAAAATTAAGATTCAAAGCGGTTTTTATAAAAAAACAAATTCCTTCCTCGTCGTCTACAATTAATATTTTGGCTGGAGTCCTGACCGTAGCTTGGGTGTTGATCAAATTAAGGTGATAAGAGAGCAGGGTCTTGATCTTTTCACTGTGTATGGGTTTAGGTATTACTTCTACAGCTCCTAATTCTTTTAAAATTTTTTCCAGATTCTGGTCGTGAACAGACGTTATCATAAACACAAATGTTTCAGGCACGATGGTTTTTATTTCTTGCAGCAATTCTATCCCATTGGTGTCTGGAAGTTTTATATTTAAAAATATTGCGTCAGGTTTTTCTTGCTGGGCAAGTTCTCGTCCAGTTTTTCCAGTTAACGCAGTCAATAACATAAAACCCATCGGCGTTAATATCTTCACAAATATCTCGCTTAAAGTCGGATTATCTTCAATAATCAAAATTTTTTTCATTTTAAATTCCTCGTCAATAATGTTTTGGATTTAAATACACATGGAATATGGATTTTTTGTTTAGTATATTTTCAAAAGAATGCTTTTGGGTTGCGTCAAAACTATGCGTGTCTCCGCGGTATAGATTAATAACTTTATCATTAATATGGATTTTTAAACGTCCGGAGATTACTGTAACAAATTTTATATAAGATATTTTTTGTTCAACGCCGTTAGTATTTTTTTCTATTTGGACTGGGCTGGCTTCGATGGGAGTAGCAGCGCGGGGATTTAAATGGAATTCAGAGATTTTAAATGGAACTCGGCTAGGGGAGATTATATATTCAATGAAATTTTCATGGAAGAAAAAATTGTCCCGTTCTTTGTTTCTGATAGTGTCGTAATGGCTGATAAATTCAGTGCCTTGAGTTAGTTCTAAAATATCTACTCCATATATGGAGGATAACTTTTTTAAAGTTTGAAGTCTGGGCTGAACTACTGAATTTTCGATATTTCGGATAGTTTGATCAGATATAACTTCTTCTTTTTGCAGGGAAGACTGCATGATTTTGCATACTTCTGGTATGGAAATCTTTTGATCTTCCCGTATTTTTTTTAATTTTTCCCCGATCAGCATATATAAACTCCTTACATTAAAATATACCTTGGATTTTAAATTTGTCAAGTTTTTTAGGTCTAAAAAACACATAAATTTTGATTTATTCATAATTAACAAAAATACTTGTTCCAGGGGACTTGACAATTTGAGTTTATTGTTGTATATTTTTTACACAGTTAATCCAGGAAGGAGTTAAATATGGATGTGCTTTTAGTGGTTGGTGAAAAAGAACAGGATGTTCAGATATTAGTGAAATTAAATCGAAGGAAACTTATTGATGATGTTGTGGGGTTGGTTAAGCAGGCGCGTGATTCAGAAGCTTTTGATATGGTTTTAGAAAGAGGTGAAGTATTAAATTATGTGCCAAGAGGAGGAGGAGTTGTTTCGGATTTGGTATTAAGAGGTAGGGTCAGTACGTGTTATTAGTTATGATCAGGCATAAAAACTATTCCAAATATATGGTGTCAAAATATATTCAAAAATTTATGTAGACAATTAAAGTAAAATGTTCAAAATAGAAGCAAAATGATTATAAATAACAAGCATAAAATGGAATAAGATTTTTTGAGAAATACAAATAATATATTATTTATTATACCGCCCGCCGCACCGATTGAATTCCTGAAAAAGTCTGGAGTCTCAAGCGTTAAAGCGTCTCTTATCGTGGCTGTCCCAATGGGTGTATTGTCGATCGCAACATATACATCAAAACACACTGATGCGCGGTTCACGATCTTGGATCTGAATATGTTAGTTTTAAATTCTGCCGAAGAATTTATAAATAAACCATGGGACGTTTTTTTACGTGAAAAGATCCTAGCTTCCCTGAAAGGAATTAGTCCCAGCATTGTAGGGATCTCCGCGATATTTAATTCAAATACGAATTATCTGTATTCCATAGCTGCGACCATCCGAGAACTTTTTCCCGAGACTATTATTGTTGCAGGCGGCGGAGTGCCAACCAATATGACTGAGCATGTTTTTAATTCCGCGCCCATGATCGATGGGATCGCGGTTGGCGAAGGTGAAAAACCTTTCGCAGGATTAGTTATGGCGGAAGACAAAAAAATATTTTTAGCCAAGGCACCAGGGTGGATGACTAAAGAAAGACTGCTCGTGAAATTAGATCCGACAATGGATTTGATAACCGATCTGGACGATATTCCGTTCTTGCGATACGATCTTATTGATTTCAAGGAATATCAAATTCAAAATCGTTATCATGGTGAACGTTCCAGCGAAAACATCATCGCGCCGATTATGACATCTCGCGGATGCCCGTACCGTTGCAGCTTTTGCGCTTCTTTTTCTGTGCACGGTAGAAAAATGCGATTCTACAGTGTAGATCGAATTTTAAATGATATCCGCAGACTAAAAGAAGAATTTAACGTAAAAATCCTTGTCATTGAAGATGATCAATTTCTTTTTGATAAAAACCGCGCGATTAAAATTCTTGAAGGAATCGCCGCACACAACTTAATCATCGAGTTTCCGAATGGGCTTTCGGTTGCTGATCTTAATGAAGAACTAATTGTTGCCTTAAAAAAGGCCGGCTTAAAAATGGCATCGTTGGCAGTTGAGTCTGGATGTGAACGCGTTCTTAATAAAATAATTCACAAACCTTACCGCACGCTCGATGCAGTCAGAAATATCGTTGCTCTAATGCGGAAAGAACAATTATATATTCGCGCTTTTTTTATCATTGGTTTTCCAGGTGAAACAAAGGAAGAAATTTTAGAAAGTATTCATTTTATGAAATCCGCTGGATTCAATTGGGTGGCAATCATGCTGGCATCTCCCATTGCTGGTAGTGAATTGTATGAAATTTGCCAAAAACAAGGATTATTAATGTCAACAGCCGTGGAAGACTTTCATTACGCTAAAAGTAATATCCTGCTCGACCATTCAACACCGGAAGAAATGGAAAATCTTAGGTACCATATTAATTTGGATGTGAATTTCGTTAATAACTACGACCTTATCCATGGTCAGCCCCAAACAGCTCTAATAGGATTTCTGGATGTTCTAGGCCGCATGGATGACCACGCTTTTGCCTGCTATTATGCTGCGCAATCCTATCAGTCTTTAGGTGATCATAAACAAGCTGAAATGTTTTTTCAAAAATATTATACAATTATCTATTCTTCAAAGTTTTGGGCAGATCAAGCAAAATATTTTGGTCTTCCATTAATAAAGTAAATTTACTTTTGTGTTTATTTATATTCTTTTATAATAGTCCAAATAAACAAACATTTTATTATTAATATTAAAATAAAATAGTTTAGGACTATGGTTTCTAAAAATTTCTCACACCACAATCTCTCGGTTGTTATTCCTGCCTATAATGAAGAGTTGATAATTGAAAAAACTATTAGAGAGCTTGATGATTATCTGCATTTGAAATTTGTTAATTATGAAATAATTGTGGTGGATGATGGCAGTAATGATAATACGTTTGAATTGTGCAATTCATTGGCTAAAAATATTCCTTATTTGAGTGTTGTTAAAAATCAACAAAATCAGGGTAAGGGGTATTCAGTTCGCAAGGGAATGCAGGAATCAAAATATAATCAGATATTATTTACTGATGCAGATATGTCTACTCCGATAACTGAGGTAGAAAAAGCATTGATTTTATTCGACCAGGGTTGGGACGTTGTAATTGGTTCTCGGGCGATGAAAGAGTCAAATATTGTTAAAAGACAAGTTTGGTATCGTCAGGCTATGGGCAGGATATTTAATATTTTGGTGCGATTATTTTTTCGTACGGCAATCAGAGATACTCAATGCGGATTTAAATTGTTTTCGCAGGAAAAAGTTAAATCAATATTGGCTTTACAAAGGATTGACCGGTTTTGTTTTGATGTTGAGCTGTTATTTTTACTTAAGAAGTTGGGTTGTAAGATTGTAGAAATGCCGGTTATATGGGCGAATCGGGAAGATTCAAAGGTAAAAGTTGTTTCAAGTTCTTTGGATATGTTTGGAGGGTTGTTCACAGTACTTTGGAATGATTGGACAGGGAAATATAAAATATAGGCAGGATGACAAATGTTGAATGTGGCTGGGTTTAATAAGGCTGGTCAATATAATAATTTTTTTTGGATCGCGGTATGCGGCATAATTTTGGTCGTTAATTTTTTCCGGTTTATGTATTTAGATAAAATTCCTTGGGGATATCATGCGGATGAGTCTGCCAGCTCGCTTTCTATAAGCTGTATGGCAGAAGCGAATATTGGCGGGCGCGGGGTGCATTGGCCGATGTTTGATGATTTAAGCTTTGGTACTCCGAAACCAATAATATATACATTTTTTGGGGCGCAGTGGGTAAAAGTGTTTAGTAATTCAAGGGCTGCGATCCGAGCTATATCTGTATTTTTTGCATGTGTTGCTGTGGTCGGTATATTTTTTCTTGGTGCTTTGATAAGCGGGAGGAGAGCTGGTTTAGCTGCGGCTTTGTGCGCGAGTATATCGCCTTGGGCGTGGACGTTTTCGCGGCATGCTTATGAATCTATAATGGGACCGTGTTTTTTGGTATGGGGAATTTATTTCTTTTTAAGAAATGAGAAATGGATAGGTCAGATCATAGCCGGGATATTGATTTCTTGGTCAATGTATTGTTATCCGCCGATGCGGATGTATATTCCTTTGGTATTTGGAGTTTTATTTTTTTATCGCAAGCAGTTGACTGGACGGGTTTATTCCTGGAAGGCTTTTAGTATATTTTCAGTTTCTTTTTTGATAATGAGTATTCCGATTATACAAGGAATTTTAAATGGGTCTTTGCAGACGCGGTTTAATCGGATAAGTATTTTTTCTAAATTGTATTGGGAGGAACAACATTTATCTCCAAATAAATGGGAAATATTGCAGATGTTTGTACGGAATTATTTTTCACATTTTGATCCATATTTTTTGTTTTATAAAGGATCAACTAATGTTATGCATTCAACTGGTTTTCCGGGGCAGATATTAAGCTGGGTAGATACTTGCGCGTTGTTGGGCGGTATCATTTTGTTAATAAATTATTTATTAAATCGGAAAAGACCGGCGGAAGAGAAACATAATATAAACGGAGTTTGGTTAAAAGTATTAATAATTTTAATTTTATTAGGAATGTTACCAGCAGCAGTTACATCGGAATGTCCGCATGCTTTACGTTTTTTGATAGCGTGGCCGTTTGTGATGCTTTTGTCAGGATGGTTATGGGACAAAATTATGGATTGGGGTAAATTGTTTGGGTTGCTGTTTTTATTGGTCGCGGTCTTGTTTTCAAGTTTATTTTTATATGATTATTTTCATGGATATAGGGATAGATCTAAGGGAATGTTCACGTATTGGCTGCTGGAGGCTGCGGAAGCAGCTAAAACTCCTATGGATTGGGCTAAGGTAATTGTGCAGTATTATTGGAGTGATACGTCGAGATATTATTTGATGTATTATGGAAAAGATAAATGTATGCAGTCGTATGAGCATTGGGCGCCTGTAAGTGCATGGTATAGGGATCAATTAAAGAAACAAGGGCAGCCAGTCAGGTAATGTTCAGCAAAAAGGTTAGGATATTCAGATGAAAGATGGTTTGAAACAAGATAATAAATTTTTTTGGATCGCGGTATGCGGCATAATTTTGGTCGTTAATTTTTTCCGGTTTTTGTATTTAGACAAAATTCCCTGGGGATATCATGTTGATGAGTCTGCCAGCGCGCTTTCGATAAGCTGTATGGCAGAAGCTAATATTGGCGGACGAGGCATCCATTGGCCGATGTTTGATGATTTAAGCTTTGGTACTCCGAAACCAATAATATACACATTTTTTGGGGCGCAGTGGGTGAAAGTTTTTAGTAATTCTCCGGCTGCGATTCGAGCTATATCTGTATTTTTTGCATGTGTTGCTGTAGTCGGTATATTTTTTCTTGGTGCTTTGATAAGCGGTAGGAGGGCTGGTTTGGCTGCGGCTTTGTGCGCGAGTATATCGCCTTGGGCGTGGACTTTTTCGCGGCATGCTTTTGAATCGATTATGGGACCGTGTTTTTTGGTGTGGGGAATTTATTTCTTTTTAAGAAATGAGAAATGGATAGGTCAGATCATAGCTGGGATATTAATTTCTTGGTCAATGTACTGTTATCCGCCGATGCGGATGTATATTCCTTTGGTATTTGGAGTTTTATTTTTTTATCGCAAGCAGTTGACTGGACGGGTTTATTCCTGGAAGGCTTCTTGTATATTTTCAGTTTCATTTTTGATAATGAGTATTCATATTATGCATGGTGTATTGAACGGGTCTTTGCA